>JAEZWQ010000003.1 GCA_023420085.1 Bacillota bacterium
GAGCCTGATCTAAATTATTTATTTTAATAACTGCTGTATTCAATATAATTCACTCCTTTACAAGAAAGAATTATATCAAAAAAGATTACCTTAATTAATGCAAAGTGTAACCATTTATCTGCAACAAATTGGGTAATCTTATTATAACTTTTATACCTTTTGAAGAAAGCAATGTGAAATTCTATAAAAAAGGCATAACCGCTAAGATTCCACCGGATATAAAATAAGTACAGAAAAAAGCACATAGCTGAAAGATTTTACTCTTAAAGTCATGTGCTTTGTTTTTTAATTGTTCGAAGATTTAAATGAGACCGAGATTTATCCCTCCCTATAAATAGGAAGTTGTTTTACACTCTGTTTCCTCTTTCATCAAAGGTATTCTTTAAAGCTTTTTCAGTAGATATCATAATTACAACAAAACTTATCATTTGAATTATTGTAATACCAAGTCCTATCCACCCTATACTATCAATTGACTTACTAATCACTGTAGGCATAATTGAAATTGCCAATATCAACGAAGGAAAAAACATATATATCGACATTCTTGCACAATATTTTTGTGCAAAATCCCATGTATCTTGATTTTTCATAGAACGTTTCGTTCTATACCCACTTGCATTATTAATCGTTTTGAACTTTGGGCATAAATACCAAGTTAATAATAACCCAGCAGGTATTAATAATGTAATAATGAACATAAAGATCCAAAATCCCATATTTACACCTCCTCTACAACTTCAAATATACCATTATCTACTTTCCACAAAAGCCTCCCTCCAAAACGATGGAAGGCTTTCTATGATCTCCTACCTTATTGCCATTCGGTCAATAAGTATCGTTCGTAAAACTCACTCAATTCAACAACTCCCTTTTGAACCCACTTTTTCAGCTTTTTAGTATCAAAATAGTATCACCAAAGATTTTTTGCACAGTTAATTCGCTAAAACCCACTGTTTTCAAAGCTTTCGTAACAGTAATATATTTGTTTCTGTTACTCCAACTCAATCGTTCCAGGTGGCTTAGAAGTCAAATCATACATCACTCTATTGACTCCCTTAACCTCATTAATAATCCTACTCATACAAGTTTTTAACACTTCATAAGGTATTTCCGTCGCATCAGCAGTCATAAAATCTGAAGTATTAACCGCCCTTAAACATACTGCATAATCATAAGTTCTTTCATCACCCATGACACCAACAGATCTCATATTTGTTAAAGCTGCAAAATATTGACCTATACTCTTATCTAATCCTGCCTTTGCAATCTCTTCCCTATATATAGCATCAGCGTCCTGAACAATATGTACCTTTTCCTCAGTAACCTCTCCAACTATTCTTATGCCAAGCCCTGGCCCTGGGAAAGGTTGTCTAAATACAAGCTTTTCAGGAATACCAAGCTCTAAACCAGCCTTTCTAACCTCATCCTTAAATAGCATTCTCAAAGGCTCAATTATCTCCTTAAAATCAACATAATCTGGTAATCCACCAACATTATGATGGCTCTTAATAACTGCTGATTCACCAAGACCAGACTCTATAACATCAGGATATATTGTACCTTGTGCAAAAAAATCTACCGCACCAATTTTCTTGGCTTCTTCTTCAAAAACTCTAATAAATTCTTCACCTATAATTTTTCTCTTTGCTTCTGGCTCAACAACACCCTTTAATTTATCATAAAATCTATTAGCAGCATTCACTCTTATGAAATTTAAATCGTATTGAGTTGTAAATACTTCCTCAACTTCATCCCCTTCATTTTTTCTAAGTAAACCATGATCAACAAAAATACATGTCAACTGTTTACCTACAGCTCTAGAGATTAAAACTGCAGCAACTGAAGAATCAACTCCACCAGATAATGCCAAAAGAACCTTTTTATCCCCTATTTTTTCTTTTAGATCTTTAACCATAGTTTCCACTACAGAATCCATAGTCCAATCACAGCTACATTCGCAAACATTTACTAAGAAATTTCTTAATATCTTCTGCCCCTCTACACTATGCATGACCTCAGGATGATATTGAACCCCATAAAGCTTTTTATCCTTATTTTCCATAGAAGCAACAGGGCAAACACTTGAATGTCCAGTTATCTCAAATTCTTCTGGTACCTTCTCAATATAATCTGTATGGCTCATCCATACAATTGTTTCCGGATTAACATCACTATATAAATTTGAATTTTTGTTAATCTTAATATCAGTCTTTCCATATTCACTTACTGGAGCAGTCTTTACAACGCCACCAAGAAGATGAGACATAAGTTGGCAACCATAACATATCCCTAAAATAGGAATTCCTAAATCAAATATTTCTTTAGTAATTGTTGGAGATGTGTTTTCATAAACACTATTAGGTCCACCAGTAAATATTATACCTTTTGGATTCACACTTTTTATTTCATCCAATGTCTTTGTATGCGGCCATACTTCACAATATACATTGTTCTCCCTAACTCTCCTTGCAATTAATTGATTGTATTGCCCACCAAAATCAATTACTAGCACCATTTCTTTTGACATTCTTAATCTCCTTTTCAATTTCATTAAAAATCTTATCTATCCTACTTCTATACTCATTCAAGTTGCCAAAACTATCTTCACTCGTATCATCAATATTTATAAACTTCTTTCCTTCATCATCAAACTCTGGCATTTTAATATCTTCATTTTTATGTTTTCGTATAAAATAATCATCTAATAGATATGTAAATCCATATTTTTGAGCTTTTTCTTCAAGAAGTTTTTTCTTTTCATCTATATACATCAAATCATAATTGACATCTTTACTTTTATCAAAGATATTTGCAAGCATAGTATAATTAGATTTTAAATTTTCATAGTAATTTTCATCCATAGGATTTAGCTTCATTATTCTCCCAAAGCCTGAAATTTGTGTAAGTATAGACTCATCATTACTACTTAAAAATATATATTCCGGTTTAAACTCTTTAATCTTATTCTTATCCGCTACAAAAAAGGGATCAACGCTGAATAAATCATCTGCTATTTTTTCAAGTCTCTTAGGTAAATTATTACTTGATAATACGTCTATATCAATATCATAATCATTTAAAAAATCAATGACTACCGGTGAGAATGTAACTATCTTTTCTGGTATATGTTTTTTCTCTTTAATATCACTATCTATACTAGGCTTAATGCTTTTTGTATCTGCACAGCCAGTTAATATAAAAACACATACGAGTATAATCAGATATTTTTTCATACCTTCCCTCCGGTAGTCAAATTAATTTTCTTCTTTATGTTCTACTTCTAATATTGCTTCTTTTCTTACAGGAATTCTACAATTTTTATTATTACCAAACTCTAGTACAACTACGTCTTCTTCTACCCCAATGATTACTCCATAAAACCCACTAGTTGTCAAAACGCTATCGCCAACTTTTATTCTTTGAAGCATTAGATTCTTTTCTTGTTGTCTCTTTTTATTTGGACGTATTGACATAAAATATATCATACCTCCTATAAGTACTACATACAATAATAATAACATTACTGGCATAAATTACATTCCTCTCATTCCTAATATCTTTTTTTCTTTATAGCTCTTAAATCTTCCTTCGTCTAAGGCCTGTCTTATTTCTTCCATCATTTTATTATAAAAATATAAATTATGCAATACGCATAGTCTTAGACCTAGGATTTCCTTTGCCTTTAATAAATGTCTTATATACGCTCGGCTAAATCTTTTGCATGCAGGGCATCCACATCCTTCTTCTATAGGCCTATCGTCCTTTTCATACTGCTTATTAAATAAATTTAGCTTTCCTCTATTAGTATATACATGTCCATGTCTACCATTTCTTGTAGGATATACACAATCGAAAAAATCTACTCCTCTTTCTACAGCTTCTAATATATTTTCTGGTGTTCCAACTCCCATAAGATATGTAGGCTTATTTTTAGGCAAATATGGTACAACTTCCTCTAAAACATTATACATTTCTTCATGAGTTTCACCGACAGCCAATCCTCCAATTGAATATCCTGGCAAATCAAGTTCACTAATTATCTTTGCATGTTCAATTCTAATATCATTTTCAATTCCACCTTGATTTATTCCAAAAAGCATCTGCTCTTTATTTAAGGTATCATCTAATGTATTAAGATATTCAATCTGCTTTTTGCATCTATAAAGCCATCTTGTAGTTCTATCAACTGATGATTTTATATAACTTCTATCAGCCTTTGATGGCGGACACTCATCAAAAGCCATGGCTATAGTAGAAGCTAAATTTGATTGTATTTGGATACTTTCTTCTGGCCCCATAAAGATTTTTCTTCCATCAATATGAGAATTGAAATATACCCCCTCTTCTTTTATCTGTCTCATCTTTGCTAAAGAGAAAACTTGAAACCCGCCACTATCAGTCAGCATTGGCCCATCCCATGCCATAAACTTCCTAAGGCCGCCCATTTCCTTAACTAGGGCATCCCCAGTTCTTACATGCATATGATATGTATTAGACAACTCTATTTGGCAACCAACTTCTTTTAAATCGTAAGCATCAACTCCACCTTTAATAGCTGCAACTGTTCCAACATTCATAAATAACGGAGTTTGTACGGTCCCATGAGGTGTAACAAATTCTGCCCTTTTAGCTCTACCTTCTATTTTTAATAACTTATACATCTTATTTCAACCTAACAAATCTAATGCAATTTGGATGATATACATCAATAGGCCTTTGAGTCATATATATCAACTTCTTTTCATAATCAACTTCAAATACTGTAAGTTGATTAGATTCATGGTTAACACTAACTAAATACTTGTCATTTGGGAAAAATTGGATATCCTTTGGAAATTCTCCACTTATAGGTAGGTTAAAATCAATTTCCATCAGTCCTGTTTCCTTATCTCTTTTGATAAATGTTACAGAATTATCCTCCACCATAGAAGCTAGTATATATGTTCCTGCATGATTTCTTGTTATGGCATATGGTGCTGATGCCTCAGACATACCTTTTCCCAATAACTTAATTTTTTGAATACTAGTAAACTCCGGTTTATGCTCATCAGAACTATATTTAAATGCTTCTATCTGTTTATTTTTAGTTCCAACCGTATATGCAAATCTTCCTGTCTGTGAAAATACGATTTCCCTAGGTCCTGAATTTAATTCACATGGAATTATTGAAGTTTGATTAAGCGTACCATAGTCCCTATCTATATCATAAACTATATAATTATTTTGACTCAAATCTGCCACACATAAAAACTTCTCAAATGGAGTTAGTTTACAGCATGAAACATGAGGCCTATAACTATCTTCATAAGGTTTCCCCATACCCTTGAAAAATATTTCATCTGTTATTTTATCAAAGCTACCATCCTCATTTAAAGAAATCATTGTAACCTTTCCATCATGGTAACCTGCTACATAAATATACTTACCATCTGTATCTATATCAATATAGCACCCTCTCATTCCATTTATACCTATTTCACTTAGACACTCTAATTCACCGTCATCTTTAATTTTATAGGCTCTTAGTCCTGCATCTTGGATTGCATATAGAATCTTTTTATTATCATCAATTTTTATAAATGATGGATTTGATATTTCTACTTCTTTTCTGAATTTTAGCTTTCCTTCTTCCATATCAATATCAAAAATGCTTATACCCTTAGCTTTTGATCGTGTATACGAACCTACGTATGCAACATATTCTCCGAACATATTATTCCTTTCTACCATATATACTTATAGACATAGGACTTATATTAATAAATTTACCATCAATAGTTGATCCATCTCCAGTATTAAAAATTAGTTCCATATCTCCTTTAGGAATAGCTATCTTTTTAACATTTCTTGACATGTTTATTGCTATAAAATATTCCTTTTCATAATCAAAGTATATACCCATGCTTTCATCGTAACAATCGACAGGATCTATCCATGCTTGATTAGAATGAAATGATATTCCTGTTTTATTTTTTTCTTTAGAACTATTATTTATAATAATATCTTTTCGTATATATATCAATTCTTTAATTGTATTTAATATATCGATAGCATCCCCTTTGGGGTTAAAGTTTAGATATACTCTTTCATCATCTAAAAGATAGCTATTATTATTTCCATTTTTAGTTGTATATACCTCATCGCCCATTCTCAATGCCGGTAATCCTTTTGATAAAAATAATATTGCCAATGCAATCTTAGTCATTTTAATTCTACAATCATTTATATAACTATCTTTTGTGATTCCCTCAATACCAAAATTTTGGCTAATATTATATTTAGGTCCATCGCAATTCTTTTCATTATTCTCTTCATTATGTTTATCTACAAAGCTAAACACATCTCTCAAAGAAAATCCATCTACATTGGCAATATAATTAACCCTTTTTTGATAATCAGTTATATGTTTAAAAATATGATATGTAACTTCTTTATTTCCAAGTAAAAAATTTCTAATATTGTACAAGAACTCATCGTTATAAGATATGGCATTAGTATTATTAGATTGATTTATAAATAATAATGAATTTGTTAAATATGGCGAGTATTGTATTTCATCATTAAATGTCCCAATAATTCTAAATCCATCTATGCCAAAGTTATATATCCAATAAGACAATATATCTTCAATAGCTTCCTTAGATTTATTCTCAAAAAACATCTGCATAATAACTGCAATATTTCTTTTATGGCATTCTGATACGAATTTTCTAAATTCATAGATTTCGTCTTTGATACCATATGCAGGATTAACTGCATAATAATGTGCCTTTGGTGTATATCCCCAATAATTAATCCTATCCTTATCTATTTTTGATGAAAACTCATATATAGGCATTAATTCAACCGTATTAAACCCTAAGCTTTCGATATAATCAAGCTTATCTACAGCTGAAATAAACGTTGATTTATTCTTTACTTTACTTGTTTTAGAAGCAGTAAATCCCCTTATATCCATTATATATATTATTCTATCTTCAATGGATATATTATTTAATCTGACTAATTCAGGCAGTTTTTTGATTCTTATGTAGCCATCAATTCTATCTTGCCCAAATTTTCTACTTTTTAAAACTTTTTTTATATCGGGGATATCAACCTTATTGCCATCAGCTTCTATATTGAATGGCTCATCTATAGGAATAGATGTTTCATCTATAATATTTACACTTCCAATTTTTTTATTTTTAAATTTTATATCTTTTTTCTTAGTAGAATTAATACTAATATTTTTTCCAATAATTTTCATAACTATATATTTATTGTAAGTTCAACTGGACAATGATCTGAACCTAATATATCACTATGTATAGCTGCATCAATTATATTATCATTTAGTGAGCTAGATGTTATAAAATAATCAATTCTCCATCCTGCATTCCTACTTCTTGCATTAAATCTATAAGACCACCAAGAATAGGCATCTTCTAAATCCGGATATTTATATCTAAAAGTGTCTGTAAAATCAGCTTCTAATAAGGCTGACATCTTACTTCTCTCCTCATCAGTAAATCCTGCATTTCTCCTATTACTCTTAGGATTTTTAAGATCTATCTCTTTATGGGCAACATTTAAATCTCCACATAATATAACTGGTTTGCTAGCTTCTAATGATTTTAAATAATCCTTAAATGCATCTTCCCAAACCATTCTATAATCTAATCTTTCTAATTCCGATTTAGAATTAGGTGTATAACAGCATACGAAAAAGAATTTTTCAAATTCGCAAGTTATCACCCTTCCTTCTTGATCATGTTCCTCAATTCCTATTCCATATGTAACATTAAGAGGCTCTTCTTTTGTAAATACAGCTGTTCCAGAATATCCTTTCTTCTTAGCATAATTCCAGTATTGATGATATCCATCCAGCTCTAACTCTACTTGCCCCTCTTGACACTTGCTTTCTTGAATTGCAAAAATATCAGCATCTATATTATTAAAAAAATCCATAAAGCCCTTGCCTACACAGGCTCTTATTCCATTAACATTCCATGATATAAATTTTTTCATTAATCTTCCTTACTAGCTGTCCAAATTACTCTTTTTCTAAACTCTTCATTATTTTCCATATATTCATCATAAGTACAAACTCTATCAATAAGTTTTCCCTCAACAATTTCCATAATTCTGTTTGCTGTAGTTTGTACAAATTGATGGTCATGCGAAGTGAATAATATTACCCCTGGAAATTTAATAAGTGCATTATTTAGTGCTTGAATAGACTCCATATCAAGATGGTTAGTAGGTTCATCTAATATAAGTATGTTTGCTCCACTCATCATCATCTTAGACAAAATACATCTAACCTTTTCACCACCAGATAAAACATTTATCTTTTTCAAACTATCATCTCCACTAAAAAGCATTCTTCCTAGGAATCCTCTTACGTATGTAACATCTTTTTGATCAGAATATTGCATTAACCAGTCAGTAATTGATTCTTTCTGTTCAAATTCCTCTCCAGGATCTTTTGGAAAATAAGAATGGGTTGTAGTTAATCCAAATTTATAGCTACCAGAAGTTTCTCTTAACTCTCCTGCTAAAATTTTGAATAATGTCGTTATAGCAATTTCATTTGAACCAACAAATGCAACTTTATCTTCTTTATTTAATAAAAATGATATATCATCAAGTATTCTATTTCCATCAACCTCATATACAAGATTTTTTACTTCTAGTACATCATTTCCAATATCTCTATTTGGTTTAAAATCTATATAAGGATATTTTCTGCTTGATGCTTTTATTTCATCAAGCTCTATTTTTTCAAGTGCCTTCTTTCTAGAAGTCGCCTGCTTTGATTTTGATGCATTGGCACTAAATCTTGCAATAAATTCTTTTAATTCTTTTATCTTTTCTTCTTTTTTCTTATTAGACTCTTGCATCTGTCTTCTTATCAATTGACTAGATTCGTACCAGAAGTCATAATTTCCAGCAAAAAGTGTTATTTTACCATAGTCAATATCGGCAATATGAGTACATACCTGATTCAAGAAATGTCTATCATGAGAAACTACAATTACAGTATTTTCAAAATTATTTAAAAAATCTTCCAACCAATTTATTGCATCTAAATCTAAATGGTTTGTAGGCTCATCTAGTAACAAAATATCTGGATTTCCAAATAAGGCTTGAGCTAATAACACCTTTACTTTTTTACTTCCATCTAAATCTTTCAGTAAAGTATAATGCTCAGAAATACCAAGGCCATTTAACAGGGTTTCAGCATCTGCTTCAGCTTCCCAGCCATTCATAT
>JAEZWQ010000020.1 GCA_023420085.1 Bacillota bacterium
TTGCCAGATCTGATTTTGTCGGCTTAACTAAAAAGCGATCGTCATAAATCCCACCAAAAACTTTTCCTTGGTAATAGAGGACATATTCACCCATCATTGCCCGATGAGAAATCTCATCCAGTCCATCCAGCTGTTCTAAAATGAAGTCCAAGTAGTCCTTTGAAGATGCCATCGTTCTTGCCTCCCTATAAATTCTACAAGCATCAGGTCACATGAAACATAATTAAAAGTACTGCGTATGTATTGAACACACTATGCAAAATCCAACTTGCCAAAATGGAGTCATTCGCCTGTTTATTAATGTAACCCATGAGCCAACCCAATGTTCCAGTATACAGCAAAAGCAGAGTAGGGAAGATGAAATCAAGGCGTCCATAGAGCATACCACCATGCAGCAATCCAAAAATGAAAGCCTGTATAGTGTTTCCAACCAAAAAGCCGAATCGTTTACTCAACTGCTTGCCTATAAATCCACGAAATAGCACTTCTTCGGGTAGCCCGGTCGCCAAAAAAGAAAAGATCAAAGCAGGAAGTAAGGCATCTATCCCTTGATGCATATAGCGACTATTCGCCAACTGAAAATCATCAGGAAGCATGGGATCGAGAACCAAAGACATGGAAAAACCCACCATCAAAGCTGCGAGGATGCCTAAGGTGAATTTTCGTTTATCAAGGATAGTGATTTTACGCAATCCTACATATTGCAAAAAAGAAATGGGACTACTTTTATGTCGAATGTTTCTGATGATCCAAACAATAAAAGGCAGCAGACACAATCCAATGATTTGCGTTATTGCGCGCTGTATTTCATCGAATAATAACATAAACTCTTCCTTCCCTTATTGCCAGTGCCTCTCCATTCATCTATCCCACCCACTCAAATGAGCCAAAAGCAAAATCGACGACTCAACCCTCCGAGCAATTCGCCCCGAAAACCCGTTGACCAGTTTCCCTGAACAGCCAAACAATACTCGCCAGCATATTGCGATAAATGGAGAGCACCTAAAACCCTTGATAAATAGGGATTCTACCGCTACTTACGTGTCATCAAACACACCATCTCAATTCTAGGTTGAATGGGAGAAAAGGGCCCTCAAGTCGGGTTGAGTGGCCGTTGATGGGTAGCGGTGTCTTTGGGAAAGGAAATAACGTGTTTATAATTCCTTCTGTATACTGTCTTATTAACAAGAGCATCAGTATCGGAGGAAACTAAAATGTACTTATATTTGGACGTAAAGCTAGACTTAGCTACTAATTTTCATTATACCCATGCTCTCTAGTAACTAATACCTTTTTCCAATAGCTTTCTCGTTGGCGAATATATTCTCGTTCAGTTTTTGTATCAAAAATTTCTAGAATAGAATACTGAAACTTATCTGGAATGTACTCCTCTCCTTCGCTTTCTACTAGATTTTTAAACTCTTTATTTCCTCCTGTTTTATCACCAATTCCAGCATATGCAGCCCAACGTTGCCATAATCCTTCTGAATCTCCTGAAGCTGAACCAACATACAACTTCCCATTGCTAATATCTGTAATAAGATAAACAGCTTTAATAGAAGAAAGCGCCTGCTTCCAACGAGGATCATAATTCTTATATATAGCCACTAGATCGTTATGCCTTAAAGACACTGCATTATATCCAGGGAAGTTCCCTAACTTTACTTCTGGTGAAATCTCATAAACTTTGGGTGCTAGCTTCTCATCAATATTCGAATATTTCCTTAGATATACATCTCTTCCAATCGGCTTTTTCAGTTTAATGATCAACCGCTTTATATATTCTTGATACTTATCCTGCAACTCCAATTCATAGCCATAATTGTTATAGACTTCAGGATGAATTTTTGTTACTTTGTAGAGACCGCCAAAGATAAAATATTCAGGCCCATATGGATAGTATTGGGCGAATGCCAATAGATATTTTGCCTTTCCCATATTATTAGAAGGATGCTTCGTTTTCCATCTGTTCATAAGTTCCCACTCAGGCTTATCATGTAACAATAAATCCCAAGCTCTTTTATTGGGGTCACCGGCATTCATATTAAATTTGATTTTTATATTATTAGGATCTGAAAAAGTAAATAAATTAACTAGCCTTATTGGCTTACCTGGCAAAAAACTGTTACCCATATGTATCCTCCTGAAATTCTAATATTTATACACAAATAGAATAAATACAATTCTTTGATAAAGAACCCTGTAAGTTATAAATAGCATTGATAGACTCCCTATAAAACATAGCTTAACTTATAAATTAAGCATTTTATGCTTTATGCAGGGTGTAAAAACCATTATGGGCAGTAATGCCAACATAAGTGCGTTCTAATAACTTACTCACTATTGAGCTTTTCTTAAAGCTGATTGACAAGTTTCTGATTCCTCAAAAACATCAATCTCACCCACTGAAAAATGCCAAAAGCAAAATCAATGACTCAACCCTAAGGGCCTTAGTCCCCAAAAACGTGTTGATCTGTTCCCCTGAACAGTCAAACAACACTCGCTAGCACAACGCAGTAAGCGGATAGCACCTAAATCCCCTGATAAATAGGGTTTTTATCGCTCCTTCCGTGTCATCAAACAGACTGTCTCCACATGAGTAGTCATAGGAAACATATCAACAGGTTGGATTTTATTAATGATGTAACCCTTATCCACAAAACTTCGTAAATCCCTTGAAAGAGTAGCACTATCACAAGAAACATATATAATGTTTTTTGGACTAGAATTAACAATATCATCTATTAATATATTTGAAAGCCCCTTTCTAGGAGGGTCAACAATTATATTGTCAACTTTTATCCCATTCTTAACAAAAGCACTAAATACATTAGTAGCATCACCCAAAAAATATTCTGCATTATCAATATTATTTAGTTCTGCATTATACTTAGCATCATCAATAGCAGAAGGTACAATTTCAATTCCATAAATTTTACAAACTTTTTTATTTAAATAAAGTCCGATACTACCGATACCACAATATAAATCAATAAGACTGTCATTAATATCAAAATTTGCAAAGGAATCTATAACATCATATAATACCTTATTCTGAATATCATTAACTTGAAAAAACGAATTTAAAGATATTTTATATTTTATGTCACCAATTGCATCGATAATATATTCATCTCCATAAAGTAATTTATTAGTATTACCTAAAATAACATTAGTATTATCCTTATTAATATTAGCAATAATTGATTTAACATTATTGAAATTTTTTATTTTATTAACTATCGGCAATAATGGAGTTGTATTTTTAGAATTTATCACAAAACCAACCATAAAGCTGCCATTAAGCTGACTTCTTCTAATTATTACATGTCGTAAATAACCACACCCATTAATTTCATTATAACAATCTATATTGAATATATTTAAATCATTATTTATCATTTTCATTAACTCATCAATTTCATTATTCTGTATCAAACAACTTTCATTTGGTACAAGTATATGTGAATGAGGAGAATAAAAACCATAATGTATTTTACCATCTTTTAATCTGCGCACAGGATACTGAACTTTATTTCTATAAAAATATGGCTGCTCAGAATTGATAATTGGTAAAATTTTAATATTATTAAAACCACCAATCCTACTTAAATTGGAAATGACAAGTTTTTCTTTATATTTTAATTGAGCTTCATACGATAGATTTTGTAAAACGCATCCCCCACACTTTTCATGAACATTAAATGGTGGTGAAACTCTATCAGGAGACTTCTTAATAAAATCAATAATACGAGCATATCCATAATTCTTCTTTATTTTTGTAACACCAGCAACTATTTCGTCGCCAGGAAGGGCATTTTTAACAAAAAACACCAAATTGTTATATCTGGCAATTCCATCTCCATCAGTTGTTAAATCATCAATTGTTAAATTTATCTCATCATTTTTTTTAATCATATGTTCTCCGCAATATAATTCAGTAAGTTTTCAGTATCTTCAATACCTAGACATGGATCAGTTATAGATTTCCCGTATATTTCTCCATTAACAGGTTGGCACCCTTCCACTATAAAACTCTCTATCATAAACCCTTTTATGAATTTTTGTAATGTTATATCATTTTTTCTATAATCAAGTATATTATAAGCAATATCAATTTGTTTTTTATAGTCCTTATTTGAATTAGAATGATTTAAATCTATTATTACAGAAGGGTTTTTTATATTATTATTCATATTAATCTTGTATAGATTTAAAACATCATTTAGATGATAGTTTGGTATATTTCTGCCTGATCTATCAGTATAACCTCTAAGTATACAGTGAGCTAATTCATTTCCATCAGTTGTAACTTCCCAACCTCTATAAATAAAAGTATGAGGATTTTGAGCAGCATATACAGAATTTATCAAAGTGTTAAAGTCACCAAAAGTTGGATTTTTCATTCCACAAGCAATGCCAACACCACTAGCTGCTAGTCTATGAAATTGATTTTCCACACTTCTTGCTCCTACGGCTACATAGGATAATATATCATTAATATAACGATGATTCTCTGGGTATAGCATCTCATCAGCTGTACTTAAACCAGAGTATTCTAGCACATCTAGATGAAGGTTTCTGATAGCTATTATTCCATCGAGCATATTAGGTTCTTTATTAGGATCAGGTTGATGTAATAATCCCTTATATCCAGATCCATTGGTTCTCGGTTTGTTAGTATAGATACGTGGTATGATTAATAATTTAGACGTTAACTTATCTTGGATTTTACTTAATCTTACGCAATAATCTAAAACGGAATCCCTATCATGTGCAGAACAAGGGCCGACAATAACAATAAATCTCTTATCTAAACCCAAAAAAATATTTTCAATTTCTCTATCTCTATTTAGCTTTAAGTTATAAAGACTTTTATTAATTGGATAAATTTCTTTTAACTCTTTAGGAGTTGGTAATTTTTTTATAAAATTAAATCTCATAGCCTACCTCATTATCAATGTATATTTTATCACATATGATGGGTTGAGTATATAAAAGATAAGAATAAAACAAGATATAGTTAAGTAAATAATACGTGAAAAGAGTAAGATAAAAATTCGACTAAAAAAATAAAAAAAGTGTTGACGTTATATTTGCTATATGATATTATAAGTAAGTCGTCAAAGCGACAGACTTTGATAACTGAATAATAAGACGAACCTTGAAAGACGAAGAAAAACGTTAATAAATTTGAGAGCTAGTGAAACTAGCCAGAATCTAAACATGAGAGTTTGATCCTGGCTCAGGATGA
>JAEZWQ010000021.1 GCA_023420085.1 Bacillota bacterium
CCCCCACCCCCTACAACAGTTTCGGTAACGGAGCTGCGATGAGAGTCAGCGGATGCGGATACGTAGGCAACACTCTCGACGAAGTCACCAACCTTTCACGCGCCGTGACCGAAGTGACACACAACCACCCCGAAGGGCTCAAAGGAGCCGAAGCAACTGCCATCGCTGTCTTCCTCGGCCGCACAGGGAAGACCTTGGACGAGATCCACAGCCACATCACGGCGAACTACTACCCGCTAGACTTCACCCTCGATGGCATCCGCGAAACCTATCAGTTCAACGAAACCTGCCAAGATACCGTTCCGCAAGCATTTGAAGCGTTCTTCGAATCAACCAGCTTCGAAGATGCCATCAGAAATGCCATATCAGTGGGCGGTGACAGCGATACGCTGGCAGCTATCACCGGGGCAATCGCGGAAGCCTACTACGGGGTTCCAACCAAAATCAGGCAACAGGCACTGAGTTTTCTCGACGAAACGCTGCTGGGAATTCTGATGGAGTTTGAAAAGAGGTATCCGGCAAAAACCGAGAGATAGACACGACACTACCGAGGGAGCTTCGCGTCTATCTCCGAAGTATGCGTGACGTCGCTGCGCGACGCCGTTCTCGGGAGCGGATCCCAGTTGAATCACACGCGGATCCCCTCCTCCAGAAGTAGATTACCTACTCGACATCATCAACTGCGAGATTATCGTCGAGGAGGTCAGACCAGCGACCCCCTCCTTGACAGCTTTCTTCAGGGCATCCCTGCCACGTTTTTGAAAAGTAGCCAGCGATGTCGATCGCAACCGGGAACGGATACTTTTCAGCAACCGATCCGTGAACAGCACGAGCACTGCGCTCGACGTGGTCAAAGAAGAAATTGCAGACCTCGTCATAAGCCCAAAACTCCTGAATGAGCCGACACAAATTCGGATGAGACACCCACTGAGGCTCACCATCGAAAATCAGCCACGCCTGATCTTCCACGAGATCTCGGTCGACCTCGCACCCTTCCTCACAATCACACCACTGCAGCCCCTCATTGGGCATTTCCCACACATGCGGCACTGCCGGTGCCGTGACTGGTGCTGGAACAGCTGGAAGAGAAGGCACGGTGAGCGTATCTACCGAAGAATGAAGAACACCAACGTTCACCAAATTCGTCATATTTCATTTCCTCTCGCGATATTCAGCAGGTACTTCCTGCTGCAGATCTTCTTCCAGGGGCACCGAGCGCGACACCCGGTTGCCAGATAAGCAAGCTGAAAGACTTGACGCTTATCTTCTTGATCCGACTCGATGATACTCGATGACGCTCCCAACACCCTGCCCCGATGCATGCGCGCAGCGAATTTCACCCAGACGACACCGCGGGCGTGGAATCCAAAGACCCCACCCAGGCAGATATCCCGCTCATCGACACGATGGAGCGATGTCGAGGGCAACTTCTTTCACAAAACACGATGGAGCAGCGACCATTGGCGCTGCTCCATCGTGTTGTACCGGGTGGTGGCTCAGTCAAGAACCGTGAGACACCACCACGGATGTTGGTGACGATTCTCGGTTAGAACGTCATGCGTCGGGCTCCGACAGGCGCCGTCTGCGCCATACGAATACCACCGCTGCGGCGACAGCAGCAAGAACTGCTCCGGTCAGTGCTCCCGAGCTCGCGAAACCAGTTGCCGCGAGATGGCTCACGGGTTTGCGACCGGTGGCAGGCTCAGTCGAATCTCCTTGTCCCGGCTTTGACGGCTTCTTATTGTCGTCATCTGAAGGCTTTGAGCTACCGTTGAGGGCGTCGATCGCGTCGCGAAGTTTCTTCGCCGCCGCATCGATTTGCTCTTGGGTCGCATTCGGATCGTTCAAGACCTTCTTGGCTTCTTCCAAAGCCTCATCAAAGGCCTTCTTCTGATCGTCGCCTGCATTGAGGTAGCGATCGTCATCACGCAGACCTTCAGCTTCGTCGATGACCCCACTCAACTTCGTCTTATCGACGCTTGGTGGTTCAGGCTTCTTGGCGACGACGAGCTTTTCGCCGGAGATTTCATCCTTCGTGCCGTCAGGGTAGGAAATGATGGCATTCCCCTGACCGTCAACGGTGATGTCGGTTCCGTGAGGCAGTGTCGAGGTGCCGTCACCGGTCTTGTTGGCATCTTCAATCGCCTTCTTGACCGCTTCTTTCTCCTCATCACTGAGCTTATTGGGATCAACCACACCAACCTTGTCGGTCGGCACGATCGGATCGTACTTCTCCGCATCGGTGAGTTTCACGATCGGAACGTCTGTCGTGTTGTCGACAGTGCCATCTTTCTTCGTCGTGATGGTCACCTTATCCTTGCCATCTGTCGGCGCAGGAATAGTTGTCCCTTCAGGAAGCGGAATGACAAGGTTTCCTTCTGGATCTTTGTTGACGGCGACACCGGTATCCGTTGTCCACGTTCCGTCCTCATCTTTCGTGACAGTGACAGTCGTTTCTGGATCGGTAGGAACGGTGATGACAATTTCATCGGCCTCTGTCGGTTCTTTGACGCCGACTGAAGTATCTCCCTCTTTAATCCGAGTCGGGTCGATCGCTTCCGTCACGGTCTGAGCCGACGGGATGGTATCCGTCGACTGGTCGGGGTATGTCACCGTGACATTCCCCTTGTTGTCAACGCTAATCACCGTACCCGGCGGCAGTGTCGAGGTGCCGTCACCGGTCTTGTTGGCGTCTTCAATCGCCTTCTTCACCGCCTCCTTCTCAGGCTGCGTCAGCTCATTGAGGTTCGCAACTGGAACCCTGGTCGCAGGCGGGTTCGGATCATTCTTGTCGGCATCGGTCTTCGGCGTTTCTCCCGGCTTCCCGGTGATCTCCTTTTCGACCGTGGTGCTGACGTTACCCGCAGCGTCCTCAGCGGTGATGGTGACCTTCTTCGGGTTGGTCTCACCAGGCGCAGGAATCTCCGTGCCGGCAGGCAAGATCACTTCCAGCACCGGTGCCCCCTCAACCTGCTTTTCAGTAACAGTGACAGTACTTCCACCGTCGCTGCCACTCCAGGTTCCATTCTCATCCTTCGTCAACACGATGGTCGTTTGAGGATCGGTAGGAATGGTGATGGTGATCTTCGTCGTGTCGTCGTTGGGCTTCACCACGTTGATGGTGGTGTCGCCTTCCGTGATTGCGCCCGACACTGCCGGTGCAGCAGGCGCGGTGGTATCGAATGGCACCGGGTCAGACGTCATTTCCTTCTGACCTGGATCATTCGTGTTGGTCGCGGTTGCCGTGATCTCCTTGCCTTCCACATTCGCTTTGTGATCAGGCTTCGGAGTCAGGATAATCGACCCTTCGTTTTCTGCGATGTCGTACTTCGCTTGATCTTCCGCAGTGAGCCCCCACCCGGTATCAGCCTTCGTCAACACAACAGAATCCGTACCAACATTGACCGTGATCTTGTCGGCATGCGGATCGACGTTGCCGATCGTGATCGTGGGGTTGTCGGCGTTGATCTTCTTGATCGTAGGCTTCTCGGTCACTGCCGTCGTGTCTGTCGGCACGACCACCGTGAAGGGGTCGGTTGAGACAGTGTGACCGTTCTTCGCCGCGACCGTGACGATGACCTGGTCGCCGGCATTAACCGTGCCGCCGTCCTTGAGTGGCACATTGATCGTTGCACCGGTGGTGTATTCAACGCTGCCACGCTCGACCGGTTCGGTGTTCGGCTCGGAACCCGCTGGAACGATGCTGACGATCACACGATCGCCCTCACGGATATCCGATGGAGCGTTCACCGTGACGGAGGTGGCGTTCGCAGCCGGGTCTTCAGCAAATGTGACATTGCCCAGGGTGCGTTTGTCGACCGTCAGCGACGCGGAAGAAATCGTCGGCTTCTTGTTTGCCTGAGTGAAGCTGGCGCGAACGACTTTTCCATCGTCAACTGAGCTGAGATCGAAGGTGACGGTCTTCTTGACCGGATCGATCTTTCCCTCGACCTTTTTGCCATCGACGAGGATCGGCTCCCCGTCAGCATCGGTCAAGAATGCCGATTCCCCGTCGGTGACGCCTTCTGGAATTTCGAAGACTGCCTTGAATCCACCGTCGTTAGTCCATGTCTGCTTCGGATTGATGAGTTCAACCGAGGATTCACGATGCAACACAGTGGTGTCAATCGTGGTCAACGGACGATCGAGCGCATCGACAAATTCGACGACAACACGATCGCCTTCAGCGACCTCAACACCGATTGCTTCTTCAACCTTGGGTGCTTGAAGCATCTCATCGGTAATGGCGAACTCAGTCTTCTCACCCTTAGGC
>JAEZWQ010000048.1 GCA_023420085.1 Bacillota bacterium
GCTTTATAGTGAAAGTGGTATAAATCCAGCTGGTGGTTGTCTACCTATGTTTATTCAGATGATAGTTATTATGGGACTCTTTTCATTACTAAGAACACCTCTTGCTTATTTAACATCTGAAAAAATGGTATTTGCAATACATGAGCAATTTTTATGGGTGAGGGATTTAAGTCAGCCAGACCTTTGGATATTACCAATATTAGCTGCACTGGCAACATTTCTTTCATTTTTCTTAAATAGTCAGAGTAATCCAGCTATGGCAGGTCAAAGTCAGGGAATGATGAACATAATGAAATATGTTTTTCCAATTATGATACTATGGCTTGCAAGATCATATCCTGCTGGACTTGCGGTATACTGGTTTATTGGTCAGGTAGTGCAGATCGGTTTTAACTTCAGATTTAATAAGCTCAGAAAAAACTTAGAAAAGAATAAGAAAAAGAGAGCATAGTTGGAGGAAATATGAAGTTTGCTGAAAAATGGGGAGTAAGTGTTGACGCCGCAGTTGAACTTGCCCTTGAAGAATTAAATGCAACTAGAGAGCAAATAGAAAATATTGAAGTAAAGGAAGAACCTTCGAGAGGGTTTTTAGGAATAGGCTCCAAATTAGCATTAGTTAGAGTAACTCTAAAAGATGAAAATGATACAGTAGAAGAAAAAAAGGATGTTGAAAATAAAGTTATTTCAACTGATAATGATGATAAACCTATCGCTAATCCAATGAAGAAAGAAAAGAAATCAACTGAAAATGTGGATATAGCAAAAACAGGAAAAGAAATTAATAAATCAGATGATAATGATGACTCAGATTACGTTATTACCAATCCTTTCAGAAAACCAAATTTGGATACCGGAAAAAATAAAAGGAGAATGGAAATAGAAGAATCAACAGAAGCAGCTGTATTAATTGCGGATTTTAATAGGGATGAGCTTGAAACAGTTGAAGAACATCCTGCTCTTGATTTTTTAACTGAGTTAGCAGATAAAATGAATATAGATGTTAGCTTTAAAGCTAGAGCAAATGAAGATACTGTATTTATTGAAGCTTCAGGAAGCCAGACATCCACTCTTATTGGAAAAAGAGGATCAACTTTAGATGCTATTCAATATTTAACCAGTTTGGTTGTTAATAAAGGAGAGCATGAATATATTAGAGTAATAATTGATGCAGAGGATTATAGGAAAAAGAGAGCTATAACATTATGTAAATTAGCTCAGAGGCTTGCTAATAATGTTCTAAGAAGTGGCAGAGCAGTTAAGCTTGAGCCTATGAATCCTTATGAAAGAAAAATAATTCATACAGTTTTACAAAAAAATAATAGAATAACAACAAGAAGTGAAGGTAATGATCCTTATAGAAGGGTTGTTATTGAGAAAAAATAATTTAGCCCGCTCAGCGGGCTTTATTTATTGGGAATGCAAATGAATAACATTTACAAAATAGGTGTTTCACATGAAACAATTGCTGCTTTAGCCACTCCACCAGGAAATGGAGGCATAGGTATTATTAGGATAAGCGGCAAAAAAAGTAAGGAAATTGCTAATAAAATTTTTAAGCCTGGTAAAAAAAATGGTGGCATAAAAAACCGCTATCTATCTTATGGATATATCATGGATAATGATAAAATAATAGACGAGGTGCTTGTATCATTTATGCAAGGACCAAATAGTTTTACAGGTGAAGATGTTATAGAAATAAACGGACATGGAGGAAGAATTGCAATGGACAATATTCTTTCTCTTGTTATATCTAATGGAGCAAGAATTGCTCAACCGGGTGAATTTACGAGAAGAGCTTTTTTAAATGGCAGAATAGACTTAAGTCAGGCTGAAGCAATTATGGATATTATAAATGCAAGCTCTGATTCATCTTTTAATATAGCTGTAGACCAGTTAAATGGAAGCCTTTCAGATTACATAAAAAATATAAGAGATAAATTTATAGATATTTTAGTAAATATTACAGTTAATATAGATTATCCTGATGAAGATATAGAAGAGGTTGTTTATAGCAAGTTGCTTGAAGATTTGCAAAATATATTGATAGATGTGAATAAGCTATATAACACTTATGAAAGAAGTAAAATAGTAAGAGAAGGATATAACATTGCATTAGTAGGAAGGCCTAATGTGGGAAAATCTGCTCTTATGAATTCGCTTGTTGGAGAGGATAGAGCTATTGTCACGGATATTGCTGGAACTACACGAGATTTAATAGAAGTGAATTTGCAAATTGATGGTAATAAGGTCACACTTGTAGATACTGCAGGAATAAGAGAAGCGTCAGACTATATTGAAAAAATAGGTATAGAGAAGTCTAAGGAAGCATTTAATAAATCGGAACTTGTACTTGTATTGCTTGATGGGAGTATGGAGCTTACGGCTGAAGATATTCATATTTTAAAAAATTGCAAAAACAAGGATACTATTATAGTTATAACAAAGGATGATTTAGATAGAAAACTAGATGAAAAGCAAATATATGATATGCTTGTAAACTATGATATAGATATTGTTAGAGTATCTAGCAAAGAGCTTTTAGGCATTGATAAGCTTAAGGATATGATAAGTAATAAAATTAAAAATACTAACATTGTGGAAAAGAGTCTAACTAATCTTTATATAAATGAGCGACATAAAGAAAGCTTATCTGCCGCAATTTCATCTATGAAGGATGCAATTACTCTAATAGAAAATTCTGAACCACTTGAAATAGTTGAAATAGATATAAACCATGCATATGAAAGCATATTAGAAATTATAGGAGAAAATGCATCAATAGATATCATAGATAAGGTATTTGAAAGATTTTGTTTAGGTAAATAAGGGGTGAATTTTGAAGAATAATTTCGATATTATTGTCATTGGTGCTGGCCATGCAGGATGTGAAGCTGCACTTGCTGCAAGTAGAATGGGAAGTAGTGTTTGTGTTTTCACTACGAATCTTGAATCTATTGCGATGATGCCTTGTAATCCGTCAATAGGTGGAACCGGAAAGGGACATCTGGTAAGAGAAATAGATGCGCTTGGTGGTCAGATGGGTTTAAATATTGATAAAACCTTTATTCAGAGCAGGATGCTTAATACTGCGAAAGGCCCGGCTGTTCATTCGCTTAGGGCACAAGCAGATAAAAATGCCTATCATATAGAAATGAAGAAAACCCTAGAAAAACAGGAAAATTTACGAATTTATCAATGTGAAGTTAAGGAAATTGTAGTCGATAACAAAAGCTTAAAAGGTATAAGAACCATAACTAATCAATTTTATAGCTGCAAAGCACTAGTTCTTGCTACAGGTACATTTTTAAGGAGTAAAATTTTTATTGGAGAAGGTGTTTTTGAAGCTGGTCCCAATGGACTTTCTTCATCTAATCAGTTATCTAAATCCCTAAAAGAAATAGGTATGAAGCTTAGAAGATTTAAAACTGGTACGCCTGCACGTGTACTTTCAAGCAGTCTGGATTTTTCAAAAATGATAGAGCAAAATGGAGATGAAACGATAGTACCATTTTCATTTATGAATGATTTTCTCCAAAAGGATCAGGTAAAATGCTGGCTTACATATACAAATGAAGCGACACACCAGGTGATAAGGGATAATTTCCACAGATCTGCTTTATTTGGAGGGCAAATAGAGGGTATAGGTCCAAGATACTGTCC
>JAEZWQ010000026.1 GCA_023420085.1 Bacillota bacterium
AAACACCCGTAACCATCCCGAACACGACGGTTAAGCCTTATTCGGCCGAGAGTACTGCACTGGCAACGGTGTGGGAGCGTAGGTGGATGCCAGTACCTAAGGACCTAGAGATAGGTCTTTTTTTTATGCCATTTTATGAAATAAAATTTCAAAAGAGATATAATATATTGTAAATTTTATTTCACAATATATTATTTATTTAAGAGGATGATATGAAAAAAATATTAATTACATTATCTAATTATAAAAGTTGTGCAACCTATTCAGAAAAAAATATCATAGAAAATATATTAATTGATCCAGAAAAAGTTGTTGAGCTATCTGTAAAAGAATTAGCTGATAAAAGCTTTGTATCTCAAGCTACAGTTGTACGTTTATGCAAAAAAATAGGATTTAATGGATATAAAGATTTTATAAGAGCTATTGCTATTGAACTAATTAATCAGAAGGAAGTTATAAATGAAAAATCAAAGCAATTAAAATTTGATGACGATGATGAAAAGATGATTGAGAAGATAACAATAAATAATATTATCTCACTACAAGAATCTATGGGACTATTGAATATTGAGGTATTAAATGAGGTTATACAAAAAATTAATAATGCTAAAAATATTATTTTATTTGGAATGGGAGCTTCTCAATGTGTAACTAAAGACTTATATTTAAAATTTCTTAGAATAAATAAAATGACTATTTTTAATGAAGACTGGCATTCACAATTATTATCAGCCATAAATAGTGGCAAGGAAGATATTGGAATATTTATAAGCTATTCTGGATATACGAACGAGTTAATTGAATGTGCAAAAAGAATGAAAAAAACTGGTGCAAAAATTATTTTATTAACACGATTTTACCAATCGCCACTGGTAGAATTGGCCGATTATAAACTATTTGTATCTGCTAATGAATCAATATTTAGAAATGCAGCCATGAGTAGTAGAATTGCATTACTAAACTTAGTAGACATAATATATACAAAATATGCTAACTTAAACTATCAATATTCTATAGAAAGATTAATAGAAACACATTTAGATAAAGGAGGTGAGAAAGGTGATGACAAAAAATATGATTGACATAAGTAATTTGTCCACAGAACAGAAAAACGACAGAACTGAGAATTTGGATACATTAGATAGTCATAGTATTGTTAAGCTTATGAATGAAGAAGACATGAATGTTATTTTTGCTGTTAAAAATGAAACTAATAATATAGCAAAAGCAATAGATGCTATATCAAAGAAACTAAAGCTAGGTGGAAGACTGATATATGTAGGCGCTGGTAGTTCTGGACGTATAGGGGTAATAGACAGTGCTGAATGTCCTCCAACATTTGGGGTCAAAGAAGACATGGTTATAGGTTTAATTGCTGGTGGTAATGATGCTATGTTTAGTGCAATAGAAGGGGCAGAAGATAGTTTTGATTATGGCAGAAAAGATTTAATTAATTTAAATCTATCAGCAATGGATACAGTTGTTGGCCTAGCAGCATCAGGAAGAACACCTTATGTTATTGGTGCTCTAAAGTATGCAAGATCAATTGGAGCATTAAGTATATCAATATCCTGTAGTAAAAATAGCGAAATAAGTAAGTTAACTGATATTGGAATTGAGGTAAACGTTGGCCCGGAGATACTTACAGGATCTACAAGACTTAAGGCTGGAACAGCACAAAAGATGATACTAAATATGATATCAACTGGGGTTATGGTAAAACTAGGAAAAGTATATAAAAATTTAATGGTTGATGTTAAGGCTACAAATAATAAGCTTAAGTCCAGGGCGATAAATATTTTTTGTGCAGTAACAAAAAGTTCTAGTGATGAAGCTAAGCTATATATTAGCAAAGCAAAAGGAAGTGTTAAGGTTGCAATTATAATGAAATTATTAGGTTATGATTATAAAAAGGCGCTTGATAACTTAGAGTATAATGAAGGTTTTCTTAGAAAATGTATAGGAGAAAATGAAGATGAATAATAAAGAATTAAGTAAAATTATCTTTAATAATGTAGGCTCAGGCGAAAATATCATAAGTGTAGAAAACTGTATGACTAGATTAAGAATGTTAGTGAAAGATATAAATAAAGTTAATATTGATATACTTAAAAATACTGAATCGATAATAGGAGTTATTAATAATGGAAATTATTTACAAATAATATTAGGGCCTGAAAAAGTAAGAGATGTAATGGATATATTTATAAATGAATATAAAATAAATGAAAATAAAATAAATGAAAATAAAATAGAATCATCTTCAGATTGGAAAGATAATAAAAGTAAATATACAGAAAAGCAAAAGGGAAGTAAAATAGTCGAAAAATTTAGAATAATAGCTGATATTTTTACACCGATGATACCAGCATTTATAGCATCTGGTATTTGTAATGGGCTTGGAAAAATTATTGATATATGCATAAAGAGTGGAGTCCTACCTAAAAACTCTATTACAGATATTGTTATGCACATATTTGTTTTAATAGGTAATGCATTTCTTGCTTATATGACAATATTTACGGGGATTAGTGCTGCCAAGCAATTTAAATTAAATATAATGTTAGGAGGTATGATTGGTGCAGCATGTTTAAATCCAACAGTTGTAAGTATATCTAAAGTTTTGGGATGGTATAATGAAAAAAATGTAAATGATTCCATTTTATCAACAGGAGCAGGTGGAATAATAGGAATAGTAGTTGGAGTTTATATATTATCAAAAATTGAAAAATTTATACATAAGCATATGCCATCAATTTTGGATATTTCTTTTACTCCTTTATTAGCTATGCTTGTAGGAATGCCTATATTTGTATTAGTAGTAATGCCAATAACGGGATGGTTATCTACAATTATCGCAAGTTTTTTAAATATTTTTATACATTCTAATAATATTTGGATTAGTATGGTAACTGGATATATAGTTGCTGCGTTCTTCTTGCCATTAGTGCTAGTTGGATTGCATAGAGGTTTGGTTCCAATTTATACTTTACAGATTGAAAAAATTGGAGGTACTACATTATTTCCAGCCGCAGCAATGGCAGGTGTAGGTCAAGTTGGTGCAGCTATAGCACTATATGTAAAAGCAAAGAAAACCAATAATCATAGGTTACGAAAGGTAATTGCAGGTGCTTTACCAGCAGGATTTTTAGGGATTGGAGAGCCTTTGATATATGGTGTTACATTACCGCTTGTAAAACCGTTTATAACAGCAGGGTTAGGTGCTGGATTTGGTGGTGCATATGTAATGCTTATGCATGTAATGAGCACATCTTATTCCCCTTCTGGTATATTAGCATTAAGTCATGTTATACCTACATTAATAATTCATTTTTTAATTGGATATTTGATAGCTTGTATTTGCAGTTTTATAATAACATATATATTTATATCTAATGATTTAATAAAGGAATATAAATGATGTATGATTTTCATGTTCATTCAAATTATTCAGATGGAACAGATGGTGTTTTAGAAATAGCTAATAAGGCAAATAGTATTAACTTGACTTATTTATCTATTACAGACCATAACACAATTGATGCATATTTTGATAAAAATTTAAATTGCTATTTGGGAAAAATTATTACTGGGGTAGAACTAACAACTACCTTTAATGGAGAAATTATAGAAATACTTGGATATAATTTTGACATATATAAAATGAAAGATTTATTAGATAAACATGTTTTAAAGTTTGAGGAAAAGCAAATTTTAGAGTTTGAGATTATAATTAATGCATATAGTAAGCTTGGCATATTACTGGAAAAAGAAAATATTAAATTTAATCCTAAAAAAGAATCTTGTAAAAAATATGTGTTAAATGAAATTATAAAATATGATTATAATGATAAATTTTTCTATAACTTAAATAGTAAAAATAGTTCGAAATTATTTAGAAGAAATGAAGTTTATAATCCAAAAAGCAAGCTGTTTGTAGACCAGACATCATTATATCCTAGTTTGAGTAAGGTAGTAGAAATTATACATAGTTGTGGTGGAGTTGCTATATTAGCACATATATTTGAATATAGTAACAGTAATAGTCTATTTAATAATTTAGAGGAATTTATATCTATGTATGATATTGATGGAATAGAATGTGTATATCCTACTTTCAGCACTTTAGAAATTAGTGAATTGGTTAGATTTTGTGAGAGTAAAAATTTGATTATAACTGGTGGAAGTGATTATCATGGCAATAAAAGGGCAGTATCGTTGGGAGATATATCGAGTGATAAATCCAATAATATTGAATATAATAAATTGATAACTCTGATTGATTATATAGAATAAAAGTGTTTGTAGCTGATGCTACAAGCATTTTTTTATAAAAAAATGCTAAACAGCCAAATGCCGGAAAAATCACATGATGTTCACAAATATAACCTGTCTTTAGAAGTTTTTATATCAAAAATGGTGAGAAAAATAGGCTCTTTGTCAAATACTGTTGGTGACATATACCCAATGGTATATTTATTATAAATTGGAATATTTATAAGTTATTCTGCATATACGAACGAACTAATTGAATGTGCAAAAAGAATGAAAAAATAGGTGCGACAATTATTTTGTTAACAAGATTTTACCAATTATAAAAGCTATAATTAGATTACCCTTTTACTAAAAATTGGGTAATCTTATTTGTATAATTTATCTAGTAAATTAAAGGAATGGATTAATTATTATGACAATATTTGAAGTTAAAATTAATAATGTTAATGAATTAAGTTACTTAAGCAGAGTCTATCTAGAAGGAGAACTAAAATTGAACATATCTAAAATTGCTAGAGAATTAAAATGTGATAGAAAAATCGTTAAAAATACTTAAATGGACATAATCCTAAAAAACAAGAAATAGAATAAAATACCTTGATTTATATAAATATCTTATGGTTATGTACCTAAACGATCCTAAAAAAAGAATTAGCCTTATAACTATTGTAGCAGATAGCTCTAAGTCGGAATAAAAGATAGCGAAGTGGGAAATGGAATTATCGGATATTGCTCAGGGTAAATCTTCTAATAAAGAATTTTTAGATGCGATTGAAAATGAGATAAAAGAGACAGTTTAGACATATAGCAAGTAAGATACCACTAATTTCAGAGTAGAAAAAATCCCCTAAAAATGCTATAATCTTTTGAAGGAAAAGTAGGGTGAAATGACGCATATGACGATAGATGAAATAAAGAAGTTGATTCAAGCCGGAGAAAAGATAGATGTCGAGTTTAAAGAGTCTAAAAATGCTTTAACTAAAGATGTCTTTGATACGGTATGCTCTTTTAATAATAGAAATGGAGGACATATCTTACTTGGTGTAAATGATAAAAGAGAAATTGTTGGTGTTAGTAAAGATAAGGTAGATAAAGTGATTAAAGAATTTACTACAGCTATCAACAATCCGCAAAAGTTGTATCCACCACTTTATTTGCTGCCGGAAACTTTTGAAATTGTGGGAAAACAAGTTATTTATATAAGAGTTCCTGAGGGTTATCAGGTATGCAGACATAACGGCAGAATTTGGGATAGGTCTTATGAAGGAGATATCAATATCACAGATAATTCAGAGCTTGTATATAAGCTATATGCAAGAAAACAGGGAAGCTATTTTGTAAATAAAGTATATCCGAATCTTGATATTGACTTTCTTGATGCTTCTGTAATTGATAAAGCTAAAAAAATGGCTATAGCAAGAAATAGAAATCATGTTTGGAAAAATATGAGTAATGAGGAGTTTCTTAGAAGTGCCAATTTGATACTTACCGATCCGGAAACAAAGCGCGAGGGAATTACATTAGCTGCTATTCTGTTATTTGGAAAAGACAACTCTATTATGTCCGTTCTCCCACAGCACAAAACGGATGCAATATTCAGGATTGAAAACAAGGATAGATATGATGATAGAGATGTTGTTATAACAAACCTGATTGACAGTTATGACAGACTGATAGAATTTGGACAGAAGCATTTGAATGATTTATTTGTCTTGGACGGAATTGTAAATGTCAATGCAAGAGATAGAATACTGAGAGAGATAGTTTCCAATACATTGGCTCACAGAGATTATTCAAGTGCTTTTCCAGCAAAGATGATTATTGACGATGAGAGGATTACAGTTGAAAACAGCAACTTGGCTCATGGAATGGGAGCATTAGATTTACAGAAGTTTGAGCCGTTTCCTAAGAATCCTGCTATATCTAAAGTTTTCAGAGAAATAGGCCTTGCGGATGAACTTGGTTCAGGAATGAGAAACACTTACAAGTACACACAGCTTTATTCAGGACAAAAACCGCTATTTGAGGAGGGAGATATATTTAGAACGATTATTCCTTTGAAGAAGATAGCAACACAAAAGGTTGGTGGAGGGAATGTCTCTCGAAATGTCCCTCGAATGTCCCTCAAAGAAATTGAAAACGTAATCAAAAATATGATTAAAGGGGACAATAGAGTGAACCGTAAAGATATAGCTATGGTATTAGGAGTTAGTGAAAAAACCATTACAAGATATATAAAAGACATTCCTAATATTAAGTATGTTGGTAAAGGGAAAAATGGTCATTGGGAACTTGATGATTAAAAGTAAGTTGTAATATACAAAAAAGATTACCCTTTTGCTACAAATTGGGTAATCTTATTATAACTTTTATATAAATTGATAAATTTAGTTGATTATATAGAATAAAAGTGTTTGTAGCTGATGCTACAAGCATTTTTTTATAAAAAAATGCTAAACAGCCAAATGCCGGAAAAATAAACAGCCAAATGCCGGAAAAATCACATAATGTTCATAAACATAAAATATAATAGCTTTAATTAATAAAAGAGGATAAAGTATGAGAAAATATAGAAAAAGAGTTGTTGATGATATTCTGGCTAGAAAATTAGAAGGAAAGGGGGCTGTATTAATAGACGGGCCTAAATGGTGTGGTAAAACTACAACGGATGAATAATTTGCTTCAAGTATTTTATATATGGATGATCCAGAAAAAATAGAAGAAAATATAACTTTAGGAGATTTAAATCCAAAGTTGTTACTAAAAGGAGATAATCCACGATTGATTGATGAGTGGCAGCTAGCTCCAAAACTTTGGGATTCGATAAGATTTGAAGTAGATCATAGAGAGGAATTGGGCCAATTTATACTTACTGGATCTTCAGTACCTATTGAAACTGATAAAATAACTCATTCGGGTACGGGAAGATTTTCATGGTTAAGAATGCGACCTATGAGCTTATATGAATCAGGAGACTCAACAGGGGAAGTTAGTTTAAGTGATCTATTTAACAAAGAGAAGGAAATTTTTGGAAAATCAAGTATAGATATTAATAAATTGGCATTTTTAGTTTGTCGAGGAGGATGGCCAAGATCAATAGATATGAGAGACGATATAGCACTGGATCAAGCGTTAGACTATTATGATGCCATTGTTCATTCTGATATAAATAGGGCTGATAATATACAAAAAAATTCAGAGAGAGTAATTAAATTGATGAGGTCGTATGCTAGAAATCAAGGTACACAGGTTTCTAATTCAGTTATTGCCAAAGATATTGAAAATAATGAAGGCATTTCTATTAATGAGGACACAGTATCAACTTATATAAATGCATTACGAAAGATATTTGTAATTGAAGATATGTCAGCGTGGAACCCAAATTTAAGGTCTAAGATTGCTATAAGAACAACTCAGACTCGCTATTATATAGATCCTTCTATTGCTGCTGCAGCACTTGGGATAGGACCTAAGGATCTGATTAATGATTTAAATACATTTGGATTTTTATTTGAAACATTATGTATTAGAGATCTTAGAGTTTTTGCGGATTCATTAAATGGAGGAGTATATCATTACCGTGACAAGGGAAATCAAGAATGTGATGCTGTTATACATCTTAGGGATGGAAGATATGGGCTTATTGAAATAAAGCTTGGTGGAGAAAAGCTGATTGAAGAGGGGGCTAATAACCTAAAATCAATGATTAATAAGATTGATATAAAAAAGATGAATAGTCCATCATTTCAAATGGTATTGACAGGAGTTGGTGATTGGGCTTATAGATGTAAGGATGGAATTTATGTAGTTCCAATAGGTTGTTTGAAAAATTAAAATTAGATTAGTATAAATAGAAAGTGTTTGCGAATGAGTTTACTCTAAAGTAATGCTTTCTATTTTTATTTATTAATGGAATATGAATATATTTGCATGAAATAATCAGAAAATATATTGTAATAATTTTGCAATAATAAATACTAAATGAAAATCTAATTATAAAAAACATAATGGTAGCATGCATTGTTTTTAAAATAAAACATTACAAAACATGTATTAATTATTGCGGAAATGAATTAGAAGAAGTATAATTAAGTTTATTGATTAAAGAAATTTAAGTATCAATAATATTTAAATAATATAAAAACTTGAACATAAAAAAAAAAAAATAAAAGCATTAAACCAATTATTTGAATATTAAACAAGAAGTCAAGTTTGGGAGGGAAAATGAAAAGTAATCAAGAGGCTAAAAACAACAAGAGGTTAAAAGGGTTGGCTAAAAGAAGTGGTGCTGTAGTACTAGGTGGAGCACTACTTATGTCAGGTATACCTTTTTCTACTCAATTTGTGCAAGCTCAAGAAATTTATAAGGCATCACCAACAGATGATTATACAATTTCCAGAGAAGATTTAACACATGTAAGTCTTACAGGCGGAGATATGGAGAGAGGGCATACTGACCAGAAAATGGTAAATAGGTATGCGAAAGTAATTGCGCTAAATGATGAAAATATTAAGCATGAACAGGATTGGCTTGTTGTGTTTAATATGGGTATGCACCAAGAGCTATATGATGACCTTTCTAAAAGTAATCAAGGATTAGATTTAACTAATAGTAATAGTATCAATGATGTTTTGAATAATAATGAAATGCCTTATACTTCTAATCCATGGTTATCAGTTATGTTATCAAAGGATTTAAGTGTCGTAGATGATTTCGAGTTCTATATATTAAACCCTAATGATCCAGATAATGGTAATAAGTATATAACTAGCTTTGATGATATTGTTAGTAGAATCCCATTATATGATGAGAATGATAAATTTTTTGTTGCACCAAAGGTGACTTTATCTCCTAATACATCAACAAGTACACATATTCAAGATATTGCTGAAACAAGTGAAATGCTAAAGCATTACGCAACACTAGATGTTAAAAATTTTGGACAGGAATGGACTGCATGGGCTTCTAAATTTTTAGAAGAAGACGGTATTCATATGGAAAAGTATGATCATAGCCCTAGCTTTGGAGAAACTTCTTTTGAGTTAAAGAATTTATCATACTCTAATAATGAAACTATTCAACAATTATATAATCCTGCAAATAATGGGATTGTAGATAAAACTTGGGGAAATAGTAATAAATCAGTTGGTCATTTTTTACTAAATGACCTTGGCTATGGTATGCGTTTCCAATACATTACTAATAATGGAAACTATGGAAATTTAAGAGTTGCCGTTAAGTTTAGAACTAAGCGTGATCCTATGGCATTTTTCAAAGATGAAAAATGGAATATGGTACGCAGGGATACAGATACACAGATGATGCCTATGTCTACTTTTGTTGCTGCAAACTATAAATCATATGATGATGGTAAAGTTAGACAGCAAGTAGATGTTGCCGTACCAGCATCTGTTTTTGAAGATAATGATAGTGATAACTTAAGAGACTATTATGAAAAATTGCTAGGTATATCTACAGATAGTAACAATACTGATGGTGATACTTGGGAAGAGTTAAAAGAATTTAGTACAGCAAATCAGCTATCTATGCCAGTTCAAGGTAAAAATAATATTAGTAATAATTCTGTAAAAGGTCATTTAATTAAAGATTTAACCTTTGTACATACCACTGATGGATCAAGCGTTCAAAAATGGGTACCAAAAGTTGACTCATCTCAAAGCAAGGGAATGTCTAAAATTTATGGAGAAGATCCAGCTGTAGGTAAGGTAGAATTTAAAATTAATGATGCAGATGCTGAAGATAGTAAATTAAAATATTCTATTGGTTCAATTGTTACTGGGACAACTGCTCCTTATGCAACGGTTGGATTATATCCAATGGAAGATACAAATAGGAGAGAAATAAATCCAATTGCAGAAACAGTTGCAGATAAAGATGGTAAATTTACGCTAGTTTTAGGTAGTGTATTAAAAAGAAAAACAGATTCTCTTAATAAATGGGGAAATGACATAGATTTTTCAGATGATGATGCAAGAACAGCGCAGTTTGTTACAGCAGAAAACAAAAGTGTTTTTGATGGCTTAAAACAAGGGAGAGATACAGCTAAAATTCATGTTACTTCTGAAGGAAGTGACGGAAGACCTGCATTCTTATTCCCATACTATCCAACAGAGGCAATTCAACTAACTGAACCAAAGGAACAAGCACCTGTTGAAGAGAGATTCAAAGAAGCTCTTAAAAACTTCCCTAAGGTTCTAGTAGATGATCAGAAGAATATTTGGGGAGATATTGATAGAATAAAGGATGCGCTTAAAAAAGACCCAGTTATTTCTACACTATTGAGCAAAGAATCAGATTCTTATACTCCAGACGGAAACGGTAATATATCTATTCCACTATGGGATGATAAAACAAGTACAACAAAGAACATTACAATTCCAGTAACAGATGTTACAGAACAAAAGAGAAAATTAGAGAATGGTTCAATTGATAAGGTATATGATGATTCAGAAAACTTTAAGCTAACTTTACCTACAAGTCCAGATCAATTAAAAGAAGGTGATAAGTATGTTGTGTCAGTGAAAGACTCTTCAAATGAAGATAAGGTAAAACCGAGAGAGGAAAACCTAACAACAGAAATCATTCAAGCAGGAACACCTATTGAAGAAGCTATTGGAGTTAAAGTACAACCTGGAGATAAAATTGTAGTAGAGATAAGAGATGAAAAGGATAGACCTCTTACAACAATTGAAAAGGTAGTTGAGCAAAGGGAAACTTCTGCTAAGTTAACAGATCCTAAGCAAAAATATGATAAGGATGCTGATAAATTTGAAGCTGTATTCACTATACCAGAAAATGCTACAACAGAAGGTTCAAAGGCTATTCTAGTAGGTAAAGATGGACAACCTATTTTAAAAGCAGATGGAACTCAAATTGAAGGTGTAATAGATGAAGATAGTAAAACAGTTACATTTGATCTAACAGATGTTCCTGACAAATCAAATATTGCAGTTAAATTTACTGAAAAAGATAAGAAACCATCAACATCGGACACATTAAGTGTTGATAAGAGAGTGATTGGAGATGTAGAGTTTACAAAAGATCCTGCAAAAGATGATGATAAGGTAACAATTAATGCTCCAGATCAAATTAAAGATGGAGATAAGGTTAAGGTTATTGTAAGAGCTAAGGATGCTCAAAAAGAAGATCCAGCTAAGATTGAAGAAGAAATCCAATACAAAAAAGTTGAAGATTCTACAACAATTGATATACCATTTAGTGGTTCAAAGACTTTAGCTGAAGGTGATGAAGTTACAGTTATAGTTACTGCAGCTAATGGTGTCGAAAAAACTGCTACAAAGACAGTGCCAGTGATACCTAAAGAAAAACCAAAAGCACCAACTGCATGGGCATTAAAGGTATTAGATCAGGATTTAATAGTTGAAGAACCACAAGATGCTGATGAATTAGTTTTTACATTTAATGATCCCGAACCATTAGAAGGAGAAGAAAAAGTAAAAACATATTCTATAAAGAAAAAGATAGTAGATGGGAAAACTGTTTGGGGTAAATTTGTACCAAATAGTGCTGGTGGAGAAGTATTAGAAGGTGATAATCTTTATAATCCTGAAACTAAGCAGATTACTTTTAAGGTAGGTTCATTAAAATCTACAGTTGCAACTAAGCTTGGTAATCAAGTTGAGATTGTTGCTAAAAATGGTAACCTAGAGTCTGATAAAACTGTTGTAACTGTTGATAAAATAGTTAAAAAATTAGAAGCTAAATTAGAAGACGATGCAGTTCCAAAGGGATATCGTCAGATAACTGTAAAAGCACCTGAAAATAAAGCGAACTTTGGCGAAGTTGAAGGAAAGAAAGTTACAGAAGAATATTATTTGATATCTACTACAAAAGTAAGTGGTAGAGCGAATGTAACAATAGCTTATTTTAATGGAAGACAAGGGGATGCACTTCCTACAATTACACCAGAAAAAGGTTATAAAGTAAAAGAAGAAAATAAGGGTTGGGATGTTGCAAGAAATAAAGATCTAAATGAAGACGGCAATCCAGTTGAAGTTATAAATGCTTTGGTTAAATTAAATGATCTAAAAAAACCAACTAAAGAGGATGATAAAGTATCAGTAGCTAATACTGAAGCAATAACAGAAACTGAAAAAACTTCAGTAAAAGACAAACTTCAAGAACTCAATGCTGATAATATGCCTGATGGAACAGATTATGAGGTTGTAGGTAATACAATTAAAGTAACTGCTCCAGGAGAAAAACCAGTTACTGTAGATATTGCAGAATTAGTTAAACAGGCTGAAAAACCACAAACAGATGCTGATAAGTATACACCAGTTGAACTTACTGAAGATGATGACAAGGTAGTAGTAGCTGACACAAGTTCTATAACAGATGATGAAAAACAATCAGTTTTAGATAAGATAAAAGAAAAAAATCAAATCAGCGAAACTGAGGGAGAACCTGAAGAAGGAAAACTACCAAAGGGAACTACGATCGAACTTGATAAAACTGATAGTAGTAAGATTGTTGTAACATATCCTGATCAAACTACAGACAAAATAGACATAGCTAATCAGGTAAGAGAAAAGACAGAAGAAGAAAAACAACAAGAATTACAAGCAGAAAAGGATAAGGCTAAAAAAGAAATTGACAAACTACCTAACTTAACAAAAGAAGAAAAAGAAGCAGCAAAGAAAAAGGTAGATGATGCTAAGGATAAAGCAGGTGTAGACAAAGCATTAGAAGAATCAAAAGCTGCAGATAAGAAAAAACTAGAAGATGCAAAACAAGCGCTTCAAAATGCTATCGAGCAAGCAAATCAAGCTAAGGACACAACTGACTACACAAATGCAGATCCTGATAAGAAAACTGCATTAGACAATGCTGTAACAGCAGGAGAAGCTTTACTAAATCCAGAGAAAGAAAAAGCACCAACACTAGAAGAACTAACAGAAGCAAAAGAAGCTATAGATACTGCTAAAGACGATTTAAATGGTGATGAGAAAAAGACAGGATTAGAAGAAGCAAAGAATAATGCTAAAGAAGAAATAAATAATCTACCAAATCTAACAGAAAGCGAAAAGAATGACGCTAAGAAAAAGGTAGATGAAGCTACCGATAAAGCTGGTGTAGAAGAAGCATTAAAAGAGGCAAAAGCAGCAGATAAGAAGAAACTAGATGATGCTAAGGCTGCGCTACAAGAATCAATTGATGCAGCAAAAGAATCTAAGAATACAGAAGACTACACAAATGCAGATCCTGATAAGAAAGCTGCATTAGACAATGCTGTAACTGCAGGAGAGGCATTATTAACTCCAGAGAAAGAAAAAGCACCAACATTAGAAGAGCTAACGAATGCAAAAGAAACTATTGATAATGCAAAAGAAGATCTAAATGGTGATGATAAAAACACAGGATTAGAAGAAGCAAAGAATAATGCAAAAGAAGAAATAAACAATCTACCAAACCTAACAGAAAGCGAAAAGAATGATGCTAAGAAAAAGGTAGATGATGCTAAGGGTAAAGCAGGTGTAGACAAAGCATTAGAAGAAGCAAAGGCAGCAGATAAGAAGAAATTAGATGATGCAAAACAAGCACTTCAAAATGCTATAAATGAAGCAAATGCTGCTAAAGAAACAGAAAACTACATAAATGCAGATGCTGATAAGCAAGATGCATTAAATGATTCTGTAACAGCAGGAGAAGCATTATTA
>JAEZWQ010000036.1 GCA_023420085.1 Bacillota bacterium
GTTCTGGATCCATTTTTCTTCTTGCCATAAAAAATTCCTCCTGAATTAATATTTATTTTAACATCAATCCAAGAGGATACATAGATCTTTATTGTTTACACAAAACTAATTACAGTCTCTATTGGATTATTATATAGTTCTAAATGATACTAATACCAGAATACACACGGAAAGGCAAACTGAAGTATTAGTTGACGCATTAAAAAATAGATAGTGGTAATTATAATCATTTCCACTATCTATCCCTAACTTGTATATTGTTACCAAAAAAACAGTGGCAAATAGCTCTACAAGCCACTGATTTTTTATTTTAACTATATAATAATTTATATTCTATCTATACAACAAACTAATTCCTTTAGCGAATCATCTAATCCCAGTCCACCCTTTTTAGGTGTCTTTATTATTGTAATACTATTTCTATAAGCATTATATAGCTTTTCATTTTCACAGTTAAATGCCGCTATCGCCTTTACATTTGTATTTGTTTGGATGGCTTCACATAGCCTTGCACACATAACACTATATTCTTCATAATCAAACGCTGGCCCACAAACAACAACATCTGGATTCATTTTATTGATGAGCGCAATTATCTTTCTTGTAACTTCTTCCTCTTTATCAAAGAAATACCTGCTTCCACAATATACACATCCTACAACCTTAGCATCAATCTCATTTAAATACTTACTCATCATTACGGCTGGGCCAACTACTTCTCTTTTAGCTCCTAATGCAAGCATGGCATCATCTTTTGTTCCCATGCCAGATTGGATCTGATCATATACCATCAATACTTTTTTCATATTTCACCTATAGATCATCAAATGATACTGAGTCTAAATCAAAATCATCATCATTATCTACTTTTATATTTTCCTCTTTTAAATATTGCTTGTCCATGATTTTAATAAATGGTAGGTAAATAAATACACCAAGTATTAACAACAACCCTTGGAATAAAGCTCCTACCCAATTAGTAGCTAGGAAACCTGAAATTATTATTGGTGTTGTCCATGGTATATTAACACCATTACAAGGTGGTATTAATCCTATCGACATAACCATGTATGATAAAACTATATTTATTGTAGGAACCAAAATAAATGGTATTATTATTGTTGGATTTAAAACAATAGGTAATCCAAATACTATAGGTTCATTTATACCAAATATCCCTGGAACTAATGCTAACTTTCCTAATTCTTTAATTCTCTTTGATCTACAGAATAGAAGCATTGCTATAAGTAGTGATAATGTAGAACCACATCCTCCAAAGGTTGCAAATAAATCTTGAAATTGTTGTGATATTATGTGTGCTCCTTTATCAACGCTTATTGCATCTCCTACCATCCTATATATGTTTTGATTTTCTAAAGATAATGTCTGTAATATAGGATTAAACACAGCTCCAACTACAGAGCCACCGTTAACACCAAAGAACCAGAATAAATGTAGGAAAATATAAGCAATTACCATTGCTCCTAAGGTATCACCAAGGCTAAGTAATGGTGTTTGTAAGAATTTAAATATAAATGTAAAAGCATCTGTACCACAACTTACAAATATCATATTTATTACAAAGAAAAATAGCATTACTAAACCAGCAGGTATTAGAGCTGCAAAGGATTGTACTACTGTAGGTGGTACTCCACTTGGCATTTTAATAACCCAATTTTTTCTATTTGCAAAAGAATATATATGTACACTTACTAAAGCACAAATAATTCCTATAAATATACCTTTTGCCCCAAGCCAACCTAGGTCTAGTCCACTAACTGTTGCTCTTACAGCATCTGAGCTACTAATAGCATCTCCAGCTTTATTAAATATATCAAATATTTTTCCTGTAGCATTAAAAGGCATTAAAATAAACCATGACATCAATGATACTGCAGCTCCAAATATTGGAGTCACCTTCATATGTTTTGCAAAATTATATCCAATTCCCATTGTTGCAAAAATTGCCATTATTGTGAATGTTGCATCTGATTGTTTTGAAAGTAACTCTTCCAAACTCATGTGTCCAACTTGAACTCCACTTAGCCAATCCGTCCATGCGGGTATAGGAAAGTTTGCAATTAATAAGAATATAGATCCAATTATTAATAATGGTGTTGATACCAAAAAGCCATCTCTGATCGAAATCAAATACTTATTTCTTCCAATCGCTTCTGCCATAGGCATAAGCAATTTTTCTAATTTTTTCATCATAATACCATCTCCTATTTTTCACCTTTTATAAGTTTTATAGCTTTTTTTAGCACCTTATCTCCAGCCATCATTCCATAATCAGTAGCATCAATAACTTCTATTGGTATTCCTTCATTTCCAAATTTATCTAAAGTTTCCTTTAGCATATACTTCACCTGTGGTCCAAGCAATATACAATCCGGTCTATCAGTTTTAATAATTTCATCTAATTGATGATGTGGAAATGCCTTTACCACAATTGGTAAATTATGCTTTTGTGCTAATTCATGCATATTTTTGGCTAACATACTAGTTGACATTCCTGCACTACAAAACAAATATACTTTTTTCATTTTCCCTCCCTTATGTTGATAACTTTTGTTTTTGCTATATAATCATGAAGCATTCTTCTACTTTTTGATGTCACAAGCATTACAAGACTTATAATACTTGTAATAATTGAAAAGTATAATCCTACTCCAGTAATATTTATATTTGTAACTAGCGAAAACATCCATCTCATAATTGTACTTATATTATAAAACAGTCCTTGTATTATTATAATACCTATAAATTGCCTTAATAGTAATTCTTTAATCCCTACTTTTTCGCCATCAATCTTAACCATTTTAGTTTTAGCAAATTTTTTCCCTGGTGTCTGTCCTTCATTTTTAAGAGGTATGATTATGTAATAAAAAATAGATGCAAAAAAGGCTAAGATAAACGCTATATATGATGCATTCTTTGATATTTCATAATATATGTTAACAACCGTTGCACTTTTAACTCCATCAACATCTTTTGTATAAAACAGCCATATTAGTGCAACCGGAAGATTAGTGAGCAAAGCTCCTAGAAAAAAATCAATTATATAAGCTAAAAATCTTTGACTTATACTAACTTCTGTTGGGGTTTGATCAAGCCATTGTTCTAGCTTCAATGATACATAGTTAAACATAATCTACCTTTCATGATATTATTCTGATTAATACATTATATACCCTCTTATACCTTTTGTGAATGTATTTTAGCCATATACATATAGCTAACATGAAAATAGAAATGTAGGATTACAGTAGTTATAAATATTAAACAAAAAAGGCATTGGTACTCCATATATGTCAAATACCAACGCCTCTCTTATATTAATTAATATTATTTATTTTTTTTATTAAATCTAAATTGTAATGAAATACCAGCAACAGTCCCTAAAGATAATATTCCCATAGCTATAGGAATCTCAGCCCCAGTTTTTGGAAGTTGTTTTTCTACGCTACTTTCTTCCTTATTTCTATCACCTTCATAATTTTCATTTGGAACTGGTTTTTCAGGTTTAGTAGGAATTGTTGGCACTGGTGGTTTTTCTGGTTTAGGATCCACTGGCTCAACTGGCGGTTTTTCTGGCTTAGGATCAACCGGCTCAACTGGTTTAGTTTTTTCTTTTACATAGTAATATGTTACTTTTAGATCTGTCTTTGCTACATAGTTTCCTGCAACTGTACTCTTTCCATCTTCTCCACTTACAATATTATCTGGATGTGATTTCTCTACCTTTGTGAACTTATACCCATCTTTTTCATTTGCTTTTGATGGTGCATACTGTTCTTCTGTTGTCCCTGTTGTCTTTTCTACTTTTTCTACTTTAGCATTTTTATCTGAATTTAGGTCTTCTTCTGACTCATAATATCTATGCTCTACTTCAAATGTTCCTTTTTCAACCACTGGCTCAACTGGTACAACTGGTTCAGTTTTTTCCTTTACATATTTATATGTTATATTTACAGTTTTACCTGGTATATAAGTATGTGTAAATTCTCCCCCATCTTCATTTCCAGTTATTTCTGCTTCATTAGGATCCCCTTGAACTTTATAAAGCTTATATCCTGTTTTATCTTGCTTTGAAGATGTAAAGTTTTCCATATCTGTTCCAGAAGTTTTTCTTGTTACTGCTTTTTCCACTTCATTTGTGTTAGCATCAGCATCGCTTTCATTTTCATAATAGATATGATCTTCAGTAAAATGTCCTAATTTTACATAATTATAAGTTACAACTAAATCTTCATTAGGAACATAGTTTCCTTCAGTTGTTGAATTTCCATCTTCTGATTTTTTGATAGAATCATTAGATGTATCAACACTAACTAGTTTATACTCTTCATTTTCTTTCGGACTAGTTGCTCTATATTTATCTTGACTAGATCCTTCAGTTTTTTCGCCTTCCTCAACGCTATTTGGTTCATTTCCAGTATTGAAACCTTTTTCACTATCATAGTATTTATGAACTACTTTAAACGTACCTCTCTCAACAACTGGTTCAGTCTTTTCTTTTACATAATAGTAATTTACAACCTTATGTTTTCCATTTTCGTAGAAATTCTCATATGAATTTCCATCTTCTACAACACCTTCTGTATCAGCATTTCCTGCTTCCACTTTTACAAGTTTGTACCCATTTTTTTCTAACGCCTCTTTACTAAAAGCCTCAGACGAAATTTGTACTCCCTCATTTGCAGCGATAGGTTCTTCCTGTTCAATCTTCTTAGATGCGGCATCTTTACCTTTTGCGTATTCTTCTTCTGATTCAAAGAAATAATGATTTTCTGCAAAAGTTCCTAAATCATCTGAGTTTCCAGAGCCGCCGCTTCTATCAATAACTTCACTTATTTTCTGTCCCTCTGGCATATCTGCACTTGGTTCAACTGTTATATTATTAGGTATTTTTAAAAGTTCTTCAGGCTTTTTATTCTTATACTCAACCACGTACATAAGAATTAATGTCTTACCATTAATCTTTTCAGGCTCTACAGTTAAACTAAATCCATTTTTCTTTTCATTTAACTTCGCAGTAACACCCTCTAGGACATTAGGTAGTCCATCATCTCCTAGTTCTGCAACGGTAATTTCTGTTGGGTCAGTTTGCCCACTAATTCCATCAATAACAACTTTTGCATCACCGAATATTCCAGGCATATTATCTTCAAGTACTACATTATCCTTAATGCCTGTACGTTTTAACTGATTTATAGCAACAGACCATCTTATCTGATTATCTGTCAAATCATCCTCATCATCACCAGGATTTCGGACTTCTCCACCTTTATTAACAAGTGGCACATCTCCTAAATCAAATGACGCCTTAACTAATGGAATTTCAACCCCATTGATAGTTATATGTCCTCTAGGTGTCTTTCCATCACCATCATTTTCTACTGGTGGTTCATTTTGAATTATTTCTTTTATAGCATCACTATCAGTACTTATATCTAAAATGAACTCACCATCACGTAGATTATTAACTTGTTCATTAAATTTAATTTTAATTGTATTGCTTCCACTATCAAGAGTAAATTTACCTTGAGGCTGTCCATTTACAATAAAATCTCTTTCTGTGCTAACATCTGATAATGAGAATCCTTTTGGAACATATAGTATAAGTTCTTTTCCTCCTACACTATCACCATTTTCGGTATGAAATGTATACTTCAGCTTATAATTCATGCTTGCATTTTCCATGTCATACCAACTAATTGCATTGGCTTTTTCTATTCCTTCTTCATCTAATAGCTCAACTTTAGAAATCGTAAAGAATTCTCCAGCACTTCCACCTGGTGTCATTTCATCATTAGCTGAAATTTTTAAAATTCCCCCCCCGATAGCTAATAAGCTTGTTAGAATTAGAGCAAATGCAACTACAAAACTAATTAATTTTCTTTGTAACTTCATCGTTCTTCCCTTCCAAAACTATAATTATATAGGTATTATAAATTAATATTAACATTTATTCCACATTTATTTAACTATTACTTCAAAATTCAAATAAAATACATTAAATACTTTATTAAATTGACAAAAAAATTACTCCCATAACTTGAATTTTCCCTAAAAACAAAAAAATAATAAATTTAAATACAAATTATATGATTTAATTTAAATTTTTAATCCTATCTTCTAGATAAATTAAACTGATAATTAGTAAAAATATATTAAAGATAATAGTTAAAAATAAATTTTTGTAGTCATCTTTACCTAAGGATGGAATAATTATGAAAATTATAAAAAGTAATATTGTTAAGACTAAAACTTCCTCAAAAATATATAAATCAATTCATAAAATATAATTAAAAATAACTAATCAAAAATATATGAACCATCTTCTATAAACTATTATATTCGATATTAATATCAACGGATTATAATTCTAACACTTTGAAATATTTACATATTAGTTATTATAATTAACTAGATTAGTTACATAAACAGCACACTAAAAAAGTAACTCACTGTTTATGAGTTACTTCTATAATAATATTTATTTATAATTTATTACGCTCCTAGATATGCTTTCTTTACATCATCATTATCAGCAAGTTCTTTAGCAAATCCTGACATCTTGATTTGTCCTGTTTCTATTACATAAGCTCTGTCTGAAATACTTAAAGCCATCTTAGCATTCTGTTCTACTAACAGTATAGTAACACCCTCTTTATTTAACTCTTTTATCGTAGAAAAAATCTCTTTGACAAAAATTGGTGATAGCCCCATAGAAGGTTCATCTAATATTAATAACTTTGGCTTGCTCATTATTGCTCGCCCCATAGCAAGCATTTGCTGTTCTCCTCCAGAAAGGGTTCCTGCCAACTGCTTTTTTCTTTCTCTCATTCTAGGAAATCTTGTATAAAATCTTTTTCTATCTTCTTTTAGATCATCATAGCTTTCTTTAAGTGCAAATGCACCAAGTTGTATATTATCTGCAACTGTTAAATTTGAAAATATTCGCCTTCCCTCTGGTACTTGAGCTATCCCAAGTCTACACATATTATGTGCTCTTTCCTTAGTTATATCTTTACCATTAAACTTTATATTTCCACTCTTAGATCTAATAATTCCAGAAATTGTCTGAAGAGTTGTAGTTTTTCCAGCACCATTTGCACCAATAAGTGATACTATTTCTCCCTCATTAACTTCAAGAGATATCCCCTTAAGCGCATGAATATTTCCATAATATACATGTAAATCGTTAACTTCTAGCATTGCCATTTATTCATCCTCCTCATCAGAGCCTAAATAAGCTTCTACAACCTTCTTATCCTTTACTACTTCATGTGGATTCCCTTTTGCAATAATCCTTCCATGATCTAGGACAATTAGCCTTTCACATATTCCAAGAACCAAATTCATATCGTGTTCTATCAACAATACACAAATACCAAATTTATCTCTTATAAATTTAATTATATTCATTAATTCTTCAGTCTCAGTTGGATTCATTCCAGCTGCTGGCTCATCTAATAATAGTACCTTAGGATCTGTAGCCATAGCTCTTGCAATTTCAAGCTGTCTCTGTTTCCCATAGGGTAAGTTTCCTGCCAACGAATTGGCATATTGATCTAAATTAAATATCTTTAAAAGATCAATAGCTTTTTCTCTACATTTATTTTCTTCTTTCCAGTACCTTGGAAGCCTTAAAGCTGATGTCAATAATCCATAATTCATATTATAATTCATTGCAACTATAACGTTTTCAATTACTGTCATATCTGAAAATAATCTTATATTTTGGAATGTTCTTGCTAATCCTTTTCTTACCAATTTACTAGTACTAATTTTTTTCAGCTTCTCTCCATCAAGAATATAGTCACCCTCTGTATGCTCATATACTCCTGTTAATATATTAAAGACTGTAGTTTTTCCTGCACCGTTTGGACCTATTAAACCTACTAATTCTTTTTCCTTTAAATTTATAGAAAAACCATCTACGGCTTTTAGACCTCCAAATTGTATTCCAACATTTTTCATTTCAAGGATAGTATTACTCATTTTTACCTCCTTTTTTTATCTTGGATAGAACTTTAGATAAACTAAATTCGCTTCTTCCTAATATTCCACTTGGTCTAAATATCATTATTAATATCAAAATTATTGCGTAGGCAATCATCCTATAATCATTAAATTCTCTTAGCATTTCTGGTAATATGGTCAAAACTACAGCAGATATTATAGCCCCTGTAAATGATCCCATACCTCCAAGAACTACCATTACTAAAATATTTATAGAATAGTTAAAGTCAAAACTTTTAGCTTGAATTATTCCAAACTGATGTGCATATATACCTCCAGCAATTCCTGCAAAAATTGCTGATAATGTGAAGGCAAAAGTTTTGTAATAAGTAATATTTACCCCTGATGCTTCTGCCGCAATCTCATCATCTCTTATGGCTAGTACTGCTCTACCATGTCTCGATGTCATTACTGCAAACATTATCACTACTGCAATTACCGTAATCCAAAATACTACAGTATAATTTATATTCCTTGCTAACTTAGGTATCTTAGATAGCCCTACTCCACCACCTGTAAATTTAAAATATTCGATCAAAACTCTTATTATTTCTCCAAAAGCTAGCGTAATAATTGCTAAATAATCGCCTCTTAATCTAAGTGCTGGTATTCCTACAATTATGCCAATAATACCTGCCATAACTGCACCTGCAATTAATGAAATAACATAATAATGAAGTGGTACATTCCCACTTGCATTTCCCATTAAAGCTTTTGATAATAATGCTGCTGTATATGCTCCAACAGACATAAACCCTGCATGGCCTAATGTTATTTGTCCCAAACAACCAACAGTTACATTTAAACTTACAGCTAAAATTATATTTATTAATAATAAGATAATTATTTTAGAATAATATATATTGTCAGCAAAATATCCTAATCCAAAATAAGATATAACTAGTAAAATAATTGATCCTAAATAAAATGCTATTGAAGGTTTTAATTTTATATTTTTCATCATACCTTCTCCTTCAAATTTTTACCAAAAATTCCTGTCGGTTTAAAAATTAACGTTACTATAAGTAGTCCAAATACGACAGCATCTGCAAGCTGTGATGTTATATAACCTCTTGTAAAAATTTCGCATATTCCAAGTATAAATCCACCAACAACTGCTCCCGGTATATTCCCTATCCCACCAAGTACCGCAGCAATAAAGGCTTTGATACCTGGCAATGATCCCATAGTAGGATTTATTTGTTGATACGTAGATATATAAAAAATAGCTGCAACAGCTGCTAATGCTGAACCTATAGCAAATGTTATAGTTATTGCATTATCAACATTAATACCAACCAATTTAGAAGCAACATAGTCCTCACTAACTGCCACTAAAGATTTTCCTGTTTTCGTCTTTTTCAAAAATAACTGTAATATTCCTGTCAAAACTAAAGTGGTTATTATGATTATTATAGTATTTGAGCTTATTCCTAAAAATAATGGCTTTTTACTAAATATCTCTGTTACTTGTTTTGAATCTGCACCAATAAATTTCATTGCTAAATTCTGCAATAATAAACTGACACCAATAGCAGTTATTAGATTAGCTATTCTTGGCGAATTTCTTAATGGTTTATATGCTAATTTTTCAATTGTTACACCTAATAGTGTACATACTATAATAGCTGGTATAACTGCTAGCCAAATTGGTAGTCCCATAGATGATAGAATCGGTATTATAAATAATGCCACATAAGAACCGACCATGATTATATCTCCATGTGCAAAATTTATAAGTTGGACAATTCCATAAACCATAGTATATCCTAATGCTATTAATGCGTATATACTTCCTAGTGATAGTCCATTAATTGTTTGAGTCAAAAAATACTCCATACATCCTCATTTCTAAATAAAAAACGCTACCCAAGATGGTAGCGCTTTTTATTAATTTTTAACAACCGTGTCTAATACATATTGTCCATCTTGTATCTTTACCATCGTTACATCCTTGATAGGATTATGATTTTCATCAAATTTAAGATTTCCAGTAACTCCTTCAAATTGAATATCATTAAGAGCTTTAGCTATAGCCTCTCTATCTGTTGAATTAGCTTTTTCAATAGCTGCCTTTAATAGATAAACTGCATCATATGATAGTGCTGAAAATGCTGTAGGTTCTTCTTTATATTTTTCTCTATAAGCTTTTACAAAATGCTGAACCTTTTCATTTGTATCTTGTGTTGAATAATGATTTGCAAATACAGCTCCATCAATTGTCTTTAGTCCTTTTTCATCTCCACTAAGTTGTTGAACAACTCCATCCCAACCATCAGGTCCAAGGAATAGTGCATCAATACCAACTTCTCTTGCTTGTGGAGCAATAAGGGCTATCTTTTCGTAATAATCTGGAATCATTAAAACTTCTGGATTTTTTGCTTTTAATTGTGATAATTGAGCCTTAAAATCCTTATCATCATCACCATATGAAACAATATCAGTTATAGTTAATCCTAATTCTTTAGCTGTTTTTTCAAATTGTTCTACAACTCCATTTGAATAATCACTTGATGTGTTTCTCATTACGGCTACATTATCTTTTTTCAAATTCTCTTTAACATACTTTGCTAATATAACTCCTTGATATGGATCTGTAAAGCAAACTCTAAAAACCTTATCTCTACCTTCAGTTATATTAAATTGTGTACCTGTAGGTGTAATCATTGGTACTCCGTATTCTTGGGCATCTTCACCTACAGCATAAGATGGCCCAGAGGTAATATCTCCAATTAGTGCAACAATATTTTGATTAACAAGTTTTCCAAAAGCATTTTTCGCTTCATTTACTTCACCTTTTTCATCTTCAAGTAAAAATTCAACCTGCTTCCCTAAAATACCGCCAGCAGCATTAATTTCATCAAAAGCTAGCTTTGAACCATTGGTTGATGTGATTCCATAAATTGCTACCTTACCTGTAAGTGGTCCAAGTCCACCAACTAGAATTTTGTCATCACTTCCTCCTGAATTTCCTGTTTTTCCGCCACCTGCACATCCAGTCAAAGCGAGTGCCAGGGCTAAAAATCCGACCAATAATTTTTTCTTCATATCTTCTCTTCCTTTCCTAATTTTGATATTATACAATATTAATTAATTTAATGCAACCCTTTAATGTAATATAGTTTTAATCTGATTTATTTTTTATAACTTGATTTTAATTGAAGATTATATATATCATTTATAGTTTTAGTTATAGTTTATTATTTTTATATTAAATTAAATAAACTATTGTACACATCTGCCTTTGTTTATATATACATTATAGTACCCATATTTAAGTTTTATTGAAAATTAGAAAATTTTGATATAATACTTCTGAAAGCAATTTATATTTTTTTGTAAACAATTTTTTTGTAAACAATTTTTTTGATGCATAAACTACATGCGCTGTGAAGAATAAAAGTTATAATAAGATTATCCAATTTATTTCAGATAAGAATCCTAATTTATTACAAAGAGCCATAGAAAAAAGGGAGATAAATACTCCCCTACCCATTTCCAAATTTATAATAAATATATCAATGATACATATTCCACTAACAGTATTTGACAAAAACTAAAAAATTCTTCTAGTATATTTATATTAATTTTAACATCAATCAAATATAAGATATATATCTTTATAGTTTACACAAGACTAATTATAGTTTCAAAGAAGATTCAAAATTGTACATATTTATGTGATCAAAAATGTACGGTTTTATATTGATACTTACACTTACCATAATAAACAGTCCGGCTTGGCTACCTACCAGCTCTAGCATGTATCACTACATATTTTATTTATAATAAAATCTAAAAGGCTAGATTAGCAAAGTTTAATTCTTACTATTCTTCATATTTCATGTATTTATCAAGCTGAACATCAATATCACGACCTCCATACATTACTCGCATGATGTAAATGGTCATCCTCTCGTCATCCACAATATAAAAGATACAGTAGCTATCCACTCGAACAATATGAAGCTCACGACTTCTCCACGGTTCTCTATCAAAAAAACGATATCGCTCTGGCATATAATCAAGACTCATAATGCACTTTTGTATTCTATCTAGCTGTCCACTAGCATTTGTAGGCGACAAAAGTTCATATGCAATATACTCATAGATGCTACGAATATCATGATTTGCTTGGTCTGTAATTTCGATATTATAAATCATAAGTTATAATCCTTACGGATATCTGCAAAAACTTTGCTTGCTTCTTTTATCCTTTCTTCTTTTATATCTGCATAGCCTTTCTCAAGATCTGCATTCAGTTCCGTTTCTGATAAAATAGACATGTCTACAGGATAAGAAGATGGAATCTTCACATCAAAAGGAAGACCTCTTTGAAGGATTATCTGCTTGTAAAACATATTAATTGCATTTGATGCAGGAATACCAAGAGTCGACAAAATACTCTCTGCCTTTTCTTTTACCTCCGGCTCTATACGAGCATAAAGATTTGCAGATTTTACTGCCATATAAAACACCACCTTTCAGATATTTTCTAATTTCAGTATAACATTATTGTGCTTACAATAGCAATACGTATTGTGAGTTTTTTATAACCTATAAAAATCTACAAATCCAACTACTACCTTATATTTGCACATCCATATCATTATCTGTTCAGCATAAAACTTTTATATTCATATATTAGCTTAAACAATAAAAATAGTTTTTCCATTATTACCCTATAAAATTATTGATATTTATAGTAAAATTAATATATATTCACAAAAGGAGGTGGCTTATGAAAAAAATATTAAATAGCCTTGTATTTAAGATAGTCATTGGTATTATTTTAGGTATAATTATTGGTATGATTTCAAATTCGACTGTTATGGTCTTTTTTGTAACAATCAGAGATCTTTTAGGAAGTGTTATTAAGTATATCGTTCCATTAATTATACTAGGTTTTATAACTCCAGCTATCGTATCATTAAAGAATAATGTCGGAAAGGTATTATCAGTTACATTAATAATATGTTATATATCTTCTGTTGGAGCATCATTATTTTCAGCTGTAGCGGGGTATAGTATCATACCTTCACTTAATATAGCGTCTTCTGTTGCAGAGGGATTAAAACTTCCTGATTCACCTCTTAAATTAACAGTAGATCCTATAATGCCTGTAATGACTGCTCTTGTTACATCAATATTAGTTGGTATTGCTGTTATTAAAACAAAGTCTCAGGTTTGGGAAAATCTATTAATGGAATTTAATAGGATTGTATTGTTTATTGTTGAAAAAGTAGTTATAAATATTCTACCATTTTATATTATTGCAACATTTGCTACTCTTGCATACGAGGGAACAATAATTACTCAATTACCTATTTTCTTGATAGTAATTATAATTGTTATCGTTGGTCATTTTATATGGCTTACACTTTTATATGGACTTGGTGCAGCATTCTCAAAAACAAATCCTAAAGAAGTATTTAGACATTATCCACCAGCATATGCAACAGCTCTTGGAACTATGAGTTCTGCAGCCAGCCTTTCAGTTTGTCTAAGATCTGCTAGTAAGTCAAAAACACTTGATCCAAAAATTAGGGACTTCGTTATCCCTCTATGTTCAAACACTCATCTATGTGGATCTGTACTTACTGAGACATTTTTTGTTATGGTTGTATACAAATTACTTAGTCCAACAGGTTCATTACCTCCTGTATCTAGTATGATAACCTTTGCATTCTTATTAGGTATATTCGCAATTGCGGCACCAGGTGTACCTGGAGGTACAGTTGTTGCTTCACTTGGTTTAATAATTTCTATACTTGGTTTTGATGATAATGGTACAGCTTTAATGCTATCAATTTTTGCTTTACAAGATAGTTTTGGTACTGCTTGTAACATTACAGGTGATGGCGCTATAGCATTAATGGTAACGGGATTGTTTAAAAAAGTACCAGGTAGAAATGGAAATCCAGAGCATACTAAAGCTGATGAAATAGAATAGAGGTGACAATATGAAAGAAAAAGAATTTGCTATGCAATGTAATTCTCACGAACAATCAGGCGTTTCTAATAGTAGTGATGCTTGCTTTATTGATAATCATCACGATTCTGGTGAGGATGTAGAATTTTATTATGATGATGATTTTGAAGATTATTCTATAAACAAGAAGAGTCTTGTTATAGCTGGCATTGTTACAGTAGCTACAATAATTCTAAGCATATCTGCATTTATTTTCTTTAAAAAAAGAAAAAATAGAAGAAATTTAGAAAAAGCAAAAAAAGAATTTATTGCTGCTGCTAACTATAATAACTTACTTGAACGTGTTAAAAAACTTGAAGTAGTTGATAATATTAAAAATAATTCTATCGTTAATAGAGTAATGAATTATCCATATAAGGATACGATTAAGTCATCTTGTATTTATAAAAAATTAAAATCATATTTTGAATAAAATAATTTTAATCTAATTAAGATGTTAATAGACTATGCGAAAAGAAAGTAGAGGGAAGAAGTTATCTTCTACCTTCTACTCTTTTAAACTTAATTTATATAATAATCAAAAAGTAAATATTAGACTTCTATTATCCAATTTTTATACTTGTTATTTCTTCCCCTCTGAATATCCGTTATTGTATCAAACAAAAACTGGCTTATCTTGCCACAGTTTGAATCACTAATATTCATAACCTTATCATTCCATTTAAGAGAGCCTACGGGACTAATCACAGCCGCTGTTCCAGTTCCAAAGACTTCCTTTAATTTTCCCATATCATATGCATCGCTTATTTCATCAATAGATATTCTTCTTTCGCTTACCTTATATCCATTATCTTTCAATATTTCGATAACTGATTTTCTAGTAATACCCTCAAGTATAGAGCCATTTATTGCTGGTGTAACTACCTCATCATCAAGTACAAAAAATATATTCATTGCTCCTACTTCTTCGATATATTTTCTTTCGACACCATCTAACCAAAGTGTTTGAGCATATCCTTGTTCATGTGCTTCCTTCTGTGATTTAAGACTCACTGCATAGTTTCCACCTGTTTTTGCCATTCCCATACCACCTCTAACGGCCCTTACATAGGTAGTCTCTACATATATATCTACAGGCTTCAATCCTTCCTTATAATATGCCCCACTTGGGCTTAACACAACTATATAATAATATTTCGAACTTGGTTTAACTCCTAAATTAGGTTGTGTAGCTATTATAAATGGCCTTATATATAGGCTTGATTTCTCATTATTGGGAATCCAGTCTTTTTCAACCTCTATAAGCTTTTTTAATCCCTCTAAGCAATATTTCTCATCTATTTTAGGTATACACAGTCTTTCACAAGATACATTCATTCTCTTAAAATTTTCTTCAGGTCTAAATAATAAAATTCTGCCGTCTTCTGCTCTATACGCTTTTAGACCTTCAAAAATTGTCTGACCATAATGAAAACACATTGCACAAGGGTCTAAAGTTATATTTGAATATGGTATTATTCTCTGATTATGCCATCCATGTGAATCATCATAATCCATAATCAACATATGATCTGTATATATATTACCAAATCCAATTTCTCCTTCTAGGTCAGGTTTGTTTTTAATTTCTTTTGATAACTTAATCTCTATTTTATCCATAAATTAGCTACTCCATCAGTGAAATTCCTGCTTTATTTAGCGCTACAACTATCTCTTCTATGTGATCTATATCTCTGGTTTCCATCTTTATCTTTAACATGAAGCTATTAACATCGGTACCTTCCTTAGATTGATCATAAAATATACCAATAATGTTACCACCTTTTTCTGCAATAATATCTGTAACCCTTGATAATTGTCCAGGTCTGTCAATTATATTTATAGTTAAATTTGCAGTTCTTCCAGTCTTTAATAATCCTCTATATATAACCTTATTTAAAATATTCACATCAATATTTCCACCGCTTAGTATACAACATGTATTTTTATTATCTAGTGGTATTTTATTAAACATCACAGCTGCAACAGATACTGCTCCAGCTCCTTCACATATTAACTTTTGTTTTTCTATCAATGTTAATATAGCTGTAGCAATTTCATCATCGGTGACTGTAACAAGTTCATCAACATATCCATTTACTATAGAATAAGTCAGCTCTCCTGGAGTTTTAACTGCAATTCCATCGGCAAATGTACTTACACTCTTAATTGTAAGTTTTTCTTTTTTACTAATAGAATCAACCATAGAAGCTGCATTTGATGCTTGTACTCCATAAATTTTTACTGATGGTTTTAGCTGTTTTATTGCATATGCAACTCCACTTATAAGTCCTCCGCCACCAATTGGTACAACAACATTATCAACATTTGGTAATTGATCTAAAATTTCTAGTCCTATTGTCCCCTGCCCTGCAATTACATCTATATCATCGAATGGATGAATGAATGTTGAACCCAGTTCTTTATTTATTGTTATAGCATAATTATATGCATCATCATAGGTTTCCCCAACTAAATGAACCTCTGCCCCTAACGCTTTTGTTGCTTCAACTTTACTTATTGGTGCTCCTTCTGGCATACAAATTATTGCTTTAACACCAAACTCCTTAGCTGCAAGTGCAACTCCTTGAGCATGATTCCCTGCTGAGCAAGCAACTATTCCTTTTCCTCTTTCTTCGTCACTTAATTGACTTATTTTATAATAAGCTCCTCTTATTTTAAATGACCCCGTCTTCTGAAGGTTTTCAGTTTTTAAATAAATATTTTTTCCTTCAGTAACTTTATTTGCATAGATAACCTCTGTTTTCCTTGCAATATTTTTTAATGAAAATGCTGCATGGTATATTTTATCTAATGTAAGCATAATCTATATGTAGGTACCCTACATCCTCCTCTAACAGTATAAAAGGGGGCAAAAGCCCCACAGTATTATCGAATCAAATTCAAAATATCATTATAAAACATAAATACCATAAGTCCCATAAGCATAATAAACCCTGCCATATTAACATAACCTTCAAACTTAGGATTTATTCTTTTGCCTCTTATCAATTCTATAAATAAAAATATTAACCTACCTCCGTCAAGTGCAGGAAATGGAAGTAAATTCATAACACCTAAGTTCGCACTTATTAGTATTGTAAAAAATCCTATAGTTGACAGAACTATTCCGATTCCTCCATCTATGCTCTGCTCAACAGAGCTTCCTATCATATTTATTATTCCTACAGGTCCAGATACATCTTTACGTGATACCTCTCCTGCAAATATCTTTTTCAAACTTACAAATACTGATTCAACCCAATATTTGACTTCATGCCCTGCATACCCAAAAGAAGATAAAAAACTAACTTTTGACTTTCCGTCATTTTTAGTTATACCCAAAGTTGGTCTGCTACCATTCATAATAGGTTTTACCTTTGCTTCGCTGGTATTTCCATCGTTATCAATGAATTTTATATTTACTTCCTTATCTCCATTATTGAAAAGTTTTAGCGCAATATCCTCAAATGTTGTTATTTTTTTATTGTCAATTTGAGTGATAGTATAGCCAGGTTTTATTCCTGCTTTTTCTGCTGCCCCTCCACTTTGTATCCCTGAAATTTTAGGTAGATTTACACCTGTTGTCCATATTAATATTAATGAAACAATAAATGCAAGTATAAAATTAAATATAGGTCCAGCTGCTACAACCGAAATTCTCTGCCATACAGTCTTAGAATTAAAAGATTTTTCATCATTTTCAACTTCTGTATCTTCACCGGTCATTATACATGCTCCACCTATCGGGAAAAGTCTAAGTGAATATATCGTCTCTCCATACTTCTTGTATACGACTCTAGGTCCTAATCCAACGCAAAACTCTTCCACTCTTATACCAGCTTTTTTTGCTAATAAAAAATGTCCAAGTTCATGGATTATAACTATTATCGATAAAACAAGTAATCCTATAACTATTTTTAATATCATTTGTACCTCTCTATTGCATAGTTTATAGCATTAATTATATCTTCAATCTTGGGATTTTTAACTATTTTATGTTCATTCATTGCTCCCTCAATCATATCTGCTATATCTAAAAATTTTATCTTATTATCTAAAAACTTTCTAACAGCAATTTCATTAACTGCATTAAGTACAGCTGGCATTGTACCACCAATCTTTAGTGCCTCTATACATAGTTTTAGCCCTTTAAAAGTTTCCATATCAGGCTTTTCAAAATTTAAAGATTTAAGCTTTAAAAAATCTAGCCTGTCAACATTTAGGTTCTTTCGATTTCCTCTATAAATAGCATACTGTATTGGAACTTTCATACTACTTGCACCAAGCTGCGCCATTATAGCTCCATCAATAAATTGAACCATTGAATGTATAATGCTCTCTGGATGAACTACCACCTCAATATCTTCAACATTCATTCCAAATAGATGTTTTGCTTCTATAACCTCTAGACCTTTATTTATTAATGATGCAGAATCAATAGTTATTTTACTTCCCATGGACCAATTTGGATGTTTTAGTGCTTGCTCCTTAGTTACATTCTCTAGCATCTCTTTAGTATATCCTCTAAAAGGTCCTCCTGAAGCTGTTATTATAATTTTTTCAATTTCAGACTTAGCTCTTGCATCAATGCATTGATAAATAGCACTGTGTTCACTATCAACTGGTATAATTTCAATACCATGTTCTCGTGCCAAAGGCATTATTATCTCACCAGCACAAACAAGTGTTTCCTTATTAGCTAAAGCTATATCCTTACCTGCCTTGATTGCAGATATTGTAGGTTCTATTCCAATCATTCCAGATATTCCTGAAACAACCATATCAACATCATCATCAGATACAATCTCATTTATTCCTTCCATACCTGACAATACTTTAACATCCGTATCATGCAATTTTAAACATGCTTGAAGATAACTATCATCATCAAACACACAGACTTTACTTGGCTTATACTTTCTAACTTGCTTTTCAAGCTTATCTATATTTGAGTTGCAACAAATTGACACAACTTCAATATCTTCATGCTGATCGACCACTTCTAAGGTCTGTTCTCCTATAGAACCAGTACTTCCCAATAAGCATATTTTTTTACTCAAACTGCCTCCTTAAAAAAATGAAACTATAATATATATGATAGGTGCAGTAAATAGTACAGAATCAAATCTATCTAATATTCCACCATGTCCTGGAATAAGATTTCCGTAATCCTTCACTCCATAATATCTTTTAAACGCTGATGCAAATAAATCTCCAAATTGTGAAATAATAGAAGCAATACCTACTGCAAGTAATGATATTAATAAAACAACTATTCTATTAATTGTAAATTGGTTAGCAAAAACATTTATAATAATTAAAAGATATATAAGTGCAAGAATAATAGCACCAACTGTTCCTCCAATTGCTCCTTCAACACTTTTCTTTGGACTTAATACAGGTGATAGCTTTTTCTTGCCAAATTTCATACCAGTTAAATAAGCCATAGTATCTGTTCCCCATGCAGAAAAGAATGCTAACCATATATAAAATTCTCCTTGGTTCAATTGTCTTATTCTCAATATGAAACTTGATAAAAAAACCACATAGAAAAATCCAAATATTATACATTTAATATTATCTGGTTCAAATTTTGGATAAAGTAAAACATATACAATAGCTAATGTTATTATATACAAAATTATTATATAATTTGTGAATGCATTATTAAAAAATAATATAATTATAAAATAAAATACAGTATATAAATATGTAATATAGGCTAAAATATTTTTTTCAAATTTATTTACACATAAAAACTCATATAAGCCTAATAATGCTAAAATTAGGTTAAATAAAAATAATGTTTCTTTACTTATTAGTGCAGATAAAAACAATAATAAAAATATTACTATTCCACTTATTGTCCTTGTTAAAAACATCAAGCACCTCCATATCTTCTTTCTCTATCAGAATAACTATTTATAGCTTCAATTAAACAGCTTTCATCAAAGTCAGGCCATAAAACATTAGTAAAGTAGTACTCAGAATATGCTCCTTGCCAAATTAAATAATTAGATATTCGCATTTCACCACTAGTCCTTATTATTAAATCAGGATCAGGTATCTCTTTAGTATCTAAGTAATCTGCAATACATTTTTCGTCAATAAGCTCTTTTGATAAAATCCCCTTTGATATATCCTCATACATCTTTATAAATGCTCTTTTAATTTCATCTCTTCCACCATAATTAATAGCGATTTGGAAGTTTAATCCTGTATTATTGCTAGTTAACTCTTCAACTTCTTTAATGCTAGTTATAATATCTTCTCTAAGTTTTGTTCTATTGCCAATTATTCTTACTCGCATATTATTCTTCATGGCCTTTTCACGATAATCACTAAGATATTTTGATAGCAGATTCATTAGTGCTTCAACTTCATCTGCAGACCTTTTCCAATTTTCTGTGGAAAAAGCATAGACAGTTAAATATTTAATGCCTAGATTATATGCTATTTCACATATAGTCTCAACATTTTTTGCTCCCTGTCTATGCCCTACTTTTCTTGGTAATAAGCGTTTCTTGGCCCATCTTCCATTGCCATCAAGTATAATAGCAACGTGATTGGGAATACTCTTATTCATTTTAAACCGTCATTATCTCCTTAGTTTTTGCATCAACCATTTCATCAATTTTTGATGTAAACTGATCTGTTAATTTTTGAATATCATCTTCTCTGTCAGCAAGTTCATCTTGTGAAATTTCACCTGCTTTTTCTTGTTTCTTTGTACTATCAATAGCATCACGTCTAATATTTCTAATAGCAACTTTTGAATCTTCTCCATGTTTTTTAATGCTCTTTGATAATTCTTTTCTTCTATCTTCAGTCAATTCTGGGAATATAAGTCTTAAAACTTTACCATCATTATTTGGAGTTATACCTATATCAGAAGCTAATATCGCTTTTTCTATATCTTTTAATATTGATGCTTCCCATGGTTGAATAAGTATCATTCTTGCTTCTGGTACAGAAACACCTGCAACTTGCTGAATAGGTGTAGGTGATCCATAATAATCAACTGTTATCTTATTCAATATATTAGCATTTGCTCTTCCTGCTCTAATAGTCCCAAATTCTTCTGTAAGGGCATCTATAGTCTTTTGCATTTTTTCTTTTACTAAATTTAATTCCATAATATCCTCTCTATTCTATGGTAACCAATGTACCATTAAAATCATCATTTAATGAATTAACAATTGAATTCTCTTCACGTAAATCAAAAACTCTTATTTGTATAGGATTATCAAATAGCAAAATTGTCGCTGTCAAATCCATAACCTTCAACTGATTCTTAACAACTTCTGTTATTGATATTTTATCATACCTCTTAGCATTAGGATTAGTCTTAGGATCACTATCGTAAACACCATCTATAGCCTTTGCTAAAAGTATCTCATCAGCTTCAATTTCAATAGCCCTTAATGTAGTAGTCGTATCTGTTGAAAAATAAGGGTGCCCTGTTCCTCCAGCAAAAAATACTACTTTATTATTTTTCATATCTTCAATAGCTTTTTCTTTTAAGAAAAGCTCTGTAAATGATCCAATAGCAAAAGGTGTATAAATACTAGTTTTCAACCCTATATGTCTAAAAATCTCCGAAACATATATACAGTTCATCACTGTAGCCATCATTCCTATCTGATCGGCCTTTGTTCTATCTATAGTTTCACTACTTCTACCACGCCAAAAATTACCGCCTCCGATAACTATGGATATTTGCGCTCCACCTCTTATTAATTCTTTAACCTGCTTTGCAACTTCCATAACGACATCTTCCGAAAATCCAAAGCCTTTGTTTCCTGATAGAGCTTCTCCGCTAAGTTTTAGTAGATATCTCTTTTTGAACATTTTTCTCTCCTTGAGTTTTATTAGTTCAATTATATCATATATTAATAATTGTATAAACAAAAAAATGGTTGGCTTATATTTCGCCAACCAAAAATTATTAGCTAAGTAACATTCTATCATTAGCAAGCTCTTGTCCTGATACTTCCTCAAACTTGGTCAAAAGATCAGAAACTTTTAAATTCTTCTTTTCTTCTCCTGAAATATCAAAAATAACCTTACCATTATTCATCATTATAAGCCTATTTCCATACTTAATAGCATCTCTCATATTATGTGTTATCATAAGGGCTGTTAAGTTCTCTTGTTCTATAATACTATTAGTTATCTCAAGTACCTTACTTGCTGTTTTAGGATCAAGTGCTGCTGTATGCTCATCTAATAACAACAGTCTTGGTATTTTTAATGTCGACATCAATAATGTTAGAGCTTGTCTTTGCCCTCCAGAAAGTAATCCTACTTTTGATGACATTCTATCTTCCAATCCCAAGTCTAATATTTTTAATTTTTCCTTATAAAGTTTACGTTCATCATTACTAATTCCCCAACGCAAACCTCTACTTTTTCCTCTCCTATATGCTAATGCTAGGTTTTCTTCTATCATCATATTGGCAGCAGTACCAACCATAGGATCTTGAAATACTCTACCTAAATATTTAGCTCTCTTATGCTCTTTCATTCTAGATATAAGCTTACCATCTAATAGCACCTCTCCCATATCTATATCAAATACACCTGCTATTAGATTTAGCATAGTTGATTTACCAGCACCATTTCCACCAATAACTGTAACAAAATCTCCTTCATATAAAGTTAGGTTAAGTCCATTTATTGCCTTTTTTTCGTTAATAGTACCTTTATTAAATGTCTTATAAACATCTTTAATTTCTAGTATCTTATTACTCATATTACACCTGCTTCCTACTTAGATAATAACGTCTAAGTTCTGGCAATGCCAAAGCTACAGATACTATTATAGCTGTAAACATCTTTAAATCGTCTGTTTTAAGTCCAACTTGTAGTACAAATGCTATTATGATTCTATACAGTACAGATCCAACTACTATTCCTATAAGAGCAGCCCAAAATGATTTTGTCTTTGAAAAAACAACTTCTCCTATTACAATAGACGCCAATCCAATCACAATTGCACCTGTCCCCATTTGAATATCTGCATATCCTTGATTCATTGCAACTAATGAACCTGATAATGCTACTAATCCATTAGATATCATAAGTGCAATAATTGTAGTTGTATTTGTATTTTGCCCTTGTGCCCTTACCATATTGGCATTGTGTCCAGTTGCCCTAATTGCACAACCTATCTCCGTACCAAAGAACCAATATAATACCCCTATTACTAGTAATACAAAAAATATTCCAACTACAAGGGATATATAATCTGCATCAATATTAATACTAAAATTCTTAAGAGTATCTTGAATGTTGTCAAATAATGTCTTTTCTTTTAGTAATGGTGTGTTAGATCTTCCCATTATCCTTAGGTTGATTGAAAATAGTGATAGTTGAGCTAAGATACCAGCTAATATTGAAGGTATCTTAAACTTTGTATTTAAAAATGCTGTTATATATCCAGCTGCACATCCTGTCAGCATTGCAATTACAAGCGCCAAAGCAGGATTAACTCCATCTACAATCAATTTTGCACATGTAGCACCACCAAGGGCAAAGCTACCGTCTACCGTTAGATCAGGAAAGTCTAATAATCTAAATGTAATAAAAACACCAATAGCCATTATTCCCCATAAAATACCTTGAATAACGGCTCCTTGTGTAGCACCTAATATACCAATCATTTTTCTGCTATCTTTCTAATTTTATCAATATCAACACCTAACGCTTTAGCCACTTCTTCATTTATAGCAAAGCTTTTTTTCTCTAAATATTCTATTGGCATCTTATCTACTGTCATTTCACCTTTTAGTATTTTTATAGCCATTCTTGCAGTTTGTTTTCCTAATTCCTTATAGTTGATGCCTACTGTAAATAAAGCTCCATTCTTCACTTGTGATTCTTCAGAAGCTACGATTGGAATCTTATTTTTTATACATATATCGGAAATTGTTGACATACTAGATGAAATAACATTATCAGTAGGCACATATAAAACATCTATCTTACCTACCAAACTTTGCATAACTGATTGAACATCATTTGAGTTTTGAACTGTTGCCTCAACAGTTGTTAACTTCATTTCATCTAATATACCCATTGCTTCATTAAATATTACTTTTGAATTATCTTCTGATGAAGAATATATTATCCCAATTTTACTAGCATCAGGGAATGCTTCATGCAAAAGTTCAAGTTGTCTTTTAATTGGAGCCTTATCTGAAGTTCCTGATATATTACCTCCAACATCCTCATTACTTTTTACAAGTCCAGCAGATTCTGGATCTGTAACTGCTGTTACAAGGACGGGAACATTTTTAATATTTTGAGCAATTGCTTGTGCTGAAGGTGTTGCAATAGCTAAAACAAGTTCTTTCTTATCATTAGCAAAGCTACTTGCAATAGTCGCATTATTTGAAGTATCTCCACTAGCATTTTGATAATCTAGCTTTATATTATTACCATCTTTATAGCCACCGTTAGCAAGTTCTTCTATAAACCCCTCCCTAGCTTCATCTAAAGCAGGGTGCTGTACAAATTGTATGATACCAATCTCTTTTAAATCACTATTACCAGAACTACATCCTGTTAATAATGTAAATGCGATTAATGATATAGCTAATATTTTTCTTATCTTCATTAATTGTGTCCCTTAGGTAGATTTAAACCATAGCTATTAATTAGCTTTTCATTTATAACCACCTTCTCTTCCTTTTGATATTCAACTGGCAATTTGTCTATTGTAGTTTCGCCATTTAAAATTTTCACTGCCATACTAGCAGTTTGTTTGCCAAGCTCATAATAATCTAAGCCTATAGTTCCAACCGCACCAGATTGAACCATGTCAACTGCACCAGGTACTATTGGTATCTTCTTATCTTCCGTCACCTTAAATACCGTTGGCATAGATGATGCAACCACATTATCAGTTGGAATATACAGTCCATCTATCTTATTTATACTACTTTCTAATACAGATTGAATGTCATTAGAATTTTGCACAGATAACTCTATATAATTAATATTTTTACTTTTTAGATACTGCTTTGCTTCGTTAATTAAAAATAGTGAATTATCCTCTGCACTTGAATATAATAAACCAACATTTTTAATATCCGGCTTAACTTCTAATAATAAATCTATCTGTTTATTTACAAGCACCTTATCAGACGTTCCACTTAAGTTTCCTCCAACCGATTCATTACTTTCTACAAGTCCTGCTTCCTTAGGTTCAGTTACAGCAGTAAATAAAATAGGTATTTTCTTTGTCTTATTAGCCATTGATTGAGCAGATGGTGTTCCAATAGCTAAAACTAAATCCTTGTTATCATTAACAAATGTATCTGCGATTGTATTATTGTTAGACTGATCACCATTAGCATTCTTATAATCAATCTTTATATTTTCTCCATCTTTATAGCCTTGCTCAGCTAATCCATCAATAAAACCTTTTCTTGCTGCATCCAAAGATTCATGTTCTATCGGCTGTATGATTCCAATTTTCTTAACATTACTATCTACATTAGACGCACCACAGCTACAAAAGACAAATGATAACGCTACCGCCATAATTATTTTTAAATATCGACTTCGTTTCATATCAATGTCCTCCGTATATCTCTTTATTATTTTTAACTATTACATAGCATAAGTATATTATACAAAAAAAGCTTTTTATGTCAACACTTTAAAGTAATTTAATATTATCAAGCTAAATATAGGAAATATAAAAATAATTTTGTATGTATTTATTATATTTTATTAAACTAGTTCTGATTTAATTATCTTACACAACCTTTCGATAGATACTTTTATCGGCCTGCGTTTTACCTTAAAAATATAATCTGCATACTTTTCAAAATATGGTTTTCTTACCTTATAAATATCTTTGATAGTTTGACCCTTTTTTAGCACAACTCCTCTTGCAATAGGATCTTTTAATCTTTCACTCAACAGATAATAATTTATCTTAAGATATATTACAATACCAATTTCTTTATAATGTTTCATTGCATTTTTACAAAATATAACACTACCACCAGGAGAAATTACTTGAAACTCTCCATTGACATTTGTATTTATCTCATCTTCTATTTTTAAAAATTCTTCATTTCCAACTTGATCAATTATTTCTTTTAGGCTCTTACCACCTTGGCTTTTCCTTATAAGTTTATCGGTATCTACAAACTTCCATCCGAGTTTTTTTGCCAAAGCCTTTCCAAGTGTTGATTTTCCTGATGCAGGCATACCAATTAAAATTATATTATTTTTTCTCATATTCTTCTTCTATTAATTGGGCAGCATGAATTAAGCTAGGTACTACTTGCTTTTTCCTTGATACTACTTTTCTTAATTTTGCAAATCTTTGATTGATATCAATATTAAAAGCAAGTTTTAATATTTCTTCTGACATATGTCCAACATATAGCATATATGTTGTTTCTTCAAAAATATCAGTTAACATAAAGTAAATTATATCTAGTTTTTCTCTTGTCAAAGATTCCTCAAGATATGGTAAAAGCTTATCTCCTACTTCATCCAAAGTATTTATATCCATTATATTTATCTGCCCAACTCCTATACGTCTATTAGATACAGAAAACTTTTTGAAGTCTTGAAGGAAAATTTCTTCTGCTGTTTTATTCTTAAGATTTGATCCTGCAGAAAACATTTTTTGAGAATATTCTTCTGGGTCTATTCCAGCTATTTTAGCTAAATCAAGACATGCATTTTTATCAATTTCTGTACATGTTGGCGATCTAAATAGTAAGGTATCTGATATTATTGCAGAACATAAAACTCCCGCAATATTTTTAGGTATTTCAACATTATTTTCCTTATACATTTGATAAATTATTGTTGATGTACAACCCAATGGTTGATTTCTAAAATAAATTGGCAAATCTGTTTGTAACGTTGCTATTTTATGGTGATCAATAATTTCAAGGACCTGGCTTTTTTCTATTCCATCAACTGCTTGTCCTTTTTCATTATGATCTACCATTATTACTTTTTTCTTATTTACTCCAATTAAATTACGTCTTGAGATAAGTCCAATATATTTCCCATCAGACATTATCGGAAATTCTCTAAATCTTTTAGTTGCCATTATAGAGTGTATATCATCAATAAATGACTCTTGGTTAAATGATATTATATTATCTACAGTCATAAAGTGACTTATAGGAATACTTTGATTAATTATTCTTGCAATAGTAAAAGTATCATATGGAGATGTTATTATTGCGCAATTATTCTCTTTTGCAAGCTTTTGTATAGTTTTTGATACCGGAGAATTATAGCTTACAATAACACAAGCACATCCCATCTCAATTGCACATAGTTGGGTTTCATATCTGTTGCCCACAATAACGATGTCATTTTTTTCAAAATAAGTTTCCATTATATCTGGGTTTGCAGCAGCTACCAACACTTTTCCTGTAGTAATAATTTCATCCTTATAGTCTACTAAAACATTAGCATCTAAGGTCTCTACCAAATTAATAAAAGGAGTTTTCGCACAAGCCAATATAGTATTATCAGCTTCTTCCATATATGACTTGGTTATATCTCCCATAGTTATAACACCAGCCAATGTCTTATCTTCATTTATTATTGGTAATGTTACAACTTTTTGTTCACGCATATGTGTCCATGCAGTCTTTAATGAGATATCTCCTCTAACCCCTTCTACTCTTTCTATTGGCATATCCAATACTTGTGGTCTAACATCTGTTATGAACATAGGAGCTGGTACTCCAAAATAATCAAGAACAAATTTTGTTTCTTCATTTACGTTACCTGCTCTTGCAGCTATATACTTATCTCCATACAAGTAATTTTTTAAATAAGTATATCCAATTGCAGCTCCTATAGAATCTGTATCCGGATTTTTGTGACCTGTTATAAAAATTTTATTTTCTCTTAACATAACACCTCATCAATTATAATTAAAATCTTATTCAGATGTTGTTTCATTTGCCTCTAAAACAGTCTTATTTAGATTAAACATTCTATTGTCTAATCTAGAAATTAAGTCTGCACAATCCTTTAACTCGTCAACAATATTTTCAGGAGCCTTTCCATCAAATTTATAATGAATTTTATGCTCAAGACTAGCCCAAAAATCCATAGCTATAGTCCTTAGTTGAATTTCAACAAATGTATTCACTATCCCTTTAGTCATATAGATTGGGACCTTCAATATAAGATGCAGACTCTTATACCCATTTGGTTTTGGTTGTGCAATGTAGTCCTTAACTTGTACTATACTAATATCTTTTTGCTGCATTATCATTTTAGAAATTTTATAGATATCACTTGTAAAGCTACATATTATCCTTATACCTGCGACATCAAAAATATTATTTACCATAGCTTCTGTACTAATTGGCAAATTATTTTTTTGTAATTTCCTCATAATACTAGTTGGTGTCTTTATTCTGTACTTTATATGTTCAATAGGATCATAATTATGTATATGATTAAATTCTGCATTAAGTATTTCAATTTTTGTATTGATCTGTTTCAGTGCAGAATTATACAAAAACATTGCATTATCCCAATCTTGCCCTTCATCTACTCTATTTAAGATATTCTTCATTTATTCTCCTACACAAACAATATCACATATATCCAAGAATAATCCAACTTCTACTACTCCAACTATTTTTTTTAGCTCTTCATAGGCTTTATACGGATCATATCCCATAGGCATTTCTAAGTCATAGATATAATTATTATTATCAGTTATATAAGGTTTTTCATCGTTTTTTCTTAATTTTCCATTATATCCTAATGAATTAATGCTATTAATAGTATGATTATGTCCAAAAGCAACAATCTCTACAGGTAATTTAAATCCACCTAACTTGTCTACCATCTTTGATTTATCGACTACCCATATACATTTATCTGCCATATTTGCAACTATTTTTTCTCTAAATAGTGCGCCTCCGCCACCTTTAACACCATTTTTATTTACATCAACCTCATCAGCTCCATCAACTACAAGATCTAATCTTTCAATCTCATTTACATCTACTACCTTTATTCCTAGCCCTAATGCTTGCTCCGTAGTTCTATTAGATGTTGATACACAAGTCAAATTGTATCCCTTCTTCACTAATTTGCCTACTTCTTCAACAAAATAATACGCTGTTGAACCGGTTCCTAGTCCAAGTTTCATTCCATCTTCAACATAAACAATAGCTTTTTTAGCTGCCTCATGTTTTAAATTCATCATATCCTCCATCATATCTTCATGGTGAGTGCAATTCTTTTTTTATTTTTATCTACAGATAACACTTTAACTTCTACAATATCTCCAACACTTACTACATCCAATGGATGTTTTATATATAAATTAGATAATTCGGATATGTGGACCAATCCATCTTCATGAACCCCGATATCAACAAACGCTCCAAAATCAATCACATTCCTTATACTTCCTTTTAGAATCATCCCCTCTTTTAAATCATCTAGTTCTAAAATATCACTCCTAAGTATAGGCTTTGGCATATCTTGTCTTGGGTCCCTGCTTGGTTTATTAAGCTCTGATAAAATATCTTTTAATGTTATTTCCCCAATATTAAGCTTCATTGATATATCATCAATTCTGATATCTTTATCTATGCTTATGCCACCTTTTCCGATATCACTTTTATTATATCCTAATTCAAATAATAATTTATATGCATTTTCATAATTTTCAGGATGTACTGCAGTATTATCTAACACTTCATCCCCATCAGCTATTCTTAAAAATCCAGCACACTGCTCAAACATTTTTGGTCCAAGCTTTGATACTTTTAATAGCATTTTTCTATTTATAAATTTTCCATTTTCATTTCTATAATCAATAATATTTTTTGCTACAGCTTTGGATATACCTGAAATTTTTTCAAGTAATGCTGCTGATGCCGTATTTAAGTCTACTCCAACCTTATTAACACAGTCTTCAACTACGCTATCCAATGCTTCACTTAAATTTTTTTGATTCATATCATGTTGATATTGACCAACTCCAATTGATTTAGGATCTATTTTTACAAGTTCTGCAAGAGGATCCTGTATTCTTCTAGCTATAGACACAGCGCTCCTTTGTCCTTCGCTATAATCAGGAAACTCTTCGGATGCTAACTTACTTGCAGAATAAACAGATGCACCAGCTTCGCTAACTATAACATAGTTTAAATCAAGCTTATTTTCCTTTATAAAATCTACTATTACTTTCTCTGATTCTCTGCTTGCTGTTCCATTTCCTAGTGAGATTAAATCTATTTTATATTTATCAACTGCTTGCTTAAGATATTGTTTAGCTTCTTCAATCTTATTTTGTGGTTGTGTCGGATATATTATCTTTGTTTCTATTACCTGTCCAGTCTTATCAACAATAGCAAGTTTGCATCCTGTTCTGAATGCAGGATCCCAGCCAAGTACTATTTTATTAGATATTGGTGGTTGCATTAAAAGCTGATTTAGGTTTTTCTTAAATACATCTATCGCTCCCTTTTCTGCTGATTCAGTTAATTGATTTCTTACTTCCCTTTCAACTGACGGAAAAATCAGTCTTTTATAACTATCATCTATTGCTTTTTTTATATACTCGCTAACTATCTTGTCAATCGCATAATAATTCAAAATTCTCTCTTTTACTGCATCATCATCTATTTGTATATTTACTGTTAAATACTTCTCTTTTTCACCTCTATTAATAGCCAATATCCTATGACCAGTAATATTTTTTAGATTTTCACTAAAGTTATAATACATTTCATATACAGAATCTAGATTCTCATCTTTTGCCTTTGAAGCTATCACCCCTCCTATAAGACATTCTCTTCTGACAATTTTCCTTACTTCTGCATCATCTGAGATATCTTCGGCTATAATATCTAATGCTCCTGATATAGCTTCATCAATAGTCTTTACACTATCATTTATAAAATTCTTTGCCTCATCTTCAATATTAGCATCATTAAAAAGTATGATCTTGCTTAAAGGTTCTAGTCCCAACTCTTTAGCAATAGTAGCTCTAGTCCTTTTCTTTGGTTTGAATGGTCTATATAAGTCTTCAATTTCAACCAAAGAAAGAGCACCTTCAATTTTACTTTTCAACTCATCATCTAATCTCCCCTGGTCTGCAATAGATTCTAATATTGTACTCTTTCTATCTTCAAGGTTTCTTAAATATCTAAGCCTGTTATCAAGTTCTCTTAATATTTCATCATTTAATGAACCAGTAACCTCTTTCCTATATCTTGCAATAAATGGTATTGTATTTCCTTCATCAATCAACTGAACAGCTGACTTTACTTGAGTTTCTTTTATATTTAATTCATTTGCAATTTGCTCAAAAATATTCATTTATTCTCCATGTCCTATCAATCAAAAGAGAGTATGAATCTTGTCATACAAAATTCATGCTCTCTAAACAAACTAATAAATATTGATATCCTTAAAATTCTGGTTCAATTATACCGTAAGTACCATCCTTACGTTTATACACAACATTTACTTGATTTGTATCTCCATTTATAAATACAAAGAAGTTATGTCTTAATAAATCCATCTGTACACAAGCTTCTTCAGCCTTCATAGGTTTAAATCCAAATTTCTTAGTCCTTACAATTTGGATCTCTTCATCATCAGCATTATCACTTTCTTCAATGAATACCGGATTATATTCTTCTAACCCTTCTGATCTGCTCTTTTTAATAAGCTTTGTTTTATGTTTTCTTATCTGTCTTTCAATTATATCTACAACTAGATCAATTGATACATACATATCATCGCTTTCTTCTTCAGCTCTTATGATATGCCCCTTCATAGGTATTGTAACTTCTATTTTTTGTCTATCCTTCTTTACTCCAAGTGTCACTTGGACTTCAACCTCATCTTTAAAATATTTATCTAGCCTTCCAAGTTTATCTTCAACCATCTGCTTTAAAGCATCTGTCACTTGAATATTCTTACCACTTATTGTAAAACGCATAATATCAACTCCTTTACTGTTGTAGTTCTTAATATTATTATAACACTTATGCAGTTAATGTATATAGTAATTGTAAACATAATTATTTTTGTTTTTTTATATAATATTTATATATTGTGAATTTTATTTGTTTCGATTATCCTATACGTTATTAACAAATTATCCACAATCAAATTGTTCAAATGTGAATACTTTTAAATTGATAGCTTGTAAAAAGGCTAATTTATCAACATTATGTTGATAATTATGTGGATAACTTACTATTTGTCGATTTGTCTATTAAAATAATCATATTTCATTATTATATGTCTAGATTTAAATTTTCATTTATCTTCTCATATCTTTTGTACTCTACTCCTGCAGCATCAAACATCTTTTTAGATGCTAATACATCTGTCCTATCAAAATGGGGATCTTCCAAATATATTACTTTACTTATCCCCGACTGTATTATCGCCTTTGAGCATTCGTTACATGGGAAGTGAGTTACGTATATCGTATTTCCTTCTAAATTCACTCCCCTACAATTCAAAATCGCATTTAGTTCAGCATGTGTCACATACAAGTACTTACTATCTTCAACATCATTTCCTTTTGTCCATGGGAATATATCATCTGAACAGCCTGTAGGAAAACCATTATAACCAACAGATACTATTCTCTTTTTATCATTCACAATACAAGCTCCAACTTGTGTAGATGGATCTTTTGATCTCATAGCTGATAATAATGCTATAGACATAAAATATGCATCCCATGTTATATATTTTTCTCGTTTCATTATTCCATCCTATCTATTTTGCCTAATTTTATTAGCCTTGAAGCTGCAGCCTTTTCTAACCTATTCATTAGAGAATATCCTCTTCCTTTCTTAGGAAATACAACTGAATATATAACTTTTATATCCTCATCATCACATTCTCTTAATATTTTATATAAGTTTTTAGATGCCTGCTCAATTTCCCCATTGCCATAACTAAAAATTGATACTCCTAAGAAAATATCTGAAAGTTTATCCTTATACTCATCAGTAGTAATAATGGCAATATTTTCTCTTATACCTGTCTGTAAATCCATATTTATGTATTTTACAATTTCCTTAAAAGCACCATCAAGAAGAATTAGATTTCCCTTTGGAGAATAATGTTTATACTTCATTCCCGGCGCCTTAGGCTTATCTTTACTTGAATCATCATAATCTACTTTATACCCAAGCGTTTCCTCTAACATTTTCGCTGTTATATGTCCAGGTCTTAATATTTTGGGATATTTTTCAGTCATATCAATTATTGTAGATTCAATACCTATATCAACATTTCCTCCATCAATTACCATATCAATTTTTCCATCAAGATCATTTAATACATGTTCGGCACTAGTTGGACTAGGTTTCCCAGAAATATTTGCACTAGGAGCTGCAATTGGTATTTTTGTATCTTTTAATAACTTTAATGCTACATTATTAGAAGGCATTCTAACAGCTACTGTATCTAACCCTCCTGAAACACGTTTTGGAACAATTTCTGATTTATTAAAAATTATAGTGAGCGGACCTGGCCAAAATTTATCAATTAACTTTCTTGCATCATCAGAAATGTCCTTTACTAGTTGTTCTAACTGATCAATGTCGCCTATATGTACTATAAGCGGATTATCACTTGGTCTTCCTTTAGCTATATATATTTTTTCACAGGCTTTTTCATTAGTTGCATCAGCCCCTAATCCATAAACTGTTTCTGTAGGAAATGCCACCAAGCCTCCCTTTAATAGTATGTCTTTGGCTTGACTGCTAAATTCTTCATTACTTTTTTTTACTATTGTCATGCTCACCTCTCAATATATACTATTTAATTATAATATAATTAATTTGTCCTTTATTTTCAATATGTTTAGTGATATAGTGTTTGTATGTGGATAGCAAAAAATTGGAAAGATTATAAAATATTAGATACATCTAATGGCGAAAAATTGGAAAAATGGGGAGATTATATTTTAGTTAGGCCAGATCCCCAGATAATATGGAACTGTGGACATAGACATCCTGATTGGAAAAATAAAAATGCACATTACCATAGGAGTAAGTCTGGTGGTGGTAGTTGGGAAATTTTATCTCTTCCAAAACAATGGTCAGTAAGATATAATGATTTAACATTTTTATTAAAACCTTTTAGTTTTAAACATACTGGACTCTTCCCAGAACAGGCAGCTAATTGGGATTGGTTTAGCGAGAAAATAGTAAACTCTGGTCGTAAAATCAAAGTTCTAAATCTTTTTGCCTATACAGGAGGAGCTACTTTAAGCGCATTGAAAGCTGGAGCTGAAGTTGTTCATGTCGATGCATCAAAAGGTATGGTTGGTTGGGCCAAAGAAAATGCAGAAGCCTCAAGTTTATCACATTTACCTGTAAGATGGCTCGTAGATGATTGTATGAAGTTTGTCAAACGTGAAATACGCCGTGGAAACAAGTATGATGCAATAATAATGGATCCACCATCTTATGGACGAGGTCCCGGAGGAGAAGTTTGGAAAATAGAAGAAACTATGTATCTATTTTTTAAAGAATGCGTACAGCTTTTAAGCGATAATCCTCTTTTTATTCTCATCAATAGTTATACTAGCGGATTGCCAGGGGGAGTGATGCAATATATTATGGAACTGGAGTTAGGAAAAAAATTCCCTAAAGCTAAGATAACTTCATCGGAAATTGGTTTACCTATATATAATTCATCTCTAGTTTTACCTTGTGGTATAAGTACTAGATGGGAAATATAAAATAATTATTTTTACAGCTTTATACTTACTTATAGTATAAATCCCCCATTTGTTACATATGTAGGATAATTATCTGTAACAAATGGGGAATTTTATTATAGTTTTATATTCTTAAGTGTCTATTACTTAATTAATATCCTACTGTATCATAGCAAAAACTTTGCAATTAATAAATATCCGCCTCCAAGTATTATTACCAACCCTAATAAAATAGCTATTAAACCTATTATCATTCCAAACTTATTCTCATGAACTTTTCTTGGTTCTGGTCTAGTAAATTCTTCATTTTCCTCAGATACATTTGCTTTTACACTATTTCTATAAAGATTTCCTACTTGATTATTTGTAGGAGTATATGTAATAGAATCATTCGGTTCATCCATTATTTTATCTTGAATATCATTACTTAAATTATCATTAAAATTATCCTTCATATTTTTCCCTTCAATTATAAACATATATTCAAACTAAAACGATTATTATATAACAATTTTATCATAGCTTATATTCATTAGCAAATATTGTAATTAAGAGTATAAGTTGATATAATACCTGTCTTTAGAAGTTTTTATATCAAATTCAGAAAAAAATTTTATACCTTGATTCAAAAGGATTAAAGTGTATGTACTGTAGTTGTCAAAATTCGTGCAGTGGTTATGCGTACAAAAATAACTTTCCATTATTGTCTGAGTCGTATAGGAGATGTTTGTTTGAAAAATAAAAAATTTACGGATATAATTAATATGATTGATAGTAGTTTTTCTTTATCTTATTATATATATAATAAGGTTAAGGAAAATGGTTTTGAGAAACTTTGTTGTCCAATTAAAATTGGATTAAAAATCACAAATAAATGTATGTTTAATTGTAGTTATTGCTTTGTTGATAAATGTAATAATAAGGATATAAGTCTTAAAAATATAAAATCAATTTTTTACAAGTTACCTCAATTGCCATATGAAGTTTATTTAACTGGTGGAGAGCCGACTTTAAATTCAGATTTTATAAACATAGTTGATTATTTAAATGGAATGGGAATAAAGCTGAAATTACATACAACGGGCATTATTAGTAAAAAAGTTGAAAAGTATATATTGGACAATAATATATTTGAATCTATACAAGTGAGCATGGATTCAGTAAATAATTTTAATGCTATAAGACCTAGTAAAAATAATTATACTATATATGATGTTCTGAAATTCACACATGCATGCTTGAAAAATAAAATTAAAATAATAGTTAATATTGTGTTGAGTCGATTAAATATAAATGAGTTGGATGATATATTAAATTTTTGCAAAAACAACAATCTTTTTACTATTAGATTTACATCTGTTTTCACTAATGATAGAGATTTAATTTTAGATGATGAAGAACATTTTGAATATATATTTAATATTATGAAAAAGTATAATAATTTAGGAGTAAAGTTTATTAGTGATCCCTTTTCGCATCCGTGGTCATTAGCCTTAAAAAATAAGGTGGACTCTTTTGTTTCTCCCCTTTATTGTCCTGCACAAAAGACAGAATTTGAAATTGATATGCATGGCGATGTATATCCTTGTCCATTTTTACATGATAAATACCATAGAATGGGAAATTTGATTTATGATGAATTTGAAAAAGTTTGGAATTCTGGAGTGGATAAATTAAAATATTCCCGATGGTCAGAAAATAGAACCTGCATAAAATGTAGTAGTTATGAATTGTGTGGTGGCGGATGTTATGCGTTCTCATATATAATGGGAAATTCTTATGATGAAAGGTGCATGATTAATGATAATAAATAATCGATTTTTTGTAAGATTTGAACCTAATTTTGATAGCAAATGTAAGTGTATAATTTTTGATGAGAGAGATGATAAAATATATCAAATGTCAGAAATGTATTATCATTATATTAAATTAGACAAGCAATCTTTTAGTTATTTGCTAGAAGAAAAATATATGGTGAAAAATAACGAAGAAAAAGAGAAAATTATATCAACGATTAGAAACAATTTAAAAATTATTGGAATAAATTATGAAAGCTATACAAATTTATAATCTTATAAAGAAATATAACAATAAAGAAGTACTTAATATAGAACGTATAAGCATATGTCAAGGGGAAATTGTAACCATTATCGGACTGAATGGTTCTGGCAAAACAACACTATTAAAAATAATATCTGGGCTAGTGCTGCAAGATTCTGGAGAAGTATTAGTTCTTGGATATAAAAATATAAGCAAAAATATTAAAAATAATGTTAAGTATGTGGTTGAGAGTGGTAGAGGATATTATGACTATCTAACAGCTAGACAAAATATAAGATATTTTTTAAAACTTAATCATGTATCATATAGGAATAATGAGGATAGACTCAAAGAATATTATAAAATTTTTGACTTTGACGAATATTTGGATAAAAAAGTTGAGGAGTTATCTCAAGGTAATAGACAGAAACTATCACTTATAATCGCACTTATGTGTTCGCCTAAAATTTTATGCTTGGATGAGCCGACTAACGGATTAGATATGCTTACACAAAATATTTTCGAGAAAATCTTGACTGAACTTTCGAAAAAAGGAGTAACAATTCTTATAACCACTCATGACCTAGAGCTTATTAAAAATATCTCAACTAAATCCATTGTATTAAATAAGGGTAAGTTGATGTATAGTGGAGATTTGAATAAAAAGCTTGATTCAGAAATAAACTTGAAAGAGATTATAACAGAGGTCATTACGAATGAGTAGTTTCCTAAATGAATTAGAAAGACAAATACGTGAAATGTGGCAATTTAGAATAAATATCTTCTTTGCCAATCTATCAATAATACTTATGATTTTTTCATACATTAAGTATTTTGAAAATGAAATGAATCCATCGATGTTATTTATACTAATGTTTTGTTGGTACTTTGCGACCCATGGTATCACACACCCAACTTTCTTTATTGAAGATGAGTTAAGAGATAGAACATTAATTTCTATTTTGCAAAGTCGAACTAGTATATTTAAAATTCTTGCAACCAAAGTAATGATTCAAATAATATTAGACATGATAAAGGCAATACCTGTATTTTTAATAATAGGCTATTTAATCAACATAGAAATAAGCAATCTATGTTTTTACAGCATGATAATTTTAGCTGTAATCTTGTCTGTGATTTCTATGTACGGTGTAGGATTGATACTGTCTAGTTTTACATTGATTTTCCGAAGAACTTCAAGCGTATGTGGGCTGATTTCATATGCTATTTTATTTTTTGGTGGAATTTTAAATAGCAACGTATCGAATTCAAAGGCAAATTATTTACTTCCGTTCGATATTCTAAAGTTAATAGTATTAAATGAAGATTGGAAATTAATTTTAATAATAATTTTGCAAGGAGTTATATACTGGATTATAGGAATGATTACATTTAATAAAATACTTAAAATAGCAAAATTAAAGGGAAGTATATTCGATGTTTAATGAGATAAGAAGACTGTATTTTTACTATAGAAATTATATGTTCGATAATGTGTGTTCTATTATATACAAGATAATTTTTTTGTATGGAATCCTTGCTTTATTAAGGAATGAAAGTATAAGTATTTTTTACGTTTTCTTATTCTTTTCATTTATTACTACAATCATTTCGATAAATGGCGAATTAGAATATGAAATAAGGACACAACAGTTTGACGGATTGCGTAACAATAAGGTAAGCGTTTTAAGTATATATAATAAGAGATATCTAAGTTTATGCTTATTTAATGCCTTATTATTTGTTGTACTTATATTTGCCTATAGTATAGTTGCTAATATAGATTTTAAGTTATCTAATTTAGGAGTTAGACAAATCATTGCCTTAGTGATAAATCTTTTTATTTGTTTACTCATGAATATGGTTGTTGTTAGCTTGACTATTAGATACAAGAGAATATCAGTTATGTTAAACTTCGTTTACTATTTCATATTATTTTATTCTGGGTTAGTATTCCCAGTTAAATTTTTTACGTATAAAAATCTTATAGAGTATTTGTCGAGTTTAATTATATAAGTGTTGATGAGCTAGTTCGTATTTGGACTAGCTTTTTTGTGTAGGTACAAGGTAATATCTAGACATCGGGGGGGATGGTTATAATAAAAGTAAGACTTTAAAATAATTGTACAACCTGTCTTTAGAAGTTTTTATATCAAATATGGTGAGAAAATACTGAGTTACAATTTATAACTCAGTATTTTTTGATATTGTTTCTCATTTAATATTGCATTTTTTATGGGTAGTTGTGTTTTGTCTGAAAGCATTTCAATAAAGTCTGATTTTGTTAACATATTTATATATTTTTTCTCATAAACCGTAAAATAGTAGTTCCTCATAAAGCTAAAGATTTCCTGATATGAGTGCCTATCTTCCAATTCATAAATCTGTAAAAGTCTGATTAATAATGTTGATAAGTAACATATTAAAAAATGTCCATATATTGTCTTTTTGTTTCTCATATAGACCGGTCTTGCATCAAGCTCTGATTTCATTATTCTAAAGCTTTCCTCTATTCTCCATAGATTATGATAGATCGAATGAATCTCTTTATGAGATAAATGTAATTCAGATGTTACAAGTAGATTATATCCACATAAAGCTTTATCTTTTTCTATTTTCTCTTTATTGATGGTTGCATTTGCTTTTTTTCCATCTTTTCCCTTAAAATCTACATACTTTGAACATTCCCCATACTCCTCTTTCTTAGCTTTTGATAAACAAAGATTGTATGCTTTATGCTCTAACTTTTCTATCTCTAATAACTGCTTTCGTGCAAGCTTTGGATTATATGTAGCAACTCTCTTTTCTGTAATGGTAAACTGTATCCTCTTATTTGAATCATCTATAAATGAATATGTAAAATCATCAACACATTCTTTTACTTTATATATAATGCATCCGTTTTTATCTATTACTTCTTCATAATCATTATCTAGTAACAACCATACCTTTTCTACATCAGGTAACTGTTTACATGATTTTGAAAATAGATAACCATCACGATTCCTTAATGCTTCATATATGTTTCTTGCACAATTAAGACCTTTATCAGCTACTTGGACAATCTTACCATTTATTTCATTCTGTTTTTTTAATTCATTGATAACTTGTCTTATATGTGGTTTTTCACTTTCATTACCAGGAAAAAGTTTAAGTCCAATAGGTATTTGTCTAGCGTCAAGAAGTAGTCCCATACCAAGAAGAGGTTCTTTTCTATTTTCTTTAGAAGGACTCTTTTTTCTTATATCATCTTCTTTATCAATTTCAAAGTAAAAATTTGTACAGTCAAAATAACCAACTGATGGATTAATGCCATATTTCTCATTTGTAAGTTTTGAGAAAACTTCTACAATTTTTTCATAGTTATCACCAAAATAACCTAATCCTTCAAGAAGTTGATCATAAGAGAAGGAGAAGTTTTCATCAAGATAAGGAATTACTTCAAAATAAGTCTTAAATTTACTACAAGGTTTTAATATACGAGAATAAATAAGAGATGACAAAACATCAAAAAGTTTAAAATGATAAGAACGAGTCAAATCATATAACCTAAAAATGGGTTTTACATCAAGCTTATCTAGAATACTTTTTATTAAAAAGTGCCCAACATATTTATAAGGAGCAGTATCACTAATTTCAGCCGTTTTATTTTTACGAGCTTCATAATTTAATGTTTTAACTTTATCTTCAAGAAAAGCTATAGGATCGGTAATACCTTGATCAATAAGAGCTTGACCAGTACCAAAAGACTCATAAGTAGAATGAACAGTCTGCTTTCTAAAGCTGTCATAATAACTGTTAACAATGGAAAGATAAAGTTTATCTTTTTTTCTATTTTTCTTTAAGAAATAAGCCATAAATAATCCCTCTATATACTCACCACACTCACCATATATATTATAACATAAAAATAAAATGAAAAAAAGTAAAAAAATAGAGAAAATATAGATGGGATCAACATTTTCTCAATATTACTTAGTTATTAACTTCCAAATTTTTATGGTGAGAACTTCTAAAGACTGGCCTTCAATTATAAACATATATTCAAACTAAGACGATTATTATATAACAATTTTATCATAGCTTATATTCATTAGCAAATATTGTAATTAAGAGTATAAGTTGATATAATACTAATTAGGTAAATAATAAATTTACCATCAATTTAGGAGGAAAAATAAATGGATAAAAGACAAGAAACAACTTTCTTTAATAATAAAATAACGCTTTTAGGACATAAAGTTTCTGTTGGAGAAGCAGCTCCAGAATTCACATGCCTTGATGCTGAATTAAACCCTGTTAAACTAAGTGACTTTGACGGTAAGGTTAAACTTATATCTGTAGTACCATCTGTTGATACAGGAGTATGTGAACTACAAACTATTAGATTTAATAAGGAAGCTGAAAAACTTGACAATACAGTTATATTGACAATCAGTTGTGATTTACCTTTTGCTCTTGGTAGATTCTGCGCTGCAAAAGATATAAAAAATGCTAAGGTAGTATCTGATCACAAGGATTTATCTTTTGGAGAAAACTATGGATTCGTTATTGAAGAATTCAGACTTCTAAATAGAGGTATTGTTGTTATTGATAAAGATAATAAAATAGCATATGTTGAATATGTAAGTGAAAATACTAACCATCCTGATTATGATAAAGCTTTAGAAGAAGCTAAAAAACTTGCTTAATATTATAGGGAGAATAGGGCAACCTAGTGTTGCCCCTTTTTAAATATGTTAACTAAATATTTACTACAAAAAACAATAAAAAATAGGGATATTCAAAAAGACGAAGTTAGGCATGATGTTGGTAATATGTCTGGAATTGTTGGAATTATACTTAACCTCTTTATGGCAGTTAGTAAAATTCTAATAGGAATATTAATTTCGTCTATATCTGTTTTAGCTGACGGAGTTAACAATACTTTTGATACCGCATCTTCACTAGTAACAATAATAGGTTTTAGGCTTTCTTCAAAGCCCGCAGATAAGGAACATCCTTATGGCCATGGTCGAATTGAATATATTACCGCAGTAATTATTTCAATTTTTGTAATATTAATTGGTCTACAATTTATTAAAGCTTCTTATGACAGGATAATAAATCCTTCAATTGTTAAGTTCAATATAATATCATTTATTTTACTCCTAAGTTCAATATTGATGAAATTTTGGCTTTCAAAATTTTATAAAAAAGTGGGTAAATTAATAGATTCAAAAACATTATTAGCTACATCATACGATTGCATGGGAGATGTTATAACAACTATAGTCGTGCTATTTCCAATGATAAGTTCTTTTTTTACAACATTTCAAATTGACGGATATATTGGTGTACTAGTATCACTTATGATTATATATAATGGCATTAAACTATTAAAAGAAACTGTCGATCCTTTAATAGGAAATCCTCCTGATCCTGAGGTTGTAGAGAAGATAAAAGCTGAGGTTAAGAAAATCTCATGTATATCAAATATTCATGGTATAAGATATGAAAGTTATGGTGGTGAAAATGCTCTAATGACAATGGATGTAGAAATGCCTGGTTATCTCTCTTTACATCAGGCACATTCATATATTGATCTTGTCCAACGAAAGGTATATGATAAATTTAATATTCACTTAGTAATACATATGGAACCTAAAGACTCTTTTGAAGGTATCGAAGCTGAAATATATGATAAAATTATTGAATATATAAATAGTAATCCTTGGATTATAGGTATTTATGATTTTCATATAGAAAATATTGAAAATGAAGAAATAGGCTATTTAGATATTGTAATAGATGGCGATAAAACTAATGATACTAGATATCAGATATATGAGCGAGTTTTAGATCATTTAAAATCATTACATAAGATTAAATGGTCTATTAGAATAATAATAGATTTTTAAGGGGTGATATTATAAAAATATTAGAAATATTTATTAGGCTTGTACTTTCTATCATAATCGGAGGAATAGTAGGTTATGAGAGAGAGCATAAAAATAGGCCTGCTGGAATTAGAACCCACATTCTCGTATGTGTAGGTGCAACTATTATATCCCTAATTCAAGTTGAAATTGGTATAAATTCATTGATTGCTGCAAATGAAAATCCAGGGTTGGCTGGTGTAATTCGTTCAGATGAAGCTAGGCTTATTGCTCAAATTGTGAGCGGTATAGGTTTTTTAGGTGCTGGAACAATAATTGTTACTAATAGAAGTGTTAAAGGATTAACTACTGCCGCATCTTTATGGTCGATAGCAGCACTTGGCATTTCAGTAGGTATGGGATTTTATAAAATTGCAATTCTAGGATTTGCTACTATAATGTTCTCCCTTTCACTTGTTAAAAAGATAATTAAAGTCAAAAAGTATAATAATATCGAGGTTAGATATATACATAGACAAGAGACTAAAAAATATATAACTGATTATTTTGAAAAACATGATATTTCAATTGAAGATGTAACATTTGAAGTTCAAATCATTGATGATAAAAAGTACTATAAAAATGTTTTTACAGTAGATATTCCTAGAGATTTTACCTATTCAACTTTAATAGAGGATTTATCTATGTATCCTGATATTATAGGTATAAGATTGATTTCTATAGCTGAATAAAGGCAATTTATTATACCCTCCCCGTATATTATAAGGGGAGGGTAATTTATTTATATCTATAATATAATTTATTAGTGTTAGTTGATTATTAAAGTATACTAGCATAAATATTATATCATTACTAGTAACTATATATAGTTCCATTTGATACCGAACTATTCTAGAAAAATAGGGAATTAGAAGCTTTCAAACTCCTAATTCCCTATTTAGTCTATGTAAAATTGAATAATACATTTACTTACGCTTAGATTTCTTATATGGAGTATTCTCCATAGGTAATGAAGTTCTATACTCACCATCTAATCTATAATATGCTCCTTGTGCTGCAGCAGCTGTCGGTATCGTCGCTAACTCACCCACACCAATTGCTCCATATGCAAATGGAACACCTTGTTTTTCTACAATATTCACTTTAATTTCAGGTATTTTGTTTGCTTTAAATAGTCCAATTGTACCAAATTTACCTTTAGGCACACAGTCAACTATTGGGAAATCTTCTGTAAGTCCATAGCCAAGACTCATTATAACTCCACCCTCAATTTGACCTCCAAGTGCCATAGGATTTACTGCTTTACCTACTCCATGAGATGCCATAACTTTATTTAAGGTTCCATCATCATTAAGTGATACTACATGGGTTGCATAGCCATATGCAACATGCGAAACTGGATTTGGTTTATCAATTCCCATCTTATCTGTTTCAGACATATATTCAGCAAAAAATTCTTCACCTTCTAACTCAGTCAGTGTTTTACCTTCATCCAATTTATCCTTTACAAGTTGTGCTGCTCTTCTTACAGCTTCACCAGATATTAATGTCTGTCTAGATCCTGAACTTGTTCCTGAGTCAGGACAAAATTCTGTACTAGGATTTGGTACTTTAATAAGTTCTGGTTTCATATCTAAGGTCTCACACGCAATTTGCCAGAATACTGTCCTTGAACCTTGACCTAAATCAGAAGCCCCACAATATACTTTTACTAGTCCATCCTCAATCCTTATTGTACATCTTCCTGCATCTGGTAATCCAATCCCTACACCTGAATTCTTAAGGCCACAAGCAATACCAACATTTTTCTCAGTATCATAAAATTCCTTAACTGCTTCTAAGGTCTCTGCCAGTGAAGTAGAATCATCTGCTATCTGCATATTAGGCAATACTTGTCCTGGTTTTATTGCATTTCTATATCTTATTTCCCAATCACTAATTCCAACCTTATCAGCAAGCTTATTAATTAATGATTCTGTAGCGAAATTGCTCTGGCAAACTCCAAAGCCTCTGAATGCTCCACCCGGTACATTATTTGTATATGTACCAATGCCCTCTATATCAATAGTTTGATAATTATATGGTCCAGCTGCATGCGTACAAGCTCTTTGTAAAACTGGTCCTGTAAGTGAAAAATATGCACCGCCATCAAAATATATCTTCGCTTTTAAATATTGGAAGATACCATTCTCATCGCATCCCATTTCAAATTCCATATCAGCCGGATGGCGTTTTGGATGAGTGTTAATACTTTCTTGTCTAGTAAGTTTTACCTTTACCTTTCTTCCTAGATGATATACAGCCAAAGCAGCTAAGTGCTGAACGCTCATATCTTCTTTTCCACCAAAGCCTCCACCAACTAGGCAATTTTCTACATATAGTTTTGTATCAGTTCCTTTGAACATATTTTGACACTCATGTAATGTATCATAAACACCTTGGTCTGTTGTTAATAATTTTATTCCATCTTTATATGGCATAGCTACGCATGTTTCAGGCTCTAGGAATGCATGTTCCGTAAATGGTGTTGTAAATTTTTCTTTAACTATATACTTTGATCTAGCTCTTGCCTCTTCAATATTTCCTTTAACTAGATGTTCATGTGAACAAAGGTTTCCACCTTCATGAATTTCTGGTGCTCCTTCTGCTAGAGCTTCATAAGGATTTCTAACAGGCTCAAGAACCTCATATTCTACTTCGATAGCTTTTTTAGCAGGTTCAACTTGTTCAAACTTTTCACAAATTACAAGAGCAATCGTATCCCCAACATATCTAGTAATTTCACCCTCGCCAATCATAACTGACCAGTCTTTTCTTAGATGTCCTACTACATTATTAGGTACATCCTTGGCTGTATATATGGCAACAACTCCATCCATTGCTAAGGCCTTTGATGTATCTATCTTTAAAACCTTTGCCCTAGGATGTGCTGATTTAAGGACTCCTCCATAAAGCATATCCTCGTCATCAATATCATCTGGATATACCCCTTTACCTAGCACCTTTTCAGCTACATCAAGTCTATGAATTTCAGTCCCAAGCTTTCCACTAGCAGTACATTCTTCAATTTCTGCCTCGCCTCTAAATATTTTAGCAGCTAAATCAATAGCCTCAATAATTTTCACATATCCAGTACAACGACAAATATTATTTTTAATTGCATCCTTAATATCGTCTGTTGTAGGATTAGGATTTTTATCTAATAATGCCTTTGCTGAAATAACCATTCCAGGTATACAAAATCCACATTGCACAGCTCCTGTTTTACCAAATGTATAAACAAAAACTTCTTTTTCTCTTTCTGTTAACCCTTCAACGGTTATTATATTTTTCCCCTGCGACTTAGCAACAGTTGGTATACAAGCCTTTACAGCTTTACCGTCTATAATTACGTGGCAAGTTCCACATGCACCTTCGCTACATCCATCTTTTACAGAATGTAATTTTAAATCATCTCTTAAAAATCTAAGTAATTTTTTATCCTCATTGCATGTAACTTCCTGTCCATTTACAGTTAAAGTGTACATTAATTCCTCCTTTTAATACTCATTATTCAAATTTTAACATATACAAAATATTGCTTCAACTTATAACATATAGATAAAAACTATATATTAACCTACATCAAAGAAACTGCCACCTATAAACTCTCTGGTTAATGATGTCCTAGGTATTCGATCATTATCAATCCCTACAAAATAATCTAAAAATTTCAACAGTCGAACTGCTTCAGAATAATTTTTATCTTCTCTATGTATACTATATAATAGAGGTTTGGCATAAATTTTTAGAACAGATAATTCATAAATTAATGATGAATTAAACATAACATCTGCCTCTTCTTGAAATGGAAAAATATACTTTTCCTCGCCACGTCTGACAGATTTCCACATTTCAATAGTTCTATTAGCATCTGTTCCTCGTGTTCTTGCATCCCTTATGATTCTCCTTATAAGTCTAACATCAGATGTAGAAATTCTATTATGTTCGTCTATATTTAACTGTGTTAATGCGCTTATATATATTTTAAACTTACTATCCTTATTTAGTGAATATGATAACTTATCATTTAGTCCATGTATTCCTTCTATAACAAGGATATTATTATCATTTAACTGTATATAATCTCCCCTATATTCTTTTTTCCCTGTAAGGAAATTATATTTTGGCATTTCAACCTTTTCACCTTTTAATAACCTTGTCATATGCTCATTAAAAAGATCAACTTCTATTGCTTCCAAACATTCAAAGTTATAATCACCATTTTCATCTCTTGGGACATCTACTCTATCCTTAAAATAATTATCTAATCCCAAATAGTGTGGTTTTAATTTATGAGCCAATAACTGTATATTTAATCTTTTTGAAAATGTTGTTTTACCGGAAGAAGATGGACCAGCAATCATTACAAATTTTACATTTTCTCTTTGAGCAATCATATCAGCAATATTTGATAGTTGCTTATCATGATAGCTTTCCTGGACTTGAATAAGCTCATCTATTCTTCCATCGCCCGCGCATATTAAATCATTCAAATCAGCAACGGTTCTTATTCCTTGTGCCTCATTCCATTCATGAGTAACTTTAAACTCATTAAATAACTTTTTTGGAATATTTGGTTCTAACAATTCCATATTTTTATTTGGACACTGTAATAAAAATCCATTTTCTAATTTATATATCTCAAACTTCTTTATATAACCTGTACTTGGTAGCATGTTCCCATAATAATAATCCTGGAATCTATGTAACCTATAAATATTTACCCCACCACTATTTCTATAATGGAATAATCTTTCCTTGTCATACATTTTATACCTATTGAATAATGCTATAGCTTCATCAATTGGATAGAATTCCTTATAAAATGGAGCATCTTCCTCAATAAGTACATGCATTCTTTCTCTTAATTTGTCAATTATTTCATCATGGGATAAATTTAATTTTTTCTTACATTCTTCTAAATTAACAATCTCACAATAATATCCATTATCAATTACATTATCAACGAATAGTTTTATATCATAACAGTTATCAATAATATCATAAAAAGATTTAACCATTAAAAATATTGCAGAACGCCTGTACGCTTCAAACCCATGATTATCTTCAATTCCAACAAACCTTATATTACAGTCTATATTTATCTTCTTATTTAGTTCCCTTACTTTATTCCCTTGATAAACAAGATATGCATCTTCTACTAAATTGCATCTTTTTGCAATATCTAGAAAGGTTGTTTCATTAGAGTTAACTGTAAAAACCTCTCCATTATTAATAACTTTAACCTTTACTTCCATACTATAACCAATTAAAAAGTTCCTTTTCCTCTTCTTTTATAATTTCTAATCCTTCAAAATTTTCACTAATATAATTTGCAATAAAATCTATAAATATTTTCTCAATACCATAGTGTCCAGCATCAATTATTTTTAATCCTCTATCCGTAGCATCCACTCCATCATGATGAGTTATATCACCAGTTATCATTACATCTGCACCTTTTTTAATAGCATCATCTATACTGCTTCTACCTGATCCTGGTAAAATAGCTACTCTATGAATTAAATGATTTAAATTACCATATACTTTTATATTATCAAGCTTAAATGTATCCTTGACTACAAATGAAAAACTTCTAAGATTTAAATGTGCCATATTACCAATAACACCAAGCCCCTTACCATCATCATTTGTTGGGGTTAGCACCTCCAAATCAGATAACCATAGTTTTTTAGCTGCAACTTCTGCCATTGAACCACATACATCAAAATTAGTATGCATAGCATATACGTTAATGCTATTTGTTATAAGCTTTAATATCTTACTTGATACAAAATTATCATCGTTTATTTGTTTCAGCCCCTTAAAAATCATGGGATGATGGGTTATAACTAAATCTACATTTTCTTTTATAGCCTGTTCAACCAAATCATTATGTAGATCTAAGGCTATTAATATCTTCTTTACTTCACTATTTTTACTGCCTAATATTAGTCCAACATTATCCCAGTCGCAGGCATAATTAAGTGGTGACAATTCTTCTAATTTTTCTATTATATCTTTAACTAACATCCTGCCTCCTCTTTATAAATAATTTTAACTGTTTTTCTATCTTGTCTGGAATTGCTTCTTCTTTCTCCTTGAATAAGTCTACTAGTAAGTTAAATTTAGTTATTCTCTCATCCAAAAAATGTATATAGTCTATATTATTTCTTAAATATTTACCATAAAAATAATTGTATACCCCTTTTTCAAGTATGATTATGTGATAAGGCTTATTTTTATCGTATATATAGTCTTCATCAACTATATTTAAATTAAGTGTCTTTATAAAGTCTAAAAGTTCTTCTTCCTCTGAATGAGCCGAAATAACGATTCTTTTAAAAGATTTTATTTTATCCGAATCTATAATTTTTTTTATTGTAAGTCCACCCATTCCACAAATACTTAAAATATCATAGCCATCAGTTTTTATATTTTCTAATCCATCTGATAAAGTAGTAACTATTTTATTCTCAAGTCCTGCTTCTTTGATATTTTTGTACGCTATTTCAAGGGGTTTAATATTAATATCACACGCAATAGCTTTTTTAATATATCCATTTTTCACTAGAAAAATTGGTAGGTATGCATGATCGCACCCTACATCTATAAGAGAATCATAACCTTTTATATATCTACTAATTAGATCTAGCCTTTTACCTATTTTCATTTTTCTAGGTAATCCTTTAATATGTATTTTTTGCTTGAATGAGCTAATGCCTTTAATGCCTTTGATTCAATCTGTCTAATTCTCTCTCTTGTTACATCGAATCTTTTACCGACTTCTTCAAGTGTCATTATCTTATTACCATCAAGACCGAATCGCATTTTTATCACTTCTCTTTCACGGCTACTCAATATTTCCATTGCTTCTTGAAGTTGTTCTTTTAGCAATTTATCTGCAACTTTATCCTCAATAGACTTTTCGCTACTATCCTCAATAAAATCACTTAGGTGGCTATCATCTTCTTCACCTATAGGTGTTTCAAGTGATACTGGATCTTTTGAAATTCTTAGTATTTCAGCAACCTTTTCTTCTGTCATACCAACAATTTCACCAACTTCTGCAAGAGTTGGATCTCTTCCGATTTCTTGTACTAACTCTCTATTAGCCTTTATAACCTTATTTATTGTTTCAACCATATGAACCGGCACTCTTATTGTTCTGGCCTGATCAGCAATTGCTCTTGTTATTCCCTGTCTTATCCACCATGTAGCATAAGTCGAAAATTTGAAACCCTTTTTATAGTCAAATTTTTCAACCGCTTTCATAAGTCCCATATTGCCTTCTTGTATTAGATCTAGGAATAACAATCCTCTCCCCATATAATGTTTAGCAATACTTACAACTAGCCTTAAATTTGCTTCAGCCAACTTATCTATTGCCCACTCTTCACCGTCTGCAGCACGCTTAGCTATCTCAATTTCTTCATCAGATGATAAAAGTGGTATCCTTCCGATTTCTTTTAAGTACATTTTTACTGGATCAGATGAAGGATCAAAATTTAATTTTTTTTCTACTTCTTCTTCGTTCTCAATAAGATCAAGTAAGTTTATACCTTTTTTTTCAATATAATTTATTACAAACTCATTTTCTTCTTCAGTTAAATCATAATTCTTAAAACTATTGTCTATGCTTTCATATGTAATCCTTCTATTTGTAAGGCTCATATCAGCAATTATATCATCTATAATACCTTCTAATTCCTTAAATCTATTCAAAATACCTCCAACCTTAAATTACTAAGTTTTTCATTTTGCTCTTTTATTAATTCAGTTATTTTTCCAAAATCTGTTTCTTCATTTCTTCTTCTATCATAATAATCTTCTATAAATCTGATAATAGATTGGATCACAAAATCTGAAAAATTTTTTTCTGATAAATTCAATTCATTATCATTAAATATAAATATATCACCAACTAAATCTCTTAGACTTGGGTCTTCAAACCATGTATATATTGTCCTCTGATTTACTGGCCTATCATTTTTTCTCTCATAATTAATCTTATTAAATATTATTTTGCACTCTTCATCGGCAAAATAACTTACATCAAGATACTTAATGGCATTTTCATATAGATTATCTCTACATAAAATCCATAATATGGTTTTTTCCAACTTGTTTTTATTTACCTTTTCTTTGTGACGTTTTTCTAGCACTTCCTCCTGCTTCTTAATTTTTATCTCTTGGCCTGTCTTAGACCTATTTATATAGTCATTAAGAAGATTTTCATCAATAAGATATTTTCTAGCTATATCAGATAATGCTACCTTAATATAATCATCTGAATAATCTGATATTATCTCTCCCACCCTCTGTATAAATTTCATCTTAGATATTGGGTCATAAAGATCATATCTATTTTTTTCTCTATCTATTCTAAAATATATTTCTGGTTTTGCTTCTTTAATTCGTTCTAGCAAAAATTCTCTACCTTTTTTCTGTAGACATTCATCTGGATCTTTATATGGTGAGATATCTATAACTTTTACTGACAATCCATTATCTATTAATATTTTAGCTGCTTTTTCAGTTGCTGCCTGCCCTGCCTCATCGCTATCATATAACATAAATATATTTTCAACATACTTTTTTAGTTCTATTGCATGGGTTTGATTAAACGCCGTCCCCATAGTAGCTACAGACATTGCAAAGCCAGCTTGATGCATTGATATTACATCCATATATCCTTCACACAAAATTAAAAATTTAGGGTGCAATTTTTTAGCTATATGTATTCCATAGATTATTCTTTTTTTATGAAATATAGTAGTCTCTGGTGAATTTAGATATTTTGCCCCTTCACCATTTAATATTCTTCCTCCAAATGCTACAACCTTACCGTTGCTATCAAATATTGGAAACATAACTCTATCATAAAATTTGTCTAATATCTTTCCCTTAGCATTTATAAATAGCCCAGATTTTAATATAATGTCATCATTGTATTTCATACCTTTGAGAATTTTATACAATCTGCTTCCACCTCTTGGTGCATATCCTATGCCAAATCTATTTATAATATCATTAGTTAATCCACGTTTTTTTAGATAGTCATAAGCAGGTTTGCCCTCATTTGTCCTTAGTGTTTTATAGAAAAATATCCCTGCCTGCCTATTTATCTCTCTCAAAATTTTTCTTGAGTCATCATACTTTCTTTCATCATCAGTTATTTCCATTCCGACCCTATCAGCCAATATTTTTAGCGCTTCTACATAACTGACATTTTCATGTTTCATAATAAAGCTAATAACATCGCCATGTTCATGACATCCAAAACAATGAAAGATATTTTTCTCTCTATTTACAGAAAAAGACGGAGTTTTTTCGTTATGGAAAGGGCATCTCCCCAAAAAACTTGAACCACGTCTTTTTAATTCTACATATTCAGATATTACATCAACGATATCATTTTTTTCTAGTATTTCTTCGATTTGTTCTCTAGGTATCATAATTTAGCCCATCCTTTTGGAACAAATAAACGATTAAACTCAGATATAGCATACTTATCAGTCATACCTGCAATATAATCACATACAATTTGTTCTTTTTTATACTTATCCAAAAGTAATTTATAGTGCTCTGGAATATCCTCAAAGTTATTAAAATAGTGTTCAAATAATTTTTTCACTAATTCTTTTGCTTTACCCTCTTCTTTCTTTGCAGTTGAATTTAGATATACATTTTTAAACATGTATGCCCTTAGATCTTTCATTGCTTTAGCTACTTTCTCAGACATAATAATGTCATCTTTTTCAAAGCTGCTCGTTATAATATCATGTATAAGTTTATTGTAACGTTCTCTAGAGCTCATCCCTAAAATCTGTCTATATTCAATTGGAATATCTTCTTCTTTTATAATACCTGCCCTTATAGCATCATCTATATCGCTATTGATATATGCAATTTTGTCAGACAATCTAACAATTTTGCCTTCTAACGTCGATGGATTGCTATGTGTTTGATGATTCTTTATCCCGTCTATAACTTCATAAGTTAAGTTAAGTCCGGCACCATCTTTCTCTAATATTTCTACAATTCTTACACTCTGATCACTATGTATAAAATTGATACTAGATATTTCACTAAGTGCAGCTTCTCCTGTATGTCCAAAAGGTGTATGTCCTAGATCATGTCCTAAAGCAATCGCTTCTGTTAGATCCTCATTTAATTTTAACGCTCTAGCAATTGTTCTTGCCGTCTGTGAAACTTCAAGTGTATGCATAAGCCTAGTTCTATAATGATCACCAATAGGAGATAAGAATACCTGAGTTTTATCCTTAAGTCTTCTAAAACTTTTTGAGTGTAAAATTCTATCTCTATCTCTTTGAAAAGTAGTTCTTATATCACACTCAGCCTCTGGCTCTTTCCTGCCTTTGGTCTCTCTAGACTTTGTAGCATATTTACTTAGATTATTAAACTCATACTCTTCTTGTCGTTCTCTAATATTCATTATTCACCTTTTATTTCATGTGATAATATAGTTTTTTTTACATCTCTAACTTTTGACTTAAATAAACTAGATAATCTCCCTCTTGTATATCCTAATATTTCTGGTTTTTCTCCTATACCCATACATAACTTAGTATTCATATATGATTTATTCTCACATATAAGCCTTTCTTGTATAGGAGATCGTAGAGCTACTATAACAGCAGATGGTACGTAATTATTAATAAAATTTATAACACTCTCAAAAGATTCATCATAATTATAAATTTTTGTTGCTTTAATATTTATACCTTCATAATTTTTTAATAGAAAATCTTTTAATTCATCTATAATTTCAGGATTTTCTGCAATCAAAATCACGCTCTCGCCTTTTAATATATTAAAAACTTCCTTATAAATACTTATTTCATTATTTTTATTAGCTCCCATATCTTCATTTGAGCATAAAATCATATCTGCTCTACTGATAGTATTTTTAACATCAAGAGCATCATGAATGTAAGTAAAACTATCATCATTTAATCTTATAATAACCTTATTGGCATTAGTTTTTAATATTTCATCTGATAACTCTGAAACCGAATCTTCAGAATATATATCTAAAATTTCTCCAAATAAATCTATTTTTTTCTTCATAATCTCCTTAAAAAATTATATAAATATAGTCGCAATCATAACATATAAACAAATCGCTATTGCAATTATTGAATATATATTTATATATCTTTTAGCGATATTAAAGTTTATTTTAAAATAATTTTTTAATAAATCTTCTCTTCCATTCCTTTTTGCAATATATCTAAAAATAAGAATTCCTATAAATATAAAAGCTAGAACTACTACCGTAAATATTATTAAGAAAAATTTTGTATCAATATTATCATGCAATTGGCTGTTACTTATATCAAAAGCATTTATATCTATAATAAGATCTAGCTGGTAAATAGCAATTGTATTAAAAATAAAATGAATTATTATAGGTATCCAAAGACTTCCAGTAGCTTCTACTAAAAAACTTAATAAAATACCTAGAAAAAATGTATATCCTATCTGATTTATATTCATATGTAAAAGGCCAAATAAAAGTGCGGAAAATAAAGAACTTATAAAATATCCACCTTTTTTAGTCATTCCATATATAAATCCTCTAAATTGTAATTCTTCAAAAATAGCAGGGCATATAGCTATAGCAATAAAAACAATATGTTTATCTGCCACAAGAGATATATTTGTTAAATAATTTGTAACTGTATCCATATCAAAAATATTGACAGTAACATAATTAATAAGCCCTATTAAAGGATAAAACATTGCTATACCAAAAATTGATAATACAAGATCTATTAAACTAAATCTTCTAAAACGTAATATTTTAGTTATACTTATCCTGTTAATTATGCATGATATTATATAAGGTAATGTTGCCGCTATCGTCAATCCAATTTGAATATACATTAGTAAGTTGTTAGACATTAAAATATTATTTATAGCATCAACTCTAACAAATATTAATAATATTCTTAGTAAATAATAGCTTAACAGTACAAATAAAATAACAGAAATAAGGTATGTTACTGATGCTATTTTTATTTCTTTTTTTTCATTCATAACTATTTACCTATTATAATTGAGTCTTTAACATTTCATAATCGTCTGGATTATCACACACTATTGTTTCTTCTCCAATATCGCCATTATCTATTTTAGCTGATATAATTAGTCTACATAGTTTTGACTTTAAACTAAGTTTACTTTGCCCTTCTACAACATAGACTTCATCATTAGCTTTATCAACTAAATCAAAAAATTTTTTTAAATCTTTTATATCTTTTAATTTCATAAAAACCTCTTAAATTTAAAATTCCCCTATTTTTTATTATACAATGAATATAATACTGTTTCAACTCATCATACATTAGATGATTGTTAAAAATTTTTATCTTTATTCTTATAAATAATCTGTCTAAATAAAATTCTTGCCATGTATATTTATACACATTTTTAATTGCTTTCATCTTTTTTTTTTGTTACACTAACTGTATGAAACTTACAAGTCTTGTTAAAACTTCTGGTTGTGCAGCTAAATTAAATCCTAGCGCACTAGAGGGAACATTAAATAAATTAAATAACTATACTAATACTAATCTAATTGTTGGCTTTGATACAAATGATGATGCCTTAGTTTATAAAATAAATGATGATTTAGTTGCAGTTCAAAGTCTAGACTTTTTCCCTCCAATGGTTGATGACCCTTACACATTTGGACAAATAGCTGCAGCCAATTCTATAAGCGATATCTACGCAATGGGAGCAGAACCAAAAACTGCTATGAATATTACATGCTTTCCATCTTGCATAAGTCTTGATATCATGAGAGAAATCCTTCAAGGCGGTATAGATAAGGCCAATGAAGCAGGAGTAATTATTGCAGGAGGTCATACCGTTGAAGATCCCATACCTAAGTACGGGCTTAGTGTTACTGGTTTTGCTCACCCAAGTGAAATATTTACAAATTCATGTGCAAGAGAAGGTGATCTACTAATCCTTACAAAACCACTTGGCGTTGGTCTAGTTAATACAGCAGCAAAGGTTGATCAAGCCACAATTGAATCAAAAAAAATTGCAGAATATTCAATGAAACAATTAAATAAGTTTGCAAAAGATTGTCTTAAAGATCTTGATGTACATAGTTTAACAGATGTTACAGGTTTTTCACTTGCCGGTCATAGTTATGAGATGGCATCGGCTTCAGATAAAACTATCGAAATCTATTCCAATAACTTATGTATTATTCCAGGAGCACTAGAAATCGCAAAATCTGGAATGATTCCTGAAGGAACCTATAATAATAAAGAATATCTTAAGGGAAAGTATGAAGAATACATAAACAGAGATGATATGTTAGATGTAATTTTTGATCCTCAGACTTCTGGTGGATTACTTGTAAGTTTATCCGAATTAGATGCTCTCAAATATTTAAGACGTTTAGAAGAATATACACCTTACGCAAGAATTGTTGGAAAAGTTATAAATAAAAATAAATCAAGTATAATCATACGATAGTAGATTATAATATAGCACGTCAAATAAGTAGACCTATATTACATTCTACTATCTTTTTATATATTACAAAAATAGGATGCCATAAATGGCATCCTATTTTTAAAATTTATTCCCTTGTAATCATCCAGATTATTCTGGACGTTCAGCTAAATCAATATCTTTTGGTCTTAAAACCAAATTAAGTATTATTGCTGCTAATGTAGCTATAACTACAGGAGATGTTCCTAATGCAGTATAGACAGAATCTGGGATAAACTTAATACCAAATCCTCTTGTTTGATCACAAACAGAAACAAATCCCATTCCTAATGCTACTGATAAACCAACTATTGTAGTATTACGAAGCGTCATCTTTTGCTTAGCAATTAGTCTTACACCTGTCATAGTAATTGAAGCAAACACAGTTATTGTTGCTCCTCCAATAACGCTAAATGGTATAGTTGTTAATAATCCTGAGAATTTAGGGAATATACCAGCAAGTAATATTAATACTGCGGCTATAGCCATAACAACTCTATTTATAACTTTTGTTGTACCAACGATACCAACATTTTGGCTATATGTTGCAAGTGGTGGACATCCAAGAAGACCAGCTATTATGTTTGTAACACCATATGCAATTATACCACCTTGTAACTCCTTTGGTGTAGGAACTCTATCCATACCACCAACTGTAGTTGCTGTAAAGTCACCTATAGCCTGTACGGAGTTAACTATAAATAATATTACAAATCCAACTATAATCGCTGGATCAAATTGAATACCAAAATGAAGTGGTGTAGCAAAAGTTGGGGCCCAACCTGCTGCTGAAATCTTTGAGAAGTTTACTAGTCCAAAAGGAATAGCTACAACATACCCAACGATAATACCAAATAAAATTGAAGCTAATTTAGTTATACCCTTAGTAAAGTTAGAGAAGAATATAACAACAGCTAATGTTATAAGTGCTACTAACCAGTATTTCCAGTTACCCCAAGCTGGATATCCATTAACGCCTTGTGGTACCATAACTTCCTTACCATCAACTGCCTGTAAAACCCATCCAAACTTAGAGTTACCATCTCCACCCATATATCTCATTCCAACTGGATATAAAGATAAACCTATAACAAAAACAACTGTTCCTGTTACTAAAGGTGGGAATAAAGGTAATAAAAATTTAACAAATGAACCAAATAAAATGGCAACTAATCCACCAATTAATTGTGAACCTAATATAACTGCTATAGCACTCTTAGGATCGTTAGTTTTTGCAAATTGTAGTGCAGCAACTGCTGACATTGTAGGAACATATGCAAAACTTGCTCCTATAATCATTGGTAACCTTGCTCCAACTTTCCATATAGGGAATAATTGAATTAAAGTTGATATACCAGCTACTATTAAGGACATCTGAATAAGTAAAACCTTATCTTCTGGACTTAGTTGAGCAGCTCCTGAAACAATAAGCGCTGGAGTAATACATCCAACTATCATTGCAAGAACGTGTTGTAAAGCTACTGGTATAGCCTCTCCCATTTTAGGAGTACCTTCAAACTCAAACAAGCTACCATAATTTTTTGTATCTGCCTTGTTACTCAATTGTGATTTCCTCCAATCATTATTATTAACATTTTTATTTACAAGGGAATCTATATAAAATGTTAATTGTGTTTATTATATGATTATTACTCTATTATGTCAAATAAGATTGATAAACTTGTGTCAATAAAAATGGCTTTTACTTTATATAAAGGCCATATAAATATATATTTTTTAATTAATAGTTGTCGCTATAATTGAAAATTAGTGAAATATGTTATATACTCCTAAGAATGGAGGTAAATTATGTACTTACTTGATTTAATAAAAGTTATTATACTTGGACTTGTTGAGGGAATAACTGAATGGCTACCAATAAGTAGTACAGGACACCTAATTTTATTTGAAAAAATTCTTCCACTTCATACAGTTTCTTCCACATATATGTCCATGTTTAGAGTTGTAATTCAACTTGGTGCAATTTTAGCAATTATCTTGATATATTTTAAAACACTTAACCCTTTTGATAAAAGTAAAGATAATTATCAAAAGTTAAATACTTGGAATATATGGAAAAAGGTAATTTTTTCAAGCGTAATTGTGGGAATTATAGGTCTACTACTTGACGATTGGTTTGATAAGCACTTTTATAATCCTCTTACCATTTCAATCACACTTATAATATATGGAGTTTTATTCATTATTATTGAAAGATGTGATATTAAATCAAAAATTCACTCTATTCATGAATTGCCACTAAAAATTGCTATTTTTATCGGTACAGCTCAAATTTTAGCATTGGTACCAGGAACTTCTAGATCTGGAGCTACAATAATAGTTGCTTTAATATTAGGTTGTGCTAGACCTCTTGCCGCACAATTTTCATTTTTTTTAGCAATACCTATAATGTTTGGAGCAAGTGGATTAAAATTTATTAAATACATATATAAATTTAATTTTACATTTGGTGAATTTTTCCTTTTATTAATAGGAATGTTAGTATCATTTATAGTATCTATTATTACAGTGAAATTTTTAATGAATTATCTTAAGAAACATACCTTTGTAGAATTTGGTTATTATCGTATAGGTTTAGGGATAATTGTTTTAATTTTCTTTGCTATCTTTAGTTAATATAACCATAAACGAAATGATGCTGGTGTTATATGTATATCCTCCGATTATAAAGATCTTTAATACGGTAAGATATGCTCTAACACCAACATCATTTTTTATATATTATAGACGCAAACTATTATTAATTTCAGTCTATCGTTACTTTTCACTAGTAATTTTTTGAATATTTGTCCATTTATTTGTATCATTATCTTTAACTAATATGACTTCATCCCCATTTTTGCTCTTTGTAATAAGAGCCTGTCTTAATCCATATTGAAGACCAACTAGAGAATATTGTCCTTTAGTATTGATAATTTCATCATGCTCAAAATAAGCCAAATATATTAAATCTTTTTCTATAGATATATCTGAATTCTCACCATCTGTAAAAATATACTCATAGTATTCAGGCTTATTTTCATCTTCTATTAGCCTGCTTAACTGTCTCTCATTTAAGCTAGCTTTCCATTGTTCATAAGTTATTTTGCCACCGAATCTAAAATAATCTATTTTTTGTCCAGGCTTGATTTTACCTTTTAAGGGCTTAATTATTTCAGCTTCTCCATATGTGTAAGGTATAGTATATGTGTTATCTACATAATTATAATTGTTATAATCTACACTATTTATCTTTATTAATGCTATATTTTCTACTTCATTATTTAATTGCTTCATGCTAGAAAAATCAATTGCATATTCTGCAATCATAGGTATCTTCTTTGTATCATCTGATTTTGATTGAAATTTATCTTTAATATTATTAAATTGAGATTTGCTATATTCTACTTCTTCATTTTCTGCATTAACTCCACTAATATTATTTGAATTAAAATATAAAAGTGCTATTCCTATGCTTATTATTCCCAAAGCCAATATGGATAATTTTAATTTTTTCATATTATCTCCATCATCTATAAATACTATTTAATGTATCATTATCAATTTTTTGCACCTTTTGAACTTTACGTATCGTGGATTGAGCCATGATTGAATATGGAGTATTTCGATGTGCTAATCCAAAACCATGTCCTATCTCATGTGCTATTGTACCTTGAACCATATCAGATTTTCTGTTTTTATTTTTATTATCTATTTTTATATCTACATAGAACCAGTCCTTTTCCCAAGGATAAACGGGATTCCCTTTGGAGTCAAAATGTAAAGTAATACCTAATATGTTCGAACCTAAGTTAGCAGCATAAAAATCCATATTCGATCCTGATTTAGATTTTACAGGAATTGCATAAAACTTATTATCTGATATTCCAGTGTGCATCCAATTATGAATAGCCCCTTTAATCAAGTGTTCATAATATCCAGCTCCAGAAGCATAATCAATTGTATATGTTATTCTTCCAATACCATTTTGATATTTTTTTCCAAATTTTCCACTAGAAAAACTTCTAGCATTTACGCTAATAATATTAGAACAAATTAAAAGTAAAATTAAAAAATATGTTATCAGTTTTTTAATATTCGTTTCCTCCTTTTATTTTAATATACCGGTATATTTTCAGTTTAATATATTAATTATAAAATTTCTATATCTATCATGTATTTTTTTAAATACATTATAGATATAGCTTTAATGTTTTTATAATATTTAGTGTTGTTAGTGCAATTATAGAAACATTATGCTGCTATATTCTAATAATTGAATTGCAATATAAAAACTAATAAAGAAAAATAAACTGAAAAGATGGATTGTGCCATTACTACGATTATTGCATTGTATAGAGCAATATGATGTGGACTAAATACCAGTGAATCGGTCTATGACAATAAAGGATATTATTTTGGTATCATATAATAGAAATCGCCTAACAATCTTAATAATCGCCTAAAATTATGGTAAAATTAGGCTAAAATAAAAAGGGCGGTAGGCGAATGAAAAATTTTAATTATCAGACTTTAGTAAATCGTAAGTGGGATAATGAGATAATAAACCTTTTATCACAAATAGATGAGCGTAAAGGTAAACAAGAACTTTTTTAAGGCAAAAGCCTTCTGTTTTAGACAAACTCGTTGAAATTGCTAAAAGTCAAAGTATAGAAGATTCCAATAAAATTGAGGGAATCATTTCAACCCATTTTTGAATAAAAAAAATGCCATATAATAGCCCATGCCTTTTGCATAAGCTATTATATGGTTTTTATAAGGAAAATGTTAATTCATATGTTATAGTCCAATAATTTCACTAACATCAACTTTTCTATTTTCATTTCTTGATAGAGTACATGCATCAGCTGTTGCGATAGCTGAACGAGCTGCTTCTCCAGTAAGTAATTTTTTAAAATCTCCTTCTGGTTCCATTCCATGCAATATATCATTAAGATATCTCATTTCTTTTTTCATTACTGATGATAGCCATAAAGGTGTTCTTTTACCAGGATGTCCATATTGTATTGCTCCATCCATCTCTGTTGAAGTATATATCCTTGTTCTATCATCGTCTTCTTCCTTTGACTCATGAATTAAGAAATGTTCATCTTTCCCGTCTATTCTTAATGTTCCTCCACAATGATACATATCTAATTTTATGGCACCTTTTTCTCCTTGTATAAGAACATAATGTTCTCCCCATCTAAAGGCTGATCCCCACTCAAGCACAGCAAAACGGTTATCATCAAACTCTAAATTTAAGAACAACATATCGTCCTCATCTCCAAATGCTTCACTATTATGAGCAACATTGCCAGCTGTCATCGTTACAGTCTTTGGCATATCCCCCATTAAAAACTGCACACAGTCTAATTCATGGATATGGTGATATAAGTGTCCTCCTGAGTATTTTTTAATTTTTTTCCATGATATGCTTGGTTGTACATCTTCCCAACCATTTCTAGCTGAATGTATATATAAAATTTTGCCTATAACGCCGTCATTAATTAATTTTTTAGCATGCATAACCCCATTAAAGAAATTCATAATATGTCCCGCCATAAAGGTTACTCCATTTTCATCACATGCCTTTACCATATCATCACAGTCTTTAAAACTTAATGCTATTGGTTTTTCACAAAATACATGTTTTTTATTCTTAGCTGCTTTTATAACTGGTTCTTTATGTAAATAATTTGGGGTAGCAACTATAACACAGTCCACATCTTCTCTACATACTAGTTCTTCAAGCGTCTCTGTATAGTCGCATCCTAGTTCTTCGGCAATGGTTTTACCATTTTCTGGATCATAAACAACTGTTACCTTGGCATCATCAAATTCATTCATAAATCTTGCTAAGTCTGCTCCAAAATATCCAACTCCAACAACGCCATAGCGTTTCATATTCTGTCCTCCTATTTCATCAATTCATTTATAGTAAATTTTTTTAATCACTTAACAGCTCCCTCTGACAAACCACCTGCAATCTTATTCTGGATGAAGCAGAAAAATACCACCGATGGTATAACAACTATTACTGATGCAGCCATCATGTCTCCCCAATCAAGTATTTCAGCACCGTTTAATGATCTTAATGCAACAGCTACAGTCATCTTACTAGTATCATTTACTAAAATAAGACCATATAAAAACTCATTCCAAGCATTTATAAATGTGTATATAGCTGTCGCAACTATACCTGGTGCAACCAATGGTAATACTACTTTAAAAAACACGGTTGCTTTATTAGCCCCATCTATTCTGGCCGCTTCTTCTATACCAATTGGAACCGTTTGAAAAAATCCAACTAGTAACCAAACAGCATATGGCACACTAAAAGATAAATAAACAATAATTAATCCTGTAGTTGTATTCGTTAGCCCCGTTTTGGCCATAGCAATTGAATATGGTATGGCAAGAAGTATTGGTGGAAAGATATATGTAGTAATTAGCAATTTTGACATTATACTCCCTACCTTAGGGAAAAATCTTACTATTCCATATGCAGCCATAGCAGAAATAGTTATTGCAATAATAGTTGTTATTAGAGCAATTATTAATGAATTCTTTATATTTACAGCAAAATTTAGGTCTGTTATGACATGTTTAAAATAGTCTAAAGTTAAAGTTTTTGGCCAAAAACTTGTAGGTGATCCTGTAAGTTCCCCTTTTCCCTTAATTGAAGAAATAAATATCCAAACTAGAGGAAATATGGCAACTATTGTAGAAATTATTAATAATATATGCGATAAAGCATTCCAAATTTTAGATTTTTTCCCGTACATTATTTATTCTCCTTTTCCCACCTTGATATTACAAAAAAGTAGATTCCACATATAATCATTAGGAAGATAAATAATAGAACTGTAACTGCTGATGATCGTCCTAATAGCTTACTTCCCCAGCCCATATTATATGCATATATCGGCATGGTCATAGTCGAATTTGCAGGTCCTCCTCCTGTCATTAAATAAATAATATCAAAATTATTAAATATCCATACTGTACGTAATACAACTAATAACCCGACTACCAACTTAATATGAGGTACAGTAATAAATCTAAATACTTGCATTGAACTAGCTCCATCTATCATTGCTGCTTCATACTGTTCTTGTGGGACTGTTTGCAATGCTGAAAGTACATTGACCATTATCAATGGAGCGCCAAACCAAATATTAATAAAAACTAATGTAATAAAGGCCATAGTTGGATTAGTCAAAAATTCTGGAATGTCTTTTACAATTCCTAATTGAACTAATATATTAGGTAAATAACCGTAAACACCATTTAATATCCATTGCCAAGAAAATACAATAACTATAGTAGGAAAAGCCCATGGCACTATAAGTAATGTCTTATATAACCATTTAAATTTTTTGACTCTATTCAAAGCAAGTGCCAGGGTAAATCCAACTATTATTTGTCCAATAAGAGATAATACCGTCCATTTTATTGAATTGAAAAACGATGCCCAAAATATAGGATCTTTAACAACCTTTATATAATTGTCAAATCCGACAAATTTATAATTAGGCAATATTAAATTTTTATTAGTAAAGCTATAGTATATACTTGAAAAGAAAGGATATATAAATAATGCCAATACTATAATTAGTGCCGGTAATATAAATATGTACCTTGTATAATCTCTTCTTCTAACCATTATTTCACCATTACTCTACTGTAGAAAATAAATCATTTAATTCCTTTTCTGCATCCTTAGCTGCAGTCATTTGATCCTTCTTGCCAGTAACAATTTCTTGGAACATTTTTTCAATAACATGTTGATTTACTAATATTCCAGCTTGAACATTAGGACCATGTTCATAACCAATTGCCGTTCCAAGTTCTACCGCTTCAGTAATGACCTTCTCAGCATTACTAAACTTTTTAATCATTTCATCATCTTTATACGCTGGATCATCAGATATACCCTTTATAGCTGGTAACATACCTACTGGCACTGATTTTAAGAATTTTATATATCTTTCTTTATCGTATAGAGTCTTCATAAACTCTTTAGCAACATCTTGATGCTTAGAATTTTTCCATACAACCATAGGTATATTTGATGTTTCAACAGGTCTTACAGGATCAGACTCTTTAATTTTTGGTAGAGGTGCTGCATCTATTTTATCTAAGAGCTCAGGTGTGTTAGCTTGTACCCCTCCTATTTGGAATCCTGAGTTAAAGTCAAATGCAGTCTTTCCTTGATAATATAGTGTAGCTTGTTGCAATACATTATAATTTATAGAGTCTTTTGGTGAAGTATCTTTATACATCTTTACCCAATAAGAAATTGCTTCTTGAGGTAGTTCAGATGTTAAATCAACCTTCTTATCTTCAGTCAATAAACTTCCACCTGCTGTTCTTACATAAAGATTTAAAAATCTAGTTGCAATGAAATCATTTGTTCCCATAGGAACTGATAATCCATAAATTCCATCTTTTGTTAATTTTTTAGCTGTTTCATATAATTCATCCCATGTTTTTGGAACTTCTAGTCTATTTTTTTCAAGCAAGTCTTTTCTTATCCACATTACTTGGGCATGAGAATATAATGGTACTGAATAATTATTTCCATCTACTGTTCCTTCATTTATAGCACTTTCAGAAAATTTATCTCTACCGATGCTGTCTATCATATCATTTAGTGGTACTATTGCATCAGCATTAATCATCTCTGTTACCTGATTTGGTAATGCAGTTGACATATCTGGTACATTTCCTGATTGTAATCCGGTTGTCCATTTAGTGTAGAAATCGTTCCAAGAAAAAGTTTCAATTTTTATCTTTACTTTTGGATGCTTTTTTGTAAAATCATTCGCTGCTTCTTGAATTACTTCCAGTCTTGGACCTTGGGTAAAGCTATGCCAGAAAGTAATATCACCTTCTAATTCTCCACTCTGTGTTTTTTTAGCTTCTCCTCCTTTATCATTACTACCTCCACATCCTGCTAATGAAAATAATAATGTTGCGCACATTAATCCTGTCAACAATCTTTTTAACTTCATATTTTACTCCTTTCAAGAGATATATGCTAAAAATATCACTTACGAAAATTATTTTCAACTTGTAAAGAATTTTGAAAATATTACATTTTTGTAATATCTCCCCCCCCCGAAATATACAAATGATACAAAATTTTATAATTTTCATCAAAAAAAATACACATATAAATATCTACATTTATATGTGTATTTTGATATTATTTTAACTTACTTTATTTATCAATGACTTTTATACATTAATATTTTGTTCTGCCTTTCATCTATATTATGAATTTTCTCTATTTTGCACAATTATTAAACAATTTTTTCTACATAAACAATTACAAAAATGAACTCATATCTATTCATACTATCCAAGCAATACCTTTTCATCAGGGAACCTAATTTCCACTTTCTTTCCCTCTTTTTTCATCGACATAAATAGTGTTATAGGACCTATTCTTCCCATAAACATAAGCCAAATGATTATTATTTTTCCAATTTCTGTTAAATTAGAAGTAAAATCAAGCGATAACCCTACAGTCGCAATAGCCGATATACACTCAAAACTTACCGTTGTTATATCTGCAGATTCAGTTTTTGTTAATATAAGTATTGCTATAAATAAAATTGCCATTGATAAAAATGCTATCAAAAAAGATCTTTTAATATATTCTTCTGGGACAATTCTTTTATGCGTTACTGCATACTTATTATTTCTTATCCAAGTTCCAAGCATTATTATTATTAAAGCAAATGTAACTGTTTTAATACCACCTGCTGTAGATCCCGGTGAACCCCCTATAAACATAAATATCATTGATATGAATTTAGTAGATTCAGTAAGGTTTGCCTGATTTACACTAGAAAATCCTGCCGTTCTAAGCGTTATGGATTGAAAAAATGAATTATTAATCTTATCAAGAATTCCCATATTGCCAATGGTAGATGTATTTGTATATTCAAATATTAATGTACAAATAAATCCGGCAAAAATTAGTATTGATGTTGTTATTACAACTATCTTAAAATGAAGGCTTAAAGTATTTTTTATATTATGCCATTTTATTTTTTTGATAATAAGTCTCCTAAAAATACTTAAAACTTCCCACCAAATCGGAAATCCTATACCACCTATTACAATTAGGATCATTACGCTCCAAAGCAACAATCCATTATCCGAAAATCTAGCCAAGCTATTAGTGGAGAAAATATCTAAGCCTGCATTACAAAATGCTGATATAGATGTAAATATTCCATATTTAATTGCTTGTACTAATGGATAATCCTTTAATAATGAAATTGTAATAAAAACTGCACCTATTGCTTCAATTATAAATGTACCTAAAACTACTCTTTTTACACTAATTCCAAGTCTATTTAGACCTCTTTCATTTAGAGAGCTTTGAGTTGTCAATTTATTTTTAACAGACATTCTCATATTAAAGATTGAAAAAATTAGTGATACTGCTGTCATAAAACCAAGTCCACCAATTTGTATAAGGCATAGTATTACAAATTTACCAAATGCTGACCAGTGTAACATTGTTGTAACTGTTACAAGCCCTGTTACACACACTGATGTAGTAGCAGTAAATAATGCATCAATATAATTAGTGGTAGTATGTGTTGCACTTGATATTGGTAATGTTAATAATAAACTCCCCAATAAAATAATCATCATAAAGCCCAAAGAAATAATTTGGACTGGTGATAGTCTGTCCAACCATTTTAATCTAAAAAAACTTTTAATCATCTTTATCTGCTAAAAACTTATTAATAACTCTTCCATCAACTTCAGGGAAAGGCAAATTCATTAATTTAGCTATAGTTGGTGCTTCATCAATTAATGACATCTTCCCCTTATATTCTCCTGGATTTACACCTATCCCCCTCATTGCAAAAATAGTACAATATTTTGGTTTTGTTGGATCATATCCATGAGTAGCTATCATAAGTCTTTTTCTATCCTTATCTTTATCAAGTTTATATATTCTTGTATCTGCTTCATTTTGGAAATAATATCCTTTTTTAGCTTCAACCATAAAAGTACAACTTCCAGCACCTTTTGCTTTAGCTTGATTTGCAGTATAAACTTCATCTATTCCATATTTATCTGTTTTTTGAAGATATTTCAAATGTTGATAAACCTTATTTTTAAGTTTTTCATCGCCTTTCACATAAATATAACATGAGCCATCGCAGTCTCTCGCCAAAACTTTCCAAGATTTTATAGTTTTCTTATTTTCATCATATTTTAGCCAACCACGTTCTTTAAAAAATGTGTTTAGATATACTATATAATCAGCATCATATTGACTATGATCTCCAAGCAGAATAACTGTTGATTCTTCATATATACCTGCCTTCTGAAGATTCTTAATTGTTGCATACAGCCTTCTATCCAATCTTCTTAATGCTTGTTTTCTCTCATCTTCATTTCCATAATGCTTATATGTATCAACATCTGTCAAATGAACCAATAATAAATTTGGCTTGTATTTTCTTAAACAATACATTGCACTACTAAATGTAAAATTATCCAATTCTGGTTGATTTATACCATTTAACTTATTCTTAAACCTCAAAAAACAATCTAATTGAAACAATTTTGAACCATTTCTTAAAGATGTAAATATCTGATTATCCCACCATCTATTGCAAAAAATCTCTGGGATATGATAATCTATAGCTTTACTTTTACCTGTAACCGGCCATAAAAAAGCACCTACCTTATGTCCCATGATTTTTGCAGCCTCATATAAGGTTAAACCATTTATATATTTTCTTTGCCACTTCCAGTCTTGCACCTTACGATAAGGTTGAACTAATACATTGTTCGTAACACCATGATTTTTTGGCAACTTTCCAGTAATTATACTACAATGGCATGGATAGGTTAAACTTGGATAAATACTCTGTACTCTATCACAATATGCTGCCTTTTCATAAAATTTCTTGAAATTTGGAAGCGTTCTTAAATAGTCTATATCAGTTTCTCCAACCGCATCCAACGATAAAATTACAACATGCTTAGGATTCTTCATAATCACCTCGAATCTTTTCTAAATAACTTACTATACTCTTTTCATATCCAATATTATTGGATACGTAAAATTTTTCATTCATACCATCAGGTAAATATCTCTGACTTACATAATGATTATTATAATCATGTGGATATAAATATCCAATAGAATTCCCCAATTTTTTCGCACCTGAGTAATGACCATCCTTTAGATATGATGGAATACTCTGATTACTATTATTTCTAATAAAATCTATAGCCCTATCTATACTAAGATAACTACTATTACTCTTTGGTGCAGTTGCAATATACAGCACTGCTTCAGCGAGTATAATTCTTGCTTCCGGCATTCCTATTCTTTCACATGCAAGCATTGCACTTGTAGCAATATTTAATGCATTTGGATCTGCAAGACCAACATCTTCAGATGCACATATAATAATACGCCTTGCAATAAATTTTATATCTTCGCCTGCCTCTAATAATCTAGCTAGGTAATAAATTGCTGCATCAGGGTCAGAGCCTCTCATACTTTTTATAAATGCTGATATCGTATCATAATGACTATCACCATCTTTATCATAATCAATTATCTGTTTTTGAAGACACTCGCTTATCGTATGCTTATCAATTAACTTCTTTTCTCCCATTTTTCTTGTCGATAAAATAGCTAATTCTAAACCATTATACATACGTCTTGCATCACCATTAGACATAATAAGCAATTGTTCAATGGCTTCATTATCAATTTCAATATCCTTATAACTACTAATCGCTTTATTCAACAATACTTTTAATTCATCCTCAGTTAGTCTTTCTAATTGAAAAATACTGCATCTTGATATAATAGCTTTATTTACTTCAAAATATGGATTCTCTGTAGTTGCTCCTATCAATATTATAGTACCATCTTCAATAAATGGAAGTAAATAATCTTGTTGCGCTTTATTAAATCTATGAATTTCATCTATAAATAAAATAGACTTTTTATTGTATAGCGCCCTCAATTCTCTAGCTCGATTTATTACATCTTCAAGATGTTTTTTGCCTGCATTGGTAGCATTAACTTTAAAAAATTCTGACTCTGTAGTATTTGCAATAACCTGAGCTAAAGAAGTTTTACCTGTACCCGGAGGCCCGTATAATATTAAAGAACTAAGCCTATCAGATATTATCATCCTATAAAGTAACTTATCTTTACCTACAATATGTTCCTGTCCAACAAAATCATCTATATTTTTAGGTCTAAGCCTATATGCCAATGGCTCATCATCTTCTCTATTAATTTTTTCAATATATTCTAATAAATTATTCATAATATGCCTTATATAAGCTATAATATTCGCCTTTTAGTTTTAATAGTTGCTCATTGTTACCCATTTCAATAATCTTACCATTATTCATAACTATAATCAAATCACTATTTTTTATTGTTGATAACCTGTGTGCAACCACTATTGACGTTCTATCTGAGAACATATTATCAAACGCCTTTTTTATATAGGTTTCAGAACGAGTATCAATATCAGATGTTGCTTCGTCAAGTATTATTATAGGAGAAGTATTTATCATTGCTCTAGCTATACAAATCAACTGTTTTTCACCCTGTGATAGATTATTTCCATTTTCCTCTAAAATAGTTTCATATCCATTAGGTAACATCATTATAAAGTCATGTGCATAGGCCTTTTTTGCTGCTTTTATAACATCTTCATCACTACATTCTCTTCCATATGAAATATTTTCCTTAACGCTTGTATTCATTATAAATGAATCTTGTAATACAAAACTAATATTCTCTCTCAAACTTGCCTTACAAATATCCTTATATGAAATATTATCAAAATAGATATTGCCAGCTTTTATATCATACATACCCATTATGATGTTTATTAGTGTAGTTTTTCCACATCCACTTCTCCCAACAAGTGCTACTCTAGATTTAGACCTTATATTCAAATTAAGACCTTCTATAAAAGGTTTATCAGTGTAAGAAAAACTAATGTTTTCTAGTTTAATATCACCACTTAACCTGTAATCATTATTACATGCTACGTCATATTCATCTTTTTCTAAAAGAATATTATTTATTCTATCTAGGCTTGCAATAGCACCTTGAAACTGCGTTATTACCTGTGTTATATCATTAAAAGGCTCTACATATTGATTAGTATACTTTAAAAAAGCTACCATAAGTCCAACTGATATTGAATTTATTATAACAAGATATGAACAAAACATTGCTACTACAAGATATATCATTGCATTTATAAATCTCATTGCAGGATTTGGAAGAGATGAAAAAAACTGCCCCATAATTCCCGCATTATAAAGGTTCTCTAAAAGTTCATCAAACCTACTTCTCTCTGAACTATAGGTTTCAAAATTTTTTCTTTCTTTTAATGTGTCTACAACTTCTTCTGTAAATGTATATAGCTCTCCCCTTAACTTAGCTGATTTCATGAAATACTTATAACTTGATTTACTTATATATTTTGTCATAAATAGTCCAAGAGGTGTGCAAATTAGTAATACAATCGCTAAATATATATTAAAAATACAAATTATTATAAAAGTTAAAATAATTGTAAATAATCCTACTATTAAGCTAGATATCCCCTGCCTTAATATATTAGCTATACTATCAACATCATTAACTATTCTCGATAAAATATCACCTTTAGAATATTTTTCAAATACTTGGTTATCTATTTTCAATATTTTTATAAAAATATCTTTTCTTATATCCTTTACAAAATCACAAAATATATATTCCTGTAACCAATTAGTAATTAGTAATGATACTCCTCTAGATATAACAAATATTGTAAAAGCTATCAAAAGTCCATAAATAGCACTATATTTAACATCATTTTTAGCGACCATATTATCAATTATAAAGCCTATAAGCAAAGGCATTGAAACAATTGAAACCATTAAAATAAATAATAATGTCACTAAACAAAATAACCTTATTTTATTTTTCTTAATATATGAAAATAATAATTTAATTGCTATCCTCATCTATAATCTGACTTTCTACTATTTCTTTATATACTCTTGATTTCAACATAAGTTCATCATGACTCCCAACATCGACAACCTCTCCTGCATCCATTACAATGATTTCATCACACTCTCTAATACTACTAACTCTTTGTGATACTATTATTAGTGTCTTCTTGATTTCTAAAAGTCTTTTTACTATCATCTCTTCGGTCTTAAAGTCTAATGCACTGAAACTATCATCTAGTATTAGTATAGGAGCTTTTTTTATTAGTGATCTTGCTATTACCATACGTTGTCTCTGACCACCTGATATATTCTCTCCCTTTTCAATCAATTTAAAGTCTAAACCCTTATCTCTTATCAGACCATCTAAACATGTAATATCTGCAATTTGCAAAACTTCCTCTTCACTAGCTTTGTAATCACCCCATTTTATATTATTTAGTATAGTGTTAGACTCTAGTTTTCCTCTTTGATTAGCGATAGAAAAAATCTTATTTAATCCTTTTAATGAATATCGAGAAATATTTTTACCAAATACTTCTATTTTTCCTGAATCAAGCTTATATTTTCCTGTTAGCACATTTATAAGGGTTGATTTTCCAGAACCCGTTCCCCCAATTATTCCATAACTTTTTCCACTTTTAAAACTTAAAGAAATATCTTTTAATACCTGATTCCCTCCATTATATGAAAACTTAATATCTTCGCATTTTAAGGCTATATCAATTTCTCTATAATCTTCATCAGTTCCATATATAATTTCAGGTTCTTGCAATAATAAATCTTCTATTCTTTTAAAACTTGCCAATCCATTTAAAAATATAGTGATTAGTTTAATTGCTATTACCCACATAGTAATAATAGTGCTTAGATATCCTGTATAAGCAACTATATCACCTCTTAACAATACTCCTCTATTTATAAAATTAGCACCTATTAGTAATACAAAAATATAACCAGTATACAAAATAACATTCACAGCAGGATCTAGACTTCCAAGTATTCTTCCTATTACTAAATTTTCATCTCTTAATTTCTTATTCTTTTCATCAAATTGATAGATCAAATCATCCTGATAATTAAATCCTCTAATAACCTTATTTCCAACAATAGTTTCTCTAATCAAAAGTGTAAATTGATCTATACGCTTTTGTATATTTAACACCCTTTGTGGAACCACTTTATAAAGAACAATAATTAATATTAGTAAAACTATTAAAACCACTAACACAATCAAAGATAACTTGAAGTTAATAAACATGCACATAATCAGAGCACCGATTAGAATAAAAGGTGCTCTGACAAATATACGAATATACATAGCTATCATCAGCTGTATTCTCTCAATATCTAATGTCATTCTGATTACAAGGCTATCTTTTGAAATATCATCAATCTGTTTATAGCTTAGTCTTTTTAACTGCTCGAATATTTCATTTCTTAGGTCTTTACCAACCTTTTCAGATGTATAAGCAGCAAGATATTGGCATATGCATGCACATATAAAACCAACCACTCCAAGTATAAAAATATATAGTCCCATCCTTAATACGTAATTCATTGATCCAACGTTTAAACCATAATCAATAATTTTTGCAACAAGTAATGGAACTATTAATTCTAATATAGCTTCTATTAACTTAAAAAATTGTCCCCCTAAAATGCTCCATTTGTATTTTAAGAAGTATTTTTTTATCATTCTATCTCCATATTATTTATTATTATAATATTTTGTGCTTTATTTAATGCTATCATCTCTTCATCAGATAACTCTTGGTATGTTTCTCCCTTTATAACCTCTTTTACAAAAACATGACTCCCTTCATCTTGATGAATAGATGTTATAATATATCCTGTATTATCATTATCAAGTAACGCAAGAGAAAAGCTTAATTTTCCACCAACATTTCCAAAAGCATTAAATCTTTCAATTGCGTGCTTTGAAAAAACACTCATAAGAGCTGCATCATGTTTATAATTTTGTTCTATCAAAATTTCAACGTCATTTTCAAGCTTCTCAATCTGATTCATCATTTTAACACTGATATTTTTTTCTTCAATTCTTTTTATAAGAAAGTTTAATCTATTTACTTTTCCTGATAAATTTGCAACTATCAAGAAAAGTATTATTACTATTAATAATAAAATGCCAGAAAATATATACGCCATCATTTTCTCCTTAATAAATCAACTAGTCTTTCAAAATCATCTAAGCTATTATAAGATATTGTTATTTTACCTTTATTGTTTTTAGAATTTTTTATTTCTACTCTTGTTTTTAAGCTCTCTTCTAACAATTGCTCCACTTTTACAACTTCATTATCTTTTGTACTTTTGCTTTTTATTTTCTTTTTCGAATCACCCTTTTTTACAAGTTCTTCTAATTCTCTAACTGATAGTTGCTCTTTAATGGCTACTTTTGCAAGTTCTATTTGTTTGTCTTTGTCTTCTATGCTTATAAGAGTTCTTACATGGCCATAGCTAAGATCTTCATTTACCAAAAATTCTTGTATCTCTAAAGGCAACTTTAACAATCTCAATGTATTTGCAATATAGGGCCTGCTCTTAGATATCCTCTTTGCAATATCTTCTTGTTTTAGGCCATATTTTTCTATAAGAGTAGCCATTCCCCTAGCTTCTTCAATAGGGTTGAGTCCTTCTCTCTGAATGTTCTCTATTAATGCAATTTCATCAATTTCACGTTCATCATATTTCTTAATTATGGCTGGTATCTTTTTCAAACCCGCAATCTTTGCAGCCCTCCAGCGCCTTTCCCCTGCAACAATCATATAATAATCTTCTTTTTTAACAACTATTACAGGCTGTATTAACCCATGTTCTCTTATAGAATCTGCCAGCTCATCTAAGCTATCACTATTAAATTCTTTTCTTGGCTGTTCCCTGTTAGGCTCTATTTCTGATATTCTAAGTAATGTTTCACGTGAAACATCTTCAGTTTTCGGTTTAGATATCAGCACATCTAATCCTTTTCCTAAACCACTCTTCTTCATATAAATTTTGCAAATGTTTCACGTGAAACATTTACCAGAATTTCCTCCTTTTCTTAATAACTTCTTTAGCTAACTTCATATATGCTTCCGCTCCTGAGGACTTTTTGTCATAATGGTTTATAGGCTTGCCAAAGCTAGGAGCTTCTGCGAGGCGTACGTTTCTAGGTATAGTTGTTTTAAAAACATATTCATCTAAATTTTCTTTAACATTAGCAACTACCTCACTCGCTAAATTTGTTCTGTTATCAAACATAGTAAATAGCACGCCCTCTATTTCTAATTTGTCATTTATTCTTTCTTTTATAAGGTTTATTGTGTAAATCAACTGGCTTATTCCTTCCAAAGCATAGTATTCACATTGCATTGGAACAAGAACAGAGTCAGAACAAGATAGAGCATTCACCGTCAAAATACTAAGTGATGGCGGACAGTCAATTATAATATAATCATAATAATCTTCAACCTCTTTAAGTTTGTTTTTTAATATATGCTCCCTACCGTCCATCCCGGCTAATTCTATTTCAGCTCCCGCTAATTCTACACAGCTAGGTATAACATCAAGTTTATCAAACTCAGTTTTAACTATTACATCTTTTATTTTTTCACTTGTAGTTAATAGAGCGTAAATACCCTTTGATGTTTTTTCAACTCCTACACCACTGGTAGCATTACCCTGAGGATCTATGTCTATCAGTAATGTTTTTTTCCTTTTGCTAGCTAGACATGATGCAAGATTTACTGCAGTCGTTGTCTTGCCAACTCCTCCTTTTTGATTTGATACTGCTATTATTGAACTCATGCTTTTATTATATCACTATTATCTACTATTGTCAGTCTTCTCAAGTACCACTAAGCACCTATTGTTATCGTTATCTGTAAGTTTAAATCTATCTATTTGTAGATATTTACATCTATATTTATTTAGCACTTTTTTACCATCATTTTCTTCAGCCTTATCAAATACTCCTTTATATGCAATAAGTTTTCCACCTATTTTTATCAATGGTATTGTGTATGCAAATAATTTATCAATTCTCGCTACTGCTCTTGATACGCATAAGTCAAAGCGTGTATTATTTTTTTTTGCAAACTCTTCCCCTCTAGTATGAAAACACCTTACATTCTTTAATCCTAATAATTCAATAGTTCTTTCTAAAAACATCACTCTTTTATTTAAAGAATCAATTAATGTAACCTCTAAGTTAGGTTCTAATATAGCTAATACTAGACCAGGAAATCCTGCTCCTGTCCCAACGTCTACAAGAGTTTTATTTTCAAGTTCTATGTTTAATCTATAAATCATAGCACTATCAATAAAATGCTTAATAACTACATCCTCAAACTCAACAATCCCAGTCAAGTTCATAACCTTATTTTGATCTATCAAATAATTATAATACTTATAAAATTGTTCTTCTTGCTTATCAGAAATTTTAATATTATATTTGTCAAAATAATCCCTTATTTTCATTGGTTTCTCCTATGTTTTTCCAAATATACCATTAATACAGAAATATCGGCAGGAGAAACTCCTGAAATTCTACTTGCTTGTCCAATTGAAATAGGTTTAAACTTTTTCAATTTTTGTACAGCCTCTATTCTAAGACTACCAATACTATCGTAATCAATATTTTCAGGTATTTTTTTATTTTCTATTTTTTTAAACTGTTTTACGGCTGCTTCTTGTCTCTTTATATATCCCTCATATTTTATATTAATTTCTACTTGTTCTTTTACTTCTTCATTCAAATAGGGCCTATCAACATCTATTTTTTCTAAAATATCATAATTAATTTCAGGTCTTTTTAATAGCTCTGCTAAACTAGATCCTGTCTTTAACCTAGTTGAATTTATAGAATCTAAAAATTCTTGTACATTTTTACTAGCACCAATTGGTGTATTATGTAATCTATCTATTTCCTGTTCAATATTTTTTAATTTCATAGAAAATTTTGCATATCTATCGTCATCTATTAATCCAACCTTATATCCTATAGGAGTTAGTCTAATATCTGCATTGTCCTGCCTTAATATTAATCTGTATTCAGCTCTAGATGTCATCATTCTATATGGTTCTTTGCTTTCTTTTGTGCACAAATCATCAATTAATACACCTATATATCCATCTGACCTTTTTAATATAATTTCTTCCTTTTCTTTCAATCGCATAGCTGCATTTATTCCAGCTATAAGTCCCTGTGCTGCTGCTTCTTCATAACCTGAACTTCCATTTATTTGTCCTGCTGAGTATAAATTTTTAACCTTTTTTAATTCTAATGTAGGTAATAATTCATTGCCTTCGATACAGTCATACTCAATTGCATACCCAGTTTTTACAATTTTTGCGTTTTCTAGTCCTTTAACACTCCTATACATCTGTAATTGTACATCAAAAGGTAATGAAGTTGACATTCCTGCTATATACATTTCATTTGTATATAGACCTTCGGGTTCAATAAATACTTGATGTCTATTTTTATCAGAAAACTTTACCACCTTATCTTCTATTGATGGACAATATCTAGGGCCAACACCTTGAATCATACCTGAGTAAAGTGGTGACCTATGGATATTTTTATTTATAATTTCATGTGTTTTTTCATTAGTATACGTAAGATAACAATCGACTTGATCTCTGATTAAGTCTTTAGGGTCATTTGTGAATGAAAATGGTACTATCTTCTCATCACCTTTTTGTGGTTCCATAACGGAAAAATCTATGGAATTTGCATCTATTCTGGCTGGTGTTCCAGTTTTATATCTTAACAAACTAATTCCCTCTCTTCTGAGAGCATCAGATAAATAGTTTGCAGCTGGAAGAGCATTAGGACCAGAGTTTACTGATACTTCCCCATAAATACAATACGCATTCAAATATGTTCCAGTACATAATATTACAGCTTTTGATTTATATTCTCCGCCTCTTACCTTAATTCCACAAACCTTACCATCTTCTACTATTAAATCTATAACCTCAAATTGAATTAAATCTAAATTGTTTTGGTTCTCAATGGTTTTTCTCATTTCATTTGAGTACCACTGTTTATCAGCCTGTGCTCTAAGCGAGTGAACAGCTGGCCCTTTTGAAACATTTAACATTTTTGTTTGAATGAAGGTTTTATCAATATTCTTGCCCATCTCTCCACCAAGAGCATCTACTTCTTTTACTAAATGTCCCTTAGATGTTCCACCAATATTGGGATTACAAGGCATTAATGCTAAACTCTCAATACTCAAAATAAACATAGCTGTATTTAATCCTAGTCTTGAAGTGGCCAGTGCAGCCTCACATCCAGCATGGCCTCCGCCTACAACAATAACATCATAATTACCATAATTCATATCATTTACCCATACAAAAATCTTTAAATATCTTATCTATTATATCTTCTTCTATCTCTTCACCTAGAATTTTACCTAAATAAATATAAGCATCTGTTAAATCAATCGTTAAAAAGTCTTCAGAATCACCATTATCAATACCAACTAAAACATTATTTAGGCTCTCTCTAGCATTTATCATAAGTTGTTTTTGTCTTTCATTTGCTATAAATATATCGTCATCATACATCAATGTTGAACTAAATAAAATATCCTTTAATAGCTTATTTAATTTATCTAGACCTATATCTTGAATTAAACTTATTTCAACAATATTTGAAGTATAGTTTAATAAATCTTTTGAATCTACAACGCTATTCATATCAATTTTATTTAAAATAATAATATAGTTTTTGTTTTTTAATTTTTCTAGTATTTTAAAGTTATCGTCTGTTAGATTTTTAGAGCTATCAATAACATAGAGTACTAACTCCGAATCTTCAATAACTTTAAGAGACCTATCTACACCTATTTTTTCTACAAGATCTTCTGTTTCCCTAATTCCTGCAGTATCAATAATATTTAATATAATATCATCTAATACTATTCTCTCTTCTATTGTATCTCTCGTTGTCCCTGCTATTTCAGTTACTATAGCTCTTTCTTTTTTGGCTAAATAATTAAGTAAAGATGATTTACCTGCATTAGGAAGTCCTATTATAGCAGTATTTATACCATCTCTTATAATTTTACCATTATCTGCATCTTTAATCATTATATCAACTTCTTCTTTAATAGATGCTATATCATATTTAATCTCGATACCATAATTGTCTATTTCATAATGCTCGGGATCATCCAATGCAGCTTCAATAAAAGCAATATATGTAATAATTTTTTCCCTTAACTCAACAATTTTATTCTTAACTTTTCCACTTATTTGATTCAAAGAGTTTCTAATAGCAATATTGCTTTTAGCATTTATTAAATCCATCACAGCCTCAGCCTGAGATAAGTCAATTCTACCATTTAAAAATGCTCTTTTTGTAAATTCACCCGGTTGTGCTAATCTACATCCCTTCTTTAGCAAAAGGTTAAGTATAGTTTTTGTAACCAGTATACCTCCATGACAATTAATTTCTACAACATCTTCTTTTGTATATGTTTTTGGTGATCTAAATATACTCACCATAGTTTCATCTATTAATTTATTATCATCATAAATAAATCCATAATGTATAGTGTGGCTATCTACTTTTGTTAAATCTTTATTTTTAAAAACTTCATTCACAATTTCAATAGCCTTACTTCCACTAACTCTTATAATTGAAATACTTCCATTACCTAATGACGTACCAATAGCAGCTATTGTTTCTTCCATTTTTCTCCTAATACATAACTAATAAAAAAATTGGATACACTAAAGGTATATCCAATTTTCACCTAATTTTTTGTTCTTTTATAAGTAATTATAAGTCTTCTGTCAGGTTCTTTACCTTCACTATGAGTTTCAACTCTTCTATCATTTTGTAATACTGAATGAATTATTCTTCTTTCATTTGCATTTAATTTATCAAGAATAACCTTTTTCTTATACTTTTTAACTGTGTTAGCAGATCTATATGCTAAATTCTCAATAGTTTTAAGTCTTTTTTCTCTATAATTATCACAGTCTAATTTTATCCAATAAGATGCTCTAGTCTTTCCAAATGTAGTATTTAATATAACTTGAATGGCATCTAGTACACATCCTTTTTTACCGATAATCTTTGTTGTTTCATCAGTTACTATTTCTGTGTTAACTAGCTTTCTTTCTTCATCAATATTAAATTTAATACTAGCATCCTTAACACCCATTAAAGATAATAGTTCCACCAAATATTTATTTACTTCTTCTTCTATTGTAAACTTGGCATCTTCTGTTATTTTTTCATCTTCATTAGTTGTAATATCTAGATCATTCTCTTTATTATCATCAATAGATTCTATATTTTTTACTTCAGGGTCTTTAACAACAGTTTCTGTCTCTTTTTTTTCTTCAAGATTTGACATAACTTCTTTATTTGAAGATTCTTCTTCACCCTTTATTCTAACATCTATAATCGCAGGTTTTGCACCTATTCCTAAGAACCCTTTAGTTCCCTCGTTAATTATCTTGATATCAAGTTGTTGAACTGTCTTTTCTAGATGCATACACGCTTTCGCTTTAGCATCGTCTATCGTTTTTCCCTCAAAACGCATTTTTCCTCCTATTTATCCTTGTACTTATCAGTAAGTCTTGCTAATGAAGATATACTCTTATTATCTGTACTTTCTACAGAAGGTGTTTCATTAGACACAACATCTGCTGACTCATTCTTAATACTTTTTGTATTTAAATGTGCTGCTTTCTTTACAGTTGAAGAACTAACGCCTTTTTTCTCTTTTTGTTTTTCAATCTTATCTTTATTTTTTTCAATGTTCTTTTCAACAATTTTTTCTAATCCAATAGAATCAATATATCTATTCATAGCAACTTGTTGAATTCCCATAATTAATGAATTTATTATCCAATAAATACCTAAACCTACAGGTAATGCTATTGAAAATACAACTGACATTATAGGCATAATTGTAGTCATTGTCTTCATCTGTCTAGCTGCTGGATTATCTTCCATATCATTTTTATTATGTGATTGAGTTGTTTTCATTGAAAAATATGCTGATGCATAAACTAAAATAGGAATAAGCCATACCCAGTGTATATAATTATGAGATTTAATTAATTGCCAAGGAGTATCTGATACCAATACATCACCAAACACCTTTGTAATACTTAATATTGAATCAACTGCCTGTCTTGGTATATCAGAAACTTTATTAACTAAGTCCGTCCAATTTCCCATATTATATGTATAAAGGTAATCTACCAAAGTAGCCTTATTACTTGCAATATCTTGTAAATTTGCAACATATTTTATATTGCTCATTGCTTCAATTGCTGATGGTGTATTTACCTTGTCTGCAACTTGTGCAAATAGATCATATATTTTTCCAATATAAGACGGTATACTTTGTATAACCGCATACAATGCAAAAAGAATAGGCATCTGTATAAGCATAGGTAAACAACCCCCTGCTGGAGAAGCACCATACTTTTTATATATTTCAGATGTTTCTGCTTGCATCATAGACATCGATTGCTGATCTCTTTTACCAGCATACTTTTTTCTTATTTCATTGATTTCTGGTTGTATCATTGATGATACTCTAGTAAATTTTTGTGCCTTATATTTTATTGGAATCATTAATATCTGTACAACTATAGTAAATAGTATAATACTCAAAACAATATTTCCAATACCAACAGCATCTAAAAAATTATATATAACATTTATAATGTAACCTAAAATTTTAGCTATTGGTCCTATGATAAACGCTGAACTTTGGACAGCTATCATTAATTTTTCCTCCTAAATAATCTAAATTTATCAGGTACCGGATCATACCCACCATGTCTATTAAAAGGATTACATCTTAAAATTCTGTAGATAGAAAGTATGCTTCCTTTAATAATGCCATGTTTGTGTAAGGCCTCTTTTGCATATTGTGAACAAGTTGGAATAAATATACAACAGCCTTGTTTTTTTAATGGTGATATGTATTTTTGATATAATTCAATTAGTTTTATTAATACTTTTTTCATTATTTATATAAGAAATTATTTTTAATAAATCTTTTTCTATTTCATGGTAACTTTTACCTATTATTGATTTTTTAGATATAATAACAAAACTGTACCCTTGTACATATTTATCTAGGTTTAATCTACAAGCTTCTCTAATTAACCTAGTATAACGATGTCTAACAACGCTATTCCCTATCTTTTTACTTACTATTATTCCCACATCATTAGATTTTTCTAAGTCTTTAATAACATAGGCAATTAAAAAACGTGAATATACATATTTTCCATTATCAAAAACTTGCTTAAACTTTCTTTTCTTCATATTTCCATATAAAATTTGGCTCTATATCTAAAGAAGATAGATTATTCAATATTTGAATACTCTATCAACTCTATATAAGAGCCAATACTAAGTCTATGCTGATAATACTTTTCTACCCTTTGCTCTTCTTCTTGCTAAAACTTTTCTTCCATTAGCAGTAAGCATTCTTTTTCTAAAACCATGTACTCTTGCTCTAGGCTTTTTCTTTGGTTGAAATGTCATTTTCATATTAGTACACCTCCTATTAATTATATAAAATATGTCATATATCTCTAATCAATACCTACCATTATACAAAATAAATTTATTCAAGTCAATTATAACTCTACTATATATTGTTATTTTTATTATCTATTTTCTCATAATTTTAGAATTGGTTATCTATCTCAATATATGATTATTTTATGAAATTGTATTGATTACTATACAATATATTTTATGCTCATTTTTAACTAAATATTGTTATTTTTACTATATTTTTTTTTATAAATTTACATGTAATTATATTTTGTATATCTTAATTGTCTTAATTTTAACAATTTTTCTTGTAATTTAGTACTAATATTTTATAATAATTATTATATCTATGGAACTATCAGTATATTATATAAATAATATTAGTTCTATTAGAATTATAATTTATATATTTAATATATTTATATTATTGTATATTTAGAAAGGAGGCTTTATGGTAGGCATAGTTATTGCCAGTCATGGTGAATTTGCCAAAGGGATTTTACAAGCTAGTGAAATGATATTTGGTAAACAGGAAAACGTATGTGCCGTTACATTAATGCCAAGTGAAGGTCCTGATGATATAAAAGGTAAAATGCTTGAAGCTATAAAATCCTTTGATAATCAGGATGAGGTTTTATTCCTAATTGATCTTTGGGGGGGTACTCCATTTAATCAAGCTAGTTCAATTATAAGTGGACATGAAGATAGTTGGGCTATAGTTACTGGAATGAATCTTCCAATGATAATTGAGGCCTATGGATCAAGATTCTCTATGGACAAAGCTCATGAAATAGCAAGTGCTATACTTGAAAGTGCAAGAGATGGTATAAAAGTATTACCTGAAAATCTTGAACCTAAAAAAGCCCAAGTATCAACAACAAATGTTTCATCAAATGCTATTCCTGAGGGAACAGTAATAGGTGATGGAAAAATTAAATATGTTCTTGCTCGTGTAGATACTCGTTTACTTCATGGACAAGTAGCAACTTCTTGGACAAAGACTACTAAGCCAGATAGAATAATAGTAGTATCTGATTCAGTTTCAAAAGATGATCTAAGAAAGAACATGATTGAACAAGCAGCTCCTCCTGGAGTTAAAGCACATGTAGTTCCTGTTGAAAAAATGATGAAGGTTGCAAAGGATACTCGTTTTGGAAATACAAAAGCTATGCTTTTATTTGAAAATCCACAAGATGCATTACGTGCAATTGAGGGTGGAGTAGATATAAAAGAGTTAAATCTAGGTTCAATAGCTCACTCTATAGGTAAAGTAGTAGTAAATGCTGCTATAGCAATGGATCAAGATGATGTAGATGCAATAGAATCTATAATGAATCATGGCGTATCTATTGATGTTCGTAAAGTACCTACGGATTCAAATCAAAATATAAAAGATCTTTTAAATAAAGCTAAATCAAGTTTAGCTAATAATAAATAATTAAGGAGACACTATGAATATATTAACAGTTGTTCTAATTGTTATAGTTGCCTTTTTGGCTGGAATGGAAGGAGTTTTAGATCAATTCCAATTCCACCAACCATTGGTAGCTTGTACATTAATCGGTTTAGTTAGTGGACATCCTGTAGAGGGTATTATTCTTGGTGGTTCACTACAAATGATAGCATTAGGTTGGTCAAATGTTGGTGCAGCTATAGCTCCAGATGCGGCTTTAGCTTCTGTAGCATCTGCAATAATAATGGTTTTAGGTTTAGGAGGTTCAACAAATATTACCACTGTAATTAATACAGCAATAACAGTTGCTATACCTCTTTCTGTTGCAGGTCTATTTTTAACAATGATTTGTCGTACTTTAGCTATTCCTATTGTTCATATAATGGATAAAGCAGCAGCAGAAGGTAATTTTACAAAATTACAACTTTGGCATATTATAGGTATTTGCATGCAAGGTCTTCGTATTGCAATACCTGCAGCTATATTATGTTTCTTGCCTTCACAAGTAGTTAATGATGCTCTAAATATGATGCCTGAATGGCTATCTACAGGTATGGCTATTGGTGGTGGTATGGTTGCTGCCGTAGGTTATGCAATGGTTATTAATATGATGGCTACAAAAGAAACTTGGCCTTTCTTTGCAATTGGTTTCATCTTAGCATGTATTAATAGTTTGACACTTGTAGGTCTTGGAGTAATAGGTCTTTCTCTTGCTCTAATATATCTTGGACTAAAAGGAAGTGCTTCAGGAAATGGAAATGGCGGATCAACAGTTGGTGATCCTTTAGGCGATATCTTAAATGATTATTAGGATAGGAGATTACTATGGAACACAAAATAGAATTAAGTAAAAAGGATCGTTTCTCTGTTTTCATGCGTCATCAGTATCTTCAAGGCTCATGGAACTATGAACGTATGCAAAATGGTGGTTGGTGTTTTTCTTTAATACCAGCAATCAAAAAATTATATACTAAAAAAGAAGATCAAATAGCAGCTTTAAAACGTCATATGGAATTTTATAATACTCATCCATATGTATCATCTCCAGTTTTAGGTGTAACACTAGCTCTAGAGGAAGAAAAAGCTAATGGAACTAATATTGATGATGCAGCAATCCAAGGTGTTAAAATTGGTATGATGGGACCACTAGCTGGTGTTGGTGATCCAGTATTCTGGTTTACTTTACGTCCAATTTTAGGTGCACTAGGTGCATCAATAGCTCTTTCTGGAAATATCTTAGGTCCATTAATATTCTTCTTTGCTTGGAATATTATAAGAATAGCTTTTGAATATTATACACAAGAATTTGGATACAAAGTTGGTACTAAAATAACAAACGATCTATCAGGAGGTCTTTTAGGAAGAATTACTCTTGGTGCATCTATATTAGGTATGTTTATCATAGGTGCATTGGTACAAAGATGGGTAAGTATAAGCTTTACACCTATAGTTTCTAAAGTTACTCAATCACCTGGTGCATATATTGACTGGGCTAAACTTCCACAAGGTAGCGAAGGAATTAAATCAGCATTAGAACAATATAGTTCTTTAGGTGCAAATGGTCTTAATATTGAAAAAGTAACAACATTACAACAAAACCTTAATGAATTAACACCTGGACTTGCAGCTGTTTTATTAACATTATTATGTTGTTGGTTACTAAAGAAAAAAGTTTCACCTATAACAATAATTATTGCTCTATTTATCGTTGGTATAGGTGCTCACTTACTAGGAATTATGTAATAAAAGCTCGGTTATCCGAGCTTTTTTATTAGGAGAATTATGATTCAATCATTAAATACAAAAGTTGATTTAACAATAAACGCTACTTCTTATACTGGATTAAACTGCTATGGTAAAATGATGATAGGTGATAAATCTATAGAATTTTATGATGATAGAGATATAACCAAATTTATACAAATACCTTGGGAAGAAATTGATTATATAGCAGCTTCAGTATTATTCAAAAAATGGATACCTAGATTTGCTATTTTTACCAAAAAAAATGGTTATTATTCTTTTTCAACAAGAAATAACAAACTAACCCTAAATACTATAAAAAATTATGTTAATGAAAATAAACTAAGGAAATCCTTAAGTTTTTTTGATGTATGTAAAAGAGGATTTTTAAATTTATTTAGAAAAAAATCAAATTGAACTCAATTATATACAAAATATTATTTTTTATTTATAATTATTCTATAGAAAAAGAAAGGAGAAGATAGGGAATCCTATCTATAGACTTATGAAAAAACCTATCATTGGAATCTCAGGAAGTATAATGGTTGATAATGGAGGTATGTTTCCTGGATATAAAAGATCATATGTAAATGATGATTATATTTTATCTGTAATAAAAAATGGTGGAATACCTTTAATTATTCCTTTTACAGAAGATTTAGAAGTAGTAAAAGAACAAATTAGTAATGTTGATGGTTTAATTTTAAGTGGAGGACATGATGTCGACCCAGCATTTTATGGAGAAGAACCATCACAAAAGTTAGGTGAAATTTTTCCAGAAAGGGATATATTTGATTTTGAGCTAATAAAATGCGCAAAGGAAAAAAATATACCTATATTAGGAATTTGTCGTGGATACCAAATAATTAATGTTTATCATGGTGGAAGTCTTTACCAAGATTTATCATATAATAAGGATTGTTATGTAAAACATTGGCAAGCACATTCACCTAAATTGGTAACGCATAGTGTAGAATTAGATAAAGATTCAATACTTTATAAATTATTCAATGAAAATGAAATAAGAGTAAACTCATTTCATCATCAGATTATAAAAGATGTTGGAAAAGGATTTAAAGTTACTGCTACAGCAAAAGATGGTGTAATAGAAGCAATAGAATCTACAGAATATAAATATTTAGTAGGTGTCCAATGGCATCCAGAAATGTTGCATAGTAGTGTAGATAAAATGAATAATATTTTTAAATCTTTAATTGAGGAGGCAACAAATGAGTAATTCAACAGCAAAAAAACTAGGTTTTTGGTCAATAGTATTACTTACTGTTAATTCAATAATTGGTTCTGGTATATTTTTATCTCCAGGTGAAGTAGTTAAAATGGCAGGAACTAATACACTAATTGTTTATTTATGTGCTGCTATATTTGCTGCTATACTTGCTATAACATTTGCTTCAGCTTCAAAATATGTTTCAAAAGGTGGAGCTGCATATGCCTATGCTAAAGCCGCATTTGGATCTAATTGTGGTCTTTTTATTGGTGTTACAAGGTTTGTTGCTGCAAGTATTGCTTGGGGAGTTATGGCAACTGCTGTAGTAAAATCTACTTATAAAATATTTAACATTAAACCTGATTTTTCAAATATAACTATTGGATTTATTGTTTTAATGGCAATATTATTTTTAATAAATATTGCTGGACCATCTCTATTTAAATTAATCAACAATCTATCAACAATAGGTAAGATGGCTGCTTTATTTATTGTTATTATTGCTGGTATTTGCATAATAATATTTACTGGTGTTAATAATTTTGATAGTATATCAAAAATAGTTGATTCAAAAGGAAATCATTTACCATTATCTTTAACAACTGGTGAATTTGTAACGGCAACTATTGCAGCTTTTTATGCTTTTACTGGATTTGAATCAGTACCTTCTGGTGCACAAGATATGGAAAAACCAGAAAAAAATCTTCCAAAAGCTATACCCCTTGGTATATTACTTATTGCAGTAATATATATTGGTATTGTTGGATCAGCTTTATTTATTAATCCAGAAGGCCTTGTAAATACTACTCAAGTTGTAGCTCTAGTAGATGTTTATACTAATCCTATTTTAAGACAAATAATATTCTGGGGTTCATTAGTATCAATGTTCGGTATAAATGTTGCTGCCTCTTTCCATACCCCACGTATATTAGAGTCTATGGCAAAAGAAGGACAAGTACCAGAATTTGTTGCTAAAAGATCTAAGAGTGATTTTCCTCTTTTTGCTTTTATAGTAACAATTATTCTTGCAATTATAATACCTATGGCATTTAGCTATGATGTTGGAAGTATAATGATAATAAGTTCTATTTCAAGATTCTTGCAATTTTTAGTAGTTCCTCTAGGTGTAGTTATGTACTATTATGGAAAAAATAAAGAATCTATTAATAATGATGCTAAAAAGAATTTATTTACAGATGTTATAATTCCAATAATTTCACTAATATTAACAGTTTTATTGTTAGTAAAATTCAATTGGGTAGGACAATTTACAGTAAAAACTGATACTGGTATAACTCCAAATTATTGGGCAATTTCAGCTATGGTAATAGGATATCTAATTTTACCTATTATTTTATTAATTTATAATAGAAATAGAAAGTCTGGTAGATAAAATGAAAACTAATACTAAACTATTGCATGATTATCCTGTAGTAGATGCTTATACAGGTGCCTCTTCGATACCTATATATCAAACATCTACTTTTAACCAAAAAAAATTATATGATGAAAATGTTTCATACACATATACAAGATTTGGTAATCCAACTGTTGATTCATTAGAAGAAGCTTTTAAATCTCTACTAAATGCTGATTATGCTATATCATTTGCTTCAGGTATGGCTGCTATATCTAATGTTTTAATGTTACTTAATTCTGGTGAACATGCAATTTTACCTCTTGAAGTTTATGGTGGTACCTGTCAATTTGTTACTAAGGTTTTACCAAATTATAATATTCAAGTTAGTTTTGTTGATATGTCAAATCTACAAGAAATAGAAAAAAATATAAAAGATAATACAAGAATGCTATATATTGAAACGCCTTCAAATCCTCTTTTAAAAATTTCTGATATAAAAGGTATAGTTGATATAGCAAAAAAATATAACCTTCTAACAGCAGCTGATAATACATTTATGACACCTCTTTATCAATTCCCACTTGAACTTGGTGTTGATATTGTAATTGAAAGTGTAACCAAATTTATAAATGGTCATAGCGATGTTTTAGCAGGTTTGGCAGTTACTAATAATAAAGATTTGGCTGATAAACTTAGATTATTTCAAAAAAACTTTGGTGCAATTTTAGGTGTAGAAGATGCATGGCTTATTCTTCGTGGTATGAAAACATTAGGTATAAGACTTGATAGAAGTGTTCAAAATGCACAAGTTCTAGCTGCTTATCTAAGTAAGCATCCAAAAATAAAAACTGTTTATTATCCAGGTCTTCAAACTCATATTAATCATGATCTTCACATGAAACAAGCTTTAAATGGTGGTGCAGTATTATCTTTTGAATTTTATAAAAAAGAAGATATGCTTTCATTTGCAGAAAAAATATCAATTCCTCTTTTAGCTGTAAGTCTTGGTGGAGTTGAATCTATTGTTTCACACCCTGCTACAATGTCTCATGCTTGTTTAAGTCCAGAAGAGAGGCTTGAACAAGGAGTGACTGATGAACTTCTTAGATTATCTTGTGGTATAGAAGATGTTGAAGATCTTATAGCAGACTTTGAACAAGCTTTAAATTAATTAAATATATTCAAAAACTCCTTACTTTGAGGTGAATCCAAAAATTTAGACCTAAAATCTAACGAATGAAGGTAAATTCACTTCTATATAGCAAGGAGTTTTTCTTATCTATAAATATTCTTAATTATTTTTATTTTTTCTTATTATTATTCAAGCCTTTATAATATCCATTTATTTGAAAAATGCCCTAAAATATAGTAAAATAGTAATAATAAACATGTATGGAAAAGGTATTATGGACTTAAAACTAAAATTAATAAAAGACAATTGGAATAATATTTTAGAAAAGCTTGTAAATGAATATAATATATCAGATATACAAATAAAAAATTGGTTATCACCTCTAACGCCAGTAAAATATGAGGATGATAAACTTTATTTTTATTTTGAAAATAAAGAATATCTTGATGTACTTTATACAAAATATCAACTTATTTTAAAAACTATAATAAGTGAAGATTTCTTCCCATGTGACATAGAATTTACAAGTGAAAACTATAAATATAATAACAACAATAAAAATATAAATAATAATCTAATATCTAAATATACCTTTGAAAATTTTATAGTTGGAGATAATAATAACTTAGCATTCTCTTCAGCTTATAGTGTTGCTAAAAATCCTGGTCATGAGTATAATCCTTTATTTATTTATGGCGGACCAGGACTTGGTAAGACACATATAATGAATGCTATAGCTCATAAAGTACTAGAATTATATCCTGAAAAAAGAGTTTTATTTATACCTAGCGAATCTTTTACTAATGAGGTTATTGAATCTATAAGAAGTGGAAATAAAATTGCAAAAGAATTTAGAGAAAAATATAGAAATAATGTTGATGTTCTTTTGATAGATGATATTCAATTTTTGATTGGAAAAGATAAGACTCAAGAAGAATTTTTTCATACTTTTAATTCTCTTTATTCTGCTAATAAACAAATAGTTATAAGCTCAGATAAATCACCATCTGAACTTAAAGGATTAGAAGATAGATTAATTTCAAGATTTCATTCTGGCTTAACAGTAGATATTCAAGCACCAAATTACGAAACTAGAATGGCTATTCTTAAATTATTTCAAGAAAAATTTGAAACAAACTTTTCAAATGAAATATTAAATTATATTGCAAGTAATATAACTACTAGTATAAGACACTTAGAAGGTGCTCTTAATACATTAAAAGCTCATACTTCTGTTAATAATAATTCACCAAATTCTATTTCTTTAATAGATGCAAAATATTTTTTAAAAAATTATATTGATCCTAATCTAAATAAAGAAATTAGTATAGATTTAATAATTGATACTGTAGCTGAACATTTTAAAGTTGATAGTAAAAGTGTAAGAGGTTCTTCAAAGAAAAAAGAGATTGTAAAACCTAGGCATATATCTATTTATTTATGCCTTCAACTTACAGATTTAACTCAAACTGAAATTGGACAAGCTTTTGGTGGTAGAGATCATTCAACTATTTCTAATGCAAGAGATAAAATTACACAAGAAATCAACAGAAATAAATCTTTAGAAAATGACATAAATACAATAATTAAGAAGATAAATCCACATATATAAACAATCATTATTTATAGTTATCCACATAACTTGGATAACTATAAAATTTGTTTTTATTGTATTCACAAATATTACTTTATAATTTTGTATTTTTTCATTTATTCATATTTTGTACACATAAATACATATTAATTTAACGTAGTTATTAGTAAATAAATATAAGTATTTATATATACTTTTTTTAGTTTTCCACAAATCAACACTACTATTACTAATACTACTATATAATTAATTAATAAATGATAGATTGGAGCATCCAGTGAAAATAATTTTTAATAAACAAAGTTTGATTAATACACTTAATATTTCTTTGAAAGCTATTTCGAGTAGAACAACTGAAGAAATATTAAACTGTATTCATATAAGAGCTTACAATGAAATATATTTCACTACCAGTGATATGGAACTTTGGATAAAAACTAAGGTAGAAGGTCAGGTAATAAAAGAAGGTGAATTAGCTGTTAATGCTAAACTATTTTCAGATATTATAAAAAAATTACCTAATGATGAAGTATTATTTGAAGTCATTGATAAACAGGTTATTATTTCTTCTGGAATAAGTAAATTTAAGATATCATATATAAATCTTAATGGTTATACGGATATTCCAGAAATTGATGAACAATTCCACATGAATGTTGATAGTTTTTCATTTAAAGATATGATAAAGAAAACTATTTTCTGTATTTCACAATCTGAAAATTCTGGTTATGTAATGAACGGTGAATTTTTAGAGATAAGTAATAATACTATGAAATTAACAGCAATGGATGGTAGTAGGATAGGTATTAGTAAAAAAATACTTGAAAATAGTTATGAAGATAAGTCTTGTATAATTCCAGGTAAAACGCTTAATGAAATAAGTAAAATACTACCATCAGAAACATCTCAAATAATAGATATATACATTACTGACAATCATATTATGTTTAAATTTGATGAAACAATAATATTATCAAGATTGCTTTCAGGTAATTATATTAATATAAAGAAAATGTTATCAACAGATTATGAAATGAAAATAAGAATTAATAAAAATGATTTTGTGGATACTGTTGATAGAGCTATGTTATTAATTAGAGATTCAAATATTCAACCACTTATAATAGACATTTCAGATGATATGAAATTAAGATTAAAAAGTAATTTAGGTGAAATGAATGAATCTATTAGTATAGAAAAATTTGATGATAATGAAATAAAAATTGGTGTTAACCCTAAATTTTTATTAGAATCGTTAAGAGTAATAGAAGATGAAGATATATCTATATACTGTATTAATCGTATAGCACCAATTTTTATAAAAGATGATGAAGAAAATTATATCTATATTCTTTTACCTGTTAATTTTATTGAAGAGGAATAGTATGGAAATTTTTATTAAAGATGAATTTATAAAATTAGGACAGGCTTTAAAATTAGCTAATGTAGTCTCTAGTGGTATAGAAGCAAAGATTTTGATAACTGGTGGAGATGTATATGTTAATGATGAGCAGGAGTTAAGAAGAGGCCGTAAGTTAAGAAATGGTGATATAGTTAGATATAATAATACTTCATTTATTATTAAAAATGAAAATAGATAGATTAAAACTAATAAATTTTAGAAATTATAAAGAATTAGATGTTTTTTTTGATAAGGAAACAAATATATTTTTTGGTGACAATGCTCAAGGTAAAACTAATATTTTAGAAGCAATATATATTTTATCTACAACAAAGTCACTTAGGGGTGCTTTAGATAAAGAAATGGTGAAATTTAATGAAAAAGAATCATTTATACATGGATACTTTGCAGATGATGAAATTTCACTAAAATTAGATATAGAACTCAATAAATCTAGAGGGAAAAAAGCTTTCATTAATAATATACCAGCAAAAAAATTAAATGAATTAGTAGGGCTTGTTAATATAATAGTATTTTCACCTGAAGATTTAAATATAATAAAATCTTCACCTGGAAAAAGAAGAAGTTTTATGGATATTGAGTTATGTCAAATAAGTAAAATTTATATGAATAACCTTAGTTACTATAAAAAAATTTTAGAGCATAGAAACAAATTATTGAAAGAAATATCTATAAGTAAAGATAAAAAATTAATAGAAACATTAGATATTTGGGATATTCAACTTGCTAAATATGGAAGTGAAATAATTAAAGAGAGAAAAAAGTTTTTAAAACAAATTAACGAGATTGCTATTAATTTACACAAAAAAATTACAAATAATGAAGAAGAAATAAAGATTATTTATTCTATGAATGTAGACGAAAATAGTTTTTATGATGAATTGAAAAAGAATAGAAATAAAGATATAAAAACAACTATAACCAATATTGGACCTCATAGGGATGATATTGAGTTTTTTATAAATGATATTGAAGTTAAATCTTATGGATCACAGGGACAACAAAGAACAGTTGCACTTGTACTTAAATTATCTGAAATAAAGATGGTAAAAGATATATTTAATAAAGATGCTATTTTATTGCTTGATGATGTTCTTAGTGAGTTAGATAGAAAAAGACAAACTATACTTCTAGATATGGTAAACAGTAGTCAAACATTCATAACTTGTACAGGTATGGAAGAATTTATTGAAAGTAAAATTGAAAATAAAAAAATATATAAAGTTACTAATGGAAGTATAGAAGAGATTAGGAGGTAGCATGAATAAAGAGTATGGAGCTGATGATATACAAATACTAGAGGGTCTTGAAGCTGTTAGAAAAAGACCAGGAATGTATATTGGATCTACATCAATTCGTGGACTACATCATTTAGTATATGAAATTGTTGATAATGCTGTTGATGAAGCCTTAGCAGGATATTGTAGTAAAATAGATATAAAATTAAATAAAGATGGTTCTGTAACAGTAAAAGATAATGGTAGAGGTATACCGATAGGTATAAATCAAAAAGCAGGTATTCCAGCTGTAGAAGTTGTATTTACCATACTTCATGCAGGAGGAAAATTTGGTGGAAATGGCTATAAAGTATCAGGTGGATTACATGGTGTTGGTGCTTCTGTTGTTAATGCATTATCAAAATGGCTTGAAGTTGAAATATTTACTGAAGAAGGTATATATAAACAAAGATATGAATTAGGTAATTCTATGTACCCATTAAAAAGAATTTCAGATAATAATAACAAAAATACGGGTACAAAAGTTACATTTATGCCAGATGATTCAATATTTGAAACTGTTGAATTTGATTATAGTACACTTAATAACAGATTTAGAGAAATGGCTTTTTTAACAAAAGGTCTTGAAATAAATGTGTATGATGATAGAAATGAAGAATTAAAAAGTTCATCATTTTATTATGAGGGTGGAATTAAACAATTTGTTGAATATTTAAATGAATCAAGAGATAAATTATATAATGATGTTATATATTGTGAAGGAGTAAAAGATGATGTACAAGTTGAAGTAGCATTTCAACATAATACAGCCTATAATGAAAACATTTATTCTTTTGTTAATAATATAACAACTCCTGAAGGGGGAACACATTTATCCGGTTTTAAAACTGCTTTAACCAGATCATTTAATGATTATGCTAGAAAAAATAAATTGTTAAAAGAAAATGAAGAAAATTTATCTGGAGAAGATTTAAGAGAAGGTATAACAGCAATAATTAGTGTAAAAATATCTGATCCACAGTTTGAAGGACAGACAAAACAAAAATTGGGAAATGTTGTAGCTAAGGGAGCTGTTGATAATGTATTCTCATCAAAATTAGAAGTTTATCTTGAGCAAAATCCAAATGTTGCTAAATCTATATGTGAAAAAGCTATATTAGCAAGAAGAGCTAGAGAAGCAGCAAGAAAAGCTAGAGAAATAACTAGAAGAAAGTCGGCATTAGAATCGACAGCTCTACCAGGTAAACTAGCTGATTGTTCAGATAAAGACCCAATGAATTGTGAAATATATCTTGTCGAGGGTGATTCAGCAGGAGGTAGTGCAAAATTAGCAAGATCTAGGGAATATCAAGCTATTTTACCATTGAGAGGAAAAATATTAAATGTTGAAAAAGCTAGTATAGATAAAATATATGCAAATGAAGAAATAAAAGCTATGATAACTGCATTTGGAACTGGAATTCATGAAGATTTTGATATAAGTAAATTGAGATACAATAAAATAATAATAATGACAGATGCCGATGTAGATGGATCTCACATATCAACTTTATTACTTACATTTTTTTATAGATTTATGCCAGAACTTATTAAAAAAGGACATGTATATTTAGCACAACCACCTCTTTATATGGTAGAGAAAAATAAAAAAAGTTGGTACGCTTATGATGATAATGAATTAGAAAAGATATTAACTGAAATTGGTAGAGATTCAAATAATAAGATACAAAGATATAAAGGTCTTGGTGAAATGGATGCTGATCAATTGTGGGATACCACTATGGATCCAGAAAATAGAGTTCTTATAAGAGTTAGCATAGATGATGAAGATAGTATAGAAGTTGATAAAACATTTAGAACTCTTATGGGAGATAATGTTGAGCCTAGACGTAAATTTATAGAAGAAAGAGCTAAGTACGTTAGAAATCTTGATATATAGTTAGGAGTTATATGGATAGAATAAATATAGTTGAACTTAAAAAGACTATGGAAGACTCATATATTGATTATGCAATGAGTGTAATTGCACAAAGAGCATTGCCAGATGTGAGAGATGGTCTAAAACCAGTTCAACGTAGAATATTATATGCAATGATTGAGTTAAATAATGGGCCAGATAAACCGCATCGTAAATGTGCGCGTATAGTCGGAGATACAATGGGTAAATATCATCCACATGGTGATTTATCAATATATGATGCCCTTGTAAAATTAGCTCAAGATTTTTCAACTAGATATCCATTAGTTGATGGTCATGGAAATTTTGGCTCTATTGATGGAGATGGAGCAGCAGCTATGCGTTATACTGAGGCAAGACTTAGCAAAATTTCTATGGAATTATTGTCGGATATTAATAAAGATACGGTTGAATTTGTTCCTAACTTTGATGAAACAGAAAAAGAACCTACTATTTTACCATCAAGATATCCTAACTTATTAGTAAATGGAACAACTGGTATTGCAGTTGGTATGGCAACAAATATACCACCACATAATTTAGGAGAAATTATAGATGGTGTTACTAAAATTATTGATAATAGGGTCAATGAAGATAGGCAAACAAGTATAGATGAATTATTAACTATTATTAAAGGGCCAGACTTTCCTACTGGAGCAAAAATTGTTGGATATGAGGGAATAAAATCATCTTATTTAACAGGTAGAGGAAAAATAAAAGTTAGAGCTGTAACAGACATAGAAGTTTTATCGAATGGTAAATCAAGAATAATTGTTACAGAATTACCTTATATGGTTAATAAGTCTAAACTTATTGAAAAAATAGCAGACCTTGTTAGGGATAAAAAGATAGATGGAATAACAGATATTAGAGATGAATCTAATAGACAAGGTATTAGAGTTTGTATAGATGTACGAAGGGATAAAAATGCAAATATAATCCTTAATCAATTATATAAGCATACACAATTGCAAGAAACTTTTAGTACAATAATGCTTGCTCTTGTTAATAATGAACCAAAAGTTCTAAATCTAGTAGAAATACTAAATTTATATATTGAACATCAAGTAGATGTTATAACAAGAAGATGTAAATATGAACTTAATAAATCTATCAATAGAGCCCATATTTTAGAAGGATTAAGAATAGCTATTGATAATATAGATGAAGTTATAAGTATTATAAGAAATAGTGAAAATGTAACAGTTGCAAAAGAAAGATTATGCAAAAGATTTCAACTAACAGACATTCAAGCAAATGCAATAGTTGAAATGAAAATTAGAAATCTAACTGCACTTGAAAAAAGTAAACTTCTAGATGAATTAAATAAATTAATTGAAAGAATAAAAGAATTAAGAGAAATTCTATCTAATGATAAATTAGTTTTAGGAATAATTAAAGATGAGATAGTTGAAATAAAAAATAAATATGCAGATGATAGAAGAACTTCGATAGAATATGATGAAAATGAAATATCAATAGAAGATTTAATAAATAATGAACAAGTATTCTTATCAATAACTAAGCTTGGATATATAAAAAGAATGGATATTGATAATTTTAAAAATCAATCTAGAGGTGGAAAAGGTATAAAAGGAATGTCAAATATTGAAGATGACTATACTGTAGATATTTTGACAACAAATAATCATGATAGTATATTATTCTTTACCAATAAAGGAAGAGTTTATACTAAAAAGGTTTATGAAATACCTAAATCATCGAGAGTTGCAAGAGGTATAGCAGTAATTAATTTGCTTAATCTTGAACCAGAAGAGAATGTAAAATATATATATCCAATTTCTAATTTTAGTAGTAATTATTCTATACTTACTATTACTAAAAAAGGCAAATTTAGGAAGACAAGTTTATCAGAATTTATAAATATAAATAAAAATGGTAAAAAAGCTTTAAATACAATAGAAGATGATGAATTAATAGATATAAAATTAATAAAAGAAGATCAACCAATATATATAATAACAAAATTGGGATACTGTCTAAAATTTGATACTAGCTTAGTAAGACAATTATCGAGAACTGCAATAGGTGTAAAGGGAATAAAATTAAGAAAAGATGATGAAGTAATATCTATGCAGACTGAAGATGATGGAAGTAAATTAGTTTTAGTAACGGAAAATGGATATGGAAAATCTGTAGCTAAAGAATTATTTAAATGTCAAAATAGAGGTGGAAAAGGAGTTATCTGTTATAAAGTAAATGAAAAGACAGGCAATATAATTTCTACACTAAGTGTAAATGGTAATGAAGAAGTTATAATAGTATCAGAAAATGGTATAGTTATAAGAATAGATGCGTCTTCAATTAATGAATATGGAAGAACTGCTACAGGAGTTAAATTAATGAATTTAGATGAAGATAAAATATCAAATATAACTAAAGCAATAATAGAACAAGAGGTAAATGACAATGAGTAAATTTGGGAAAAATGTTTGGTTTAATGTAGATAAAGAAGAAAAAAATAAAATATTTGAATATGGAGATAGGTATAAATCTTTTTTAGATAATGCAAAAACTGAAAGAGAAGCTTGCACTGAGATAATAAGAATGGCTGAAGAAAAAGGATTTATTGAATTTTCAAAAGCTTTGGAAAAAGGAATTAAAAAAGGCGATAAAATTTATGTGAATAATAAGAATAAATCTGTCGTATTAATTGTAATGGGAGAAGATTTAGAAGAAGGAATGAATATTGTAGGTTCACATATAGACGTACCAAGGTTAGATGTAAAACCAACTCCTTTATATGAAGATGGTAATTTAACACTTTTAAAAACTCATTACTATGGTGGAATAAAAAAATATCAATGGCCAACATTACCTTTAGCAATGCATGGAGTATTTGTTGATAAAAATGGAGAAGTTAAAAATATAGTAATTGGTGAGGATGAGCAAGATCCAGTATTATTTATAAATGATCTTTTACCTCATTTAGCAAAGGATCAATTAAAAGGAACTCTAAATGATGGAATTAAGGGTGAAGAATTAAATGCAGTTTTAGGCCATTGTTGTTATGGTGCAGATGAAAAAAGTAAGAATCCTATAAAGGATAATACTTTAGCAATTTTAAATAGGAAATACGGTTTAACAGAAGAAGATTTTGTAACAGCAGAATTAGAACTTGTTCCAGCTGGAAAAGCAAGAGATGTTGGAATTGATAGATCGATGATAGCTGGACATGGGCATGATGATAGAGTTTGTTCTTATGCAAATTTAGAGGCAATATTAGAAGTTGAAAATCCTAAAATAACTGCAGTTTCCATTTTTGTTGACAAGGAAGAAATTGGATCGGTTGGAAATGCTAGTATGTCTAGTCTATTTTTTGAAAATATAGTAGCAGAAATTTTTGCCCAAACAGGAGCAAACGCTTTTATAAGGACAAGAAAATCTATTGAAAAATCTAAGGTTCTTTCAGCAGATGTAACCTGTGGTATTGATCCTACCTTCCCAACTGTAAATGATAAGTATAATGCATCAAAAATTGGTCATGGAGTAACAGTTAGTAAGTATACAGGCCATGGTGGAAAATATGGTTGTAATGATGCAAATGCTGAATTTTTAGGGGAAGTAAGAAAAGTATTTAATGATAATGATGTAGTATGGCAAACAGGAGAACTTGGAAAAGTAGACCAAGGCGGTGGTGGAACAATCGCATATATTTTAGCAAATTATGGAGCTGAAGTTGTTGATTGTGGAACTCCAATGCTAAGCATGCATGCTCCAATTGAATTAGTATCAAAGGCAGATGCGTATATGACTTATAAAGCATATAAAAGCTTTTTACAAAGATAGGAAATAATATGTTAGATATAAAATTACTAAGGAATAATTTTGAAGAAGTTAAAGAAGCATTAAAAAATAGAAAAGAAGATTTTAATTTAGATAGCTTTGTTGAACTTGACGAAGAGAGAAGAAAAAAATTAACAGAGGTTGAACAACTAAAAAATGAGCAAAATACTGTTTCAAAACAAATACCTCAAATGAAAAAGGAAGGTAAGGATGTTGAACCTATCTTTGCTCAAATGAAAGAATTATCTGAAAAAATAAAAAAATTAGATTCAAGAGTATCAGAACTAGATGAAGAATTAAAAAATTTATTACTTACTATTCCGAACATTCCAAATCCATCAGTACCACAAGGGGATACTGATGATGATAATGTTGAAATATTTAGATATAAAGAACCTACAAAATTTAGTTTTGAACCAAAGGCACATTGGGATATTGGTAAGGATTTGGATATTATAAATCCTGAAATTGCTGGAAAAACAACAGGTTCAAGATTTACCTTTTATAAAGGACTAGGAGCAAAACTAGAAAGAGCAATAATCAATTTTTTCCTTGACACTCATACTTATGAACATGGTTATGAGGAAATTTTTCCTCCATTTATGGTAAGTAGAGATTCAATGATTGGAACTGGTCAATTGCCAAAATTTGAGGAGGATGCTTATAAGGTTACTGGTAATGGTAAGGAATATTTCTTAGTTCCTACTGCAGAGGTACCTGTTACTAATATGCATAGGGAAGAAATTCTTGATGGTGAAAAACTACCACTTAAATATGTTGCATATACTGCATGTTTCAGAGCAGAAGCAGGATCAGCAGGTAGAGATACAAGAGGTCTTATAAGACAGCATCAATTTAATAAGGTTGAATTAGTTAAATTTACAAAACCTGAACAATCTTATGATGAATTAGAAAAACTTACAAATGATGCTAAAAGAGTATTAGAATTACTAGGATTACCATACAGAGTTGTAAAAATTTGCATAGGTGATTTAGGATTTACTGCTGCAATGAAGTATGATATTGAAGTGTGGATGCCTAGTTATAATAAATTTGTTGAAATATCAAGCTGTTCAAATTTTGAAGATTTCCAAGCAAGAAGGGCAAACATAAAATATAAAGACAATATTAAAGATAAAGCTAAATTTGTTCATACATTAAATGGTAGTGGTGTTGCAGTTGGAAGAACAGTTGCAGCAGTACTAGAAAACTATCAAAGAGAAGATGGAAGTGTGGAGATACCAGAAGTTCTTAGAAAATATATGAATAATATAGAAGAAATTAGATAGTATAGAAGCAATAATAAGATTACCCAATTTGTCGCAGATAAGAATACTAAATTTGTGACAATAGGGTAACTTTTTTGATATAATTTATGCAAAAAATGGAATGTATAAATTATTATGTTAATATTTAAATTTTATAAATGATAAATAAATTATTAAAAGTTATTTAAAAGTATAAACACATTAAAAAATAAATAGGAAACACATCTTGATTATATTAAGAGATATGATTAAGTATCAGAATTATCCAAAAAGATAGTTTGATATATTAATCATCTTTATAACTTTATACAATTTATATTTAATGTAGTTTAAAATATAATCTATATATTAATACAAATATGTCTGGGTTATTTTTTATTTTAGTTATATTATTATAATAAAAATTTACAACCTATATTTTTCATTCTTATTGACAAAAGAAAAAAACGATAGTACCATAGACATACCCCCTATGGGTATAAGGAGGATCTATGAAACAAAAATTTATTGTTAAAGATATGACTTGTGCTGCTTGTGTTAATAGAGTAGAAAAAAAAGTCAATGAGCTTGATGGGATAAATAATGTTAGTATAAATCTTGTAAAAAATACAATGATTGTTGACTATGATGAATCCATTATAGATGATAAAAAAATTAGCGATACTATTTCAAATATTGGTTATCCAACTAAAGTATTTGATGAAGAAAAGAAAGCATCTGAAAATAGTAAAGGCGAGTATAATAGATATACTAAATTAAAAAGACAACTAATTTATTCAGTAATTTTTGCAATACCATTATTCTATATTTCAATGGGGACAATGATGAACTTTCCTTTTTTAGAAATATTTAAAGATCCTAAAAATATATTTGTATTAGTAATAACTCAATTATTATTGACTATTATAATTATATTTGTAAATATAGACTATTTCAAAAAAGGATTTAAATTACTTTTAAGAAAAAACCCTAATATGGATACATTAGTTGCACTTGGAGCAGGGGCATCATTTATATATGGAATTTATATTTTATATCAGATGTCATTTAAAATAGGATATACGGATATATCTAATATGCACCATTATGCGCATGAATTATATTTTGAAGGCGCAGGAATGATATTAACACTAATAACTATGGGTAAAACCTTAGAGGAAAGAGCAAAAGGAAAGACGAATGAAGCTATAAATAAGCTTATTAATTTAAAACCTAAAACAGCTACAATTATTGAAGATGGTAAAGAAAAAACAATATTGGCTGAAAATTTAAAAGTTGGTGATATAGTAGTTGTTAAATCTGGTGAAGTTATACCAACAGATGGTGAAATAATAGATGGAAAGACTTCAATAGACGAATCAGCATTAACAGGTGAATCTATTCCAGTTGATAAGGTAGTTGGAGATGAAGTTGTAGGTGCAACTATAAGTAAAATAGGATATTTTAAAATGAAGGTGACAAAGATTGGAGATGAAACTGCATTATCAAAAATTATTAGTCTTGTAGAAAATGCAATGACTTCTAAAGCACCGATAGCAAAATTAGCAAATAAAATATCAGGAATTTTTGTTCCTACAGTAATGGCAATATCTATTATAAGCTTTATAATATGGTTTGTACTTACAAAAAACTTTGATACAGCTTTAACTTTTGGTATATCAGTTCTAGTAATATCTTGTCCATGTGCGCTTGGCCTTGCTACCCCAATTTCAATTATGGTTGGGACTGGAAAAGGAGCCGGAAAGGGAATATTAATTAAATCAGCAGAAATATTAGAAAATGCTCATAAAATAGATGCTGTAGTTTTTGATAAAACAGGAACTCTGACAGAAGGAAAACCCAAAGTAGATAAAATATATAGTATAAATTTTAGCAAAGAAAACATTATTAAATATGCAGCATCACTAGAAAATTTATCTGAGCATCCTATATCTAAAGCAATTGTTGATGAATATAATGGTAAAATATTAGAAGTTAAGAATTTTAATCAAATAACAGGATATGGAATTTGTGGTGATATAGAGGATAATAAAGTAATAATTGGAAATAGAAAACTTATGCAAAACAATGGTATAAATATTGTATCTATTTCTGATATTGAAAATCAAATAACAGATGATGGGGCAACGCCTATATATTTAGCAATTAATGGAGTATTAGAAGGAATTTTATCTATAAAAGATAGCATTAAGATTAATTCAAAAAAAACAATAAATATTTTGAAAAAAATGGGTATAAAGACTATAATGCTAACAGGAGATAATACAAAGACTGCAAAAGCAATTCAAAAAAAATTAGAGTTAGATTATTTTATTTCAGAAGTTTTGCCAGAAGATAAGGAAAAGGAAATTAGGAAACTTCAAAATGAAAATAAGTTTGTTGCAATGGTTGGGGATGGCATTAATGATGCCCCTGCATTAGCTAGAGCTGATGTAGGTATAGCAATAGGATCAGGAACAGATATTGCGATTGAGGCAGCAGATATAATACTTATGAATAATGATCCATTGGATATAGTATCTACATTAAAACTTAGCAAAAAAACAATAATTAATATAAAAGAAAACTTATTTTGGGCTTTTGCTTATAATATACCTGCAATACCAATAGCAGCTGGGGTATTTTATCATTCATTCAATTTAAAACTTAATCCCATGATAGCTGCATTTGCAATGAGTTTTAGTTCTTTATTTGTAGTAAGTAATGCATTAAGACTTAGATATCAAAACATAAATTATAACAATAAAAAGGAGAATATAGATAATATGAAAATGAGTGTAAATATTGATGGAATGATGTGCCAACACTGTGTTGCCCATATGACTAAAGCTTTTAAGGGATTAGAAGAAATTAAAAATGTAAATATAGATCTTGAAAATAATATTGCATATTTAGAATTATATAAGGAATTGGATGAAGAAACTATTAAAAAAACAGTAGAAGATGCTGGTTATAATTATAAAGGACTAAATTATGAAGGCCAATAGAGATAGTATAATTAGAAAACTAAAAATTGCTAGAGGGCAAATAGATGGTATATTAAATATGGTAAATGAGGATAGATATTGCATTGATATAAGCACGCAGTTATTATCAACCCAGGCTTTATTAAAAAGTACAAATAAAGAAATATTAAAAGAGCACATAAATTCTTGTGTTAAAGAAGGAATAGAAGACCAAGATTACACAAAAGTTGAAGAAGTTATAAAAGTTTTGGAGAAGTTTGTAGATTAAAAATGAAAAAGAAGAATACTATAATTGCAGCCATTATTATTGTCATTATTATGATTATTTTAATAGTATCAATGGTATTTAGGTCAAATTTAATAGATGATAATAATAAAGAAATAAATGATAATAATAAAGAAATAATTGATAATAATGATAAACAAGTTACTGAAAAAAAAGATGTCGAATTAAAAGAAATTGAATACAAAGAAGTAAAAGATAAAAAAATAATAATGATGTTGATGAGAGTAAAAAAAATGTACAAGATAATATGATTAATTCTTCAGCAGAAAAAGAAAAAGATATATCAAAATTAGTTCAAGACTATATTGTAATGAGGGGCTTAGAAAAAGATAATATAGCTATTTCATTACATGTATACAATGATGATATGAGATATAATTATAATGGTGATAATTATTTTACAGCCGCGAGCACATATAAATTATATCAGGCAGTTATATATTATGATTTGATTAATGAAGGAAGCAAAACACTCGATGATTTATGCATATTTAGAGATTATATGAATCAATATGGAGATATTGGGGATAAGCTTAATGATGGAGATAAAGTAAAAATTGGTGATTTATTGTCATATAGTATAATTGATTCTGATAATACTGCTTCCTATATGTTGTTTGAAAATCTTGGTGGTTGGAAAAAATTGAAGGAATTAGCATCAAAATATAGTAAAGTATCACCTGATGATTCACAATATTATAGTATGGATAATATTGTAAAGAGTAACTTTTTGATGGATTTTTTAGATAGGATATATTACAACCAGAATAACTATGCGCAATTAATGGAATATCTAGGGATGGCGCAACCATATAATTATCTTAACTTAGATGAAAGCATGCACAATAAGTTTATACAGAAGTATGGAAGCTATGATGGGTTTGAAAATGCAGCAGGAATCTTATTAGAGGATAGGTTAAATTATTCTCTTGTAATATTAACTAGTTATGATGGGCGTGGAGAGGGCTATATTGGAGAATTGAGTAAATTAATTTATGATTATTTGAGAAATAAGTATTAGTAAAATAAAAGGTATAAATTAGATTTATCATGATGAATTAAAAAATGAATTGCTCTAAAAGGAAAGTTTTGGAAATAACTTGTTTTATTATAGAATATACTCTCTTTTGGCTTAATTTATTGTGAGAATAAAGAGGCGTTAGTTTTGTAATATTCTTATATAGGAATAATAGTTTGAATATATATAGTAAAATCGCTTTATAGTATTATATTGGATAGAAAATAGCCTTATAACATTTAAATTTTTTTAAATGGATTAGATTTTTATATGCCTAGTAGAGGTAAAAGCAGTAAGGTAGATGTGTAAATCCAAGTAATTCAGAGTTAATGAAAGTCAAGGAAATAAAGCATTTTCCAGTATTACTGAGTCTTTTCAGACTAGCTTCGTACAATAAATAGTGGTAAATAGCTCAGCAATATAAAGGGTTTTGAAGCTTCTATCAAAGTTAAAAACCAGAAAAATGAATCGTTGGTGTACTGTTTAGAATAGTTATTTTAAAAATAAATATTGTAAATAGTACATCAGCAAGAGGAGGAACGAATGTCTAAAGTAAAAAAAGACACAATCAAAGCAAAAGGTTTTGCTATACAAATTTATACTGAAGACTTTAAAAATGACTATATAAGTCTAACGGATATTGCAAGATATAAGAACAAAGAAGAACCTAATGTGGTAGTTGCAAATTGGATGAGAAACTTTAACACAATAGAGTATTTAGGTATATGGGAGAAGTTAAACAATCCAAATTTTAAACCCATCGAATTCGAGGGGTTTTTAAATGAAGCAGGTAGCAATGCTTTTACATTATCTCCACAAAAGTGGACAAATAGCACAAATGCAATAGGTTTATTTGTAAAATTAGGTAGAGGTGGCGGAACTTTTGCACATAAAGATATTGCATTTAAATTTGCATCTTGGATATCAGCTGAATTTGAACTATATATCATAAAAGATTATCAAAGATTAAAAGATGATGAAAACTCAAGATTATCTCTTGGCTGGAATCTTAATAGAGAAATCTCTAAGATTAATTATAAAATTCATACAGATGCAATTAAAGAATATCTCTTAAAGGATCTAACAAGCGAACAGTTATACTACCAATATGCAAGCGAAGCAGATATGCTAAATGTTGTCTTATTTAACAAGCGAGCAAAACAGTGGCGAGAAGAAAATCCAGATTTAAAAGGTAATATGAGAGACTATGCAGGTTTGCATGAGTTACTCGTGCTTGCCAATATGGAAAGCTATAATGCAGTTCTAATCGGAAAAGGAATGGGACAAAAAGAAAGAATGATAGAACTTAGAGAACTTGCTAAAACACAACTTCTATCTCTAGAACAACTAAACTCTATAAGACTTAAAAGCTTAAAGGATAAGATTAATTAATAAATATAAACTAGCCATGTATAAAGTTATAATAAGATTATCTAATTTGTGACAACAAGGTAATTTTATTATAATTTTTATATAGGCATATAAGTAGCAAAAAGGTATCAACAGATGTTATTAAATGCCATGATTTTAAAAAGCGGAAATACAGAGTTACATTTCCCTGCATTTCCGCTTTTTGTGCCGTCCGCGAGAGGATTCGAACCTCCGACCTACCGCTTAGGAGGCGGTCGCTCTATCCTGCTGAGCTACGTGGACACTACATCTATGATACTACCATTAAATTAAAAAAAAATCAAACTATTTATGAGAATATATAAGTTGAATAAAATGTGGATAATTATTTAAAAATAATAATAATTACTATTTTTGGTTGACTATATTTATATATAAAGTATAATAATGATAGTTAGTTTATGATTACAGATGGAGGTAATATGATATACGATTTAGTAATTATTGGTTCTGGTCCAGCGGGACTTTCAGCAGTTATATATGCTCAAAGAGCAAAACTTAATGCTATTGTTATAGAAAAGCTACCAATGAGTGGTGGACAAGTACTAAGCACAGAAAGAGTAGACAATTATGCCGGATTATTTGGAATAGGTGGATTTGATCTTGGTATGAAATTTAGAGAACATGCTGATCAACTGGGAGCAAACTTTGTTGAAGGAACGGTTGTTTCAGTTGATGTTAGTTCAGATATAAAGAAGATAAATACTGAAGATGGAAAAGTCTATGAAACAAGAGCCATAATTATTGCTAACGGAGCAGAGCATGCAAAATTAGGAGTAAAAGGTGAAGAAGAATTTGGTGGAAGAGGCGTAGGCTATTGTGCTACTTGCGATGGAGCGTTTTATAGAGATAAGGTTACAGCCGTATTCGGTGGTGGAGATGTTGCAGTAGAAGATGCTATCTTCCTATCAAGAATGTGTAAAAAAGTATATTTAGTCCACAGAAGAGATGAATTAAGAGCAGCTAAGATACTGCAAGAAGAAGTTCTATCTATAGATAATGTTGAAATGGTATGGGATAGTCAACTTGAAGAAATAGTTGGTCAAGATAAGGTTGAAAAAGTTATTGTAAAAAATAAAAAAGATGGTTCAACAAGAGATATTGATGTTGATGGAGTATTTATTGCGATAGGAATGAATCCTCAGACAGATATATATAAAGATTCTGGAATTAAATTAGATGAAAAAGGATATATCGTAGCAGGTGAAGATTGCAAGACTAACGTTGAGGGAGTATATGTAGCCGGAGATGTTAGAACAAAAGGATTAAGACAGATTATCACAGCATGTGCTGATGGAGCTATTGCTGTTTCAAATATTGAAAGATATTTGATAGAATCAAAAAAAAAGATAAATTAAAATATAATATAAAATTATGATAAGTGCTAGTGAAAGTTATGTTCACTGGCACTATTTTTATAAAAAATATATTTTTTTGTCATAATATCTTTAAAAATTTAGCAAATTAGAGTATTTTACATTGATAAATTAGAGCGATTATAATATAATATAAGAACGTGTATGCACAACCAGTATTTTTAATGAAGTCATCCTAGGATGGATTTATTAATAATATTGGTTGAGAATTATTATAAAGCTGATATTAATGTTGGGAGGTTTTCTTGTGAGTAACAAGCTACTAGAGATTAAAAATCTAGAAACAGCTTTTCGTATTAAAGATGATTATTTTAATGCAGTTGATAATGTTAGTCTAGATTTATATGAGAATGAAGTCTTAGCAATAGTAGGAGAAAGTGGTTGTGGCAAATCAACCTTGGCAACTACTATAATGGGATTACATAATGATAATTTGACTAGATCAAAAGGTGAGATTATATTTAATGGTGAAAATATATTAGAATATTCTGAAAAACAGTATAATAAAATCAGAGAAAAAGAAATAGCAATGATTTTTCAGGATCCTCTTTCATCACTTAATCCACTACAAAGAATTGGTAAACAAATTGAAGAGGCATTAATATATCATACAGACCTAGATCAAAAACAAAGGGAAAAAAGAGTTATAGAGTTGATTGATCAGGTTGGAATACAAGATCCAGAGAAGTGCGCAAGAAGATTTCCTCATGAATTATCAGGTGGTATGAGACAGAGGGTTGTGATAGCAATCGCTCTAGCATGTAACCCTAAAATAATTATTGCTGATGAACCAACTACTGCACTTGATGTTACAATTCAAGCTCAGATATTAGATTTATTAAAGAAATTACAAAATGATATTAAAGCAGGAATAATACTTATAACACATGATTTAGGTGTTGTGGCAGAAATGGCTGATAGAGTTGCAGTTTTATATGCAGGGGAATTAGTTGAATTAGGAAGTGCAAAACAAATATTTGAAAATCCTCTTCATCCTTATACTAGAAGTTTATTAAGAAGTATACCTCAGCTTGAAGGCGAAAATATGAACGATGATCTTTATGTAATAGATGGAATGGTGCCATCAATTAGGGATTTAAATAGACAAGGATGTAGGTTTGCACCTCGTATTCCTTGGATTGATAAAGAAGAACATGAGGAAAATCCTACTTTACATGAGGAGGAAGAAGGGCATTTTGTAAGATGCACATGCTATAAGAATTTCAAGTTTAAAGAGGATAATAAAGATGCTAGAGATTAAGGATTTAAAGGTACACTTTCCAATAAGAGGTGGCTTCTTTAATACGATAAAAGATCATGTAAGAGCCGTAGATGGTGTAGATATAAAAATTGAAGAAGGAAAGACTTATGGTCTTATTGGAGAAAGTGGTAGTGGAAAGACAACAGTAGGAAAGGTAATACTAGGATTAGAAAAAGCTACCGAAGGTAATATTTATTTTGAAGGTAAGGATATATTTAATAGAAAACAAAGAAAAGAGATTAATTACAATAAATCTGTTCAGATGATTTTTCAAGATGCTATGTCTAGTTTAAATCCTAAAAAAAGAGTTTTGGATATAGTAGCTGAACCCATTAGAAATTTTGAAAAATTAAATGAAGAGCAGGTTAAGCAAAAGGTTATAGAACTTTTGTATATAGTAGGTATGGATGAAACTAGTATATACAAATATCCTTTTGAATTTTCTGGTGGACAAAGACAACGTATAGGTGTTGCAAGAGCAATAGCATGTATGCCAAAGCTTATTGTGGCTGATGAACCTGTTTCAGCACTTGATTTATCTGTTCAAGCCCAAGTGCTAAATTTCATGAAAGAAATCCAGAAAAAGTTTGGAATAAGTTACTTATTCATTTCACACGATTTGGGTGTAGTTAAACATATGTGTGATTATATCTATATTATGTATAGAGGAAGAATTGTTGAATGTGGTAATAGGGAAGATATATATAATAATCCTCAACATATTTATACAAAAAGACTAATAAGTGCTATACCTGATATAGATTTAGAAAGAGCGCATAGAATTAAAAAGGTTAGAGAAGAAGTAGATAAACTATTCAAAGAACAATATAATGATTATTTTGATGAAGAAGGTAGAGTTTATCCACTAAAGCAGATAAGTGAAACACACTATGTAGCAGTAAAAGAGGTGAATGAGTAATGTGGAAAACAGTATTAAGACGTGTTTTAATAATGATACCTCAGTTATTTGTTCTTAGTGCAATAGTTTATTGCCTAGCTAAGATGATGCCAGGAGATCCATTTAGTGGAATAGCAGAGAATCCTAAAATTTCACCTGAGGTAATAGAACAATTAAGAATAAAATCTGGATTTTATGATCCATGGTATATACAATATTTTAAATGGTTAAAAAATTTCATACAAGGCGACTTTGGTATGAGTTATGTTACAGGTAGATCTGTAACATCTATGATGGGGGAAAGAATATTCAATACATTCAACTTAGCTTTATTTGCTACAGTTTTACAGTATTTAATATCTATACCTATAGGTATGCTTGCAGGTAGATACAATAATACAAAGTTTGATAAGGGAGTAATATTCTTTAACTTCTTAACATTTGCAATTCCAAGTTTCGTATTTTATCTATTTATGATACTTTTATTTGGATATAAATTACAATGGTTACCTACATCAGGATCAGTTGATATTTCAATGGTTCCAGGTACAGTTGCATACTACCTTGATAAGTTTAAGCATTTAATCTTGCCTGGATCTTGTATGGCTATCTTAGGAACAACAGGTACTATACAGTACTTGAGAAATGAAGTAATAGATTCTAAGCAGAGTGATTATGTAAGAACTGCAAGATCAAAGGGTGTACCAATATCAAAGGTATATTCTAAACATATATTTAGAAATTCTATACTACCAATAGCAGCATTTTTTGGATTTACAATAACAGGTCTATTTGGTGGAGCAGTTTTTGCTGAAACTATTTTTGGCTATCCAGGTATGGGTAAATTATTTGTAAATTCAATAATGGATAGAGATTATAGCGTAGTTACTACATTAATGATGTTTTTTGGAACATTGACACTAATAGGAAGCTTATTATCAGATATTATTATGATGATAGTCGATCCAAGAATAAAGATAGATTAGGGGTGTAATGTGGAAAATAAAAATGAAAATATAATAAAAACACAAAACCCTACAGGATTTAAAGTTATAACCAGAGAATTTAGAAAAGATAAATTAGCACTTACATGTCTAATTCTATTATTAGCATTTATGTTATTTATTATAATAGCTAATATATATGTAAGAGTTACAGGAATGTATGATTCTTTTTTTGTGATTGACATATTGAACCAATATGCTAAGCCAGGGAAAGATTTCATACTAGGAGCAGATAGTGGTGGACGATCTATAGCTGGATGGCTTATTTTAGGTACGTTTAACTCTGTTACAATAGGAGTATGTGTGACGATAATAACGACAACTGTAGGTATAATTGTTGGATTAGTATTAGCATATTTTGGTGGAGTCGTTGATAACTTGGCAATGCGTATTATTGACTTTATCTCACTTATTCCAACATTATTATTCATCATTGTTTTTGTTAGTATAAGTAGAAATTATGGAGTTGCAACATTCATTTTAATTCTTTCATGTTTTGCATGGATAGGTACAGCAAGGCTTGTAAGAAGTAAAGCACTTTCAGAAGCTAGAAGAGATTATGTATTAGCATCAAAGACAATGGGAACTAATGCGCTTAGCATAATGTTTAAGGGAATATTACCAAATATTAGTTCAATTATTGTTGTTGATACGACTCTAACGCTAGCAGGTAATATTGGTATTGAAACAAGTCTTTCGTTTCTTGGATTCGGACTTCCAACTGGTACACCAAGTTTAGGAACACTTATTGCATATGCAAATAACTCAACAAATATTTTGCAAAGGATGTATCTTTGGTTACCAGCAGCACTTGTTATATTATTCTTAATGTTATGTATTAATTACATAGGACAAGCGCTTAGAAGATGTCTAGATGCAAGACAAAGGTCTTAGTTTAATATATAGATAAGGAGATATTGATGAGAAGAGGAAAACTACTAAAACTAACTAGTTTAGCTTTAGCGGGAGTTATGGTACTTTCTGGTTGTGGGGCTAAAACTAGTAGTGAAACTGGAGACAAAGGAAATACTGGAGCGGATAATGGCGCTATTAAGTTTGAAAAGAGAGTTAAGAATGAAGGAACACCTGTTGAAAATCCTTCACAACCATTAACTTATGGTGTAATATCAGCAGACCCAATTAAGGGACAACTTAATCCAATTTTTTACTTAGATGGAACAGATGCTGAAGTAATGAGTTACACTATGTTAGGTGCTTTCCAGACAGGAGATTTATATGAGGTAAAACAAGATAATGAAAAGAGCCCTATCATGTATCACCTTGATAGAGAAGGAAAAAAATTCGTTCTAACAATTAATGATAAATTAAAATGGAGTAATGGTGAAGATGTTACAGCAGAAGATATTATGGCAACATATCACCTATTCGCAAATCCAAAATATACAGATAACATACGTTACGATGATGCTTATGAAGCTATCGTAGGACTAAAAGAATATCATGAAGGTAAGGCTGATTCTATTTCTGGTATGAAGAAAGTTAATGACAAAACAGTTGAATTTGAACTATCAGAAGTTAAGCCAACAATGCTTTGGGGAGATGGAACAACTTTAGTTGAAATGCTAAATCATAAGCAAGTTGAGGAAGTTACTGATTTTAGTAAATTCTGGGAATATCCTCTAAATACTAAACCATTATCATATGGTCCATACTATCTTGAAAAGAATAACGACGGAGAAAGTTTCCTATTTAAAGCTAATCCATATTATTTCATGGGAGAACCAAAGAATAAAGAATTTAGAGTTGTAACAGTTCCACCAGCACAATTAGTTGAAAAACTTAAATCAGGCGCTGTTGATGTTATTAGTATAAGCTCAACTCAATATGAAGAAGTAAGTAAATTAACAAATGGTAAAATTTTAGGTGTTGATGACCTTTATATGGGTTACATCGGATTTAAGCTAGGTAAGATGAATAAAGAAACATCAACAGTAGAAGTTAATCCAAATTCTAAATTGGCTGATGTTAATCTAAGAAGAGCTTTAGCAATGGCATTAGATAATGACTCTGCTAATAAGTCATTCTTCAAGGGAATTGGAACAACACCTACAGGTTCAGGTCTATTCCCACCTATAAGAAAAGGTATTTATAATCCAGATGGAGCAAAAATTCCATTTGATGTAGAAGGTGCTAAAAAGCTACTTGATGATAATGGCTACAAAGATGTTGACGGTGATGGGTTAAGAGAAGATAAAAATGGTAATAAGTTAGTTATCCGTATGGCACAAAGAAATACTGGTAATGAAATAGATGAACCATTAGCAAACTTCTACCTACAATCATTTAAAAACATTGGTATTGACGTAAGATTAACAGATGATAAATTAATGGGAATAAAAGATTTCTCACAAAGAGTTCAAGCGGATGATGAAAATATAGATCTATTTGTTGGAGCATGGGGATTAGGTTCATCTCCAAATCCATATGCACTTGTAGGGGCAAAAGCTCCTCTAAACTATTACAGATATACATCTGAAAAGATGGAGGCAGCTGTTGAAAAATTAGGTTCAGATATTGTATTTGATCATGATAAACTAATTGAAGCTTATAGAGAAGCTGATAAAACTATTGCTGATGAGCTTCCATTTATACCAGTACGCTGGACAAAACAATTAACATTTGTTAATAACAGAGTTGGTGAATACTCAGTAGACCCATTTGAATATAGTGATTTACAAATAACTAAATTTGCGTTTATAGATGTACTAGCTGATACACCAATAAAGAGCAATTAATAAATAAAGATAAATAAACAGACCCTATTAAGGGTCTGTTTATTTAAATAATAGTAGATTTTATACCTAAAGATTTATTTATCTATATTATCTATATTATCTAATCTGCCTTTTAGATAATTAATTTCATTTTCTAGCTTGCTTGTTCTTTCATAAAATTCTTTTTTTAATTTTTTATATTTATAATATCTAATAATTGAATTGATACAAAGTAGTATTATACAAATATTAATTAAAATATGAGATAAAAAATCAGTATAGAAATTTCCATTTAACATAATTTACTCCATCCAATATCCGTATTCATCAAAAGAATACCACTTTCCATCTATCAATGCTTTGCTACCGGCAATTGCCCCACAATCATTTGGTAGATGAAACAACCATTTACCCTTATACTGTCTCCACCCAACATGTTCTATTAGTTTTCCACCAGGTTCAAATTCATACCACTTATTATTAATTCTTGCCCAAGTGTCATCAATATAGCGAGGATCAAACATCACGCCTCCTTTTTGGAAATAGTACCATCCTTGATAAGTGCTATCCCAATGCCAACCTTCAACTGGCACGCCATTTTTCTTAAAGAACCAATAAGCTCTATTATCAGCATCAATTTTTGCCCAACCATTTCGTATAGCTTCAAATTGAGCTTTTTCCTTGGCGCTTTTTGCGATAAATTCATAGGCTTTTATTCCCAAATCGACTAACATATATACAACTTCAATTATTTCTACAATTGGAACTTTATCCTGTTTTAATTTCCTTACTATGTCATCAATTGTTTCTTGATCAGTATCTCCATTTGTGATAAGATAGTAAATTTTAGTAGTTGAATTATAGTATATATCTACACCATCTCTTGTTCCTATTTTGTTTCCATATCCCCTATCAATTATTTGATTATCTCTAGCAAAAACAGGCTGAGTGCAAAAAATTGCAAATACTAATATTAGGGATAAGAGCCTTGAAAATTTCTTTATCATTGTATCAACTCCAAAATTTATATGTTCAGTGTAACAAAAATATGCAAACATTTATATGAAAAACAACAATAATTTTCAATTTCGTCAATTTGTACATATTTTATTCATAATTATAATTTTTATAAAATATCAGATCAATAATTCCCTAAAAATATGTTTAAAACATACAAATATAGCTATAAAATGGATAGAATATTTAGATTTGTTCAAAAAATGAAAATATTAAAAATAATGATAAAAATAGCAAAAAACTATATAAATTCAATAAATATTCATTGTTATTACACAATATTGACAAAATCATTAATAGATAATAGAATTATCACATATATAAAATGTATGTTATGAAAGGCAAAATTATGAGAAACAAAAAATTATTAAAGTTTTTTGGAGTTATTTTAACAATGACTATGATTGCTTCAGGATGTGGAGCAAATGGAGATGATGGCTCTAATACTAAAGCCAATCTTGATCAAGTAAATGCTATGAAAATGGAAGTTAAAAACGAAGGGACACCAGTGAGTGATGCTGAAATGTTGACTATTGGTTATCTAGTAGACAATCCTTTTAGAGGCCAGTTTAATCCAGTATTTGCAACCAATGCAGAAGACCTTGCTATAATGGGGTATGGAATGTTAGGTGCTTTTCCTTCAGATGATTTACAAAGAGTAGAGCAAGATAGAGATGATGCAATGTTTAAATTCCATATCGATAGGGATAATAAAAAATATATAATTACAGCACACAAAGATCTAAAATGGAGCAATGGTCAAGATGTGACAGCAGATGATATAATTGCTACTTATAAATTGATGGGAAATCCAAAGTTTGTTGATAATCAACGCTATAATGAAGATTACGAAATAATTGTTGGTATGAAAGATTATCATGAAGGCAAAGCTGATAATATTTCAGGAATTAAAAAAGTTGATGAAAAGACTGTTGAATTTAATCTAACTGAAGTAAATCCTTCATTACTATGGGGGAAAGGATTGATTTATGATTTCTTAAATAGGGATCAAGTTGCATCAGCTAATTTAGATCACTTCTGGGAATCAGATATGAATATTAACCCTTTAAGTTATGGACCTTACTATATAGCTAAAAATAATAATGGAGAAAGTATTTTATTTAAGAGTAACCAATACTATTTTAAGGGAGAACCAGAATTAAAAGAGTTTAAAGTTGTTGGAGTGCCAATAGCTCAGTCTGTTGAAAAGGTAAAATCTGGTGAAATAGATATTGTGCAGGTAGCTACTTATGATTTTCCAAGAGTTAAAGAACTAACTAATGGAACAATTTTGGCAAGGGATCCAAATTCATATTCATATATAGGATTTAAATTTGGTAAATTTGAAAATGGCAAGAATGTTGTTGATCCTAATAATAAATTTGCTGACATAAATTTAAGAAAAGCTATAACAATGTGTATAGATAGAGATGCATATAATTCTAAGTTCTATCATGGGGTTGGTCAAACTCCGACTGGATCAGGAATATATACTCCATATAGAAAAGCAATATATAATAAAGATGGAGAAAAAATTCCTTATGATGTTGAAGGAGCTAAAAAGCTACTAGATGAAAGTGGATATAAAGATGTTGATGGTGACGGCCTACGTGAAGACAAGAATGGTAATAAGCTAGAAATAAGATATATGGGTGTTAATGGAAACTCAGATATAGATGAACCTGCAACACAATTGATAATTCAATCAATGAAAAACATTGGACTAGATGCAAAGTTAACAGATGATAAATTAATTAGTGGCAGGGATGCGGGAGAAAGACTTATAAATAGTGATGAAAGCTTTGATATGTTTATGGGAGGTTGGTCACTTGGATCAAGCCCAGATCCATCAGACATATTTAGTAGTGACTCTCGTCTAAACTACTATAGATATACTAGTGATAAATTAACTAATGCATTAAAGGCAGTTAGAGATCCAAATCTTTTTGATGAAAAAGAAATAATTGAAGCATATAAAAACTTAGATAAAGTTATGGCGGATGAGCTGTTCCAAATACCTTTACGTTGGGGAAAAGAATTAATTTTCGTTAATAATAGAATATCAGAATGGAATATTGATCCGTTTGATAAAAAATTCCTTAATGATGGAGAAAGAATAGGAAATATTAAACTATTAGATAAAAAACCTAAAACAGCAAATTAATTAAAAAGGCTTAATACCAATTGGTATTAAGCCTTTAATAATGTGCATAATGGTATATGCTACTAAGATAGTTAAAGTCAATCATCTTCTACACCAATTTCTTATTCAAACGCTTGAGAATAGAAGATTTAAATATTAAAATATAGTTGAGATATTACAGAGGTGGTATATGGAAAAGAATATAGAATTAAAGATTTTTCAAATTATTTCAAATAGTACTAGTGCAAAAGCTGAGTATAGTGAAGCTGTGAAGTGCGCTAGAAGAAATAAATTTGATGAGGCATGGAAACATATAAAAAATGGCGAGGATTTTTATTCAAACGCACATCATTATCATGCAGAATTAGTAACTATGGAATCAAATGGTGAAAAATTTAATTTTTCACTTTTACTAATGCATGCTGAAGATCAAATGTCTGCCTCAGAGCAATTAAGATTTATGTCAGTTGAAGTTATTGAATTATATGAAAGGTTGGGTAAAAATGAATAATTTAATATTTTTAAAACCTTATTTAAAAGAAATGATATGGGGCGGTACTTATTTAAAAAATGAATTTAATTTTACATACGATGGAGATAAACTTGGGGAAGCCTGGATAGTAAGTGGAATTGTAGGCTCTGATAGCATAGTATATAAAGGACAATATAGTGGAATGTATTTGTCAGAATTATATAATGAGCATAGAGAACTTTTTGGAAGCATAGATTATAAGACATTTCCATTACTTATAAAATATATAGATGCAAAAGATGATTTGAGCATACAAGTTCATCCAGATGATGAAATGGCAAAAAAACTAGAGAACTACCCTTATGGAAAGACGGAATGTTGGTATATTATTGATTGCGATGAAAATGCAGATATAATTATAGGACATAAAGCTAGAACAAGAAATGAATTAAAGGAAATGGTAGAAAATAAAAAGTGGAATGAGCTTTTAAATGTATTCCCTATAAAAAAGGGAGACTTTTTCCATATCCCTGCAGGAACCCTACATGCAATTAGAAAGGGGACACGAATTTTAGAAATTCAGCAATGCTGTGATATTACATATAGGGTATATGATTATGATAGATTACAAAATGGAAAACCAAGAGAATTGCATATAGATAAAAGTTTAAAAGTCATAAATGTACCAGGACGTTATAAACCACAACAAAGAAAAGTGAAGATTACAGATAAGGCTGAAGAAGAATTATTAGTTAAAAATGAATTGTTTGCAGTAAAAAGATATAAAATATCTGGAAGAATGAATATAAAGCAGACTTATCCATTTTTAGCAGTTAATGTAATTGAAGGAACAGGTTATGTTGACGGAGAACCTATAAAAAAAGGTGATAGTTTTATAGCTACATCAAATTGTAAGGAAATTAATATTGAAGGTGAAATTCATATAATAGTTTCACATATAGTATAGGAGGGATATGTTATACGGTGCAATTGAAGCTGGTGGAACAAAAATGATATGTGGTATTGGAGATAAAGATGGGAATATTATAGAAAAGGTATCTATTCCAACTAAAACTCCAGAAATAACAATGCCAGAGATTGTAAAATTTTTAAAAAAGTATGATATAAAAGCAATAGGTATAGCTTGCTTTGGGCCTATTGATCTTGACAGAAATTCTAAAACATATGGATATATAACATCAACACCAAAAGTTGCATGGCAAAATTTTGATTTTGTAGGATACTTGAGTAAAGAGTTTGGTATTCCTATTGGATTTGATACAGATGTTAATGGTTCGTTGCTTGGCGAGTTGACCTATGGAGATATAAAAGGAATAAATGATGCGGTTTATATCACGATAGGTACAGGTATTGGTGCAGGAATTATGTCTAATGGCAAATTGGTTCATGGTATGCTTCATCCAGAGGCAGGGCATATAATTTTACCAATACGTGAAGATGATAATTATGAAGGAAGATGTCCTTTTCATAAAAATTGCTTTGAAGGACTTGCTAGTGGACCGGCAGTTGAAGAAAGATGGAATGAATCTGGTAAAAACTTATCTGATAGAAAAGAAGTTTGGGATTTAGAAGCACACTATATAGCAATGGCACTTATGAATTACATATTAATAATGAGCCCTAGAAAAATAATCCTAGGAGGTGGAATAATGAATCAACAACAATTATTTCCACTGGTAAGAGAAAAAGTTGTTTCCTTATTAAATGGATATATAAAAAGTAAAGAAATTGAAAATATTGAAACATATATTGTACCTGCTAGTCTTAATGGAGATCAAGGGTTATTAGGTGCATTAAAACTAGGAATAGATGAATATGTAAATTTTATGAATAATAAGTAACATATATCGATAATATAATAAATATTATATATTAAAGATTATAGATACAAAAACCTCATTTGATAGCTATTGATGATCCAAAAATATTTAAGAAACGAATTATTTTTTGGACATTCTTAGAAATACTATACAAAGAGGTTTTTATATTTTAAATATAATATTATTAAAATTATATTTAGATATAGTATTGAATTCGCATGATAAATTATAATTTATGGATTTAGTTTAAAATTCCTACCTGCTATTTTCTTTCTCTGTTCACTTTGATCAGCATAGTGCTTTTTAGTAGTATTTACATCCTTATGGCCAAGTATATCAGCGACAAGATAAATATCACCAGTTTGTCTATATAAGTTTGTTCCATAAGTACTTCTTAATTTATGGGGAGTTATTTTTTTTAAAGGTGCCGCAAGTTTAGCATATTTTTTTACTAAATTTTCAACTGAGCGTACAGAGATTCTTTTTCTTTGGGAAGATAAAAAAAATGCTAACTCACTCCCTCTTTCAGGAAGTATAAGCTTTCTTTGGTCAAGATAGTCAGATAAATATAGATGAACTTCATCTGAAAAATAAACCTGAGATTCATTTCCACCCTTACGTGTTATTTTTATCGCATCATTTTCTAAATCTACATCATCTAAATTAAGGCCTACACATTCAGAAACCCTTATACCAGTACCTAATAATAGAGTAATAAGTGCTAGATCTCTGACCTTTGTTTTGTTATGAAAAGAAAGCTGTTTATCGGATAAACCAGTTCCATTTTCAATTGCTTCTAAAAGTTTTAAAATTTCGTCATTATCAAGTCTTATAATATTTTTTTCAGGTAGTTTTGGCATATTTACAAGTACAGCTGGATTATTTTTTATATATTCTTTTTGATAAAAATAATTATAGAAAGATCTAAGTGTTGCAAGTTTTCTCATTTGCCCAGACTTTGAATTTGTAAATTCTTTTCCTTCTTTTACATAATATTTTACGTAATCTATATATTCTTCAATATCAACAGCCTTCAAATTATCTAAATCATCAAGAGTAATATCTACAACACCTTTTGAAGAGAAGTAGGGATTTGATTCAATCAGATATTCAAAGAAGACACCTAAATCATAAGCATAAGCAATTCTAGTGCGTGATGAAGTTGTAGGTTCTATAGCTCTAAAAAAAGTTTTTGCAAATGAAGGCAAATGTTCTAGTCTTTCACGTAATAGAATAGTATTGGTTTTATCATTCTCAATATGATATGAACTCATAATCACCTCAATAAATATTTATAAACATATGTTATAATATTATAAGAAAATATAAGGATTGTAAAGGAGCTGTTATTATTAATCAATGCAAATTGCATTTAATATAATGCTATGGTATTATACAATAAATATGATAACAAGGTTTATTAAGGTTGGGAGGCATTATGTCAGAAAAATCTGGAAATTATAAAGTATATGAAAACGATGAGATAGGAAATGTTTTTATAGCAGATCATGTAGTAGAGGAGATAGCAGCAATTGCTGTTCTTGAAGTTGAAGGCTTAGCTATTGAAAATGATGTTAAGTCAGCGAGAAGGCTTGTTGAAAAGAGTATAACAAAGGTACTTCCAAAAAAAATAAAAGTTAATATCGATGGAGATTTCGTTTATATAGATATATGTATAAATGTACTATATGGGTATGATATAGTTAAGGTTTGTAAGGAAGTGCAAGATAGAGTTAGCTCAAAAATAAGTGATATGACAGGCATGGAAGTAAGAGAAGTCAATGTTTCTGTAAATAGTATAGAGGCAAAATAGTATATGTTAACAAGAAAAGAGAGAGAATATTTATATTTATTGGTATTTCAATCAGAATTCCATGAAGATAAGAATGAAGGAATAGACGACTTTTCTATTTCGGCTTTAGAAGAAGAAAAATATTTTGATGAATTAGATTTAAAAAGATTATCTGTAGAAAATGTTGATAATATTACTGATGCATATAAGGACATTTGTCAAAATATAAATAATATTGATAACATAATTAATACATGTTTAAAGGGATGGACAACAAAAAGAATAGGTAAGGTTGAACTTGCATTACTTAGAGTTACTACTTATGAGCTTGAAAGATGTCATAATGAAGAGGAAAAATCTAGTATGATAAATAATATTATTAATATGGCGCATAAGTATGGTGATAATAAGAGCTATAGTTTCATTAACGCCGTTATATCTAATATTGATAAGAGAGAAAAAGATGATATTTAGTGTAAGCCAAGTGATTAAATCTCTTAGAAGGATGCTGACACAAAATCCGTATATAGAACATCTGAAAGTACGTGGTGAGTTTTTTGAGGCAAATAATTCAGGAAATAGTGTTTATTTTAAATTAACGGAAAAAAATGAGGCAGTAAATAAGAATCCTTTTATTTTAAATTTCTTAGCAGATAAAAGTATATTTAAAGGGATTCCAATTGAAGAATATAAAGGTAAGCAAGTAGTAGTTGAGGGAAATATTACAATTTTCAATTCATCATCTATTCATATAAAAGCTGAATCTATAAAATTTGAAGATGGCGAAGGTGAGTTTCAGAGGAGACTAAAAGAGCTAGATGAAGAGTGTAAGAGATTGGGCTACTATGATAAGCCAAAGAAAACCAAGCCTAAATTTTGTTTTAACATTGGTGTAGTTACCTCTCAAACAGGGGCTGCTATTGGTGATATTAGTAAGTCTTTACAAGAAAATAAATATGTAAATTTATATATTTATCATACAAAGGTACAAGGTAGTGGAGCTGATATTGATATAGCCAATAATATAAGGAAATTAGACAGTATGGGACTGGATGCTATAATCGTTGGAAGAGGTGGAGGAAGTCAAGCTGATCTTATAACGTTCAACTCAAAGGTTGTAATAGAAGCCATATTCAACGCAAAAACCCTTATAGCATCAGCAGTAGGTCATCAAAGGGACACATTTATAATTGATAGAGTTTCTGATCTATGCTATATCACACCAACAGCAGCGGCAAAGGAACTAATAGGTAAAAAAGAGGATATTGATAACTTTATTAACGAAATAAAAACTCAACTAAATAATGAGATAAATAAAAAATATAGTGATATTAAAAATAGACTAACTATTTATAATCAAAATTTAGAAATAAATAGCCCTATAAATAAATTACGAGATAAAAAAGTAATTTTAAAAGAATTACAAAACAATATAGATAAATCAATTGAAACTAAGATAAATAGCTATAAGGATAGATTTAATATATTGAATCAGAGTTTAATAAACTTATATCCAATAAAAAAGTTGGAGAATTATAAGCGATTTATCGATAATGCAAAATTTGCAATAGAATCATTAATTGTAAAAAAATTTGAAATTGCAGAAAAAGAGCTTGATTTACTGAAGCTGGAACTAGAAAAAAACTCTCCTATTGGTAAGATTGAAAGTGGCACAATGATTGCCACTGTTAATGGTAAGATTATTACAGATACAAGAAAATTAAATATTGGAGATATCATTACACTGTACTCTAAGCAAGAGGAAATGGAAGTAAAAATAGTAAGAAAAAAACTAAATTCAGTTATTATGAGGGAACATGAATAAAGAAAAAACATTAGAAGAAAAATTTGAAAGATTAAGGCAGATAACTCAGGAACTTAAAGCAGATATAAAACTACAAGACAGTATGCAACTTTATAGAGAAGGCAAGGATATTGTAGCAGAATGCGAAGAGGAATTGCAAAAAATTGAGGGAGAATTAAAAATACTGCAAAATAATGAATAGTTTTAGTCATGATTTAAAGAAAAAAATTGAGGAATTTGAGGACATATTAAAGCCTCATGTTATTAATGTAAATTTATGTGAAGAATTAGATAAAGCTGTTAATTATTCCATTACTTGTGGAGGGAAAAGATTGAGGCCAATAATTATGAAAGAGGCCTATAAGATTTTTAATAAAGAAGAAACAACTACTTTGCATACATTTATGGTAGGGATGGAATTTATTCATAATTTTTCGTTAGTTCATGATGATCTGCCAGCTATAGATAATGATGAGCTTAGAAGAGGCAAACCAACTACTCATAAATTATTTGGTGAAGATATCGCTATATTAACTGGCGATGTTATGCTAAATTATGCTTATAAGGTGGCTGCATCTTCTTTTTTTAATAATGACAGTATAGATATTAAAGTTAAGGCAGAAGCGTTGCATATGTTGATACAAAGTTGTGAGGATATGATTGATGGTGAAACCATTGATGTAATAGGAGAATTTGATTCTAATAAAAAACTTGTTGATATGTATGATAAAAAAACTTGTAAATTGATTATATCTAGTCTTTGCATAGGTGCATTACTTGGGGGAGCAAGTGAGGATGCCGTCTTAGATATGGGAAAGATTGGATACTTAATGGGAATGGCATATCAGATTCAAGATGATATACTAGATATAGAAGGAGATGAGGACACCTTCGGTAAACCCATAGGTAGTGATCAAAAAAATAATAAAAAAACATTAGTATCAGTGATGGGGATAGCTAATGCCAAAAATAATGTAGAAACTTTTTATAATGAAGCTATTGAAGTCTTAGAGAAATATACAGATGAGAATAATTTCTTACATAGATTATTAGTTTCATTACGTTCAGGGAGAAGTAGTTAATAGATGTTAGAAGAATTAAATTTACCAGACGATATTGAAAAATTGAATATTGATGAATTAAAGATACTAGCTAAGGAAATTAGGTTTAATCTTATAAAAACAGTAAGTAAAAAAGGGGGACACTTAGCATCAAATTTAGGAGTAGTTGAGTTAACCCTTGCTTTATTTAAGGTATTTGATTTTAATAGAGATAGTATTGTTTGGGATGTAGGGCATCAAAGCTATATTTATAAGATGCTTACAGGAAGATTAAAAGAATTCGCTAATCTTAGAGAGTTCAAAGGATTATGTGGTTTTCCTTCAAGGGAGGAAAGCACATATGATGATTTTGGGACAGGCCATGCATCAACAAGCATAGCGGCAGCAAATGGTATTGCTATGGCAAAGGCATTAAAAGGGGATAAATCATATACAATAGCAGTTATAGGCGATGGTGCATTGACCGGAGGAATAGCTTTAGAAGGTATAAACAATTTAGTTTCAAAGAATAATAGATTAATTATCATTCTTAATGATAATGAGATGTCAATTGACGAGAATATTGGCGCCACTAGTTATGCATTAAGCAAGATAAGACTATCCAAATCTTACAATGATATAAAAAATAATATATCTGATGGTGTGGATAAGCTTCCATTGTTAGGAAAAAATATTCATTATGGAATAAGCAAGATGAAAAAAGTAGTAAGAAATGCGATTATACCAAGTATGAATATGGAGAATTTAGGAATAAAATATTATGGGCCTATTAATGGTCATGATATGGAAGCTTTAACTGGAATTTTTAGCAAGGTTAAAAATATTAATAAGCCAATAATGATTCATATAAAAACTAAAAAGGGTAAAGGATATTTGAAAGCAATGGAAGATCCTTCTAGATTTCATGGTGTTAATCCTTTTGACCCGGTATCTGGTAAGGTTATGACAATAAAAGGCGTAACATATACAGATATATTTGAAAAAGCATTGTTAAACTTAGCAAATAAATATGAAAATATTGCTGCTATATCTGCAGCTATGATATCTTCTACGGGATTAAAAAAAATGAAGGAAAAATTTCCAACTAGGGTATTTGACGTAGGCATAGCAGAACAGTTTGCGGTAACCTTTGCAGCAGGACTAAGCTGTAAAGGTATAAAACCCGTAGTTGCAATATATTCAACATTCTTACAAAGAGCCTATGACCAAATATTACATGATGTTTGTTTGCAAAAATTACCAGTAATATTTGCGATTGATAGGGCAGGAATAGTAGGTAAGGATGGTGCTACTCACCAAGGACTATTTGATATTTCTTATTTAAATTCGATACCAAATATGAATATAATTGCTCCTATCAATGCAAAAGAATTGTTTGAAGCATTGGAATTTGCATATAAGTTAAATTGCCCAGTGGCGATAAGATATCCAAGAGGAAATGCAGATTTTAAGCTAGAAGATATATTTGAAGAGTATAAACTTGCTAAAGGACAGATAATAAAAGAAGGAAATGATATAAATATTATAGCTCTTGGAACAATGATACATAAGGCTGTTGAGGTAGCAAATATTTTAGAAAGCAAAGGAATATCTACTGGAGTTATAAATCCTAGGTTTGCAAAGCCTATAGATAAAGATTTACTAGATAAAATTGGAAATATCTCAAGGATGATATTTACATTGGAAGAAGGAGTATTATCTGGAGGATTTGGGCAAAACGTATTAAGCTATTTGAACGAAAATCATAATGTTAAAGTATATAATATTGGAATTAATGATAAATTTGTTGAACATGGAGATGTAAACGAATTATTAAGTGATAATGGGCTAGATTCAGAAGGTATATATAATTTTATAATAAATAAGTGGAGAAGTTTTGAAGAAAAGGCTTGATGAATTAGTAGTAGAAAAAAATATAGCTAAAAATATAGATGAAGCAAGAGCTTTTATAATGTCTGGAAAAATATTAGTGGAAAATGTTTGCGAAGATAAAATAGGAACAAAAATTGATGAAAATAAAAATATTAGACTACGAGTTAGTAAAAAAACCAATTTTGTAAGCCGCGGAGGCTTAAAGTTAGAGAAGGCTCTTGATACATATAATATTAACATTTCAGAAAAAAAATGTATGGATATAGGTTGCTCAACAGGAGGATTTACTGATCTTTTATTAAGACGTGGGGCGAGAAAAGTTTATGCAGTTGACGTAGGTGTAGGCGTGCTGGATTGGAAACTTAGAAATGATAATAGAGTAGTTGTAATGGAAAAAACTAATATACGAAATATTGAAATTCTAGGTGATGTACGTGAATTTGATTTCATATGTGTTGATGTAAGCTTTATATCTTTAAAACTAATAATAGATAATATTTGTAAATTATTAAGAAATGGTGGTGAAGTTGTACTTTTGATCAAACCTCAATTTGAAGCCAAAAAAGATGAGGTAGATGAAGGAGGAATTGTCAAAAGTGATGAAGTTAGAGATTTTGTAGTCAATGACATTAATAAATTTTGTATTGATAAAGGATTAAAAAATATAGGAATTACAAAATCTCCTATAACAGGAGCCAAAGGAAATATAGAATTTTTAGCGTATTATAAATATGAATAGATTTTTAATTATTGGGAATAGTCTAAAAGATGAAGGGATGAAGGTATCTAACAGAATAAAAGATATCTTAGATAAAAATGGAAAATTTGCACAGGTTCAAACAAAAGGTATGCCTAATTTCATACCAGATTGTGTAATAGTAGTTGGTGGCGATGGAACGTTACTATCAGTAGCAAGAGAGTTTATTGGGTTAGATGTACCTATACTAGGAATAAACCTTGGAACATTAGGCTATCTAGCAGAAGTATCCATAGATAAAATGGAGTATGCTATAGATTGTTTATTGAATAATAAATACTTCATTGAAGATAGAATGCTAATAAAGGGAGAATTAGAAAAGAAACACGGTCACATAGAAGAAACATTTGCATTAAATGATATAGTATTATCAAAGGATACAGCTCTTAGTATAATAAGATATAATTTAATTGTTAATGATAAGCTTTTATACACATATAATGCAGATGGTATAATCGTATCAACACCAACTGGTTCTACAGGATATTCATTATCTGCAGGAGGGCCGATAGTTGAGCCTACTGCAGAACTTTTAGTTGTAACACCAATTTGTGCTCATTCACTTGCGGCAAGAAGTGTTGTATTATCAGCAAATGATATAATCAAAATTAAAGTTGAAAGAGTCAGAAAGAATATAGTATCGAGAGGAACAGTACTAGGTGACGGACTAAAGGTTGGGCATCTAGGGCTAGGAGATGTATTAAAAATAACAAAATCTGATATGAAAACCAAACTTATAAAAATAGATGAAATAAGCTTCTTAGAAAATATGCGTAGAAAGATGGACTCAAATGCTTGAGAATATACATGTTAAAAATATTGCACTTATAAAGGAAATAGATATTAGCTTTGGAAGTGGATTAAATATAATAACAGGGGAGACGGGTGCAGGCAAGTCGTTAATAATAGGGTCGGTAAATATTGGACTTGGAGCGAAGGTACCTAAGGATTATATTTTTTTGGGAGAAGAGGAGGCACTGGTTGAATTAACTTTCTCACAAATTTCCAAAGAAGTAAGAGAAATATTATCTGATAATGATATTCCAATTGAAGATGATACTGTAGTCATTCAGAGGAGAATAACAAAAACAAGAACGGTTAATAGAATAAACTATACCACTGTATCTTTAGCCATTTTAAAGATGATTGGTACAAAATTAATGCAAATACATGGACAGCATGATAACCAAATTCTACTAAATAAATCTTCCCATATTGATATATTAGATGCATTTGCTGGAGAAGAGCTAAAAAGTATTAAAGATCAGTATAAAAATAAATTCTCAGAATTATTAGATGTACATAGTGAGATAAAAAATTTACTATCAAAAAAGGAGACGAGAGATCGAGATATTGATTATATGTCCTTTGTTGTAGATGAGATAGAAAAAGTAAATCCTCAAATTGGTGAGGATGAAAAGCTGAGAGAAAAATATAATAATATGGTAGATCTTCAAAATAGCTATGATGGAAGTTTAGAAGCTTATAATTGTATCACAAATATTGTTCAAAATGAAATTGGAAATGCAAAATTAAATTTTAATAAAATTAAAGATCTTGACATTGATGCAACTCAAATTTTTGAGGATTTATTAAATATAGAAGAACTTATAAAAGATGTAAAAAAATCAATTGAATCATATATTGAAAAAATAGATTTTAACGAAGAAGAGTTTAATTTAATAGATAATAGAATAGATAAATTAGACAGCTTAAAAAATAAGTATGGTGGAAGTATTAAATCTATAATAGATTTAAAAAGCAATTATTTAGAGAATTTAGATGTACTTAGGAGTTTTGATGAGAAACTTTTAGAATTAAAAAAGAAAAGGACATTAATAGGCAAAGATGTTGATAGACTTGCTCAACAGATGAGTGAAACTAGGAAAAGATATGCATTATTAATGGAAGAGAAAATAATAACTTTGTTAGAAGAACTTAATTTTATCCAGGTTAAGTTTAAATTTAATATTATAAATACTGGTAAATTACATAGCAATGGTTATGATGATGTACAAATGTATATCTCTACAAATGTTGGGCACGACCTTAAACCACTTGCAAGTGTATCTTCAGGTGGAGAATTATCGAGGATAATGCTTGCCATTGAGTCTATAATCTCAAATATTTATTCAGTAAGTGGTATAATATTTGATGAAGTAGATACAGGTATAAGTGGCAAAACTGGAGTAATGGTTGCCAAGAGATTAAAGGATATGTCAAAATCCATTCAAATTATATGTATAACACACCTTCCGCAATTAGCTGCAGCAGGGGATATACATTACAAAATAGAGAAGGAAGTAGTAAATAACACCACAATTACAAAGCTTCAAAAATTAGATAAAGAACAGAGTGTATTAGAGATAGCTAGGCTACTTGGAGGCATTGATATAACGGAAGCTACTCTACAAAATGCACGTGAGCTACTTGCTCACTAGATGGAGGAAAAATGAAGAATATATTATTAGTTTCATCTGAAGCAGTACCATTTATAAAAACAGGCGGATTAGCAGATGTTGTTGGTGCATTGCCTAAATATTTTGATAAAACTAAGTATGACGTCAGAGTAATGATTCCACTATATTCTTGTATAAAAGATGAGCTAAAAAATAAAATGAAATTTGTAACTCATTTTGAGATGGATATGAATTGGAGAAGAATATATGTTGGAGTTTTTGAAGCGGAATATGACGGTGTACATTTCTATTTCATCGATAATGAGTATTACTTTAATGTATCTCAACCTTATGGAGATATAGCTTATGATATTGAAAAATTTGCATATTTTTCAAGAGCAGTACTATCTACATTGCCAGTGATTAACTTTAGACCAGATATAATTCACTGCAATGACTGGCAGACAGGATTGGTACCTGTATTTTTGAATGATAGTTTCCAAGGTAACAGCTTTTTTAAGGATATAAAAACGGTTATGACAATTCATAACCTTCGATTCCAAGGGAAATGGAACATACAAGAAGTAAAGGATAAGACAGGATTAAGCGATTACTATTTTACAGAAGATAAGCTTGAGGCTTATGGAAATGCCAATCTTTTAAAAGGTGGGCTTGTATATGCAGATAAGATTACAACAGTTAGCCCAACATATGCAAATGAAATCAAACTAGAATTTTATGGTGAAGGGCTAGATGGACTATTAAGAGCAAGGGCTAATGATACAATAGGAATACTTAATGGTATAGATTATGATGTATATAATCCTAGTACTGATCCAATAATAGCAAAAAATTTCTCAGTTCTTGATTTTAGAAGGAATAAAGTTAAAAATAAACTTGCATTGCAGGAAGAACTTGGATTAGAAGTTGATAAAACAAAATTTTTGATTGGTATATGCTCTAGATTAACTGATCAAAAAGGAATAGATTTAATAGATTGTGTATTAAATGATATTGTAAATGATGGAATTCAACTGGTAATTCTAGGAACTGGTGAAGAGAAGTATGAAAATCTATTTAGACATTATGCATGGAAGTATCCTAACCAAGTTAGCGCAAACATTATGTACTCAGATGAATTATCACATAAATTATATGCAGGTTGTGATGCATTTTTAATGCCTTCATTGTTTGAACCATGCGGACTTAGCCAAATAATGTCTTTAAGATATGGAACTATACCAATAGTTAGAGAAACTGGTGGTCTTTGTGATACAGTTGAACCATTAAATGAATATGAAGATAAGGGTGTAGGATTTAGTTTTAGAAATTATAATGCACATGAAATGCTTTCAATAATTAGATATGCTAGACATATATTTGATAACAAGAAAAGACTATATAATAAGATGATAGAAAGAGGAATGGATAGAGATTTCTCTTGGGAGAGTGCAGCTCAACAATATAGTAAACTATATGAGGATATATTATAATTATGATAATTGTTATTATAATTATACTTCTCGTAATTCTTATTGGTATAATTCAACGAATAAGAAGAATAAATGAATTAAAAAAAACATTGAAATATAATTATGGGAAGTTTAATAAAAATCATATTGATGAAACAAAATTAAATAAAATTTCAAGGTATTATTACGATAAAAAAATTGTAAAAAAAATAGATGATATAACGTTTAATGATCTAAACATGAAGGAAGTATTTGAAGCTATGGATAATTCTATATCCAGTGTAGGGAGTGAATATCTATTTGCCGAAATAAGAAACCTTGATGCAGATGATAAAAAATTAAAGTTTAGAGATAGCTTAGCAGAATATTATAATATTAATGAAGAAAAGAGAATTGAAACTCAGATAGATTTGTTGAGAATAGGTAAATTTAAGAGAGAATCTGTCTATGATAATATTCTAAATATAAATAATTTTGTTGTAACATCAAATTTATTTGAGTTCTTGTTAATAGGTATATTTATAGGAACTATCTGTATGAGCATCTATAAAGAAGAATATTCAATTTTTTTTATTATGTCTTTGGTTCTTAATGTTATATTTTATTACTATAAGAGAGCAAATATTAAAAGTCATCTTATTACATTTAAGTTGATATTAAATATGTTAACATCAATAAATAAGATATATAATAAAAATAGTAATGAATTAAAAATATTTGAAAAAGATATAAAAAAAATAAAAGAGGATTTATTAGGGCTTAATTTTGCATCACGACTTATCAACGAAAATAATGGCGATTTATTATCTATGTTATTAGATTATATTTATATGGTTATACACATTGATATAATTGTGTCTAATTATATTGTAAAAATCCTTATTAAAAATATGAATTCTATTATTAGACTATATGAAATAATAGGAGAAATTGAATTGGCTATTAATATAGCTTCTTTTAGGGAACGAATAAATGAGTATTCAAAACCTGAATTTATTGATGATTTAATTTTAAATATTGATAACATCTATCATCCTTTGATAGATAAACCTATTAAAAATAGCATTAATACCACAAAAAGTATTTTGCTTACAGGATCAAATGCTTCTGGAAAGTCAACATTTTTAAAGACGATAGCATTAAATGCAATTTTAGCACAGACTATATACACAACAGCTTCCGATAAATATATTGCAAGCAAGTTTAATATAATGTCATCAATGGCAATTAGGGATAATCTATTTAACAATGAAAGCTATTATATAGTTGAAATAAAATCTTTAAAAAGAATATTGGATAGTGATAAGAGTATACCTGTATTATGTTTTATAGATGAAATACTGCGTGGGACAAATACTATTGAGAGGATTTCAGCATCTAAAGTTATTTTAGAGAAGCTAACAAAGATGAATTGTTTATGTATTGCTGCAACACATGATATTGAGCTTACTACAATGTTAAATGATTGTTATGATAACTATCACTTTGAAGAACAGATTAGTGGTAAGGATATTATGTTTGATTATAAATTAAAAAAAGGCCCTTCAAATACAAGAAATGCAATAAAGCTTTTAGAAATAATTGGGTTTGAAGACGATATAATTCACAAAGCAAATAATGAAGTAGATATATTGGAGAAAGATGCAAGTATTTAGCATAATTGATAGTGGGATATTAGTTAGAAAATTATTAAAAGATGTAGAGTTTGATTCTTGGAAATTCATACAGTCGAAAATTCAAAAAAATATAACATATGAAATAGATGGGCAAAATATTAGAGAATATTATGGCAGTAAAGACATTGATGAATATGTTTCGTGGGTTGACGTAAAGCCGATTATATATGAAATAATAAAAGGACAAAAGTTACCTATATCTATGACTATTGTTTTAAAGTTAGAAAATGAGGATGTAGATAAAAGCTTTGGAAGAGTAATAAATATAAAGTATTTAAACAATGAAATGCGTGTTATATCTGCATTTTCATATTCTACTTTTAGTTTGGATAGAAGTGAAGAATCTAAGTGGGATAAATATATTCAAGATCTATTTGATAGACTTGAGATTAAATATAGTATTTATGAATAGGAGAAGGTTATGTTAGATTTTAAAAAAGAATTTAAAAGATGGACTGAAAATGAGAACCTAGAAGCTGATTTAAAAAAGGATCTTGATAGTATAGCTTCTAATGAAAGCGAAATTGAAGACAGATTTTATCAAGATTTAAGCTTTGGGACAGCAGGATTAAGAGGTAAACTTGGTGCAGGTACTAATAGAATGAATATATATACAGTTGCAAGAGCTACAAGAGGCTTTGCAAAGGTTATTGAAAAGCATGGTCAAGATGCTAAAGAGATGGGCGTAGTAATTGCACATGATTGCCGTATAAAGTCTGATGAATTTGCTAGAATATCTGCTGAGATACTAGCGACTTATGGAATAAAAGTGTATATTTTTGATTCACTTAGACCTACTCCAGAACTTTCATTTGCAGTAAGACATCTTGGTTGTATAGCAGGAATAAATATAACTGCAAGTCATAACCCAAAGGAATATAATGGATATAAGGCTTACTGGAAAGAAGGATCACAAATTAAAGATGATATAGCAAATAAGATACTTGAAGAGATAGAAAAGACTGATATTTTTACAAATGAAGCTGTGATGCCTTTTGAAGAAGGAATAGAAAAAGGATACATAAATATAGTAGGTAAAGAAGTTGATGAAGCTTATTATGAAAAAGTTCTAAGTGTATCTCTTACAGATGATGTAAATAAGGATATTAAAATTGTATATACACCTTTAAATGGAGCTGGAAATATTGCTGTTAGAACTATATTAGAAAGAAAAGGCTATAAGAATGTATTTGTTGTAAAAGAACAAGAACAGCCAGATGGAACTTTCCCAACGATTGATTATCCAAATCCAGAAGATCAAAGAGCCTTTGAATATGCTAAAAAATTAGGGATAGAAAAAGATGCAGATATTTTAATTGCAACAGATCCAGATTCTGATAGGCTTGCAGTTCAAGTTAGAGATGGTGATACATTTGTTGGATTTAATGGAAACCAGATAGGAGTTATACTTATTAACTATATCTTAGAATGTATGAAAAAAACTGGCAAATTACCAGCAAATGGAGCCATTATAAAATCTATAGTTACAGGTGATATGGGTGCTAAGATTGCAAGTGAGTATGGAGTTAAAACATATAATGTTTTAACAGGATTTAAAAATATTGCAGAATTACAGAACAAATGGGATGCAAGTGGAGTTCATACATTTGTATTTGGATATGAAGAAAGTATAGGCTATAATGCTGGTAACTTTGTTAGAGATAAGGATGCTGTAAGTTCAGCTTTATTATTAGCAGAAGCAGCAGCTTATTATAGCAAGCAAGGAAAAACATTAAAAGACGTATTGGATGAACTTTTTGACAAATATGGATATTATGCTGAGGATACAGTTTCTATAGTTCTTGAAGGAATAGAAGGTCAAGAAAAGATTAAACGTATAATGACTGAAATTAGAAGCTGTTTTCCTAAAAGACTTGGAGATACCAGTGCGGTTACAACAAGGGATTATGTAACTCTTATCGAGACAGATATAGCAACAAATACAACAAAGAGTATTGAAATGGAAAAAACAAATGCATTTGAATGTAGATACGAGGATGGAAGTTGGTTTACACTTAGACCTTCTGGAACAGAGCCAAAGATAAAGATGTATATTTATACAAATTCAGATAGTTTAGAAAAATCAAAAAGTAAAGTTAATGAGATTGTTACAGAGGTTAAAAAGGCAATAGATAATGTTAAATAATATCGAAAGACAAGAGCTAATAAAATTATTATCAGATTTAGTTAGTATTCCAAGTATAAATCCTACCGGTGAAGAAAAAGAAGTAACAAATTACCTGTGTGATTTATTCCAAAAAGAGGGAATTTCATATAGACTAATAGATGTAACAGAAGAAAGAAAGGTAATTGTTGCTAAAATTGAAGGGGAAAATCATGATAATGCCATCATATTTACTGGGCATCAAGATGTAGTGCCAATTAGTGATGATGAGATGAAAAGGTGGCAAACATATCCTTTCGAACCGGTTATAAAAGATGGGAAACTATATGGAAGAGGGTCTAGCGATATGAAAGGTGGAGTAAGTGCTGCAGTTTATGCGGCACTTATGTTAAAAAGAAACAATTTAACACCAAACCACGACATATTGTTAGTATTAACTTGTGATGAAGAGCATTATATGCTTGGATCAAGACAGGCAATTTTAGATGATGAAATAAAAAGAGCCAAATATTGTATAGTTTGTGAGCCGACTGAAATGAAAATCTGTTATGCTTCAAAGGGCAGAACATGGGCAGAAGTTATAGTCCATGGTAAGACAGCACATGGGTCACAAAGAGGTATAGGTATTAATGCAATTGAGAAATGCTCAGATCTAATACAAGATATAAAAAAATATGATTTTTCATATACTAAAAATGAATTGACTGGTGAAACGTTTTGGCAACCATATGCAATCAATGCAGGAGTTGAACCAGCTATAGTTCCAGATAGATGTTCAATGTTTGTTGATGCAAGATTAACACTTGGACATAGTTGTGATGATGTTTGGAATTCTCTTAAGAAGTTAATAGATGAGAGAAATAGTAATAATGATTCGATAAAAGCAGAAATAAGAGTTGTTGAAAATAGAGAACCTTGGATAACTGATAAGGATGACTATATTATCGCTCTTACTAAGAAAATTTTAGGAAAATATCAAACTGATATCCAATATGATGTGTTTAAGGGAACTACAGATGGAACAAAATTCAAATCAATAGGAATTACGCCTATTATATTTGGGCCTGGAGATCTAAGCTGTGTACATAAAGAAAATGAAAGTATAGATTTAGCCGAACTTGAAAGGGCTACAGAAGTATATTATGAAATAATGAAAACTTATAGTTATAAGTAGAAGGAGAAAAATGAATTATAATCTTATACCAGATAATACAACAAATATAAAAGAAATATATCTGGCAGGAGGATGTTTCTGGGGTGTAGAAGAGTATTTTAAAAGAGTAAATGGAATTGTAGATACGCAAGTTGGTTATGCAAATGGAAAAACAGAAAATACATCTTATTATGAATTGAAAGATACAGGACATGCCGAAACTGTATATATAAAGTATGATGAATTTAAAATAGGTTTACAAGAAATTCTTTATAGATTCTTTTCAATTATTGATCCAACATCAATAAATAAGCAAGGAAATGATGTTGGAACCCAATATAGAACAGGGATTTATTATGTAGATGAAAAAGATGTAGATATAATAAAAGAAGTATATGAAAATATTGAAAAAGAGATTGGAAGAAAACTTTCAGTTGAAGTAAGCAAAATAAATAATTTTATTGATGCAGAAGAATATCATCAAGATTATTTAGAATTGAATCCAAATGGATATTGTCATATAGATGTGAATAAGGCATATCTTCCGTTTGATAATATAGTATATAATAAACCAAGCGATGAAACGATTAAAAATAGTTTAACAGATATTCAATATAGTGTAACACAGGAAAATGATACGGAATATCCAGGGACTGGCGAATATGATAAGTATGATGAACCTGGAATATATGTGGATATAGTGTCAGGGCAACCTTTATTTTCGTCTGATGATAAATATGATGCTGGATGTGGATGGCCAAGTTTTACTAAGGGAATACTATCTTCATCTATAGAATATCTTGAAGATGATAGCATACCTTATAGAAAAAGGATTGAAGTTAGGAGTACTGATGCTGACTCACATTTGGGTCATGTATTTTCAGATGGCCCACTTGAAAGTGGTGGGCTAAGATATTGTATAAATAGCGCAGCTTTAAAATTCATACCATATGGTGAGATGGACAAAAAAGGATATGGGAAATATAAAGTTTTTGTGAGAAAGGTATGATATGAAAAGAAGAGCTATAGCTTTTGGAATAATTATTGCTGCTATATTTACTATAATATGTAAGGCTTATCAAATATTAGCAAATATTTTATTTGATAGGGTATTAAATTACAATATTTTGGATATATTGATAATCGCAATAATTAACTCAGCGATATGGGTATACATATTTTTTGGAGTGATAAATAAACGTAAAGGGGATTAGATGAAAAGATTCAAAAAAATCTTGGTGGCAAATAGAGGAGAGATAGCAATAAGAATATTTAGTGCTTGTAAAGAACTAGGTATTAGATGTGTTGGTATATACTCTAAAGAAGATGAAACCGCATTATTCAGAACAAGGGCAGATGAATCTTATTTGATAAAAGATAGTGGGCCGGTACAAGCCTATCTTAATATAGACAAAATTATAGCTATTGCAAAAAAGAAAGAATGTGATGCAATTCATCCCGGATACGGTTTCTTATCTGAAAATGCTGAATTTGCAAGAGCGTGTGAAAAAGAAGGTATAACATTTATAGGTCCTTCTAGTGATATAATAGAAAAATTAGGCGATAAGATAAATTCTAAAAAGACTGCTAGAGAAGCTGGAGTTCCAATAATAAGAGGGATAGCAGGCGGCATAAGAAGTTTAGAAGATGCTAAAAGTGCTGCAAATTACTGCGGATATCCAGTAATGATAAAGGCAACTGCCGGAGGTGGTGGCCGTGGTATGCGAGTTGTAAAAGACGAAGAAGAACTTGAAAAGTCATTTTTTGAAGCGAAAAATGAAGCACTAAAAGCTTTTGGAAATGATGAAATGTTTATTGAGCAATACCTAGAAAATCCAAAACATATTGAAGTACAAATTCTTGGAGATAAGGATGGAAATGTTGTGCATCTATATGAAAGGGATTGCTCTATACAAAGAAGGCACCAGAAAGTTATAGAATTTACGCCAGCATTTTCTGTGGATAAAGATATAAGAAAGAAAATTTGTGAAGATGCCATAAAGATAGCAAAAAAAGTTAATTATACTTGTGCTGGTACTGTTGAATTTTTATTAGATTCAAAGGGGAACCATTATTTTATAGAAGTTAATCCACGAATCCAGGTTGAACATACAATAACAGAGCTAGCAACTGGTATTGATATAGTTCAAGCACAAATACTTATTGCAGAAGGGAATTTGCTAAATTCTCCCCAAATAGGGATTAAATCACAGGATGATATAATTCATAGAGGCTATGCTATTCAATGCAGGGTTACAACTGAAGATCCCGTGAATAATTTTGCACCAGACAATGGCAAAATAGATGTCTATAGGACCAGCTCTGGATATGGAATAAGGCTTGATGGTGGAAACGGATTTACAGGATCAATAATAACTCCATATTATGATTCACTACTAGTTAAGGTAACTTCATATTCAAGAACATTTGAAGATGCAATTGCAAAAGCAAAAAGGGCATTGCGTGAAATAACAGTAAGAGGAGTAAAAACTAATATTGGATTTATTCTAAATGTACTTAATACTGATGATTTTATTTCAGGTAGATGCGATACAAATTTTATTGAGAATAATCCAGATTTATTTAATATAAGAGTATCAAGAGATATAGAAAAAAGACTATTAAATTATATAGGTAATATAATTATAAATGACGATAATAGTGAAATAGAATTTGATGAGATTTATTTACCAAAGGAGAACAATAGTTCTAGCGAAGGGTTGAGAAAAATATTCATTGAAAAAGGCAGAGATGCATTTATAGATTATATTAAAGTAAATAAGAAATTATTTATATCTGATACCACTATGAGAGATGCTCATCAATCCTTAATGGCTACAAGAGTTAGAACTAAGGATATGATTAGAGTAGCGAGAGCTACAAGTCATTATGGTAAAGATCTTTTTTCACTTGAAATGTGGGGTGGCGCAACATTTGATGTTGCATATAGATTTTTAAAAGAAGATCCTTGGAAAAGACTTAAAGAATTACGAAAAAGAATTCCAAATATAATGTTCCAAATGCTTATAAGAGGCAATAATGTAGTAGGATATAAGAATTATCCAGATAATGTTGTTAAAGAATTTATTCATAATGCGGCAAAAGAGGGAATTGATATATTTAGAGTTTTTGATTCTCTTAATTGGGTTGAAGGTATGAGATATGCAATTGAATGCGTTATAAATGAAGGAAAAATTGCAGAAGGTACCATGTGTTATACTGGGGACATACTTGATAAATCAAGGCAAAAGTATAACTTAGAATATTATATTAAAAAAGCTAAAGAAATAGAAGCAACTGGTTGCCATATATTAGGAATTAAAGATATGTCAGGGCTTTTAAAGCCATACGCTGCATATGAATTAGTAAAAGCGTTAAAAAAAGAAATCAAAATACCTATACACTTGCATACGCATGACACAACGGGTAATGGAGTAGCAACATGTTTAATGGCAAGTGAGGCAGGTGTAGACATTATTGATACAGCACTTAATTCGATGAGTGGATTAACAAGTCAACCTGCACTAAATTCAATTGTTGCTGCACTTGAATCTACTGAAAGATCAACCGGTATAGATATTGATTCTATGGAGGAACTATCAAAATATTGGGCAAGTATTAGACCAATATATTCAAAATTTGAATCAGATTTGAAATCGGGATCTACTGAAATTTATAGATTTGAGATTCCAGGGGGACAATATTCAAATTTAAAACCTCAAGTAGAGAGTTTTGGACTTGGGCATAAGTTTGATGAAGTAAAAGAGATGTATAGGAATGTAAATCTAATGCTTGGGGATATAATAAAGGTTACTCCATCTTCTAAAATGGTTGGGGATATGGCTATATTTATGGTTCAAAATAATTTGACTCCTGAAAATATATATGAAAAGGGCAAAAACCTAGATTATCCAGATTCTGTTGTAGCCTTTTTTAAAGGTATGATGGGGCAACCTGAAGGAGGATTTCCTAAAGATTTACAGGAAATAGTTTTAAAAGGCGACAAGCCAATAGATGTAAGACCAGGAGAATTACTAGAACCTATTAATTTTGAAGCAGTAAAAGATGAAATTAAAGAGAAATTAGATATAAAACCAAGTGAATTAGATACCATTAGCTATGTTCTTTATCCTAAGGTTTTTGAGGAATACATAAACTTTAATAAAGAAGTTGGCGATCTATCAAATATTGATTCAAAGGTATTCTTTTATGGTATTAAAGAAGGAAGCTACGCAAATATAAAAATCTCAGAAGGAAAAACTCTAGTAGTGAAATTTATCTCTAAGGGGGAAGTAGATTCAGAGGGATATAGGAATTTGACTTTTGAGATAAATGGATTTAGAAGAGATATAAGAATATTAGATAATAAAGCAAATGTACAAAAGACTCAATTTAATAGTGTCGTACAGGCTGATCCAAATAATGATAATGAAATTGGAGCTAGTATTCCAGGCAAAATTGTTAAATTAAATGTTGAAGTAGGTCAAAAATTAGAAGAAGGCGATAGCATTTTAATAATTGGAGCAATGAAAATGGAAACTAACGTTGTTTCGAACAAATCGGGTAATATAAAATCAATACATGTTGCGGAAGGAGATACAGTTAAAAGCGGACAGCTGTTGATTGTACTAGATAAAAATGAATAAATATACAAAAGAGAGTCTAGAGTTTTTTAAAAATCTTATTGAAATACCGTCTGTTGCAGGATATTGTGAAAAAGCATCAGAGTTTATTGAAGATAAAGTAAAAGAAATGGGTTTAAAAACCTATAGAAATAATAAAGGAACATTATTTTTTAAGATAGATGGTAAGGATAATAGTAGATCAAAAATAGTTTGTGCACATATAGATACCCTTGGTGCAATGGTAAGTGAAATAAAACAAAATGGTAGATTAAGAGTCGCACAAATTGGAGGATATGCATTTGGATCTGTTGAAGGAGAAAACTGTGTTATCCACACTAGAGATAAGAAATTAACGGGGACATTGCTACCAGATAATGCATCAGTTCATATATTTGGGGATGAAACCAGATATTGTAGAAGAGATGAAAATAGTGTAGAAATTAGAATAGATGAAGATACAAAAACTTATAATGATACTATAGAGCTAGGAGTTAGAGTTGGCGATTTTGTAACTTTTGAAACTAGAACTAGAATCTTAGAAAATGGTTATATAAAATCTCGATACTTGGATGATAAATTATGTGTAAGTGAAATAATTTATGCAGTAAAAAGAATTATTGATGAGAAGATAATACCAGATATGGATACAGTTTTTGTAATAAGCGAAAATGAAGAAATAGGACATGGTATTTCAGGACTACCAACTAATAGCTGTGAAATATTAGCTGTTGATATCGGAACGGTAGGAGGAAGCAGAACATCCGATGAAAAGAAGGTTACAATAGCTGCAAAAGACAGTCGCACACCTTATCCATATAAGTTTAGAAGAAAACTAGAAGAAATTTGTGAAGAGAGTAATATAGATTATGTTACAGATGTATTAATAAGATATGGTTCTGATGCAAGTGTGTCAGTATGTCAAGGAATGGACTTATTATTTGGGTGTATAGGACCAGGAGTTGACGCAACTCATCACTATGAAAGAACTCATATAGATGCTCATGAAAACACTATGGAATTAGTATATCATTATATAAAAGGAGTACTATGAAGTTAATTGATATAATGAAAAAACGTTGTAGTTATAGGAATACCTTTACAGATAAAAAGGTGAGCCTAGATGAAATGAGATTAATTCTTGAGGCGGGCTATACTGCGCCAAGTGGATGTAATTTACAAACATGTAAATTCATAGGTGTACTAGATAGTGAAAAAGTGAAGGCTATAGCAGATATTTATGGACATGAATGGGCCAATACAGCACCAGCCTGTATTGTAATAGTTACTCAACCACTGGTAAAATCAGGAAAAGGTTGTAGTAGATATTTAGAAGACTTTGGAGCAGCTGCTCAAAACATACTGCTACAAATAGTTGAACTTGGATATGCAACTACATGGATACAGGGGCAGATTGAAGGAGATAAGGCAAGAGAAATAGGGAAAATTTTAAATGTAGACAGTGAATATACAGTCATTGGATATTTTCCAGTCGGTGAACCAGCCTGTGAGTTAAAATATGTTAAAAAACAAGATTTCAATGAAAGATGCTTTATAGATAGTATGTAAAATAATAAAATGTGACCCTCCTATTGAACCGACCCCCAAAAGTTAGACCTAAAATCTAACGGATGGGAGGTCGGTTCATAGGATGGTCTTTTTTATGATATGTATTTATTATAGAGAGTGTAATTTTTCTATTTATTTATTATACTTTTAGCAACATCATCTGGAGCTTGTTCATAGCGAACAAATTCATAGCTATAGGTACCATTACCACCAGTAATAGATTTAAGAGTAGTAGAATAATCAAAGATTTCAAGCATAGGAACTTCTGCTTCAATTATCTCTTCTCCAAGCTCAGTAGGATTAAGTCCTAAGATTCTGCCTCTACGTTTGTTCAAATCACTGATAACATCACCGGCATATTGGTTTGTGACTTCAACTTGTAGTTTAACTATTGGTTCAAGTATGTATGGACTAGCTTTCATAAAAGCATCTTTAAATGCCATTATAGTTGCCATCTTGAACGCAAGTTCTGAAGAGTCCACTGTATGATAAGAACCATCAATCAAGGTCATTTTTATTCCAGTTACAGGATAACCAGCTAAAGGCCCAGCCAATACAGCTTCTTGAAGTCCTTTTTCAATTGCTGGGAAGTAATTTTTTGGAATAGCTCCACCAAATATTTGCTCTTCGAAGATATATTTTTTATCTATATCACCAGAGGCTTCAAGAATAATTTTGACATCACCATACTGTCCATGACCACCAGATTGCTTTTTATATTTTGCTTGAGTCTCAATACGCTTTTTAATGCTTTCTCTAAATTTAACCTTTGGTTTTTCAAGCTGGATTGAAACCTTATATTCGTTTTGAAGCCTGCTTACAATACTATCAAGATGTTGTTCTCCTATACCATATATAAGAAGTTGAGAATTTTCAACATCGTTTTCAGTATAGAATGTTAAATCCTCTTGCATTAATTTTGAAATAGCCTGAGAAACTTTATCTTCGTCCCCACGATTTGTAGTTTTATAAGCTTTATATGTATATGGTTTTGGCAATTCAACCTTTTCATATTTAACAGGAGTTTCCTCGGTTGAAAGAGTATCGCCAGTTTCAGTATAAGCTAATTTAGCTATAGCCCCAATATCACCAGATTTAATCTCATCGATTTCGATAGGTTTAGAGCCTTGAAGAATATATAATTTAGAACCTTTTTCAAGCTTGTCTTTAGAAGCGTTGTATAAAGGCATATCTGCTTTTAACTTACCAGTACATACTTTGACTAAAGAATATTTTCCAATGAATGGATCAACAACTGTTTTGAATACATATGCAGAAAAAGATTTTCTACTATCATACTCTCCTCTAAAAATTTCACCAGTTTTTATGTTTTCACCAATCATTTCATTGTAATCTCCCATTGGAGATTGGAAATAATCAAGTATTGAATTTAATAATGTTTCGATTCCTCTTTTACTATAGCCAGAACCAATAAGTACAGGAACAATAGAACCATTTAAAACATTCTCTTTTAAAGCCTTTGTTATTTCTTCTTGAGAAAATGGTTCTGCATTAAAGTACTTATCCATAAGTTCGTCAGAAGTTTCAGCTACAGATTCATTTATCATTTCCTCAAGTGGCTCTATACTAGGAATATATTCTTCTGGGATATCAACTATTTCATATCCAGGTTTTTCATCTTTATATTTTCTTGCTTCTTTAGTTACAATATTGATAAATCCAATGAATGTATCATTATTTTTAATTGGATAATGGAATGGAGCTATTTTTTTGCCAAATAATTCTTTTAGATTTTCAAGTGTATCCTTATATTTAGCTCTATCATCATCTATACCAGTAACAAATATTAGTCTAGGTCTTTTATATTTTTCGCATAGTTTCCATGCCTTGATTGTGCCTGACTCTACTCCCTTTCTTCCATCTACAACAATGATTGCAAGGTCTGTAGCACTAATAGCTTCAATAACTTCACCTTCAAAGTCAAATAATCCAGGCGTATCGATGAAGTTAAACTTTGTTTCTTTCCATTCAACAGGAACAATAGCTGAAGAAATTGAGAATTTTTTTGAAATTTCTTCTTTCCCAAAATCGCTTAAAGTATTACCGTCTTCAACTCTACCCATTCTATTTGTAAGGCCAACGAAGTTAGCTATAGCCTCTAATAAAGTAGTTTTTCCATGACTATAATGTCCAAGTATTGCTATATTTCTTATTTCATCAGTTTTATATTTTCTCATATGACCTCCGAGCTTTTTCTTAATTTTACAAAAAAATTAATTCCTTATCAATCAAGATAAATAGGCAGATTTATAGTATTAAAACTATTTTTATGCAGTTTTAAAAGCTAACTCTGGTTTTTTCTACCTTTTGCATAAAATGGAATGTAATGCTTTGGTAGTTTTGACGATAAATGTATTTATATTATGGTAAAATAGCTTTAATATATTTAGTTAGCTAAAAAAATTTGTAAATTATGTATATGTGATAAACTTGACTAAAGTTATATTGCGTTTTAGAATTGTTTCAAGGAGGGTGACTATGAAAAAAATCTATTTATTAATGATTGCAATAGTATCCATAAGCCTATTTTCAGGATGCAGTAATAAGGATGTAATAAAAGAACAAAAAGAAGAAAAAAATATTGAACAAACAAAAAATAAATTTTCGGTTGAAAATACTAGCAATGGTATAGCAAGTATAAAATTTGATAACAAAGATATACTTGAGAATATAAAAAAAGAGTATGATGTTTTATCAAAAGAAGTTTATGGAAATAATGTGTCTGTAAATTACAAAAAAGCAGATGTATTAAATATTAAAGATAAAGAAATAATAGCTGTAGCGGTTGAAGATAAAACTTCTGATGACAAATTTGACAGGATATTTTTCGTAGAAGAAAAAAATGGTGCTCCTAAAATACTTCATACAGAGGTTGAAGGAACATATGTAAAAGAGGGGATGCCTGCAGTTAGCTTTGAGAAGATGGTTGATAAGGATAAATTTATAATTAAACATTATATACCTGTAAATTATATAAAAGATTTTGATGCAAATAAAACGAGGGAATATAAAATAGAGGCTGATTTTGATGATGGTAAATTAGAGCTTGAATATAAAGATCTTCCTAAGCCAGAACATAATCTTGATATAATCCTAAAAGACTTTTCTGAGGTTACAATGCTTAATAGTTATTTCAATGAAGATCCTAGAAATATGGCACCTGTTATGATGCAAACTGAATATAATAGGCTAAAAAGTGCTAAATCTGATTTTAACTATAGAATGTATTCATTATCAGATAAATATACAATAATGAATAACTTTGCAAAATATATGGATATTTCAGATTATGATGATGTTATAGAAATTTTAAATTACAAGAATTTCTTAGCAGTTCATGGAAGAAAAATTAATTATTACGAGGAAGATGATTCGTCAGCAAATAAAACAGATGAAGAGCTAAAGTCTATTGTTGAAAAAAAGGATAAACCATTTATAGCGATTAGATTCTTAAAAGACGATACAATATTATCCAATATGATATCTGAGTTAGGTGGTGTTGTACCATTGCCAGAAGAAAATAAGAGTCTATGGAGAGTTAATGGTGATAAAGTCGAAATAGACTATAAACTTAGTGCGCCAGATATTCAGGAAAAAATAGTTTATACAGCAACATATAAACTTAATGATAGGGAATATGTTTTTGATAAAATGAGAAATACTTATTATTTATCTAAAATTAAATATAACAAATAATACATAAAATGGTATCGTCATATAAGCCTTGACGATACCATTTTTAGCGATAGATCTTGTTATTAAATATTGAATTGTGGTAGATATTTCTTATGAGCAGCAATTAACTCATCAACAACTATATTAGCTATTTCATCACTAGGACAAAGAGGGTTCATATTTAAGGCTAGTACAGCCTTATCTCTATCTCCAGAAATAGCAGCATCAATGGTTAATTCTTCAAATCCTTTAACCATTTGAATATATCCACGAATAGAATTTCTAAGTTTACCAACACTAATAGGTTTTGGTCCATCCTTAGTTATTATTGAAGCGGCTTCAATAGCACAATCATAAGGAAGATCTATTATAGTTCCTTTATTTTGAATATTTACATACTGAATATCACATCTATTTGTATATATACTCTCAATCAGATTGCAGGCTGCATCTGAATATTTTGCTCCACCTCTCATAGCAAGTTGTTCAGGCTTTGTATTTAAGTCTTTATTACTATAAATTTCAAAAAGCTCTTTTTCGGTCTTATATACAACTTCGCCTCTTACAGTCCCAGTATCATATTGTTTAAGTTCTTCTTCTAATTGTTCCTTGGTAAAGAAGTAGTAATTATGATAAGGACAAGGAATGGCATTTAAAGCCTTTATAAATCCAGGCGAATAAGGAAGTGATACAAAATTTTTCATTTGTATCGTATCTTCAATAGATAGATGAGCATATTTATTTAGTATTTCATCAAATCTACTTTCACCATTTACAAAAATATCGGTAGCAAAAATAAAATGATTCATACCTTGAAGTTCCATCGTAACGCTACCTTCATCGACATCAAGCATTTTAGCAAATCCAGAAATCATATTAACAGGAACATTGCAAAGACCGATAGTCTTTTTAAAGTTTGTGTGTCTATATATTGCTTCAGTAATTATCCCAGCAGGATTGGTGAAATTTATAAGCCATGCATTAGGACAAAGTTCTTGTATATCCTTAACTATATCTAAAATTACAGGAATGGTTCTGAAAGCTTTAAACATGCCACCTGCACCATTTGTTTCTTGCCCAATAATTCCATGAGATAGAGGAATTCTTTCATCTAAAATTCTGGCTTCAAGTCTACCAACTCTCATTTGAGTAGTAACAAAATCAGCATTTTTTAGTGCTTCTCTTCTATCAAGGCTAAGTTTGATTTCCATTGGAATACCAGCCTTTTCAACCATACGTTTAGCAAGATTTCCAACTATTTCAAGTTTTTCTTTACCTTCTTCTATATCAACAAGCCATAGCTCTTTGACTGGCAAAGTATTATAACGATTAATAAATCCCTCAACCAATTCAGGTGTATAGCTAGAACCACCACCTATGGTTACAATTTTTACTCCGTTCATATTACCTCCTATGGTATATACCATACAATGAATATATATCGTTTTCTATTTAAAGTCTATGGTTAAGTTGCACAACAATAAAATAAATATATGTACAAAGTATACAAAAATTTATTTTATATACAATAACTATTTAAAATATCTAAAAGGTATATTAATATATAGCTATGGTATAGACCACAGGAGGTAATTTATGAAAATTTTATTAGTATGTTCTGCCGGAATGTCAACATCAATGATGGTAAATAAGATGAAGGCAAAGGCAGATGAGAGAGGGATTGAAACAGAAATTTGGGCAGTGCCTGATGCTGATGCGATCAACAATATAGATAAGGCTGATATTGTTATGTTAGGCCCTCAAGTTAGATTCTTAGAGTCTAAGATGAAAGATATGGCAAAGGGAAAACCGGTTGTAATTATTGATATGGTTGCATATGGTACAATGAACGGTGAAAAAGTACTAGACCAAGCCATAGAAGCTTTAAATAATAATTAATATGGTTCATAGGTTACCATAAAACCTAAATAATATATAAGGAGATATGATTACAATTAAATTGTAATTAACACAATTGAATATGGGAAAATTTATGTCGTGGATGGAAAGATTTTTCATTCCTAAAGCTGCTAAGATTGGTAGTCAACGTCATTTAGTTGCTATCAGAGATAGTTTTATTGCTATAATGCCAATAACAATGGTAGGATCTATAGCAGTATTATTAAATGTTTTTTTAAGAGATCTTCCAAACACATGGTTTGGTCAAGGAAATGCGTTTGTAGAAAAGGTATCAGGCCTTATTTCTATAAATGGTAATGTTTACTTCGGCTCTATCGTAATTTTAGGATTAGTATTTACATTTGCATTTGGTTATCATCTAGCAAAATCTTATGATGTAAACCCAATAGCAGGTGGCGTTATAGCATTTGCAGCAGTAGTAGTATGTATGAATCAGAGTGCTGTATTTAACTATAACTTAGAGGGAGTTAATCCATCAAATTTTGAAGCACTTAAACAGGCTGGACTGAATGTTGTGTTAAATGAAGCTAAAGATGGAATTGTACTTCAAAATGTAAGTGAGTGGGGATTTTTAGGACAAGCTTATACAGGAGCAAGTGGATTATTTACATGTCTTATCGTAGGTTTTCTTTCAACAATGATATATATAAAACTTATGCTTAAGAAGATTACTATTAAGCTTCCAGAAAATGTTCCACCAGCTGTAAGTAGTGCATTTGCAGCAATTATTCCTGGAGTTGTAGCTATATATACTTTTGGTATAATAACTCAGCTTTCAGTTGCATTTACTGGATTATATCCTAATGACTTAATTGCAAAATTCATTCAAGCACCACTATTACATCTTTCACAAGGTTTATTTAGTGTAATGCTTATAAGCTTCTTAGTACAACTTTTCTGGTTTTTTGGATTACATGGATCTAATATAATGGCACCAATAATTGAGGGGATATATACGCCTGCACTATTACAAAACCTTGAACATTTTAATAAGTTTAATGATACAGCAGGAATGCCATATGTTTGGACAAGAGGCTCTATAGATGCTTATGCACAAATGGGAGGATCAGGAGTTACACTTGGTCTGATCATAGCTATATTTATTTTCTCTAGAAGAAAAGAATCAAGAACCATAGCTAAATTGGCAGCTCCAATGGGTGTATTCAATATTAATGAGCCTATAACATTTGGTATGCCAATAGTATTAAACCCTATTTATATAATACCATGGCTAATTGTACCACCTGTATTATCAGCAGTTGCCTATGGTTTTACTGCAGCAGGAATTATTCCACCGGTATTTGTATCTGTTCCATGGATAATGCCAGTTGGTGTGTATGCGTTCTTAGCAACAGGTGGAAGTATAGGGGCAGCTTTAGTAGCATTCCTTAACTTAGCTATTTCTTTTGTAATTTGGGCACCGTTTGTAATTTTAGCAAATAAAATGAAGGATAAAGAATAATATGCAAGATATAGAAATGATTTGCTTTAGCATAATTTCAAATGTAGGAATGGCTAGAGCAGCATATATTGAGGCCATAGATTTGGCCAATGAAGGAAAGTTTGAAGAAGCTGAAGAGAAAATGGAAGAGGGAAATAAATTTTTTGTTGAAGGACATCATTCACATACTGAACTTATACAAAAAGAAGCTGGTGGTGATGGAGTGAATGTAAGTTTACTCTTAGTACATGCAGAAGATCAGATGATGAGTGCTGAAAGTTTTAAAATTTTAGCTGAAAAATTTATTCAGCTAAATAAGAGGTTGAAATAGATATGAAATATTCTTGGAGGTTGTTTTTGGTTGCTATAGGATTGTTTCTAATAGCAACCTCTCCAAAGACACCAAGACCATTAGTGTCAATAATTATTGGATTAATTTTTATAATATTATATTTTGTAAAAGGCAGAAAAAATAGCTAATACTTGAGGGGAGAAATATGTTAGAATTTCCAAAAAATTTTTACTTCGGTAGTGCAACATCAGCAACACAGTCAGAAGGTTCGCATAAAACTAGTATAAAGGGTGATGATATCTGGGATTTATGGTATGAATTAGAACCTGATAGATTTCATGGAAACATAGGACCATATGACACATCGAATTTTTATAAAAATTATGAAGAAGATATACAATTTCTTAAACAAACGGGACATAATTCATTTAGAACTTCAATTAGTTGGTCAAGATTAATTCCAGATGGAGATGGTAAAGTAAATGATGAAGCTGTAAAGTTTTATAAAGATGTTTTCAATAAGCTTAGAGATAATAATATTGAGCCATTTGTAAATCTTTTTCATTTTGATATGCCTAAAAAAATGCAAGATATAGGTGGCTGGGAAAACCATGATGTAGTTTTAGCTTATGAAAGATATGCAGGATTATGTTTTGAATTATTTGGAGATATTGTTAAATATTGGTTTACCTTCAATGAACCTATAGTCCACGTGGAATGTGGATATCTTAAAAACTATCATTATCCATGTAAGGTTGACCCTAAAGCAGCAGTAAGAGTTGCATTTAATACAGCTCTTGCAAGTGCAATGGCAGTTAAAAAATTCCATGATGAAAAATATGATGGTAAGATAGGTATAGTATTGAACTTAACACCAGCATATCCTAGAAGTGACAATACTGCAGATATAAAAGCAGCTGAAATTGCAGAATTATTTGCAAATAAAAGTTTCTTAGATCCAGCAATAAAAGGGCATTATGATGAAAGACTGGTTGAAATAATCAAAAGACATAATTTAATGCCTTTTGATGAAGATTATCGTAAAAAGGCATCAGCTATAATTAGTGAAGGCAAGGTTGACTTCCTTGGAGTTAATTATTATCATCCGTACAGAGTATGTGCAAAGGCTAATATGCCTAATCCTGATGCTCCATTTATGCCTGAATATTATTTTGATGAATATGATATGCCGGGTAAAAAAATGAATCCATATAGAGGCTGGGAAATATATCCAAAAGGCATATATGATATAGCAAAGAATATTAAAGAGAACTATGGAAATATTGAATGGATGATAACTGAAAATGGAATGGGTGTTGAAAATGAAGAAAGATTTAAGATTGATGGTTTAATACATGATGATTATCGAATAGATTTTTATAAAGATCATCTTAAGTGGCTTCATAAGGCTATAAGTGAAGGGGCTAATTGCATAGGATATCATGTTTGGACATTTATTGATTGTTGGAGTTGGTTGAACGCTTATAAAAATAGGTATGGCCTTGTTGAATATAACTTAAATACAGGTGAAAGAACTATAAAAAAATCAGGATTATGGTTTAAAAATCTTGTTGAAAATGGGGGATTTGATGATTGAAGTAGAGAAAGAGCTTAATATTAGTGCCAAAGATGCATTTGATTTATTCTCTAAGATAATAATTGAGGATATAAAATCTTCAACGGGTAAGGAGCTGAATAAAGAAGAAATACATTCTGGGTATTCATATAAAAAGAAAATGAAGAATAAATTAAAGCAATCTGCTAATGTTGAAGTACTTTTATCAATATATGAACCTAATAGAGTTTATGAAACACAGTATATTTCTGGAGATGGAAATTATACTACACGATATACAGTAGAAGAAATTGATGATAAATCTATCAAAGTAACATACTTTGAAGAGTATAAAGCTAATGCAACTTTATCAAGAGCCAATTCAAAGCTAATAGATTTTTTTACAAAAAGACGCAACAAATCAATTGCAAAACAGCGATTGGAATTGATTGAAAAAACAGTTAAGGGAATGTAAAGTAAGATGGCACAACCTCTTTATGTAACAATAAAAAATAAAATTTTAGAACAAATAAAGGGTGTAGATGAAAATACACCAATAGAATCTGAAAGGGAACTAGCCTTAAAATTTAATGCAAGTAGAATGACAGTGAGGGCGGCAATAAATGAACTCGTAGATGATGGTTTTTTGTATAGACAGGAAAATAAAGGAACTTTTGTATCGTCTAATAGTATAATAAAGAAAAATACAGCATTAGATTATTTCAAAGAGGCTAAGCACCTAAAGCTTATACACATGAATCTTAAAGAAATGCCAGATATCGCAAATAAATTTGGTGTTAGTGATACTACAAAATTTGTAAGGATACTGTGTATAAATTATAAGGATAATAATGAAAAAGAGGTTATAAGTATAGATGAAATTTTCTATCTTTATGAAGAACTAGATATACAGGATAGGGGAAATGTTGATGCTTTGATGAGGATATGCAGGAATGATTTTGACAAGATTTCTATACAATATAGAGCGATAAATATACCTATAAAATTTACTAAATTAATGAAGGTGCCATTGAATACACCTGTAATCGAAAATGAGATTGTTTTATTTGATAAAATGAGTAAAATAAAGTGTATTGTAAATTCTTGCTTAAATCCTAATACGACTTCAATTATAACGGTATTCTGATATTATATTTATTTGAGAGAATGTTAGGATTAATTATACTTAATTTAACTATTTCATAACACGTACACAAGCGAACCTGCTCTTACTCTTGATAGAAATCTTACTCTGATTGTGATTGCCTGTGGTAGCCTTCTGGTTGCCTTTACATAGTCTCCATTTTCAAAAAATAAAATATTTTGTGTTTTTGAAAGTGATATCTTGCATATACTATTAGCAGACAGTATAATAAGCACATCGAATCAGTTTCAAGAAATGAAAAATTTTCGACTTTTGAAAGTGGGTGATGATATGAAAACAATTACAAGAGCAAAATATCTCGATAGAATCATTGAATTGAATGGTACTCCTGATATCAAGATCATCACGGGCATTCGTCGTTCTGGCAAGTCCAAGCTGATGCAGGCGTATATTGAGTATCTGAAAAGCCATTTTGAAAACATCAATATTATCTTCATTGACTTCATGGATTTGGAGTATGAGGAAATCAAGGAATACCATGCATTACACGCCTATGTGGAAGAACATTATAAGGAAGGTAAAACGAACTACCTATTTGTGGACGAGGTGCAGATGTGCCCCAAGTTTGAGTTGGCAATCAATAGCCTTTACTCTAAGGGAAAATACGACATCTATGTAACAGGCTCCAATGCTTTCCTGTTGAATGCGGATCTGGCAACTCTGTTTACCGGACGCTATATTGAAATCCATGTGTTTCCTTTCAGCTTCCAGGAATATTGCCAATATTATGATGATGTTAGTGATAAAGATAACCTCTTTGATGATTACGCTATCAAGGGCGGTTTAGCAGGTTCTTACGCTTACAGAACCGAAAAAGACAGAACAAACTATATCAAAGAGGTCTACGAAACGATTGTTACAAGGGATTTGGTGCAGAAATATGCGCTCCAGGACACTTTAGTTTTACAGCATCTGAGCGAGTTCCTTATGGATAATATCAGTAACCTGACTTCTCCTAATAAGGTCAGTCAGTTGTTGACAGCAAATGAGACTCCGACCAATCATGTAACCGTAGGCAAGTACATTAAGTATTTGTGCAATGCTTTTGTTTTTTATGATATTAAGAGATACGACATCCGAGGTAAGAAATACCTTGAAAGCTCTGAAAAGTTCTATTTGTGTGACAGCGGTATTCGATATGCAATACTGGGAAGCAGAAATATGGATTACGGCAGAGTATATGAAAACATCGTTTGCATCGAACTTCTTCGCCGTGGATATGATGTCTACGTCGGCAAACTCTATCAAAAGGAGATCGACTTTGTTGCTCATAGAGGTAGCGAGAAGATTTATATTCAGGTTAGCGACAATATTTCCGGGCAGGAAACATTTGAGAGAGAATGCTCTCCTCTGCTTCAGATCCGAGATGCTTATCCAAAAATGATTATTGCTAGAACCAAACATCCAAAATATAGTTATGAAGGAATCGAAATACATGATATAGCCGATTGGTTACTACAAGAATAAACAAGGCGAAATATCTCCGTCATTCTCTTTTATGATAATGAAAAATTCAAGGATGGGGATTGCAGGTTTGTTTTAGGACTATTTTAATCGGCTTTTTTGTCAAATACTGTTGGTGACATATACCCAATAAAAATATAATGGCGAGAATAATCTCGCCATTATGATTGATATATTAAAAACAAAATGTAATATACTTTTAGTTTGAAACAGGAAACTCGATTATATCATCAAATTTTGATTTATTTTCTTCAGTAATATTATGACTGATTAATATAACAGTTAAATCCTTATCATTTAATACTATATTTTCTATTAAACTTGCATTCTCCTTATCAAGGCTTGATGTAACCTCATCCAATAGTAGTAACTTTTTATTTCTAATTAATGCTCTTGCAAGTGCGATCCTTTGCTTTTGACCACCAGAAAGATTTTTTCCATTCTCTTTTAAAATAAGATCAAGACCGTTCTCTTCTAGTAATATATCTAAATCCAATAGTTTTAATACTTTTATTATCTCTTTATCATCAATGTTTTCACCTAATGATATATTAAATCTTAGTGTATCAGAGAAGATATAAGAGTTTTGTGATACGTAAGCTAAATTTTTATATACACTTTCTTTATTTATCTTCTTTACATCAATTCCATTTATATTAAATTCACCTAAGTAATCATTTAACCTATGAGATAGTATGTTTAACAATGTAGTTTTACCACTACCACTTTTTCCACATAGAGCATATTTTTTACCAGTTTCAAATGTATAATTAAAACTATCTATTATAGTTTTATCATCATAGCTAAATCCTAAATTTCTTAAAGATAATGTATCAATTGTATCAATGCTAACGCCTTCATTATCATTATTATTGCTTACTTCTTTATTATAATCATCAAATTTTGCTAATATTGGCTTTACAGTATTAATATTAATCATAGTATCCAAGATATTTGATATTGAATTAAATATAGTACCGGTTAACGATTCTATAGTTAATACAGCACCAAAACTAATTATTCTAAAACTAATTAAAAATCCTGACAATATTAGCACACCTATTTGACTTAGGAGATTACTAAATCCACCTAAAAATACCGCAATTGAAACATTTTTCTTTAACGAATCGGATGTATTAAAAATTAATGATGATACATCTTTAGCAACGCTTTTTAATAGGCCTAATCTTTTATAAGATAGTAGAGAGTCAAACCCATTTAAATAATTTGAATACTTTGAAGTTACTTGTTCAAGCGATTCAGAATATACGGTTGCAGATTCTTGAATTCTTTTATTTGCCAGTTTTGGTAGATATAAGGTGAGTAAGCTTGTAATTACAGTGAATAGAATGATTGACCAATGGAATGTTATTAAAGCAAATATTGATAATGTAGTTTCTATTATAACTGTAATTAAACTGAAAAGAGATGTAAATCCTTTTTGTTCAATAATTAATAAATCGTTACTTAGCCAAGAGATATATGTACCAATTTCTCTATCATAAAATCTCTTATAGTCGCTTTTTGATATATTACTCATAATATCATTTCTAATATCTGAAATAATTTTTTGAATAACTCTATTTTCGAACCTAACCCTTATTACTGTAAATAATAGAAAAAGTAAAAATCCCAAAAAAGATAGTTCTACAAAAAATATAAAGTTACTTAAATCATTTTCTAAAAGTTTATTAAAAGAACTACCAATCATATAAGCTGAAAATATCTTGAATAAAGCATTCATAGTAATAATTAAAATTAATATTATGGAAATATTCCATCTTCTTAATACATATCTAGTCATATAGCTCCTCATTCCTAGTATTGAATAAATACTTTAGTTTTAACTTGATAAAGCAAATATATATATAAGTTTAAGCATTTTGTAAAGATTTTTTTATATGCCTAAGATTAAATTTGAAAAATGCAATCATTGAGGTTTAAAAATTTCTATTAAATCCGTAGGTTTTTCTACATCAAATAAGCTTTCCATATAACCACCACTACCCCAAGTAGCCTCAATAAAATCGACTCCTGAATTTAAAGCGCAGTTACAATCACTATAACTGTCACCTATATAAATCAATTCATCTTGGCAAGTGTTAGATAATTCCATATATTTATACATTGGCTCAGGACTTGGCTTATGTGCTTTGGTCATATCAGAAGTTACTATTGTATCGAATAGATTATATATATGCATGTTTGAGAATATACTTCTTAATGAAATACCTGGCATTGATGTAATTATTCCGAGCTTATATCCATATTCTTTAAGTAGAACAAGAGTTTCACGCATTCCAGAAAATAGCTGATATGTGCCATCGTATGATGATAGCTCCTCTTTCCATTTTTCTAAAAAATCATCTATATCTTTTATACCTAATTTAATTGCAGCATCTCTATCTGTAATTCCCATTATTTCTTCAAAATTTATATTATTTTCAGAACCATCTGATACATTCAATGCCTTTTTAAGACTTCTTATTATTGATGCTCTAGAGTCTATTAAAGTACCATCAACATCAAATATTATATTTGTATATTTTTTCATAATTTATTTATCCAATCTATAATAATTAATAGTTACATTATAACATGTATAAGCTAATATTATTAAACAAAAGGAAATAATGCATTATAGAAAACAAATTAGTTTAAATATTTAATGAAATTATGCAAAAAGACTATTTATGCAGTATAATATAATAAAATATGTTCATACAAGGAGGATATCGGGAGCTTGATAGTTGAATAATAAAAAAATACATCACAGGACTTATAAACTCTGCATTTTTTGTATTAATTTTTCTTATGCTAAAATGGAAAGAACAACTGATGATCTACATAAGATTTGTAATTTTAGAACAGACTATCAATTTATAACTAAGAGTAAGATGAGAATAATTCAGAAAAAAGTAAAGGGAAGGAATAAATTACCATAGTTTAAAACAATAACAAAAGTCAATGTAACTAAGTAAGCATAAGGGATACAGTTATTTTTCCATCTGAAAACTGCCAAATAGTGGATGATAGATAGCATATTAGTTGAAATATACAATTGAAATATTTATAAATAAATATGAATAAGTATGTAAAAACAATTAATAATAATATTTAATAATTTCGTATTTAACAATGATAATTAATCATGTCATAAAGGCTATAATGATAATTAATCATGTCATAAAGGCTATATTAAACAACGATACTTACTTTCAAATAATAGGAAGATTAAGTTTTCCGTTATTTTGTTTTGGAATTTCAGTAGGCATCTTAAATACAAAAAATATAACAAAATATATGCTTAGAGTTTTCTTGATTGCTATTATTTCGCAACCAGCATATAGTATATTAGTTAATAATCATAAGTTAAATATTTGTTTTAATTTTATGTCGTGTATATGTTTCTTAAAACTAACAAAATTATTAACGGATAAAGATTTAGGTATTTTAAAAAGAATAGTGGCATTTTTAGGATTAGTTATTATTTTACTGATTATACTATTGGAGTTTGTGGAATATGGAATTTTGTCTTTACTTTTGATATATGCATGTATTTTTTATATGAAAGGTAGATTTATAAAATCTATAAATATACTTTTTTTTTTAAATCAATATACTTATAGCTTATGTTTGTGAGTTAATTTATAAATGGAATACGTATCAATACTTTTATTTATTTTATATCCCGATTATTATAATGTTATATTACAATATTAATTACAATAATAAAATTAATTGCAGTAATTATATAAGATGGTTAAAGTATTCCTTTTATCCGTTCATTTATATATTTTGGTGATTTTGGAGTTTATATGAAAAATAAAAATGACAAACGTTTAATATGGCTGATTCTCATTGTTCTATCTGTTAATTCAATTCTGTATTTATTTTTGTACTATATTGATTACGACCATAAGTTTAATATTAATTCCTACAATAATGAAGAAAAAACAAAAATTGCCGTTTTAGATAGTGGCTATTCATCAATTGAAGATAAAAGAATTAAAATTATAAAATTAGACAATGCTGAAAATGAAATAGATCAATTAGGACATGGTACAGAAGTGATTACTATAATAAGTGAACTAAATCCAAATGCTGAAATATTTTCCATTAAAATTCTGGATGATGCGGGTAGTGGAAACAAAGGGAAAATATATAAGGCTCTAAAATGGTGTCTTAAAAACAAATTAGATATTATCAATCTTAGTTTTTCTATGCCAAATGATGACAAAGGGATTAAAGAAATATTAAAAGAAATAGATAAAATGGGAACTATTATAGTTAGTAGTTATGATAATGAAAATAAAGTAAGTTATCCGGCAAATTACGATTTTGTTTTTGGTGTTAAGGCACATAATAGGTTGCTAAGAAAAAATGAAGTATTTTTAAAAAAGGGTATTTTACTAGCATATGGAGGTGATAATGAAGAAAAAACAAGTAAATTTAATTCTTATGCTACGGCTAGAGTAACTGCTTTTTTCTCTAAAAGAGTAAAAAATAAAGAATTAATTAGGAGGATGATAAATGAATAATAAAATTTTAAAAAAATTGATTAGTTTTATGTTAGCTTTTTTGTTGTTAATAAATCTGATGCCTCGAAGCACATATGCACAAGATAATTTTATCTTTATAGATGGGTATAAAATCGAGATACTAGAAGATAGTAGACAACGAACAGTTGCAAAGTTAGAGGTTGATGGGCAGACATATATTATGACACATAATATGTTTGAAAATAACTATACTTTAGAAAAGCAAACAAATGAAAATAATTTTCTTAGAAGAATATTAGGCTCATCGGGTACTGTTAAGCGGTATAAAGTAAATGTTAAAACTTTTAATGAAGGAGAATTAGCTGCTTCAGTTGAGAACATAAATGATAAATCAGATATGTTAAAGATTGATGAAACTTCTGATAACATTAAGGCACAAGCCGCTTTAATTATAGCAACTGGAGCTGTAGCTGCGGCATTAATCAAAGCTATTTTATCAGTAGCTGCAGGTGTCGTTATTTTAGGCGTAACTCACTATGCTGCATCTCAAGTAATTGAAAAACTGAAGCGAAATCAAAAGAATGTAAAATATTATGCTGCAACTAGATATAAGGATAATGTCTATGTTAGCTCAGCTATTAAATCTAAAAGTGTTGCTGCTAATAGATTAAAATCTGGAGGAGATGTCTTTGCTATATCCTCAGGATATGCTTATGATGCATGCAAGTCAGCGAGCCCAATTAAGGAGGTTAGTAAACCTCAAAAACATGGATCGGGTAGTAAGTATTATAAACACTATCACCCAATGCTAACTGCAAAAAAACAAAGTAAAGCACATTGTTTTTTTATTTAAAGGATTGATATGAAATACTTAAGTAATAATTATGTAAATATATCTGAATATCAAAAAACTAAATATAATAAAATTCTGAATATTATGTTGAAATTATGTTCTACATTTCAGATAGTAGAAGCGTATGGAGATTTAGAGGTTGATAAATTAGAAATATTCCATGATTTAATCCAAGTAAAACGTTCTAATAAATGGCCAGGAACTATATCAGAAGGGGCTAAAGCATATATTTATTCCTTTGAAATTACACAAAATACAGAAAAATTTTTAAGTAAATATAATAGCTTTTTTATTATTGATAAACTTTGTATTTCAACTAATGCTTTTGATGACCAATCAGATTACAGTTTTTTTGAAAAAGGGACCGATGAGTGTTTATTATTTACTATTACTCACGAAGGAGAAGTATTCTTAAGGGAAGATATTTACAATATTTATTTTTTAGAAAAAAAATAATCAAGATCAGATTTTGACTCAGTGTGATTAAAAAAATTCACTAGCCCCCTTTTTAGAAAATATATTAATGTTATAAAAGATGATTAGAGAAAACTAATCATCTTTTATAACATTATAACATGTATAAGCCAATATTATTAAACAAAAGGAAATAATGTACTATAGAAAACAAATTAGTTTAAATATTTAATGAAATTATGCAAAAAGACTATTTATGCAGTATAATATAATAAAATACGTTCATACAAGGAGGGTTATGCGAGATTACATTATAACTACTGATAGTACGGCAGATTTACCATTAGAATACATAGATAAAAACAATGTTAAATATTTAGGTCTTAATTACCGTTTAGATGACAAAGAATATAGCTTTAGAGATAGTATTAGTCTTAAAGAATATTATAATAAAATGAGAGATGGCGCAAAAACAACAACGATGCAAGCAAATATTGCTGAAACTAGAGAATTGTTTGAGAGTATTATAAAAGATGGGAAAGATATTTTGCATATTTCATTTTCATCAGAACTTAGTGGTTCTTTTAATACAGAAAGCATTGTAGCTAATGAGCTTATGGATGAATATCCAGATGCAAATATATGTATAATAGATAGCAAGGCTGCTTCTGGTGGACAAGGGATAGCTGTCAGGCACGCAGTTATATGTAAAGAAAAAGGATGTACCCTAGATGAAGCTAAAAACTATTTAAATGATTTAATACCTAGAATAACGCACTATTTCACAGTTGAAGACATGGTATATCTTTATCGTGGAGGAAGAGTTTCAAAAACTAAGGCATTTATCGCAAATGTTGTAAATATAAAACCAATATTACATTGTAATGAAGAAGGCAAATTGGTACCGGTTACAACTGCTAGAGGAAGAAAAAAATCAATTAAAGAAATTTGTAAATTAATGAAAGCAAATCTTTCTGAAAATCATAAAGATGATAATCCTTTTATTGTTATTTGTGATGCTGATGCAAGAGATGAAGCTATGGAACTAGGAAGATATATAGCTGAAGAAACTGGAATTAAAGATATAATTTACAATGAAATAGGGCCAACTATCGGTGCGCATAGTGGACCAGGAACAATTGCCCTATTCTATGTAGGAAGGAATAGATAATGGATGATTGCATATTTTGTAAAATAATAAATGATGAAATACCATCTTTTACATTATATGAAGATGATATAGCTAAGGTGATTTTAGATAGATTTCCAAGTAATATTGGGCATGCATTAGTTATATCAAAAAAACATTATAGAAATATAATTGATGTGGATGAAGAAACCTATGCCCATATGATGAAATTAGCAAGCAGATATGCAAAGGCATTATACAATGAATGCGAAGGTATTAATATATTACAAAACAATGAAGAAGTATCAGGACAAACGGTTTTTCACTTACATATACATATTATTCCACGATATAAAAATGATAGCGTAAAAATATTATGGGAAAATAAAGACCCATCATTGGAAGAGTTTGAAGGCATAAAAAATAGATTTAGTAAGGAGACTATATGGGATTAATTAAAGCAGCTTTTAATAGCGCTAGGAGAACATTAGGAGATCAATGGGCTGAGTTTATGGTACTACCACCACAGCCTGCCAATGTACTACTTGCAAAGGGAATGATAAAATCTGATGATCCAAATGGAACTCGCTCAAGAGGAAGTGATAAAGGATCAGGTGCAATTAGTGATGGTACTAGAGTATCTGTACCAGAGGGATATGCATTTTTAGTTACTGAAAATGGAAAAATAAAGGATATAGTATTTGAACCAGGTGAATATACTTGGGATACAGGAACTGCACCATCAGTTTTCTCAAATCAAGGAGTTGGAAAGGGAATTATTGAAGCTTTCAAACAGTTTGGAGAGAGAATAAAATTTGGTGGACAATTTGCTAATGAACAGTATGGTGTATATGTACGTTTGACAGAAATTATGAATAATAAATTTGGGACACCAACCCAAATGGCTTATAATGATGCAAGATATGGAAATATTTATATTAGAAGTTTTGGTAGATATAGTTTTAGAATATCGAATCCAATTGTCTTAATTGCAAATGTTACTGGGCTAACATTTAGCGAAAATCTAACGGTTGATGAGGTTTTTGATGATCAGTTAAAAGCTGAGTTCATAATGAACCTTGTTAGTGGAATGTCTACAGTAGGTAGAGAAAATAATTATCCATTTGATATGTTTTTATCTAAGAGTAAAGATATCTCAAATGAATTGTCAAATGTTCTAACTGAAGAATGGAGTAAAAATAGAGGTATTACAATAGTCTCTGTTGCCATTGAAGGAATAGAACCTGACGAAGAGAGCAAGGAATACATTAGAGAAGTTGATAAATCTGTTAAGGTTGGAACAAATCAAGGATATGTAACGATGAAACAACTTGAGGCTATGAATAAATTAGCAGAAAACCAAGGAGGAGGAGTACCAAACATGTTTATGGGTATGGGAATGGGGAATGCCTTTGGACAGACTATGCAAAACATGGGAAATACAAATCCTGGCTATACAACAGGTTATGCAAACGAGCAGAATAATCAACAAAATAATAATCAGGCAAGTAGTAATACCGAAAGTACAGATGACGGAAATAATACAAATAAAACGAAACCAAAGTTTTGTTCAGAATGTGGTACCAAATTGAATGGAACAGAAAAATTCTGTCCTAATTGTGGAAAGGATTTGAGATGATATTTTGGGTGATATTATTAGTTGTATTGGTAATAATTGAGATAATTACACCTTTAGAACTAGTAACTATATGGTTCATGCCAGCAGTTGTAGTAAGCTTTATATTAAGCATGCTAAATGTATCTAATACGATTATAATAATTGTATTCTTAATAATGAGTATAGTAGGCTTAATATGTATGTTTTTATCGTTTAGAAAAAGACAGAGCGATAAAGATCTTATTAATAAGAAGTATGAAGGCGAATTTTATATTGATTCGATTTCTTCAAATGGAAAAGCTAGAATAAAAGTTGCAGATGTATATCATTTTGCTTTAGAGGAAAAAGGTAAAGAATTAAGAGTTGGTGACAAGGTAGAAGCTGTAAGACTCGAAGGGAATAAGATAGTTGTAAGAAAGGAAAAGTAAACATGGAATTTTTAAAGGATATATTGGGAGGAGTTTCAAAATTACCAATAACAATAATAGTAATAATTATTGTACTTGTAGCAATAATAGCATCTTTAGTAAAAATAGTGCCTGAGTCTAATAACTATGTTATTGAGAAACTTGGTGTATATTCTGCGACTTGGTCATCAGGGCTACATTTTAAAAAGCCTTTCATTGAAAGGATTGCGAAAATAGTCACATTGAAGGAACAAGTTGTAGATTTTGATCCACAAAGTGTTATTACTAAGGATAATGTTACGATAAATATAGATACAATAGTATTTTTCCAGATAACAGATCCAAAACTTTATACGTATGGAGTATCATATCCTGTACAAGCAATTGAAAATCTTGCAGCTACTACTTTGAGAAATATCGTTGGTGATCTAGAACTGGATCAGACACTAACATCAAGAGAACTAATAAATTCAAAAATGCAAAATACTTTGGATGAAGCTACCGACCAATGGGGAATAAAAGTAAATAGAGTGGAATTAAAAAGTATAACGCCACCACCTTCAATCATGCAAGCAATGGAACTTCAAATGAAAGCAGAACGTGATAAGAGAGCAAAAATTCTTAATGCATCTGCAATAAAAGAAGCATCAATATTAAAGGCAGAAGGTGAAAAGCAAGCGTTAATCCTTGAAGCAGAAGCCAAGAAAGAAACCACAATTCTTAATGCAGAAGCAATGAAAGCCAAAAAGGAAATCGAGGCTCAAGGTGAGGCTAATGCAATATTACTTGTACAAGAAGCAACAGCACAAGGGCTTGAAAAAATTAAAAATATAAATATAGATGAGGCTGTACTTAAGTTCTCGTCTCTTAAATCTCTTGAAAAAGTAGCTGATGGTAAATCTACAAAAATTATTATACCAAGCGATCTAAAGAACTTAGCTTCTACTTTTGTTGGAGTTGCAGAAACTATTAAAGGGTTGCCAGAAAATGATAAAAAGCCTAATGACAATTTACCTAAAAATGTGGAAATAGAAAAGGCTAAGATAGATCATTTAGAAGTTAGAGAAAAAGAGGAAAAAGAGGTTTTATAAAATGTGGCTAGGGGATTTTTATATAAAACCCTTGCATCTTCTATTAATTATTGCCGCAGTCATTTTGATTGCGGTGATATTTATTGTTAAAAAGTTAATAGCTGTAATTATAACATTTGTTATACTTGGGATATGTGTATTAGGCGGGAATAAGCTTATGATAAAGAATCAGGCTGAAAATATAGCAAATTACTTAGATGCAGGGAAAGATTTAGCAGGAATAGGTATAAATAAAATAAAATCACTAATAAGTAAGGAAGATTTAAGTATAAAAGATAATGAAGTTAAAGTTAAGCTTGATGGGGAGTGGCTTAATTTAGATAAGATAAGGGAAAATATTATAATTGAAGGTGAAGAAGTATTTGTTAAACTAGGAGATAAGAAAATAAAAGTAGAAACAGATTCACTAAAGAAATTATTGGGAGAAATTGCTAGATGAAGATAAAAAATGCTATAGATTTCAATGTAGACTTTAAATCTATTCTTGATAATATAGATACTAGTCTTGACGTTCCGAGTGAGGAGCCGAAAAGACAATATTGGTTTATAAAAAAGGCTTCAGAGGTTGTTGCAAATCTCAAAAAGGAATTAAATAGGGATTTAACGGCGTGTATTACAACTTTTGGTTGCCAAATGAATGAGAGAGATTCAGAAAAATTAACAGCAATATTAAAGCTAGTGGGATACAATATTGTAGATACCGAAGAAGCTGATTTTGTTATATTTAATACTTGTACAGTAAGAGAAAATGCAAACTTAAAAGTTTATGGACACTTAGGTAGAATACAGCATAATAAGAAAAAAAATCCAAATCTAAAGGTAGGATTATGCGGCTGTATGATGCAAGAAGATGTGGTAGTAGAGAATATAAAAAAGAATTATAAATTTGTTGATCTTATATTTGGAACACATAATATATATAAATTTGCAGAGTTACTTTACACCACTCTTACAAACAGAGGAATGATAATAGATATTTGGAAAGGTACAAATGAAATAATTGAAGACATTCCTTCTGACAGAAAATATCCATTCAAAGCTGGTATAAATATTATGTTTGGATGTGATAATTATTGTAGTTATTGCATAGTTCCATATGTTAGAGGAAAAGAAAGAAGTAGAGCTTGTGAAGACATTATTAGCGAAATAAAACAGCTAGTAAATACAGGTGTGAAAGAAATAATGCTTCTGGGACAAAATGTAAATTCCTACGGTAGAAAAAGCAAAGATGAAGTTAATTTTGCAGGACTTTTAAGGGAAGTTGAAAAAATTGACGGACTTGAAAGAATTAGATTTATGACACCACATCCTAAAGACTTTGATGATGAAGTTATTGAAGTTATGAAGGATTCGAAAAAAATATGTAAACAATTACATATGCCTCTTCAATCTGGAAGTAACAATATTCTAAAAGCGATGAGAAGAAGATATACAAAAGAATCATACTTAGCATTGATAGATAAGATAAAAAAAGCAATACCAGATATTGCAATATCAACAGATATAATTGTAGGATTTCCAGGCGAAACTGAGGAAGACTTTCAAGATACACTTGATGTAGTTAGAAAGGTAGAATACTTAGCTGCCTTTACATTTATATACTCTAAGAGGACAGGTACACCTGCAGCGAGTCTTGAAAATCAAATTCCAAAAGACGTTGTAAATGATAGATATAAAAGGCTTCATGACCTTGTTCGTGAAATTTCAGCAAAAAAGGTAAAAGAGAACGAGGGAAAGACCATGAAGGTATTAGTGGAAGAAATTAAAGAAGATGATAAACTGAATCTAAGTGGAAGACTTAGTGATAATAGTATAGTTCATTTTGCAGGTGGAGAAAGACTAGTTGGGGAAATAGTTGATGTAAAATTAAGTGAAGCTTGTGGTTTTTATTATAAGGGTGAACTTATATAGGGAAAGGATAACATGGGTTTAACTCATGAGGTTTTGATATGGCACTTACTCCGATGATGCAGCAATATTTAGATGTAAAAAAACAATATAGTGATTATATTGTTATGTTTAGATTGGGAGATTTTTATGAAATGTTTTTTGAAGATGCTATTACAGTATCGAAAGAACTTAAATTAACTTTAACAGGAAAATCATGTGGTTTAGAAGAAAGAGCGCCAATGTGTGGAGTGCCACATCATGCTGTAAATCCTTATATCACAAAACTAATAAGTCTTGGTTATAAAATAGTAATATGTGAGCAGGTAGAAGATCCTAAATTAACAAAAGGAATAGTAAAAAGAGAAGTATCAAGGATTATAACACCGGGTACAAATCAAAATTTAGATATAGATAAAAATGATAGTAATAATTATTTATGCTCAATAGCCCAGATAGGAAATAAAATAGGAGTAGCATTTATAGATGTAACTACAGGGAAATTTTTAGTAACAGAAACTGATACATATAGAGAAGTTGAGGATGAGCTAAATAAATATAGACCTGTTGAAATAATTTATAATATACAACTAGCTGTAGGAGGATTTCCTATAATCGATTATTGCAAAGATAGAAATATTTCTTGCTCAGAACTTGACAGTACATATTTTGATGATGAAGAGGCTAAAAGAGAACTATGCAGACAATTTAAGATAGAATTTGTTGATGCGTTAGGCATAGATAAATTAAGTATGCTTATAGCCGCTGGGAGTATAATAAAATATATTCATTACACACAGAAAAGTTTTTTAGGTAATATAATAGGGATTAATATCTACTCAATAAGAGCCAATATGGTAATTGATAGTTTCACAATCAGAAATCTTGAACTTGTTGAAACTATGAGGGATGCAAAGAAACATGGATCATTATTTTGGGTTTTAGATAAGACGAATACGTCAATGGGAGCAAGATTTTTAAGAAATGAAATTTTGGCTCCATCATTAGATAAGGCACTCATACTAAAAAGGTACGATAGTATTGATGAATTAAATGAAGACGTTATAAAAAGGGATGATGTAAGAGAAATATTATCTAATATATATGATCTTGAAAGACTTATTGCAAAAATTTCTACAGGTAGTATAAACCCTAGGGATATGTTAGCACTTAGCCAATCACTTCAAAAAATTGAACCTCTTAAAAATACTATTTCTGGTTATAAATCAAAATATATAAAAGATATAAATAAAAATATTGATTTACTTAATGACCTATCTGAAATACTTATAAATGCAATTGACGAAGAAGCACCTATATCTATTAGAGAAGGAAGAGTTATCAAGCATGGCTATAATAAAGAAATTGATGAACTAAGGCTTGCCATGAATAATGGTAAAGACTGGATATTAGATATAGAAAAAGAGGAAAAAGAACGAACAGGAATAAAAAATTTACGGATTAAATATAGTAAAAACTTTGGATATTGTATAGAAATAAATAAGTCATTTGCAGAACAAGTTCCACAAGAGTATGTTAGAAGACAAACACTTACAAATGCTGAAAGATATACGTTTGAAAAGCTAAAGGAAATAGAAGAAAAAATAATTGGTGCAGAAGATAAATTATATAGATTAGAACTAGAGATATTTGAAGATATAAAATCAACTATGATGCTAAATGTTGAAAGGATACTTAATACTGCAAAACACATTGCAGAATTAGATTTTATTATATCTCTTTCATACATAGCAACTACCAATAATTATAAAAGACCTCAGATAGTTAATGACGGAAGCATAGAGATAAAGGGTGGAAGACATCCAGTTATTGAAAAAATAATAGGTAATGATAAATTTATAGAAAACGATCTTTACCTAAATATGAAAAATGAAAGATTTGCAATAATCACTGGACCAAATATGTCTGGAAAATCTACATATATGCGACAGACTGCAATAATAGTACTACTTGCGCAAATAGGTTCTTTTGTTCCTGCTAGTGAGTGTAAACTGGATATTGTTGATAGGATATTCACTAGGGTAGGTGCATCAGATGATTTGGCATCAGGCCAAAGTACATTTATGGTAGAGATGACAGAAGTGTCAAATATTTTAAGAAATGCAACATCTAGAAGCCTGCTAATACTTGATGAAATAGGAAGAGGAACTTCTACATTTGATGGATTAAGTCTTGCATGGTCAATAGTTGAATATATAGCTGACCCTAATATAATAGGAGCCAAAACACTATTTGCAACACATTATCATGAATTGACGGAACTAGAAGGGAAGCTTGATAATGTAGTTAATTATTTTATTGATGTCTATGAAAAGAATGATAATGTAATATTTCTAAGAAAAATTCTTAGAGGAGGGGCTAATAAAAGCTATGGAATTCAAGTAGCAAAACTTGCAGGATTACCGGAAAAAGTCATTGAAAGAGCTAAGGAGTTAGCTAAAAGATTAGATAAAGCAGATATAGTTCAAACTATAAATAAAGATAGAAAAAATCAACAAATTTCAATATTTGAATATATAGATACAAAGCAGGAAAAAGAAGAAGATATAACAGACGAAATTAAGAAATTAAGTCTTGATGATATGTCGCCAAGAGAAGCTTTAGATTTCTTGTATGAGTTAAAGAAGAGGATATAATGTCAAAAATTAACGTATTAGATAATGATACTATAAATAAAATAGCAGCAGGAGAAGTTATTGAGAGACCAAAGGCTGTTGTCAAGGAATTGGTAGAAAATGCAATTGATGCAGATGCTACAGCGATAACAATTGAAATTCAAGATGGTGGTAAGAAACTTATAAGAGTTACAGATGATGGGAATGGAATAGAAAAAGATGATATAAAGCTTGCTTTTAAAAGACACTGTACTAGTAAAATACATTATGCTGATGAGCTTGACATGATAAAGACCTTGGGATTTAGGGGAGAAGCACTATCAAGTATTGCAGCAGTAGGCAAGGTAGAATTGATTACAAAAAAAAAGGATGAACTCTTAGGAAATAGATATATAATACACGGTGGAGAAGAACTAGGATTTGATGAGGTTGGAGTCCCAACAGGAACAACATTTATAGTTAGAGAACTCTTTTATAATACACCGGCACGTTTAAGCTTTTTAAAATCAAATAACTATGAAGCTGCGCTTATTGGAGATATAATTGAAAAAATGGCATTATCTCACCCAGAGATAAGCTTTAAGCTTGTTGTTAATGGGAAGTTAAAACTAAGCACTTCAGGAAATGGTAATATTAAAGACGTTATATATGCTATATATGGAAAAGATGTGGCAAATGCATTGATAGAAATTAATGGAGAATTTGGAAATATAAAATTAAATGGATATATTGCAAAGCCACTTATGAGTAAACAAAATAGAAATTTTGAAATATATTTTGTTAATGGAAGATTTATAAAAAATAATAGCATAAATTTAGCTATAGAAGCAGGTTATTATGGCAGAATGATGCAAGGAAAGTTTCCGTTCACAGCTTTATATATTTCTATGAATCCTGACATGATAAATGTAAATATTCATCCAACAAAACTAGAGGTTAGATTTACTAATGAACAAGAGATATGTAATTTTATTACAGATACAATATCAGATACACTGAAAAATACAGATATTACTCCTAATATATATAAAGATAGTTTTAACATAGATAAAACACCAAATGATGCACTTAATGAAAATAAACAAGAATACATTGTTTCAAATAAATATGAAATAAATAATAAAAATCAAGATGATTATAAAAAAGCTTATGTTCAGCCATTTGAAAAAATAGGTAGGACAATGGAAGAACATATTAAGGCAGAAAATAATAAAGTGGAACAAATAAACTTCTTTGATATACACAAGGAAGAGAGCATTGCCAAGATTAAATTAATAGGTCAGGTGTTTAGAACGTATTGGTTATTTGAAATAGATGATACATTATTTATAATGGATCAACATGCTGCACATGAAAAGGTATTATTTGAAAAATATATAAAGGAATATAAAGACAAGAAGATATATTCACAAGAATTAATAGTACCAATAAAACTTGAATTAACAAGTAAAGAAAGAGATGTATTAGAAAGTAATTATGAGAAATTCAGTCAATTTGGATTTGATATTGAGCATTATGGAAATAATACATTTTTAATTAGAAGTGTGCCATTCAATTTATATAATTTAGATGTTGAAGAATTATTTCACTCAATATTTGAAAATATATCTGAGAATATCTCGACAGATAATAATGATAAGTTATACATAAAAATTGCTACAATATCATGTAAGGCAGCAGTGAAAGGAAATAATAAGCTCTCAGAAAGAGAAGTAATCAAATTAATGGATGATTTATTAAAGCTAGATAACCCATATCAGTGCCCACATGGAAGGCCAACTGTTATTAGAATGAATAGAACAGACTTAGAAAAAAGTTTTGCAAGAATAGTGTAGTATATATTTGATGTTTTATATAATATTAGGTTGACAAATACTTTTAAAATTAGTATACTATAATTCGTTATTAAGGAGAATTACCCAAGAGGCTGAAGGGGCTCCCCTGCTAAGGGAGTAGGTCGGGTGACCGGCGCGAGGGTTCAAATCCCTCATTCTCCGTTTTTATTTTTGTCAAAATAAAAATATTAAGATAAAAATAAAAAAGTTGTTGACATTATATCTTGATTGAGGTATAATAAAAAAGTTGCTGATAGCGACAGACTTTGATAACTGAATAATAAGACGAACCTTGAAAGACGAAGAAAAACGTTAATAAATTTGAGAGCTAGTGAAACTAGCCAGAATCTAAACATGAGAGTTTGATCCTGGCTCAGGATGA
>JAEZWQ010000008.1 GCA_023420085.1 Bacillota bacterium
GATGGTGAACATATTATTGATGCAGATAAAATCATATTTGCAGGTGGTTCTGAAGCAAGAATGCTAGATTTACCAGGTTTAGATTCAAAGAGAGTATTAAATTCAGATACAATTCTAGAATTAAGAGAAATACCTAAGAGATTAGTAATCGTTGGTGGTGGTGTAATTGGTGCAGAATTTGGTCAAGCATTCTCAGCATTTGGATCAAAAGTTACAATTATTCAAGGACCAGATAGAATATTAAATATCTTAGATAAAGAGCTTTCAGATGTAGTTACAAAGAGATTCCAAAAAGAAGGAATTGATATTCTTACAAATGCTAGATTTGAAGGAGTTGAAGAAAAAGGTGACGAAATAATTGTTAAAGTTAAAGATCAAAAAGACATCGTAGCTGACTATCTTCTATTATCAGTAGGTAGAGTTCCAAATACAAAAGGTCTTGGCGAAGCAAAAGTGGATATGACAGAAAGAGGCATGATTAAAGTTAATGAATTCATGCAAACATCTGATCCAGATATTTACGCACCAGGAGATATCAATGGTCAATTGATGTTAGCTCACGCTGCATTCAAGATGGGTGAAAGAGCTGCTGAACATGCAATGGGACATGCTAAAAAAGTTTCATTAAAATCAATTCCATCAGCAGTTTATACATTCCCAGAAGTTGCATCAGTTGGTTTAACTGAAGAAGAAGCTAAGAAGAAATATGATATAAAAGTTGGTAGATTTGCATTTGCTAACAATGGTAGAGCATTAGGTGCTAACCAAACAGATGGATTCGTAAAAGTTATTATGGATGCAAAATATCATGAAATACTTGGTGTACACATTGTTGGACCATCAGCTGCAGAAATAATCAACGAAGCAGTTACAATAATTGAAACAGAAATGACAGTAGATGATGTATTAGAAGCAATGCATGGTCACCCAACATATTCAGAAGCATTATATGAAGCTATTGCTGACTGTGTTGACATGAGCTTACATTTACCAAAGAAAAGAAAATAATTATGATATATTTAGAATCAAAATCAAATGATCCTGTATATAATACAGCTTTAGAGTTGTTTGCTTTCAATGTATTAGCTGAGAATGATGATGTATTCTATTTATGGATAAATAAACCTACAATTGTAGTTGGCAAAAACCAAAATACTAGACAAGAAATTGATCAGGAATATGTAGATAAAAATGGAATAACCGTAGTTCGTCGTATTAGTGGTGGTGGTGCGGTATATCATGATTACAATAATCTAAATTACACCATTATATCGAGTGAAGATACTGCTGGATCTTTCGATTTCAAATCGATGAGTCAACCGGTAATTGATGCACTTGCAGAAATGGGGGTTAAAGCTCAATTTACAGGGAGAAACGATTTACAAATAGGTGATCAAAAATTTTGTGGAAATGCCCAATATATCAAGGGTAATAGAGTTATGCATCATGGTTGTATGATGTTTGATGTTGATTTATCAGTACTTGAAAAAGCGCTGCGAGTTTCAAAAGACAAAATTGAATCAAAGGGTAAAAAATCTGTTAGATCAAGAGTAACAAATATTAAACCCCATTTAAAAGATCAATCCTTAACTGTTTATGATTTCTTAAATAATCTTAGAGATTTCATGGATAAAAAGTACAATATGAAAGAATATCATTTGACAGAAGAAGATGAATCTAAGATTCATCAAATAATGAAAGAAAGAAATCTTTCATGGGATTGGGTATATGGAAGCAATCCAGATTTTGCAATTCAAAGGAATAGAAGATTGCCATCTGGTAAGGTTGAAGCAAATATCAATGTAGCTAAGGGCCTTATTAATGACATTAAATTCTTCGGGGATTTCTTTGGTGTTCGTGATGTTGCTGAATTAGCACAATTATTAAAAGGTGTTAAATATGATAGACAATCAATATCTAATGTTATATCTAAAGTAAATATTAATGAATATTTTTTAGGTGTAACAAATGAAGAAGCTATAGATATTCTAGTTGATTAATTGTATAAATAATATCTATTTGATAGAAATATATATAAAAAATTAAGATGATGTGTCAGGATTAATAATTTATGACACATTTTCTTTTTGTGTATATTATAAAAAAAATTATTTTATGTTAGAGGATATAGTTATACTATAGATTTTTAATTTATATATTACATTTACGTAAAATATTTGACTTATTAACTATATAGGAGTATATTTTTTATTGAGAATATTTTAGGAGGAATTATGAAAAAAATAATAAATTTATTATTAGTTTTAGTTTTAGTGTTTTCTTTAGTTGCATGTTCAACTAATAATGAAACAACTAAAGAAACTAATGGAGAAACAGTAGTAGAATCAAAGGATGAATCAGTATCAGAAACAACTGATGAATCAAGTGCAGAAACAAAGGTTGAAACAAATTCTGAATCTAGTTCAGTTGAAGTTACAGCTATTGCTTTAAAGGACAATACTGTTTTAGTACAAGGTGAAGGATTAGAACAACAAATTGTAACATTACAAGCTGGCAATCAAACTTCTTTAGTTCCAGGACATAAATATGTTTATTCACAAGAAAATCCAGAAATTAAAGATCCTTTAGTAGTTGAAAATATTGATATGTTAGGTAAAGCTATTGGAGCTCCTATTGATGCAAAATTAATAAATACTTTAATTGAAAAAGTAGAAGGCGTTAAAATAGTTGATACTAGATCAGAAGCAGAATTTGCTAAAGGAAGTGCTAAAGGTGCGATAAATCTTCCAGTTGATAAATTAGAAGAATTATTAGAAAAAGCTAGCTCGGAAGAAGGCTTGGAAGCATTAAAAGAAATTAGCAAAGATGATGTAGTAGTATTATTGGGTGCAGATGCAGCTTCAAATGCTAATGTAGCAAGTGAATTATTATATAAAATTGGTCGTGTATCTGTAACATTAAATGGTGGAGCATACGGCGAATATAAAGCACATTAACAAATGAAATATAATATACTCAAGGCTCTGAATTTATTTCAGAGCCTTTTAACTTTTAAATCTATTAATTCAAATATTAGATTAATCGATAAATTAATAGTCATTTAATTATTATCATTTTGTAATATTTAGATATGAAAACCATTTCTTTTTGTAATATATTTGTAATTATTTTGTAATAAGTATATAATATCTCTCAGATATTAAAAAATAAATTTAATTTATTAAACTTGGAATTAATTAGAATTAAGGAGATGTTATAATAATGAAACACAAAATAGCAATATTATCTATCATATCAATGTTATTTATATTTATTAGCTTTAATGATGTTCAAGCTTCTGGATACGAAGATAATTATGCAACAACAACTGTTAATATAAGAGATACAAATAATAATGTAATAGGAACTTTGAATAAGGGTGATTACATATATGGATATACTGAAGGAAATTGGGTTTATTTCAAATATAATGGTGTTTTAGCAAAAGCATATAGAGAATATATAATGCAAGATAGCCCAGAGACTTTATACATAAAGTATCCAGTTAATGTCAGAGATAGAAATAATAATATTATAGAAGTAAAAGATACAGGAAGCTCTATCCTTGGTGTAAGAATAGGAAACTACTATAGATATTACGATGATGGTGTTAAATTTATATGGTATTCATTTGCAACACCTAATTATGTTACATATTCTGATGGTGTAGCAAAATCAAATGTAAATATTAGAAATGCTTCAACCGGAGATATCGTTTCTATTTTGAAGATTGGTGAATATGTAAAAGGCTATTCTTATAATAATTATATTCATTTCATGAGAAATGGCGTAGAAGTAAAAGTATATGAACCATTAATAAAAGAAATAAATAATTCAAAATTATATATCAAGTCAAATGGTACTAATGTTAGAAATAGTAGTCTAAATGTTGTAGACCAATTAAATAAAGGTGATGTAATATATGCTGTAAATTTAGGCGAATATTATAGATATTATGAAAATGGGGTTAAATTAGTGCATAAATCACTAGCTACTACAAATTATGTATCACAAACACCTACAGCACCAAAAATATACTCACTTTCAGACTTTATGTGGAGAGGGGTAATAAATTGGAGTGGTTATAAATTCACATATTACTCACAAAGTGTATTGCCTGGATATGGTTTAAGTATACCTGGAAGACACGTTAATAGTGGCGGTTATGTTGCAGATAAAGATGGGTATATAGTACTTGCATCTAATGGTAGAATTGCAAGAGGAACTATAATTAATACACCATTTGGATATCAAGGTAAAGTATATGATAGATGTGAATCATGTTCATTAAATTGGTATGATGTATATACAAAATAAGAAATCAACTAATAGTGCAATAAAGCTTTAAATAGCTTTATTGCGTTTTTTTTTTGTATTAAACTATAAATATTAATATATATTAACAAAACATTTTTAAATAATGTAATATATTTGAAATCTTTTTGTAACCATTGTATAATAATCATTGTTGTATTTAATTTTAATATATTAAGAAATTAATTTAAAATAAGGAGTTTAAATGAAAAGAAAATATTTTATATTAACATTTTTACTAGCTATAGTATTTTTGTTTAATATAAAAGATATAGAAGCTAGTGAATACATAGATGTTTATATTACTGATAGTGTAAATATTAGAGATGCAAATGATTATAATATACTAGGAACTCTTGAAAGAGGTAATTACATATATGGAAAACAAATAGGTAATTGGACTTATTTTACATATAACGGCCATGATGCTAAAGTATTTTCAAAATATACTACAACTAATGTAGTATATTATAAAGAAGCTATTGCCAAGGGTACTTTAAATATTAGAGACATGAATAATCAAATTGTCGGAACACTTGTAAATGGTGAGTATGTACATGGATATGTTATAAATGGTTATATTCATTTTTCCTTAAATGGAAAATCGGTTAAAGTTTATGAACCATTGACTATAGATTATGCACCAGAAACATTTTATGTAAAATATAAATCCAATATTAGAAATAATGATAATAAAGTAGTTGATCAAAAAAATATAGGAAATACTATTTATGGAATAAAATTGGGAAACAAATACAGATTCTATGAAAATGGAATTAAATATATACACCAAAGCTTGGTAACTTCAGATGAGATTTATTATGATAATGGTATAGCAAAAGGTGATGTAAATATAAGAGATGCTCAAACTAATGACATAGTTAAAGTTTTACATTTGGGAGAATATGTAGATGGTTATTATCTAAATGGATATATTCACTTTATGTATAAAGGTCAAGAAGTTAAAGTATATGAGACTTTATTAGAAGATTTTAATCCGTCTACTGTATATATTACTAATAAAGCCAATGTACGTAATTCTAGATTAAAGATTATAGGTACAATAGATAAAGGCGAGGAAGTAGAAGCTGTATCAGTTGGAAATTATGTTAGATATTATGATAATGGTACTAAATTAGTACATGGATCTTTAGTAAGTGATGAACCAGTTCATAAAGCGATACTTGGCTGGCCAGCAGCTACAACGCATATCACTGAATATTATAGAACAGCATCATATAGAGCTAAATATGGCCAAGAACATTGGGGAATTGATATAGCGGGACCAAGAGGAACTGAAATATATGCTGCAGAATCTGGGACTGTGATAGAATCTGGATGGCACTCTGGTGGATTTGGATATACAGTATTAATCGATCATGGAAATGGTTTGAGGACTCGTTATGCTCATATGGCTACTAATCCTCCAGTAAGTAGAGGTCAACAAGTAACTAGAGGCCAATATATTGGACCTATTGGAAATACTGGATATTCATTTGCAAACCATTTACATTTTGAAGTAATAGTAAATGGATATAGAGTAAACCCTTTACCATATATAAGATAATAAAATATAAAAGAACGCATTTATATGAATGCGTTTTTCTATTTTAAAACAAATAGTAGTATAATGACATCAATATTTAATAAATCTTTATACAATTGCTTATTTAATGAGTTAAATATATGAAAAAATATATTTTTAAATTATAAAACGAGAAAATATTGATATACGTTTTCCTTTATAATATAATTATCTTATGAAGTAAATAACGGAGGAAGCTTTATGAAAAACTATAATGCAAAAAGAATTAGAAATCTTGCTTTAGTAGGGCATAGTAGTAGCGGAAAGACTTCTTTATTGGAGGCTATGTTATACAAGGCAGGGGAAATAAAAAAACTTGGTAGTGTTGAATCTGGTAACACAGTATCTGATTTCGATCCTGAAGAAATCGAAAGACAAGCATCTACAAGCTTATCAGTAGCTAGTTTAGAATGGAAAGATACTAAAATAAATATACTAGATACACCAGGTTATTTTGACTTTGAAGGTCAAGTAAGAACTGCGTTAAAGACTAGTGAAGCTGCTTTATTTGTTATTGATGCCCAAGCTGGTATAGAAGTAGGGACAGAAAAATATTGGAAATACTGTGAAAAAATCGGACTTCCAAGAATTATATTTGTAAACAGCATCGATAAGGAAGATATTAATTTTAATGAAGTAGTAGCTAATCTACACGTACAGTTTGGTAAAAAAGTTACACCATTAGTATTGACTTTAGGGGATGGAGCAAATCCGGGTCATGGTAAAGAATTTAAAGGTCTAATTGATGTAATGACAAAAGAAGCATATGTATACAATGGATTTGGTAGAGATAGTAAACCAATACCTGATATTCGTATGCTAGAAGTTGAAGAAGTATTTAATCAACTTGCAGAAACTGTAGCTCTTTCAGATGATTCATTAATGGAAAAATTCTTTGAAGGAATTAATTTTACAACTGAAGAATTTTCTAAGGGTATTACTAAGGCTATGCTTGCAGGTAATGTAGTTCCATTATTAGTTGGTTCTGCAAAAGAAGGATATGGTATTGACGAATTATTAGATATAATTTCATATTATATGCCTTCACCAGCAAATCCAGAAGCTCATGCAGGTATTAGAGTTAAAGAAGGAGAAAACCTTCCTGTAGACGAAAATGGTCCATTCTCAGCATATGTATTTAAGACTTATATGGATCCATTTATCGGTAAGATATCATTAATCAAAGTAATGTCAGGTAAATTAAATAAGAATGATACAGTATATAATTTATCAAGAGAAACAGAAGATAAATTTGCAGGGTTATTTAGATTAAATGGTAAGAAACAAATTGAAATAGAAGAAGTTGTTGCAGGGGATATTGCAGCTATAACAAAACTTGACGAAACAGAAACGGGAGATACACTAGGTGTAAAAGGTTCTAAAGTAATCTATAAAGCTTTAAGTCAACCACAAGCATCTCTAAAATATGCAATTGTACCAAAAACTAAAAAGGATGAAGATAAGATTGGACAAGCTTTAATAAAGATAAGAGAAGAAGATCCTTCATTTGAGTTCGAAAGAAATTCTGAAACAAAACAATTAACTATTTCTGGCGTAGGAAATGTTCAATTGCAAGTTGTTATAAATAAATTAAAAAACAAATATGGTGTAGATATTGATATAATTCCATTACGTATACCTTATAGAGAAACAATAACTACTAAATCTGAAGTTCAAGGTAAACATAAGAAACAATCTGGTGGTGCAGGTCAATATGGTGATGTATATATAAGATTTGAACCTATCGAAGAAGGATTTGAGTTTGCTGAAGAAGTATTTGGTGGAGCGGTTCCAAAAAATTATTTCCCTGCAGTAGAAAAAGGTCTAGAAGAAGCTTTAGAAAAAGGTATATTAGCAGGATATCCAGTAGTGGGTATAAAAGCTACACTTTATGATGGGTCATATCATCCAGTAGATTCAAATGAAATGGCATTTAAATTAGCCGCACAATTAGCGTTTAGAGAAGGAACAAAAAAAGCAAATCCAGTATTACTTGAACCAATAATGAAACTCGAAACGACTATTCCTGAAGAATATTTAGGGGATGTAATGGGGGATATCAACAAGAAACGTGGTAGAATTTTAGGTATGGATCCACAAGAAGATGGAACACAAGTTATAATGGCTGAAGCTCCATATGCAGAGTTGCTAGAATATGCTATAGATTTACGTTCAATGACACAAGGCAGAGGATCATTTGAAATGGAATTTGTAAGATATGAAAGAGTTCCGCATGATCAAGCAGAAAAAATAATTGAGAAAGCTAAGGAAGATGAAGAATAATTGGTGGATTAAAGAAACTATTTATCAAATTTATCCTAAATCTTTTATGGATTCCAATAATGATGGAATCGGAGATATACAAGGTATAATTAGCAAATTAGATTATCTTGAAAATCTTGGAATAGATGGCATATGGATGTCACCTATTTTTAAGTCTCCACAAGCAGATAATGGATATGACATTTCTGATTATGAAGGAATAGATCCTTTATTTGGGAATATTGATGATTTTGATGAATTGATTTCTAAGGGAAAAGAAAAAAATATTAAAATAATTTTAGATTTAGTATTGTCGCATACTTCAGATGAACATCCATGGTTTATTGAAGCATTAAAGGGAGAAAACAATAAATATCATGATTATTATATTTGGAGAAATGGAGAAAAAGGAAAATTACCAAATGATAAATTATCAAGTTTTGGAGGTTCTGCGTGGGAATATGTAGAAGATCTTAATAAATATTATTTCCATGAATTTCATACAAAGCAGCCATCTCTAAATTGGAAAAATCCTAATATGAGGAAAGACTTGTATGCAATGATTAATCGATGGATAGAAAAAGGCGTGGAAGGCTTTAGACTTGATGTTATAGATACTTTGGCTAAAGATGTGGATAAAGGAAATATGGTAGTTTATCCTGATATTTATGAATATATTGATGAACTTTCAAGGGAAACTTTTCAAAAGTATAATGCTATGTCTGTAGGAGAGGTTTGGAGTGCAAACTATGATAATGCTTCGATTTGGGCTAATTTAGATAGTTCAAAACTTTCAATGATATTTACGCTGCAACATATGACACTTGATCAAGGTATAGATAAATTTGATTTAAAAGATTTTGATATTCTTAAATTTAAGGAAATATTTTCTAAATGGCAAATCAATTTATATGGTAAAGCTTATCAAGCTAATGTTTTAGAAAATCATGATGTACCAAGGATAGTATCACGATGGGGAAATGATAAACAATATCATCGTGAATCTGCGACTATGTTTGCAAATATTCAATTATCGCTCATGGGAACACCATTTATATATCAAGGTCAAGAAATAGGAATGACAAATGTATATTGGGATGATATCAGTAAATATGATGATATTGAGACCATAAATTATTATAACGAAGAAATATCAAAAGGCTTAGATAAAGATGAAATTATGCAAAAAATAATGACTAAATCACGTGATAATGCAAGAACTCCTATGCAGTGGGATGAAAGCAAATATGCTGGTTTTAGCAATGTTAAGCCTTGGATTGATATAAATGATAATTATTTAAGTATAAATGTTTTATCTCAATTAAATGATAAGAATTCGATTCTGAATTATTATAAAAACATGATTAAATTAAGAAAGAAATATGAAGTTTTTATAAATGGTAAATTTGAATCGATATTAGATGAATATGAAGAAATATTTGCTTTTAAAAGAAAAAATGATAATGAAGAGATAATTATTGTTAATAATTTTAGTGAAGAAAATATTGAAATTAAAGAAATACATGATTTCGAAGAATATGAAATTATTTCTCATAATTACAATCATTTAGAAGATTATTTGAGACCTTATGAAGCTATAATATTTTATAGAAATTTATAGAATAAAAAAGAGAGAAAAAATGAGCTGAATCCTCAATCTGGTGTCCAGATTTTGTGGTTCAGCTCAAAACATTCTATGATTTTTTATATTAATATATTGTCTAATTGTGCTTCATCTAATATAAGTAATTTACCTCTTGAAACTATTTTTAATATACCTTCTTCTTCAAATTGATTTAACTTTCGGCTCATTGTTTCACGTGAAATTCCAGCTAAAGATCCTAATTCTTCTTGTGTAATTTTATAACTAATTAATATTCCATCATCGGTTTCTCTACCATATAAACCTATCAAAGTTTTTAATAATTTTGCGACTTTTTCATCAGTATTAATAACTGAAAGTCGGTCAATCAATTCTTCAGCTTTTCTTATTCTTTCAAAAGATTGTTCGATAACAGCAAGTAAAAAACCTACATTGTATTTTAATACTTTTAAGACATCATGTGAAGAAATTGTAAGAACTTTTACTTTTGAAAGAGCAGAAGCATTATATTCATATTTGTCCCCTGATAAGATATTGTGTCCACCGATAAAATCTGAAGGGCCATAAATGTACAGTATTTGTTCTTTCCCATCAGACATTATTTTTGTAACTTTTATTTCACCTGAAAGAATTATGAACATTTTATCCGCGGGATCATGAGATCTAAATATAATTTCACCCTTTTTAAATTCACGAGAAATCATATTTTTCTTTATTTTATCAAATTCCTCAATAGATAAATTTTCTAATAGCGGAATTTGTTTAAGATTATTCAAATTTTGATTATTTAAATTCATTTCTTTCATAGTTACCTTTTCTTATTGCACATAATTTATATATTAATCAATTATTAAAATTGAAGAGAATATATTTTTGAAAATATTTTTTTTTAGAATTATATTTTTTAAAAATTATCGTCTGTTTGTTAGCTTTTTAATTACAAATAATACTAAAAGTACTAAAAAACCAATCCAAAGTATTTTAATTGCTAATCCAGTTATAATCTTCATTGCTGAAAATACTACATATAATATAGCAAGTACTAATATAACGGCTATTAGTATCCCTAATTTATTTTTATCGTTCATATTTTACTCCTCATTTTTTGTATATATTTATTATACCATATTATTTAATTTCTTGATTTCAATTCAATAAAATATATTCTTATCAATATTTGATAAATATATTTTATATTTCTTTAATTTAGATTGAAAAAAATAGGAGAAGAAATTATTAACTTGAAAATGTTTGCAAGATTAGATACAATATTATCAAACAAATTAATATTAAAAATTATTAAGGAAAAAAGAGAATTTAAATGAGAAAAAAAAATAGCTTTTATATTATTGTTGATAATGATTTTTCCAACCTTATCAAATACAGTTAATGCGGATGATGGCGAAACTGAATTAGCTGATGTAAGAAATGAAGTAGTTCTTAGAGTCAATCCTAATTTGGAGCGTTTTAGAGACATGTTCCATGATTATTTTTATAGTGGTTATTTTGAAACAAAAAATGGAAAAATAACTTTGACATTACATCCAAAATTATGGGCATGGTCAAGTTTGGGCAAAAGTAATGCATGGATGTCTGTATATGCAACATTTTATCGTTCAACTCATTGGGCTAACACATCAGTTATGCGTGATCAGTTTTATTGTCATACTAGATTAGTTTATCAGCTTATAGAAAGAGAATGGAATTTAGAACCTTGGAAAACTTCAATGAATCCAATAACATGTAATTAGGGGGGATTATGTCTATAATACATTTGATTTTTATAGTATTATTTGGATTGGGATCTATATTTATCCCAATATATACTTTAATAAAAAAAGATAATAAAACGGCTAAAAATGCTACTTTAATAACATATTCATTTTTAGTTTTGACTTTTATAGTATGTTTATTGGCGTATTTAACATTTCATGATAGTAGTTCACTAATGGATGTTGGTGGGGCACTAGCTAGATGTTCCGTTATTTTATGGATTGTAGTTTTAGCATTATTGTTGATAAATTCAAATATTCGTAAAACGCAAGTAAATGAAATAAAATATCTGAGTATGATGACTTTTAATATCGTATTAGCTCAATATGCAATAAGTTATTATATGCTAGTAAATACAAATGACAATGCTG
>JAEZWQ010000027.1 GCA_023420085.1 Bacillota bacterium
AGAATAAACCGACAAAAGAAGAATTAAAGAAGACGGTGGAAGAGGCAGAAAAGACTAAGGGAACAGATAAGTACAAGAATGCTGATAAGGAAAAGAAGGAAGCATTTGATAAAGCCTTAGAAGAAGCGAAGAAAGTCCTAGAAGATAAGAATGCTACCCAAGAAGAGATAGATGCAGCGAAGAAGAAGCTAGAAGATGCTATGAAGAATCTAAATGGAAAGGGAACAAAACCAACACCAGGAGGAAGTGGATCAGATAGCGGAAATGGTGGAAGCAATAATAATGGAGGAAATGCAGATACAAATGAATTAGTAGACGAGAGTGGAGCAAGAGAAGAGTCTAAAGGAAGTCTACCAAAGACAGGAGTAGGAGCAGGAATCCCAGTTGTATCAGCAATAATCGGAGCAATAGGAGCATTTATCACAAGAAGACGTAAGGACGAAGAATAATATTAAAGGGGCATGGGCAACCATGCTCTTTTTATACATATAAAACGCATAAAAGCAATCGTAAAAATTTACGATTGCTTTTATGCGTATAAGGGTTTATATAAGAAATAGATGATTATATATAATTAAACGAAACGAAATTAAATAAATTTAAATAAAAAAAGAGTATACAACAAGTATACTCCAAAGCCGACAATCGGACTTGAACCGATAACCTGCTGATTACAAATCAGCTGCTCTGCCAATTGAGCCATGTCGGCATTGCTTAACGCCTATTTAATATACCATATAAAAAAAAACGTGTCAACATAAAAAATAAAAAAATTAACTCAAGTTAGAATATTTAGGGTATAATATATATATATATATAAGGATGAGATTTAGATATATGAATAAAATACAAATAAGAGCATTAGATATATTAAAAAATTTTGCTACAATATGTGATAAATATCAACTTAGATATTCTTTATCAAATGGAACATTATTAGGGTGTATAAGACACGGAGGATTTATTCCTTGGGATGATGATGTAGATATTTATATGCCAAGAGAAGATTACAATAAATTTTTGTCAGTGGCACAAGATGAATTAGAAAAAAACTTTTTCTTACAGACAAAAGATACAGATAAGAACTTTCCGCTTGGGTTTGCTAAGATACGTGATTTAAATACAAACTTAGTAGAGGCTGGGTTATCATCATTTGATATTAAACATGGAGTATGGATTGATATTTTTCCATTTGATAATATACCTGATCAAAAAGAAGAACTAAAAAATTTTATAAAAGAAGTAATGAAATTAAACAAGAAAATACACTTAAATTATTTAATATATAAAAATCCACATTCAAATAATGTAAAGGAAAACGTTAAAGGATTAATAAATTTTAAAAATAGAGTAATCAATAAAGTATTTAAAAGAAAACTTAAACCAATTTTAGATGAACGTGAAATTTTATGTAGAAGATACGAGAATCTAAATACAAAGCGTTCTTTTATGCTTACATATAATTTTACATTAGATTATTTTAAAAAGACTATATTAAACAACGATGAATTTGATAACTTGATTGAAAAAGAATTTGAGAATCATAAATTTAAAATATTCAAAAATTATGACAAAATTCTAACTAGGGAATATGGCGATTATATGACACCACCAAAAAGACAAGAATCAAATCATATTTTATTAAAATAGAAATTAGGATAGGAATATGGAACCACTTGTATCAATAATTATGCCAGTACATAATGCTGAAAAGTATATTAAAGAAACTATATGTTCAGTTTTATCACAAACTTATAGTAATTTTGAGTTGATTTGTGTTAATGATCATAGTGAAGATGATAGTATTAAAATTATTCAAGAGTTTATTGATGATGAAAGAATAAAGCTCTACAATGCAAAAAAAAGAGGTGCAGCTAATGCTAGAAATATTGCTATTAGTAAGGCAAAAGGAAAGTATGTAGCATTTTTAGACTCGGATGACATTTGGACTAAAGATAAATTAGAAAAGCAAATTAATTTTATGGAAAAAAATAATGTATATTTTACTTATACACCATATACATATATTGATGATAATTCAGAAAGTTTGAATGTGATTAGATTAGTACCTAAAAGCATAAATTATATATCATCGCTAATGGGCTGTAGAATAGGGTGTTTGACAGTAATTTATAATCAAGAAGTATGTGGTAAAATTCACACAGCAAATCTAAAGAAAAGGAATGATGATATTTTATGGCTTACAATTCTAAAAAAAATTGATAAAGGTTACAGACTTAATATACCTCTAGCAAAATATAGAAAGTCTAATAATTCATTATCATCTGGAAGTAAGTTAAAATTATTAAAACATCATTATATTTTGTATAGAGTTGGGGAAAAAATGGGAGTATTAAAATCTGTATTTTTTGTGATCTGTAACATTTTTACATATTTTGATGTAAAATTTAGATATGAAAAAAAATTAGTGAGTGGAGATAAGTATTATGAATAAAATCTGCGTTGTTGGAGCTGGGTATGTGGGGCTATCTTTGGCGGTTTTACTTTCAAAAGACAATATAGTAAATTTAGTTGAAATTGATAAAAGAAAGTTAGATTTATTGAAGAATAAAATTTCTCCTTTGAAAGAAGATAATTTACAAAAAGAACTTTCTAATAGAGATAAATTATATATATTTTCAGATTTAAATGAGGCTATTAAGGAGTGTGAGTATGCTATAATAGCAACTCCAACAAATTATGATGAAAATACAAATAAATTTGATACATCAAGTATTGAAGGTGTACTTGACACTTTAGTAAAGCAGGATATTGATATTGTTATAAAGTCAACCATACCGGTAGGGTATACTGTCAGTATGAATAAAAAATATAATACAGATAGAATTATTTTTTCACCTGAGTTTTTAAGAGAAGGTAGGGCCTTAGAAGATAACTTATATCCTTCAAGAATAATTGCAGGTGGAAGAGAAGATATATGTAAGAGGTTTTCAAATATTCTTTATAATTGTAGTCTTAATAATCCTGAGATAATTATAATGGGATCAACTGAGGCAGAAGCTGTTAAACTTTTTGCTAATACTTATCTTGCAATGAGAGTTTCATTTTTTAATGAACTGGATTCGTATGCTATTTCTAACAAACTAGATGTAAAATCACTCATAAAAGGAGTAGGCCTTGATCCTAGAATAGGTACGCATTATAATAATCCTTCTTTCGGGTATGGGGGATATTGTTTACCTAAAGATACAAAACAATTAAAGGCTAATTTTGAAGGTACTCCTAATAACATAATAACAGCGATTGTTGATGCCAATAATACAAGAAAAGATTTTTTAATCAATGATATATTAAAATCTAATGCTAGTAATATTGGTGTATATAAGCTTGCTATGAAAAAAGGATCAGACAATTATAGATGTTCTTCTATAATTGATATTATAAATGGATTGGTTAAAAAAGGGAAAAATGTATTTATTTATGATAAATCTATTAATGAATCAAGTATATTTGGTTGTGAGGTAATCAAGGATTTAAACGAATTTAAAAATAAATCAGATATAATCATAACTAACCGTTTTGAAAACGAACTAGAAAATGTGGAGGGAAAAGTATACACAAGAGATGTATTTAGGTGTGATGAATAATGAGTAATTTACAACATTGTCTATCAACATTAAACTATGTTGGGAAAGAACTATTAGATAAAATGAATATAAATGCTGATTGTTTGGTTATAAATCAGTGTGATAAACTAGATTATGAAAAAACAAATTATAAGGAACATGATCTTGAGATTATATCAGTCCCAGAAAGAGGGATATCTAAAAGTCGAGAGGTAGCTTTAAATAGATGTAGCGGGGATATCATTATATTAAGTGACGATGATGTTAGATATTATAAGGGCTATGAAAAGATTATAAAAAAAGTTTTTGATAAACATCCTGAAGCAGATATGGTTTGTTTTAAGATTAATAGATTAAATTCAGACAATAGAAAGAATATTAAGCATAGCAAATTTAAAAGAGTTCATTTTTACAATGGATTAAGATATGGCGCAATAAACTTTGTTTTCAGAAGAAGAAGTATAGTTAAAAATAATATTCACTTTCATAGGATGTTTGGATCAAGTATCTATGGGTCTGGAGAAGACACGCTATTTATGATTGATGCGTTAAAAAAAGGCCTAATTATATATAGCATAGATTTAGCAATTGGTGAGGTTGACATGTCAACTTCATCATGGTTTGACGGATATAATAAAAGATATTTTATAAACAGAGGAGCATTATTTGAAGCTATATCATCAAAATTTGCCTATGTTTTGTGTATGCAATTTTATATTAGACATAAAGAATTATTTGATGACGTTGATTATAAGACTGCCATGCGTTACATGAATATTGGCAGGAGGAGATATAGACATTATGGAAGATACTAAGAGTGTATCGGTTATCATATTAAACTATAAGGACTATAATATGAGTATAAATTGTTCTAATATAGTATTAGAAACCGATGTTGCAGAAGTGATAGTTGTAGATAACTATTCAAGTGATGGATGTATAGATAAATTAAAAAAGGGACTAGATAAAAGGGTTAAGCTTATACTTAATCCTAATAACAATGGATATGCTTACGGGAATAATTTAGGTGCAAAAAACTCTAAAGACGTAGATTATCTTTTATTTATGAATCCAGATGTAGAAATAAATAATGATGCTATTGTTAAGATGACAGAATTTCTAGATAAGCATAAAGAATTTGCCATGGTAGCACCTAGAGTAGAAGAAGATTTTATCCAAGGATGGAAAGTTAGAAGTTTTAAGGAAGAATTAGTAGCAATGTCGTCTATCCTAACCAAATTGACTAATAAGACAAGGAAACTTGATATAAGCAATAAAATAAATATTGTAGAATGTATTTCTGGTGCTTGTTTTATGATTAGAAAAGATGTTTTCTTCAATATTGGACTATTTGATGAAGATACATTTTTATTCTTTGAAGAAAACATACTAGGTGTAAAATTAAAAAATAAAGGATTTAAAAATGCAATCTTAAATTACTGTACTTATAAACATAAGCATTCAGCAATAATTAAGAAAGAAATTTCAATTAAAAGAAATTTAAAAATAAAAGAAGAAAGTAGAAAAGTATATATATTTAAATATATTAAACCAAATAAAATACAAAAAGCTATTTATTGGATTTGGAGAAAACTTATGTATGTAGATAAGTTTATATTATTAGCTAAAAGGAAACTGGTAAATAATGATTAGTATTAAAAATAAAAGAACAGCTTTTCTACTTATATACACATTAATTTTATTATGTTTAACTAAAAATTCATTAATGATATTTAAACAACCATTTTCTATAAACTATGGAATTTTGTTGCTAGGATTACTGGGGATAATGGTAATCGATATTTTACATTATAGAAAATTATTTAGTCATTCATTTATAAATATATTTATAATACTTGCAATATATTTCTTTTTTCAATTTATATATATGGGAGGATATTCTGAAAGAGTATTTGATTTCTTTACAGTAGTATACCCAATTGTTGTTATTTTCTGGATTGGATTAAATAAAGATAAAATTAATATTAGAAAGACTTTTAATATCTTTATAATTGTTACTACATTAGTGATTATTGCACAAACTATTAGTACTATAACTTATGTAAACTACAAGAATACAGGAGAAACACATTTAAGTAGTGTTGAGGCTAGAAAATATATTGAAGGCATTAGCAGTGATGAGGTAGAAGATATAGAAAACTATCGCATCAAAACGAATTTCACAGATGATGAAAATTCGATACATGATACGTTGTCTGATATAAAAAACTATAGTGAAAAAGATAAGTATCAAATACCATTAGGTGGATCAAACTATATAGCAGCAGTACTGGTACTTTTAATGGGATGCATACTTTTAATGAAAGATATTAGGGGAATATTTAAAGCCATAATAACTTTACTAAGTATAATAACAATAGTAATGTGTAAATCCTTCGGGGGTATTTCTGCAGCAGTTATTGTCTTACTAGCATGTCTTATATTAAATACCAATATAGACAGAAAAAAACTTAAAATTATCTTTTATGTATTTTTTGCAACGATATTTTTGATTGGCTTTGCAGTTATTGTAATGCTATGTATAAATCCTAGCTTACCAATTATAAAAAAATTAGATATATTGCTAACGGGTAGATTAAGTATATACAGAGAAACAATTTTCTATTTATTTGAGAGACCTTTACAGGGATATGGATTTATATTTGATGCTTGGATGAATAAGCCTCATAATATTGTTCTTACAATTTTATCTGTGGGTGGTGCTATAGGTCTTGCTATAATCACCTATGTTTTTATAGTATTATATAAAAATAGTAATAATATAATAAGAATTTCTATTATAGCCACAGTTATTCAAGGGATGATTGAGCCAAATTTATTTAATTCAATGTTTGACTTTATATTTTGGACAATAGTGGCATTTAATATTGATTATAAAAATATAAAAATTTATAGTCTAAAAGAATTGGTAAATAAAAAGACCACAGTTATTGCTGCAATAACATTAATTATTTCTATATTGTGGATTGGCTTTGGGAATACTGTTAAAGTTAACTATTCATATATAAATGTTAGAGATATTAGGTTTGATAACATAAAAGAAGATTATAAAGATTCATTAATTGATAATGTTTCAAATAGTGTTAGAAACAATTTGATAAAAGTTGATAATATATATGAAGATGTTAAAGAGAAGTTTAATGTGCCTAATTTTACACAGTATCCTAGGAATCAAGTACTTTTAACTTATAACAAGGAAGAAAATAGATTTGAGATTCGAGAAATTCAAGGATCAGATAGTAATTTAGAGGGAATAACTAATATTATTTATAACAAAATGTATCAGAAGTATTCAAGATTGGTTATTGATAATCCTGAATATAATTATGAGAAAAAAATTAATAAAAAGAAATTAATATTCTTATTTGGAGCTTATATTGCATTTATAGGATTATTATCGATAGGAGTAAATAATTATGAAGGGAATTATTCTTGCAGGAGGAAGTGGAACAAGACTTCATCCAATAACTAAAGTAATAAGTAAACAACTTTTGCCTATTTATGACAAGCCTATGATTTATTATCCGTTGAGTACCTTGATGCTAGCTGGAATAAAAGAAATTTTGATAATATCAACACCTTATGACATTGACGGATATAAAAGGTTACTTGGAGATGGAGGCAATTTAGGAATAAAAATTGTTTATGAAGTACAGCCAAAACCTGAGGGGTTAGCCCAAGCATTTTTAATAGGTGAAAAATTTATTGGTAATGAATCGGTTGCGCTTATTTTAGGAGATAATATTTTTTATGGCAGACATTTTGGACAAACTCTTCAAGAAGCTGCCAATCTAAAAGAAGGTGCAGTTGTTTTTGGATATCATGTAAGTGATCCTGAAAGATTTGGAGTAATAGAAATTGATAGTAATGGAAAAGGACTATCAATTGAGGAGAAACCGCTTAATCCAAAGAGTAATATAGCTGTAACAGGATTATATTTCTATGACAATAATGTTGTAAAATATGCCAAAACTATTAAACCATCAAAAAGAAACGAACTTGAAATAACAGATTTAAATAATATTTATTTAAAACATGGGAATTTACAAGTAGAGGTATTAGGAAGAGGATTTGCATGGTTAGATACGGGAACAGTGAACTCTCTTTTAGATGCAGCAAAATTTGTTGAAGTTTTGCAAAAAAGAACGGGTATAGTTATTAGTGCTCCTGAGGAGATAGCTTATCGTAAGGGATGGATTAATAAAGAAGAATTAGTAAGAATTGCTAGTGAAATATCTAAGTCATCTTATGGGCAACATCTTTTGAATATTGCTGAGGGAAAGTATGAATAAGTATAAAACAGAAATAGATGGGGTATATGTTATACAGCCACAAATATATGGAGATCATAGAGGATATTTTTTTGAAAGTTATAGGAAGGAGTGGCTGCCTGAATATGACTTTATTCAAGATAACCAGAGTTTTACAAAGGATGCGGGTACTTTTAGAGGTATACATTTTCAAAAGTTTCCTTATGCACAGGCGAAATTAGTTAGGGTAGTTAAAGGTGCTGTTATAGACTATATTGTAGATTTGAGAAAAAATAGTCCAACATTTAAAAAATGGGTTGCAATAAGACTTGATGAAGAGAGTCAGAAACAAGTTATTATTCCAAGGGGATGTGGTCATGGGTTTTTGACTATGACTGATGATGTTGTATTTGCTTATAAATGTGATAATTACTATAATTATGATGCTGATAGGAGCATAAACTATAGGGATGATGAGATAGGACTTACGTTTGATATTCCGGTAGTAAATATTTCAGAAAAAGATAATAATGCAAAATACTTAAAAGACATTGATTTAGATTAAAGGTGGTTAATATGAAAATATGTGTAACTGGTGGGGCAGGATTTATTGGTTCAAATCATATTATGTATTTATTAGATAACTATGATGATGAAGTTGTATGTATTGATAAGTTAACATATGCAGGTAATATGTCAACATTAGAAAAAGTTAAGGATGATAAGCGTTTCACATTTTATAAAGGGGATATAGCCGATGAATCATTCATAGATGATGTGTTTAACAAAGAAAAATTTGATTATGTCATTAATTTTGCAGCAGAAAGTCATGTTGACAGATCTATTGAAGATAGTCAAATATTTCTAAAAACCAATATATTAGGAGTTGGAGTCTTATTAAATGCTTGTAGAAAATACGGAGTAAAACGTTTTCATCAAGTATCTACAGATGAAGTCTATGGAGACCTACCACTGGATAGACCTGATTTATTATTTAAGGAAACAGATAGTCTAAAACCATCTTCACCTTACTCTGCATCTAAAGCATCGGCGGATTTTATTGTTCAAGCATTTCATAGAACTTATGGTTTAGATGTTACCATATCTAGATGTTCAAATAATTATGGTGAGTATCAATTTCCTGAAAAATTGATACCTGTAATAATTGGAAATGCATTAGAAGATAAAAATATTCCTGTTTATGGAAATGGATTAAATATAAGAGATTGGCTATATGTTGGAGATCATTGTTCTGCAATTGATTTAATTGTAAGAAACGCAAAGCCTGGATCAATTTATAATATTGGTGGAAACAATGAAAAAACAAATTTACAAGTTGTTAAAAGAATATTAGATATTATGAATAAACCACAAAGCCTTATAACATATGTAAAGGATAGGCCTGGGCATGATTTAAGATATGCAATAGATGCGTCAAAATTAAAAAATGAATTAGGATGGAAGCCAAGGTTTGAATTTGAAAATGGTATTGAGTATACAGTAAAATGGTACCTTGATAATAAATCTTGGTGGAAGGAGCTTTAGTTTGAAACAAAAAATTCTTATTACTGGTGCTAAAGGACAGCTTGGTACAGATATAGTTAATGAATTGAATAAGTATGATATATATGAGGGCTTTGGTATAGATAGGACTGACTTTGACTTAGTAAAGGATTTTAAGGAATTTAACAATTACTTTAAAAACATAAAACCAGACATATGTATTCATTGTGCTGCATATACTCAAGTAGATAAGGCTGAAACTAATGAAAAGCTATGCATGGAAATTAATTATGAGGTCACAAAAAAAATAGCTGATATATGTAAAAAAGAAGGAAGTAAATTAATTTTCTTTAGTACGGATTATGTTTTCGATGGTAATTTTGATGGTATAATTAATGAAGATCACCCTCAAAATCCTCTAAACATATATGGAAAGTCAAAAGCAGAGGCTGAAAAATATATTATCAATAATTTGATTAATTATTTTATAATACGTATTAGCTGGGTGTTTGGTAAAAATGGAAAGAATTTTGTAGAAACAATTTCAAGGCTTGCAAAAGAAAGAGATAGCATAACTGTTGTTGATGATCAAATTGGATCACCTACATATACAATAGATGTAGCTAAAAATATTAAATTTTTTATTGAATCTAAAGATAGTGGAATTGTTCATCTAACGAATGCAGGATACACAAGTTTTTACGATTGGGCAAATAAGATTGTAGAATTACAAAATATTGATTGTAAAGTTTTACCAATAAAATCTAAAGACTATCCACAAATTGCAAAAAGGCCGTTAAATAGTAGATTATCTAATCAGTCTTCCATTAATATGGGAATAAATATGCCTACATGGCAGGACGCTCTATTAGAATACTTAAATAATTAGGAAAATATCAACATATACTTATGAGTGTAAAATATTTAATTAAAATATCCCTAACAAGTCATATACATGCTTGCTAGGGATTATTTATATTTTCATTAACACTTTATATCTTCATTAATACTTCATATATTTTACGCTTGTAAGCTATAAAATCTTCATTGAGAGTTTGACTAAGATATCTTGGTCTAGAAATGTCAATATCTATTTTTAGTGATATCTTACCTGGTTTTCCTTGCATTATATAGATTGTATCACTTAATAGTATTGCTTCATCAACATTATGTGTGATTAGTAATGTAGAAAAATTTAGTTTTGATGCTGCTTCAAGATACCACTCGTAAATTTCAGATTTAGTCATAGTATCAAGTGCATTAAAAGCTTCATCAAGTAAGATTATATCATTTTTAAACATATAAGTTCTCAATAAAGCAACTCGCTGTTTCATACCTCCACTAAGTTCAGATGGATAAGATTTTGCCCATTTTTCAAGTTTAAATTCTTTAAGTAACTCAAGAGCTTCTGCTTTAGCTTCAGTTTTATTAATCCCTTTAATAATTAAAGGCAAGGCGATATTATCAACTATATTTTTGTGTGCAAATAGCATATCTTTTTGCAACATATAACTTACTTTTCCTCTTAAATTAACATGGTTACCATCCAGTAAAATATCTCCATGTTTATAAGGGAGAATACCTGCAATTATGTTGAAAATAGTTGTTTTACCAACTCCGCTTTCTCCAAGTATGCTAACAAACTTATTTTTATCTAAACTTATATTAATATCTTCAATAATATTTACTTTATCGTCATATGAAAATGATAAATTCCTTATTTCTAACATTACTCTCCTAAAAATTCATTTGTAAATAATGATTCTTGACTTATATCTTTGTCTATTAGTTTATTATCATAAAGATATTTGTAGAAGCTGTCCCATCTAACTTTATCAATATATCCCCATTTTTCTGGTGAAGTAGCATAATTTTTAGATATCCATTTTTGAGATTCTAGTACAAAATCTTCTTTATCAGCAAGTTCTGGTGCATTTTCAATTAGAATTTTAGCTGCTTCCTCTGGATGCTGCATAGCATATTGATAACCCTTTTGTATAGCCTTCATTGTAGCTTTTACCGTTTCTGGATTAGTCTTAATATAATCTGAATTTACTATAATTACTGGAGAATAGAAGTTTAGTTCATCAGCATAATCTTTTATAAAGAAGAAATTTGTATCAACATTTGAATGCTTTGCAAGTATTACATCCCATGCGTAATAAACCCAGGCAGATTCAAACATATTATTTGCCAATCCTATTATTGAATTATCAGCAGTATTAGGAACAAGTTTTACTTTATCTAAACTACTTCCATTATTTTTCATTATTGTATCAATAATACTTTTTTCTATCGGATCATCCCATGTTCCATAAGAGTGGTCAGCCATATCCTTTGGATTATTTATATCTGCTGACTTTATAGATAATATACCTGAAGTATTATTGTCAATAATTGCTGCAACTGCCTTAACATTTATTCCTTTTGCAAATTTATTAGCTAGAGAATCCTGAAAAGAAATTCCAAAATTAGCATGACCAGTAGAAATTAATTCAGTAGTACTACCTTCAGGCGGTCTTTTTACATCAAGATTTATACCAAATTCTTTGTCAAAACCAAGCTTCTTTGCTACATATAAACCGGTATGGTTTGTATTTGGGACCCAGTCTAATATAAATTCAATATTTTTAATATCCTTAGTTTTATCTGGATTAGTATTTGAAACGTCTGATTTAGTTTCTTTTATTTCATTTGTAGTTTTTGTACTACCACAGCCAATCAATACAAATACAAGTAGTAGTGATAGTAATATTTTTAATTTAATTTTCATTATTTACTCCTCTATTATATTTTTTCTCTAAAATTCCAATAAGTTTCATAAGTAATAGGCTTAAAACACTGACGAATACAATCACTGCAAACATTTTATCATATGAAAAAGCTTTCTTAACCCTTATCATATATACACCAAGGCCTTCAAATCCTCCAAGCCATTCTGCTACAACAGCACCTATTATTGCGTAAGAAATAGATATTCTAAGGCCAGCAAAAAAGTATCCGAGACTTTCAGGTAATTTTACATGATATAGTATTTGCCACTTACTAGCATTCATTAGCCTTAGAAGTTGAATAGAATCTTTATCACAATTAATAAAACCATTTAATATACCAATAATAATTGGGAATAATGTAGTTAATACAACAAGTACAACCTTTGGCAAAATTCCGTATCCAAGCCAAAGAACAAGTATAGGAGCAATAGCTATAGTAGGGATAGTTTGAGTTACTATTAAAATTGGATAAAGAGCTCTGTGAATAATAGAACTCATATCCATAATAACTGCTAGAAAAAAAGCAATTAAAATACCAATACTTAGCCCCATAAATGCCTCAATTAATGTAATATATGTATTTCTCATAATCTCATTAATATCGTTTATAAATGCCATAATAATAGCAGACGGAACAGGCAAGATGAATTTTGGAAGTAATCCAAATCTCCCACAAGTTTCCCATATGATTAAAATTAAAATAAAAAATATAGGCGATATATATTTATTTAATATGTTTGCTAATTTTTTCATCAATAGTTAAAACTTCCTTTTCAGCATTGTAATGAAGTTTGACATTTGCAAAAATATCTTCATGATACTTACTTGCAATGTCGATACAGCTTTTTAGTAAAAGCATACAATCATCAAAATTACCCTCAACAGTTGTTTCAAATGGCCCAACCAAATAGGTCAATCCAGAACCTTTGATATGTTCTATAACATTATCAACAACTTCTAATACTTTATCTGTATTAGCATTAAGTGGCAAAATTTGAATAGAAAAGCTAAAATTTTGCATAAAAAAACCTCCTTTAAATTATAATCTGAATAATTTAAAGAAGGGACATAAATATATTAAAATATAAGTATCTCCCTTCGTTGGCATTATCCAAATCAGGTAATATGGGTTGAGTAAACTCTCTCAGCTTTCGCACCCCAGATATAGTTTGATTATAAAACAATTGACACTAAAAGTCAAACTAACATTTATTATAATTACTAATATTAATATCATTATTAAAATATTTGTACTACCTAATAAAAATAATATGTTATGATATGTTTGATATAAAGTGCAAATACTGTAAAAAATAAATATTTACTTGAAATAGTTGGTTTGAAGTGTTATAATTATTTGAGTATTTTTGAATGAAACAACAAATAATGTGAGGTGATATAATGAAAAAGGATATTCAACCTGAATATAAACAAGTTCGAGTTACTTGTAACTGTGGTTATGAATTTACTACAGGTTCAACAAAGGATGAAATACACGTTGAAGTTTGTTCTAGATGTCATCCATTCTATACTGGACAACAAAGAGCAACTCAAGCTAGAGGACGTATTGAAAAATTCAATCGTAAATACGGAGTTCAATAATATATGTTGGGTTGGAGCAAAGCTTCAACCCTTATTTTTTGTAAGATAAGTAAGATGAAGATAAAAGATTTATTTGAAAAATATTACTTTATTCAACCAAAGGATATAGAGTATTTACTAAGGTATAAATATAATATAGATTTATATACAATAATATTTAATGAAGATATTAATATCGACTATAAATCATTAGAAGATGATTTTGCTAGGGTTAGAAATAATGAACCTCTACAATATATTGTGGGTTCTCAAGAATGTATGGGACTAAACTTTGCAGTAGGCAAAGGAGTTTTAATACCTAGACCAGAAACAGAGATCCTTATTAATATGCTTTCTAATGAAGATATAAAAGGGAAAAAAGTATTAGACCTATGTTGTGGCAGTGGTGTCATAGGAATAAGTATTGCAAAGCTTTATGGAGGAATAGTCACATGTTCTGATATAAGTGAATATGCAATAGAATATACAAATACTAATGCAAAAACAAATGGGGTAAATATTAGTATTATTAAGTCAGATTTATTTGATAATATAAATAATAAATTTAATTATATTGTCTCAAATCCACCTTACATACCAACAAAAGAAATAGATGATTTAGAAAAAAATGTAAAAGACTATGAACCCCATATTGCTCTTGATGGGGGCTGTGATGGTTTAGAAATATATAGGAATATAATTGATAAAATAGATGATTATATTTTAGATGGTGGTAAAATTTTCTTTGAAATAGGGTATAACCAAGGAGAACCAATTAAAGATTTACTTAAAGATAAATTTTATGATATTAAAGTTATAAAAGATTATAATAATTTTGACCGTGTTGTAAAAGCAACATTTTGGAGGAAAGATGTTTGAGAATTTAGTAGATTTAGAAAAAAGATATAATGATATAACAGATTTGCTTACAGATGCAAATATTGTTAACGATCAAAAAAAGTATAGAGAGTTAATGAAAGAACAAAATGATTTGTTGCCTATTGTTGAAGCTTATAAGGAATACATACAATGTCAAAAATCAATTGATGATAGTTTAGAGATGCTTGAAGAAGAAAAAGATCCAGAAATGAGAGAACTTTTAAAAGAAGAGCTAAATGAATCAAAAAATGCAGTAACTGAATTAGAAGAAAAAATAAAAATTTTATTATTACCTAAAGACCCTAATGATGATAAAAACGTAGTAGTTGAAATAAGGGCAGGAGCTGGTGGTGATGAAGCTGCATTATTTGCAGCTGAGCTTTATAGAATGTATAATAGGTATGCTGAGAATAATAGATGGAAAACAGAGCTCATATCATTCAATGAAAATGGTATAGGTGGATTTAAGGAAGTAGTATTTCTTATAAATGGTAAAGGAGCATACTCAAAACTAAAATATGAAAGTGGTGTTCATAGAGTTCAAAGGGTGCCAGCAACTGAATCAGGTGGGAGAATACATACATCCACAGTAACGGTTGCAATCATGCCAGAAGCAGAAGAATTAGATATACAAATAAATGACAATGACATAAGAGTAGATGTATTTAGGGCATCAGGGAACGGTGGACAGTGCGTAAATACAACAGACTCTGCAGTTAGATTAACTCATATTCCTAGTGGGATTGTAGTTTCATGTCAAGATGAAAAATCTCAAATAAAGAATAAAGAGAAAGCGATGAAAGTTTTGCGTGCTAGAATATTTGCTATGGAAGAAGAAAAGAAGGCAAAAGAAGAAGCAGATGCAAGAAGATCTCAAGTAGGAACAGGGGATAGATCAGAGAAGATACGTACGTATAATTTCCCACAAGGTAGAGTTACTGATCATAGAATTAAACTTACATTACATAAGATTGATGCGATACTTGAAGGTGATATACAAGAACTTTTAGATAACCTTATAGCAGCTGATCAGTCGGCAAAATTGAGTAAAATGCAAAATGAAAATTAGAATTATTACAAAAAGTGAAGAAGAAACGTTTAACTTAGCATTAAAACTTGCAAATAGTTGCAAGGGTGGAGAAGTGTTCTGTTTAAATGGAGATCTTGGGGTTGGTAAAACAGTATTTTCAAAAGGTTTTGCTAACGGACTTGGAATAGAAGAGCCTATAACAAGTCCAACTTTTTCTATTGTAAATATATATAGTGGTATAAATTATAAACTTTATCATTTTGATGTATATAGAATTGAGGATATTTCAGAATTGTATGAAGTAGGATATTATGAATATATAGAAGATAATAATATTTGCTTAATAGAATGGGGAAGTAATATTAAAGAAGAACTACCAGATGATACTATTTTTATTAACATTAAAAAAGATATAGAAAAAGGAATTAATTATAGAATTATAGAAATAGAAACGGATAAACATGAATATATTATCAATTGATTCTTCAGGACAAGTAGTAGGATGTAGTATAATAAAGGATAATAAATTATTGGCTGAAATAATACTTGATGATAAGTTAACTCATTCACAAACGCTTATGCCAATGATTGATAACTTATTTAGTATTACAGATTTAAGTATTAAAGATATTGATTATATTGCCGTATCAAATGGACCCGGTTCATTTACAGGACTTAGAATAGGTGTGTCTACAGCAATTGGTCTTTCGAGAGGCTGTGGAGCCAAGGTTATTGGTGTTAGTACACTGCTTGGACTTGCCCATAACATAGTTTCAGATGGCATTATTTGTCCAATAATGGATGCTAGAAGAAATCAAGTTTATACTGCAATATATCAATTAAAGAATGGTATTTATAATACATTATTGGAGCCTACAGCAATAGAGATTGATAAACTTATTAAAAAACTTGATAATTTTGAAAAGGTTACATTACTAGGTGATGGAGTTATACAATATAGGGATTTATTATTAAAAAATAATATTACTATTGCACCATTAAATATGCTTAAACAAAAATCATCTTCAATAGGATTATGTGCTTATGAAATGATTGTAAGTAATAATTTGGATAATAATGATATTAATATAGAATATTTAAGGCAATCGCAGGCAGAAAGAGAAAGAAATGCTAAAGGAAGCTGATATAATAGAATCAGATGATATATATGATCTTGAGAAAGAAATTTTTGGACAAAGTTATGAACAATGGAAAAGAGAAGATATATTAGAAGCAATTAAAAGTGATAAATATAAGGTTTATATAATTAAAAATAATTTTAATATTATCGGGTATATTATATTTACCTATAGCTCATTTGAATCATATATAGCAAAATTTGGCATATCTAAAGAGTATAGACAACAAGGATATGGAAAATATCTTGTAGAATATGCTGTAAGTGTAATAGATAGCAATGAAATTTTCTTAGAGGTTAGAAGCAATAATGTAGCTGCCATAAATTTATACAAAAAGGTAGGCTTTAATATTGTTGGGATGAGAAAAGGAATGTATAAAGATCCAATTGATGATGCAATAATTATGCAAAGAAAGGCAAAAAGATGTTAGAAGCTTGTTTATTAGGAACTGGAGGAATGTTACCATTACCAAAAAGATATTTGACATCATTATTATTAAGGTATAATGGAAATAATATTTTGATTGATTGTGGTGAAGGAACTCAGATGGCAATCAAAGAATCAGGATGGAGTCCATATCCAATATCTTTAATATTAATAACTCATTTCCATGCGGACCATATAAGTGGATTGCCTGGTCTTTTGTTAACCTTAGGAAATTGTGAAAGAAAAGAACCATTAATTATTGCCGGACCAAAAGGTCTGAAGAGGGTTGTAGATAGTCTTAGAGTCATATCACCACAGCTACCATATGAGATAGAATATATTGAATACAATAGTAACTTTGTTGAATTTGATCATAATAATTACCATATAAAAGCATTTAAAGTAAATCATAGAGTAGAATGTTATGGATATACAATAGAAATTAAAAGGCGCGGAAAGTTTAATCCAATAGCCGCTAGTGAGTTGAAAATTCCAAATATATACTGGAGACATTTACAAAATGGCGATACTGTTCAAGTAGGAGAAAGATGTTTTAAACCTGAGCAAGTTATGGGATCTGAGCGAAAAGGCTTAAAAGTAGTTTACACAACTGATACAAGACCAACAAAGGTTATTGAAGAAGAAGCTTTTGAAGCTGATTTATTTATCTGTGAAGGTATGTATGGCGAAGATGACAAGACATCTAATGCAAAAAAGTATAAGCATATGACGATGAATGAAGCTGCAGAAATTGCAGCAAAAGCTAATCCAAAGAGATTGTGGCTTACACATTATTCTCCAGCTAATGTAAACCCACAAAGATTTGAAAAGAAACTTAAGGCTATTTTTGATAATACTACTATACCAGAAGATGGTATTTCTATTGATTTAAATTTTGAGGATGAAGAATAATGAAAATATTAGCAATTGAATCTTCTTGTGATGAAACCGCTTGCTCTATAGTTGAAGATGGAAGAAATGTTTTATCTAATATAATTTCATCACAGATAGATATTCATGAATTATATGGTGGTGTAGTGCCTGAAATTGCATCAAGAAATCACCTATCTAGGATTGATAGTGTTGTACTTAATGCGCTAGATGAAGCTGGTTGTACACTTAATGATATTGATGCTATAGCTGTAACAAGTGGACCAGGTCTGGTTGGAGCATTATTGGTGGGAGTATCATATGCAAAAGGGCTTGCATATGCTATTAATAAACCGCTTATACCAGTTCATCATATAGAAGGGCACATAGCAGCTAATTATATTGAACATAAAGACTTAAAACCTCCTTTTTTATGCTTAGTTATATCAGGAGGACATTCACATATAATCTTAGTAGAAGACTATACAAAATTTAAAATAATTGGAAAAACACAAGATGATGCAAGTGGTGAAGCCTTTGATAAAGTAGCTAGAGTTTTAGGACTTGGATATCCTGGTGGTCCTAAACTTGAAAAATTAGCAAATGATGGAGATCCTAAAGCAATAATGTTCCCACGAGCCAAGGTAAGTTCGGGCAAATATGATTATAGTTTTAGTGGAATAAAATCATCGGTTTTAAATTATATTAATATGTGTGAAATGAAAAAAATAGAGGTAAATAAAGCCGATGTAGCAGCATCATTTCAACAGGCTGTTACAGATATGTTAATAGATAATTTATTAAAAGCAGCAAAAGATTTAAATATTAATAATATTGCCATTGCTGGTGGAGTATCTGCAAATAACTTTTTAAAAAAACAGTTAGATGAGGAATGTAAAAAAAGAGGATATAAATTTTTATATCCATCTAATATATTATGCACTGATAATGCAGCTATGATTGGAGCGAGCGCATATTATAATTATATGAATAATGAAAAAGCAATGTTAAATCTTAATGCTGTAGCACATATTGATATTGGGTCACATAATTTTGTATAATAATTATGGAGGTAGAAATGAAACGTAAAATTATATTATTATTACCATTAGTTATGCTTATGGGTTGTTCTCAAAGCTTAAGTACTGATAAGAGCGTAGGGAAACCTGCTATCGAAGCTAAGGCAGATAGCGATAAGAATAAAGCTTCTACTGGATTAAATAAAACAGAAGATAATAAAGATAAAGAAGTTAATGATACTAAGGAATCACCAAATAATGATAATAAAAAATCAATGCCGATGGATGATGAGTATATCAAAAAGTTTACGTCTAAGCTAATTGATGAAGGTTTTGAAAAGAGAGATGAAGAGGTAAAGAGTGATGATACATGGCAGTCTATGGCAAAATATGTTAAATCATTCCAAGGTGGAGCCTATGTAATTTTTGTAAATAAAGCTGAAAGTCCAAACAAAATAAAAGGTCTTGAAAATACTACTGGATACAAGGGAAGCACATTAATAGAAACTAATAATAGTGAAATTACATTATTTGAAAATAAGGATGAACGTTTCTCATTACTTGTAGCATATGATGGAAAGACTGGAAATGGCATAATTTTTATGGTTAATGGAAGTCCAAAGTTTGAAGAAGTGAATAAAGGACTTGAGTACGGTAAAAAATTAATTGAAGATTTAATTTAGGAGTTTTATGAGAGAGTATAGTATCTCCCTTGGTATAAAGAGAATGCTTTCTTTTCTGTCAAAGAAAGAAAAGCTTTTATTGCTATGTGCAACAATAATTACAATATTTATTGGTTTGCTATCAAGCATTCCTGTTATTATAATTGGTAAAATAAGTGATACCATAGTAAACCTAGGAAAAAATGTTTTTTCTAAAGAAGTAATATTAAATATAATAGTAGTTGCATTAATCTATTTTGGGAAATTAAGCTTGGAGCTAATTAATAGATATATAGTTGAAAATGTTGATACGCATTCTGAAAAAAGAATAACTGACAATTTAATGCTAAATATAATGCGTTCAGATATGGAGTCAATCAGAGGTATTAAGACTGGGACAATTAATGGTCGAGTAATTAGATGTATTCAGGCTTTAGTTGAAATGAAAATATTAGTTTTTGTTGAAATATTACCTATTTTATTTACAACAATATCAGCAGTAGTATTAGCAATATATAAAAACTATTCTTCTACCGGAGGATTTTATATTGCTGGATTTATATTGCTCTATATACCATTATCTGCTGTAATATCATATATTCAAATAAAGCATCAAAAACCTTTGAAAAAAACAATAATTGATACAAAAGAAGATATTGATGGCAAAATCAATGAAATGCTTGGAGGATTAATTACTATACGTATATCAAATTCTCATAAAATAGAAATGAAAGAATTGGGAATGCTCACAGAAATAAGAAGAAAGTTTTCACTGAAGCATTATATTCAAAAGGCATGGTATAGTGCTGGAAGATCATTCTTAGAAGGCATATTCACAATAATAACAATAATATTCTGCATATTTTATATATCTAGAGGAATGATGTCGGTGGGAGATATACTAGTGTATGTAATACTTTTTTCTGAGATTTCTCATCCTATGAAAGAGTTAAACTCTATGTTTAATACAGCAAGTGAAAAGAGTTTACTTATTAATAAACTTTGGCATCTTTATAACTGTGATATAGATGATAGCTTTGATAGAAATAATCTGGTTGAAGATTTGAATGTAAATGAAAAAGATACTAGCTTGATCATTAAAGACCTTTCATATAGTTTTCCAGGTAAAAATAAAGATACATTAAAAAACATCAATCTTCTTATAAAAAAGGGTGAGCATATCGGACTTATGGGTTACTCAGGATCAGGAAAAACATCATTAGCAAGATTGATAACAAGAATATTTCATGGATATAAAGGTGAGATAAGAATGCTAGGTAAGGATCTGGCTTCATATACTAGAGATGAGCTTTCACATACAGTTGCATATTTATCACATGATCCATATATATTTTATGGAACAATAAGAGATAATATTGTTTATGGGTTAAAAGATGATAACTATACTGAAGAAGATATTATAGAGTCAGCGAAGCGTGCAGAAATTTATGATGACATCATGAATATGGATGGGCATTTTGATGCGCATGTATCTGAAAAAGGATTAAACCTTTCACTTGGTCAAAGACAAAAATTAGGTTTAGCTAGATTAATGATTATAAAGCCTAAGATAATCATACTTGATGAGGCGACTTCAGCACTTGATAATATTAGTGAGAATATTATCTTAAAAAATATTGATGAGTTATTCCCTGATCAGATTAGAATATCTATCGCTCATAGATATACAGCGCTAGAAAGTTGTGATAGAATTATTGTGTTGAATAAAGGCGAAATAATATATGAAGGAATGTTTGATGATGTATCATTGGATAAATTATATGAACTTCATGATATTCAGACAAGCACTATGTAGTAATAAAATTGACTTTATATATAGAATTGGTTATAATTGTATAGCTAGCTGAAATAGCTCAGTGGTAGAGCACTTCACTCGTAATGAAGGGGCCGTGGGTTCAAATCCCATTTTCAGCTTACCGTGCAGCCGGGGAGTTAGCGGTGCCCTGTATCTGCAATCCGCTATAGCAGAGGTGATATTTGATCTAGGGTAGTATATTGTTTAGCTGCCCCTTATAAGCGATGTTGACGATTGGGTCTTATGCAATAAAAATCTATGAATCGTGTCAGGTCAGGAATGAAGCAGCACTAAGTAGAACCTTTTATGTGCCATGAGGGTGCCTGGTCTGAGTTGGCTGTAAGGGTAACGTGAGTGGTATATATTCGAAATCAAATGCACGGTTTTTTTATATTTTGGAGGAGATATGGCAAATAAAAAGAAAAGTAATAGAAAAAGAAATAATAAAATTAATAGTTCAAGTCAAAGTCTAAGTATAGAAGTTAAACTTGCTATTTTTATTGTTATAATCACCATTTTTACCTGTAGCAATTTTGGACTATTAGGGATTGTTGGAAGGTATTTAAGTGGTGCATTTTTTGTATTATTAGGTATTCCATTTTATCTAATAACAGTATCTCCTATTTTAATTGTGTTGTATGCACTTACTAAAAATAGTAAAAGACATAAATTGATTAAAAAATATTATTATCTTATTGGTATTTTTTTGACAATAAATACATTAATTGAATTATTTTTATCTAATAATAGTGTATTAGAGGATAGAATCTCTACAAATTTTAATTTTCCTCATATTGGAGGAGGGATAATAGCTTACTTTTTTAGCAATATACTTAAATATATTTTTAGCTTTTATGGATCAGTAATAATTCTATTTATAACATTTTTATTTTTAGTTTTATTAATAACAGATATGAAGCCAATAAAGAAACTAATAAGTTATCTTAATGCATTATCTGATCCAAAAGATAAAACTATAAATAAAGATAAATCCTTGATTAAAAAAGAAGAATATGAAGAAAAAAGTAATAAAGAGAATATAAGGTTTGATGATTTAGACGAAATACTTAATAAAATTGATAAAGAAACTATTGATATAATGCCGGAAAATAAATCATATGAAAATAATTATCAATCTATAAATAATAGGACAGAAGAGAATATAAATAAAAAATCTATTAAATTAAGTGATGAAAAGAAAAGTGATAAGAATGAGAAAATTATAATAGAACCAATTACAAGAGTTGACGATAATAAAAACGACTACAAATTTCCATCTATAGAGAATCTTACAAAGTCAAATATTAAAAAAAGTGATGATAGTTCATCAATCAGACAATTGGCCATTACATTAAAACAAACGTTAGATAGCTTTGGTGTAAATGCAGAAATTAGTGATATAAGCAAAGGACCGAGTGTAACAAGGTTTGAAATTGTTCCAGATATAGGAGTTAAGGTAAGCAAGATTGTTGGACTTGCTGATGATATTAAATTAAATCTCGCGGCTAAAGATATTAGAATAGAGGCACCAATTCCTGGCAAAGCAGCTGTTGGTATTGAGGTACCAAACTCAGACACGACAATGGTAAGATTTAGGGATTTGATAGAAAGTAATGAATTCAATAATGCAAAGTCAAAGTTAAGTTTTTGTGTTGGACTGAGTATTGAAGGTAAACCAGTAATAGCTGATATCCAAAAGATGCCACATGTATTAATAGCAGGAGCAACAGGTTCAGGAAAGTCCGTATGCATCAATACTCTAATTATGAGTATTTTATTTAAGGCGAGCCCAGATGAAGTAAAATTAATAATGGTAGATCCAAAAGTTGTTGAGCTATCTATATATAATGGTATACCACATTTGTTAATTCCTGTTGTTACAGATCCCAAAAGGGCTTCAGGTGCATTAAATTGGGCTGTAAGTGAAATGGAAAAAAGATATAAACAATTCGCTAAGCTTGGAGTAAAAGATATTTTTGGATTTAATGAAAAAATCAAAACATTGGAAACAGATGAATATACGAAACTTCCACAAATTCTAATAATCATAGATGAGCTTGCAGACTTAATGATGGTTGCGTCTAACGAGGTTGAAGCGGCTATATGTAGATTAGCGCAATTAGCAAGGGCCTGTGGTATACATTTAGTAATTGCTACTCAAAGACCATCTGTTAATGTAATAACTGGACTTATAAAGGCGAATATACCTTCAAGAATTGCTTTTGCAGTATCATCAGGTGTAGATTCTAGAACGATTTTAGATATGAATGGTGCTGAAAAATTACTGGGTAGGGGAGATATGTTATTTTACCCTGCAGGTATCCCAAAGCCAGAAAGAATTCAAGGTGCCTTTATAGATGAAAATGAAGTTGCTAAAGTCGTTGCAGAAATTAGTGTTGATGAGGCAGATGATGATTATACAAATAACGTACAAGAAAGCCTTGTAAATAGCACAATTTCTGGAGCAAATATGGATTCCAATGATGATAAGGATGAATATTTTGAACAGGCTGCAAGATTAATTGTTGAAAAGCAAAGAGCTTCTATAGGACTTTTACAAAGACTATTAAAAATTGGATTTAATAGGGCTGCAAGAATAATGGATCAATTATTTGTAGCAGGCATTGTTGGGGCTGAAGAAGGTACAAAACCAAGAAAAGTTTTAGTTGATGAATCAGAGCTTGAAGAGATTCTTAAAAATGGTGATATATAATGAATTTATTTATTGCTGAGAAACCATCGGTTGCTCAAGAATTTGCAAAAGTAATTGGTAAAGAAATAAAAAGATCTGATGGATATATATATTCAGGGGATAATATATTTACATGGTGCGTAGGACACTTAGTAAAACTTAGCTATCCAGAAGCGTACGATGAGGCACTTAAAAAATGGTCACTAGAAGCATTGCCTTTTATACCTGAAGAATATAAATATGAAGTTATATCAAGTGTAAAAAAACAATTTAGCATTGTATGCAAATTGATGAATGATAAAAGAATAAGTAGAATTTATGTTTGTACCGATTCTGGAAGAGAAGGAGAATACATATATCGTCTTATAGAAGAAATGAATGGTGTACCAAAAGCGAAAAGGTATAGAGTCTGGATAGATTCGCAGACAGAGGAAGAAATAAATAGAGGGGTAAACGAGGCAAAAAAACTTGAAGAATATAATAATTTAGCAGACAGTGCATATTTAAGGGCTAAGGAAGACTACTTAATTGGTATAAATTTTTCACGACTATTAACTTTGAATTATGGTTATCTCATATCTAAAGGACTAGGGAAAAAGCATGTTGTAATTGCTATTGGAAGAGTAATGACATGCGTGTTAGGGATGGTTGTTAAGAGAGAAAGAGAAATAAGAGATTTCAAGAAGACACAATTTTTTAAACCTACGATAGATGTTTTAGTAAATAATGAAAAAATATCAGCAGAATGGAGATATGTTGAATCAAGTAAAGTTGATAAAAAATACTTATATAAAAATAATGGTATTCTTGATGAAAAATATGCAAAAGAATTTATAAATTCTTTGGGGAATGAGGCTATAGTAGATAAGAAAGAAACTAAAAAAGAAATTAAAAATCCACCATATTTATTTAACCTTGCGGAATTACAAAATGAATGTTCTAAAAGCTTTAAAATATCACCAGATAAAACATTAGAAATAGCACAAGAACTATATGAAAAAAAATTAATAACATATCCAAGAACAGATTCAAAGTTCTTGAGTAAAGCCATTGCTAAAGAAATATTAAAGAATTTAAAGGGATTGACCAAGCTACCTAAGTATAATGATTATATTAACAAAATAATAGATGAGGGAAGATATAAGAATCTAATTAAATCAAGATATACTAATGATTCTAAGGTTAATGATCACTATGCAATAATACCTACTGGCCAAGGGATTAATAATTTTAACACACTGACCACTTTATCAAAGCAAGTTTATGGAAAGATACTATTAAGATTTATAAGTATATTTCTTGATCCTGCAATATATAAGAATACTAAGCTTGTTTTGACTGTTGATAATGAACAGTTTGAATCTACATTTAAGATGAAAGTAGAACAAGGATATAGTATACTATTTGATAATAATAATGAATCTAATAATATAGATTTAGGTAGTTTAAGAAAAGGTAGCAAATTAGATATTGATAACAAATATATTAAAAGTGGGGAAACCACTCCGCCCAAAAGATATACAACAGGATCAATTATTTTAGCAATGGAAAATGCAGGTTCTTTGATTGAAGATGAAGAATTAAGAGCAGTAATAAAAACTACCGGAATTGGAACAAGTGCTACTAGAGCAGAAATAATTAAAAAATTAAATACTAATGAATATATAAAGATAAATCCAAAAACACAAGTTATAAATAGCACTTTACTAGGAGAAGGAATTTATGAGGTAGTCTTGAAAACCATTCCAGGTTTGCTAAATCCAATGCTAAGTGCAAGTTGGGAAAAGGGACTTAATATGGTTGCAGCTGGAGAAATTGATAAGAATGAATATATGATAAAACTTAAAAATTTCGTGAAAAACAAAGTAGATTTGGTTAAAAAAAATCAAGTCGATTATAATATTACTAGGAGCATAAAATTATTATATAATTACTATAAGGAGTGACTATGTATAAAGAACTTGAAACAACATTTTTATTAGATATAAATGAAACAATTGCGAATAAAATATTTAAGGATATTTTATATCCATGGGAGGCTTTATCTAAAATATCTGATTTTATAATAGAGTTAGGAAATGAATTACCAGCGGATGAATTTGATAAAGTAGGCGATAATATATGGATAGCAAAATCAGCAAAGGTTGCAAAATCTGCCCATATTGATGGACCTTGTATTATTGATAAAGATGCAGAGATTAGACACTGTGCTTTTATACGAGGAAAAGTTATTATTGGAAAAGGAGCAGTTATTGGCAATTCAGTTGAATTGAAGAACGCAATAGTATTTAATATGGCTCAAATTCCACATTATAATTATATAGGAGATTCAATTATAGGATATAAATCTCACCTAGGTGCACAAGCATTAACTTCTAATGTAAAAAGTGATAAAACACTTACTACTGTTAATTTTAATGGTAATAAAATACAAACAGGACTTAAAAAGTTTGGAGCCATAGTTGGAGATAATGTTGAAATAGGATGTTCAACAGTTCTTAATCCCGCAACTGTTATAGGTAAAAATACTAATATATATCCATTAAGTTTTGTTAGAGGGTATGTGCCAAGCAATTCAATATTAAAAAAGGATGGGAAATTTTATAAAAAAAATGAAGAGCATTTTAATAATAATTAATCCGATAGCAGGCAAAGAAATTGCTAAGAAAAAACTATATAAAATTATTAGTAGTTTTCAAAAAAAGAATTGTAAGACGTTAATATATATAATTAAAAATAAGGACTCGGATAAAGATATTGAAAAACTGATTAATGACATAGATTGTGTAATCTGTTGTGGAGGAGATGGAACAATATCACATATAACAAGGATTGTAAGTGAAGCAAATAGAGAAATACCAATTGCTTATATACCATGTGGAACAACAAATGATTTTTCAAGAAATTTAGGATTAACTAAGAATTTTAATAAAAATATTTACAAAGTTCTTCATGGGAAAGTACATAAGCATGATTTATCATTTATAGATGATAAGAGTTTTGTATATGTTGCTGCGTTTGGAGCGTTTGTTGAAGCATCTTTTAATACACCTCAATCTTCAAAGAATATTTTAGGAAGACTTTCATATATTATATCAGGAGCAAAAGAATTGTTGAATATAAAAGAGTTTAATACAAGGATAACTATTGATGATAAAATAGTTGAAGGTAAGTTTGCACTAGGTATAGTTACTAATTCAAAATATGTTGGAGGCTTTCACGTTCCTAAAAAGTATATAAATCAAAATAATGGTAAAATGACCATCTATCTTTATAAAAAACCAAAACCAATAAATATGTTTAATAAATTAGCATATTTATTTAGCGATACGTATAATGATAAAGATGTTATAATCTATGAAGGTAGAGATATAAAGATAGAATTTGATGAAGATATTATAATGACTGTTGATGGAGAAGAATATAATCCAGGAAGAAAGGTAAAAATTTCTGTTAAAAAAGACGGAATAAGATATATTTATTAATTATGAGTAAATTTGAAAGAAAATTTGGTAAATATGCAATAAATAATTTAATGTATTATTTAATTTTACTTTATGTAGTAGGATGCATAATTATGTTGACTAGACCAGAAATTTATATAAGATATTTAAGTCTTGATTTTAATCAGGTATTTTCTGGGCAAGTATGGCGCCTTATTACTTTTTTAATGTATCCAATAAGCAATAGTATATTATTTATGATAATAATGCTATTCGTTTATTATTCTATTGGTAGAGTAGTTGAAAATGCTATAGGTAGTTTTAGATTTAATATTTTTATATTTGGTGGTATAATTTCATTATGGATTGTAGGGTTAGTTTATTATTTGATTAATAAACCGTTTTCAGTAATGTTAGGTGGATCATATCTTAATCTATCATTGATGATAATATTAATACTTATAAATCCTGAACAAGAATTTTTATTTTATTTTGTTATACCATTAAAGGCAAAATGGTTTGCTATTATTATAGGGTTGAATTTTATTGTATCTATAATAAATCCAGGCCCTAGCAGGTATGAAGCAATTGCAGCTTTGATTAATTTATTAATTATGTATTTTGTAATGAAAAAACAAAATAGAGTATATGTAAAAAAAGATGCTGAGATATTTACGAAAAGACAGAAAAAGTTTGAAAAGGAACTGAGTAATTTACCAAAGCATAAGTGTTGTATATGCGGTATAACAGAAAAAGATGATCCTAACATGGAATTTAGATACTGTTCTAAATGTAGTGGATTAAAAGAATATTGTATTAATCATATTAATGATCATGAACATAATTAGTGCAAAGGAGTAACATGAAAAGAACAAAAATTATTTGTACATTAGGACCGGCAAGCAATAATAAGGAGGTATTAAGAGAGCTTATTCTAAATGGAATGAATATTGCCAGATTTAATTTTTCACATGGAACACATGAGTCACATGCTGAGTTGTTAAAACTTGTTAGAGAAGTTAGTGAAGAATTGGATATGCCTGTTGCAACCTTACTTGATACAAAAGGTCCAGAAATTAGAACAGGTTTATTTGATGGAGAAGTTAAGTATGTAGAATTAGCTGCAGGCGATAAACTTATATTGACAATTGAAGAGATAATGGGAGGAAAAGAAAAGGTTTCTATTTCATATCCGGGTTTTATAAATGATGTTAAAATTGGTGATAGAGTTTTAGTAGATGATGGACTTATAGAACTAATTGTAGAAAATAAAGATGAAAAAAATATTTATACAAGGGTTGTCAATGGAGGTTTACTAGGAGAAAGAAAGGGGATAAATGCGCCAGGTGTACATTTAGATTTCCCTATTATCACCGAGAAGGATAGAGAGGATATAATTTTTGGTATAGAACAAGATTTTGATTTTATTGCAGCGTCTTTTGTTAGATCTCAAGAATCAATTTTAGCAATAAAAGATGTATTAAAAGAATATGGATCAAATATACCAGTTATTTCAAAAATTGAATGTTTAGAAGCTATTGAAAATCTTGAAGGTATTTTACACTATTCTGACGGAATTATGATAGCTAGAGGGGATCTTGGGGTTGAGATACCAGCTGCACAAGTACCTTTTATGCAGAAGAAACTTATTAGAGAGTGTAATAAGAGATATAAACCTGTTATAGTTGCTACACAAATGCTTGATTCAATGATAAGAAATCCAAGACCAACAAGAGCAGAAGTTAATGATGTTGCTAATGCAATATATGAAGGTACTGATTGTGTAATGTTATCTGGAGAATCTGCAAGTGGTAAATATCCAATAGAAGCATTACAGACTATGGTTAATATTTGTAAAATAACAGAAAGTCATATAGATTTTACTAAGTATACAGAAAAGCAAAAAATGCATAGAAAGTTTAACTATTCTAGTTCTGTTAGTGCATCTACAGTTTCTACAGCTGAAAATATTGGAGCTAAATTAGTTATAACACCGACTATGAGTGGACAGACTGCAAGATTTGTTTCAAGATTTAGACCTGCGTGTATACATATTGGATGTTCCCCAAATAAGCAAACTGTAAGAAAGATGCAAATTTACTGGGGAGTTATACCTTTCTGGCAAGAATATAGCGATAATTCTAATCATATAGTTCAAGGTGCTATTGATATTTGTAGAAATAAAGGGTTTGTCCAAAAAGGTGATTTATTTGTAGTTACATCTGGAATGAAATCAATATATGATGGAACACAAAAAGATGCAAGCTTCACAAATACAATAAGAGTATTTGTAGCAGATTAATTAGGAGGCTTTTTGATAATATTAATATTAAAAATACTTGGTATAGTTTTTTTGATATTATTAGCGTTATTGCTTCTTATTCTAAGTATAATATTATTTGTACCATTTACTTATGAGATAAAGGGGAAATATAGTGATACTACTAAAATAATTGGTGGTGCAAAAGTTTCGTGGTTATTTAAGGGCTTAAAATTAAAAATTCTATATAAGGAGAATCTAAAAATTAGATTATCTTTGTTTGGAAAAACTTTATTCAGTAAAAAAGCTAGATCTAGTTTTAAGAGCAGTTTTGATATTTCTGAGATAGACTCTGAAGAAGTAGAAGATAATAACTATAATACTGAAATATTAAATAGTGATAAGTTTCATGAAAATATTGGTGTTACAGATACTGTTTTTAGAGAAAATATAAATTTTGATGATGTAAAGACAGATAATTTTAAACATGAAAATATAAGTAAAGAAGATAAGTCACTAGAGGATAAGATTATTGATTTATTATTTAAGGTAAGAGATTGGTTAAGACCAAGATATATTAAAATAAAGGACGCTATTGATAATTTTCTATATCAGGTAGATAATAAATTAGAATATATTGAAACTAAGATTGATAAATATATTGTAGAAGGGAATATAAAACTAGGTAAAAAGGTTTTTATAAGAATTGGTAAATTGCTATTACATGTATTACCAAGAAAAACGCATATATATGGAGAACTGGGATTTGAGGATCCATGTACAACTGGGCAAATTTTTGCATTAAGTAGTTTTATAAATCCTAAATTTTGTGATATAGATATTATACCTGAATTTGATAAAGAAATAAAAAATATAAAGATTGACTCTAAAGGAAGAATTTTTATCGGATATATATTATTACAAGCCCTGATAATTATAGTAGATAAAAATTTTTGGAAATTATTAGGTACTATTAGAAAAGATAGGTAGGTGGGTTGATGGATAATAAAAAAGTTAATGCCGTATTAAATGAATTATTTCAAGGGATGGATTCTCTTATAGATACTAAAACAGTTGTTGGAGATGCTAAGTGCTTTGGAGATACAGTTATTGTACCTTTAGTTGAAGTAAGTTTTGCAATGGGGGCAGGGGCCTTTGATTCAAGCATCAGAAAAAAGAATAATGAACGAGGAGGATTGGGTGCTAAGATTAAACCTTCTGCGGTTCTTGTAATAAAAGAGGGTAGTACTAGAGTTATAAATGTAGGATCAAATAGTGCTATTGAAAAAGTTATTGATTTAGCTCCTGATTTGATGGATAAATTGACTAAAGGACATAAGGCAAGTAAAGCAGAAAAAGATGCAATTATACACAAAGCTTTTGGTGATAATATAAAATTATAATATAATTTAAAATGAAATGATGTTGGTAATTGTAATATATAATATACCGACATCATTTTTTTGATTATAAATTAATTATATATTAGGATTTAATTGCAAATAAATATTTATAGTATTAAGCGACCCCAAGCGTTGAATTGTTACATCCAACTTTGGGGTCAACTTGTATTATTTATTCATAATATACCTATGATGATTACAATATAAACATTAATATAGTATTAATGGATCGAATGCTGTGCTACCAAACATAGCGTTAGGATCAGTTTCGACTTGGAAGTGAAGATGAGGACCAGTAGCTGAACCAGTCATTCCAACATAACCAATTACCTGCCCTTGACTAACAGTTTGATTTACACCTACAGCAGTTGAAGACATATGTGCATATCTAGAAATTCTTCCATCATCTTGGATTATACAAACCATATTACCAGATACTGCATCATAATTTGACCACACAACAACGCCAGATCTTGCTGCATAAATTGGTGTACCAGTTGGAGCACCAATATCTACACCTAGGTGACCACCATTTACATAATCAGCTGCAACAAGTCTTCTTCCTGATGAGAATGGAGAAGTGATTGTGGTATAGTTACTTGGTAGAGGCCAAAGATAACCAGAACTTGCAACAGTACCATTAGATGGAATAGTAACAGATGTGTTACCAATTCCCCCATTAGCTGCTTGTTTACGTTTTAGTTCAGCAAGCTTTTCTTGTGCTGCCTTAATGTTTGCTTGGATTTGCTCATTGCGTCCTTGAATGCTTTTTTGAAGTTCTTCAATTTCTGCTGTTAGATTTGAGACAACATCTTTATTTTCTTCGATTAATTTCTTTTGCTCTTCCATTAAAGTTTCAGCTTCTTTTTTATCTGCAACTAAAGAATCTTTAATAGAAGCCTGTTCATCAACAAGCTTTTTTTGAGCTGTTTCTTTTTCCTTAATTTCTTCCTTTAGTTTTTTATATTCTTGAAGTTTTTTTCTATCATATGAAGTTATTTTACTTTTATACTCAGCACCATTTAAGAAATCAGAAAAAGAATTTTCTTTTAAGAATAAAACAACTATATTCTGATTTGAATTCTCATACATGTACTGAATTCGAAGCTTCATATCATTTTTTGTCTTATTTTCTTTTTTTGTAAGTTCGTTGATTTCTTCTTTTATTTTTACCAAATCTTTATTTAGTTTATGTAATTTTGTTTCACTTTCAGCAATTCGTTGAGATATTTCAGTAATCTTATTTGAAACTTCTTCGATTTGCTTTTCAGCATCAGAAATTTCATGCTTTTTATCTTCAACTTCTTTATTTAATTCTTTAATTTTATTACTATCTTCTTTATTTTTCTTCTGTAATTCTAAATTTGGATCAACAGCAGAAATATTAGAATATAAATTAGTAACTAAAAAACTTGAACATAAAACGAAAGCTAATGCTAATATCTTTTTTTTCATATTTCTCCTTGGGTGTATGGAGCTGAGGGGAATCGAACCCCTGTCCAAAAATTCTTTCACTATAGCTTCTCCCATTACAGTTAATTAAAAAATTTCCACATCCAGTATTAATTAACAAATATCTGGAATAGTAGCTTCATAAAAATACCAAATTACTCAAAGCTTTGTAATTTGGGTTCTCGTAAACATAAAACTATGATTAAATAACGAGAATATTAATCATAGTTGCTGCAAAACTAAGCAGCGTAAGCTAAATTATCTTCAGCGTTTATTTTAAAAAGCTTAAAGTAGCGACACTAATGGCTACTATAGTTTCCAAATCCCTGTCGAAACCTATACAACCCCCTAAATTGTTACATTTTCTTAATAATATCATTAAAAAATGTTAAAATCAATATAAATTTAAAATTTTTACAATAAAAACACAAAAATAAAAGCCTTTTGTTTATATATCAAAAGGCTAACAGGGGCAGTAGGACTTGAACCCACGACCTGCGGTTTTGGAGACCGTTATTCTACCAACTGAACTATACCCCTAAGACTTCACTATTTTAGCATTATTAATTATTTTTGTCAATGTTTCAATTAAATATACATATTATATTTCTGTTTTAAAAATGATAATGTCTTAATATAATCAAAATGATTATGTCCCATTTGGTATAATTATCTTCTTAATAATTCATCCATTTCTTTAATTTACTAGACAAATTATATAAACAGATTACGCCTTTTGCAACAAATAGGGGATTCTTAGCTGCAACAAATTGGTAATCTTATAATAACTTTTATAACTGATTGATTTAATTGATTTTTACAAGAGAAATGGTAAAATATACTTAATAATAATAATGTCAAGGCTAAAGCTGCAAATCAGGAGATTTGGAGAATGGCAAGTTTTTGATGATAGGGAGTGGCAATCGCAAGAATTCTTTTAGATCCTTCGTGTAGATAAAAAAGTGATGCCTCTCATAGGTGGCCATACCTTTGCAGTCAGTATAAGTAATGCAGCCCACTACAAAAAATTTGTGGACATCAATTCCACGGAATATTTTGTAAAGGCATAGGGACTTCCTTAAGAATTAGAAGGTTCTCTAAATATTATAGGGAGAGATAGCGTTATTGAACGTATAAGCAATAAACTAGATTGTTTATACACAAAAAAAGCTTATGGGCTTGTTGTCGCACTTGTTTGTTCTTAAAGGTGAATTACATATATGATTATTCGGCAATCCGGCAAGCCGACAGCTCACTCACATTCCTGTGATTTGTAGTATATCGAGTTCCCTACAAGAATTATAAAGGGAAATATGCTCGGCAAAAACATTTTCATAGTGTTTTTGCCTGAGCGAAGCGAAAGTAATGGATATAATTATGAATTATAATAACCCTAAGAGATATAAAAATAGAGCAAGATTCTTTCATTTTCTATAAATGTTAATTTTTGGTAATTTAAAGGAGGTATTGAAGAATATGAGTAAAAAATATAATAGAATTTTAAGCTTTTTCTTAGCAATTATGATGGTTTTGTCTGGAGTTTTTTGTAATTCTTATAATGTATATGCACAAGAAGTTGACAAAGCTATTAATGTTGAAGATAACACAATAATAATTCTTGAAGATGGTAGAAAAGTAACAGAAGAACAATTTTTAAATATACTTGAAAATTATTTTGGAGATATTTATAAGATAGAAGATCCAAAATTTGAAGTAATATCGAAAAATATTAATAGAATTGAAAATAATATGTCTTTACGTTCTGCTGGAGCTATACCAATAGATGATGTGATGAAGGTTATGGCAGGCTCATGGTATATACCAGGTATAGGGAAAATAGTTGTAGCTGGTGGAGCAATTGTAATAGGAGGAGTTACTATCTACAAGTTAGGCGGGTGGATAGCAGAGCTGGTAAATAATTGGCTTACCTCTAGGGCTTTATCTAAACAGGCAGAAAAAGCAGTAGACGGATTAGGAAGTGTGAACTCTAATAGAGCGAATCATATTCTTAAAACAAAACATAATTGGAGTAGTTTGGTTCCAGGAGGTCCTAAAGATCCAAATAGGTGGAATAAAATAAAAGCGATTATAAAAAAGTGTTAGTTGATGGGAAAGAATCTAAATATGGAAGTGCTTATAAAAGGACATTAAATTATAAAGGAAAGGTAGTAGAAGTAACGTTTCAAAAGCTAAGAAATGGGCTTATTTCTATTTCAAATGCGTGGGTAAAATGAATACTAAAATAAAAGAATATTTTTCTTTTGATAATAACCTATTTTTCAATTCAAGTGAATTGATGGATAAATTGAATGAAGAGTTTATATTGGAGGGAGAAAATTATTTTAATGAGGAAGGCATAGATATATCTAATATTTATTTTAAGTTACTTGCTCAATTATATTTTTTAAAGAGTGAAGATAATGCAAATGATTCGATGATAGCACATGTTAATTATATTATTGGGTATTATGTAGGACTATTTTTACATCCTATTGATGGAGAATTTCTTGCATTAAAATATATAGATGAAGCCATTAAGTTAGAAACTGATAATAAAAAAATACAGAAATATAAGGAATTAATATTGATGATTAAAGAAGAAATATAGGAATGGTTAAAAAAGAATTATATAAAAACAGTAAATCAATAATAAACTGATCCCAAAAAGTTGGACCTAAAAAATCAACTTTTTGGGGTCAGTTTAGTGTAAATTATTTTGTGCAAACTAATTATATTGATGATATATTCTTGCCTTAGATCTTTGATTTATATAAATTAATTTTTTTATATGGGATATTATTTTCCCATTGACATGTTTCAATTAAATATACATATTATATTTCTCGTGGAAATAATACAATCATTGAATATCAAATTTTATTAAAAAAATAACATAAAATATACATCTTATAATTATTGACATGATTACATAGTAGTAATATAATCGTTTTATTGAGAAAAATTGCATTTTGGAGGAATCATGAAACTTATTAAAAAAGTAGCGTATTTTACTGCATTATCATTAGTTATTACAAGTCTAGCTGCCTGTGGTAATTCAAGTAAAAATGATAAAATTAGTAAAAATGATAATAAAGAGAAAAAAATTATATACACTAGTTTTTATCCTATTTATGATTTTACAAAAAAAATCGTAGGGGATAAGATGGAAGTTATAAATATGGTTCCAGTAGGAAGTGAACCACACGATTACGAACTTACAGCTAATGATAGAAAAAATTTAGAAAAAGCAGATGCTATTATATATAACGGTGCTGGTATGGAAGAGTGGGTTGATGATGTTAAGGATGCTATGAAATCATCAAATACTGTATTTGTAGATACTTCTGAAGGAATAAAACTAGAAGAAGGTCATCATCATGAAGATGAACATAGCCATGATGATAGTAAAAAAGAAGAAGAGCACAGTAACGATGACAGCAAAAAAGAGGAACATCACCATGGACTTGATGATCCTCATATATGGCTGTATCCATTAAATGCAAAAAAACAACTTGAAAATATAAAAGAAGCTGTGGTGAAAATTGATCCTAATAATAAAGAAGAATATGAAAATAATTACAATAAGTATTCTAAAGAGTTTGAAAGACTAGATTCTGAATATAAATCAAAGCTTGAAAGACATAAAGGAAAAACAATAGTGGTTTCACACGAAGCATTTGGATATATTTGTAAAGCATATGGCATCAATCAGTTAGGAATAGAAGGTTTAAGCCCAGACACTGAACCTAGTCCAAAGAAGATGGCGGAAATAGTTGATTATGTTAAAAATAATAATATTAAAGTGATATTTTTTGAGGAATTGGTTTCTCCAAAGGTTGCTGAAGCAATTGCTAAAGAAACAGGTGCAACAGCAAAAATGTTAAATCCTTTGGAAGGGCTATCTCAAGAAGATCTAAATGCAGGTAAAGATTATATAAAAGTAATGGAAGAGAATTTATCTGCAATTGTAGAATCATTTAATTAAATTTGATATCTCCTTATCGCTACATACTTAGGTATGTAGCTTTTTAATGCACATTCAAAAAAGCATTTATGTATTATATTATTAAATGAAAAAACCATGAAGTGATGATATAATTATACTTGATTTATAGGAGTTTTTATGGATACTGGTAGTGAAATGTATTTAAGAGAAAAGAGAATCAATAAAATTGTTGGGCTTGATTCGTTAAGGAGCATAGCTATTATTGGTATTTTTTTATACCATATTGACACAGGAAATTTTCCTGGTGGATTTATAGGAGTAAATATATTTTTTGTAATCGCTGGATTTCTAATAACAATTAATACAATAAATAGAGATCAAAATAATAAATTCTCAATTGTTGAATTTTATAAAAAGAGATTTATTAGAATATATGCATCATTTTTAATTTATGTTATATTAGCAGTGTTTATATTATGGTTATTTATTCCGGTTGTGATATTAGGACATTATGATGAAATTTTAAGTATTATATTTGGATATAATAATTGGTGGCAAGCCATTAAAAGTGCATCATATTTTGACAGAGTTGGGTCTTCATCACCATTTACTCATATGTGGTATTTAGGAGTCATACTACAATTCTATTTAATATGGCCATTTTTATATAAAATAATGTCTTATATTTACAGAAAAATTGGTTATAGAAATTTTATGATTATTTTTTCTGTATTATTGGTTTGTGCATCTATGGTAATGCCAATATATAGATTTCTTCAATTTGATATTTCGAGAATATATTACGGAACAGATAGTAGAGCTTTTGAAATATTACTTGGAGTATTTATTGGAGCTATATACAATAGAAAAAAGAATGAAGAAATTAAATATGCATCTGTATTGGTAGGGGTACTAATTTTATTAGTTACATTAGTTTTATATTTTACATCTATATTATATATACATGGTGATCAAGGATATATCTATATTTATGGGATGCATATAATTACAATTCTTGTAACTGTTTTGGTTTATATATTCTCGTCTAAGAGATATTTAATAGGCGATTGGTTTGAGAATCGAATTTTAGGATGGATATCATCAAGAAGCTTTGAAATATATCTTACACATTTTACAATCATATTTATATTTGAGTATAATAAACTTTCTGGGGGTATATTCTCTAAAATTATAATTTTACTTATTACAGGGATAATTTCTGAATTACTTTTTAGAATGAGCAATTTAATCAAGAATAAACTATTTATAAAGACTAACATATTTATGATCTGTATATTATTCATAATATTCTTGGCAGACATATATATTGTTGGATTTTGTGAAAATGTGCAAAAAGTTGCTAAAGAAAAGCTTGAAAAACAGTTAGAAATTAATCTAAAAAAGAATGATGAAGATAATAAAAGAATTATAGAGGAAAAGATTCATCCAGAAAAAGACAAAAATAATGAAACTAAAAATAAATCACCAGAAAATGGTGGAAATAATATTCCTTTTAATATAAATTCAATTGGATCATTTACTGCAATAGGCGATTCATTGCTATTACAAGTATCGCCAACTCTGCAAAATCAGATAAATGATATATATATCGATGGTAAAGTTTCTAGACAATTATATCAGATAAAAGACATTGTTACGGAGTTAAAGGCTCAAAATAAACTTGGAAAAAATATTATTATAGTTGCTGGTACTAATGGTTATTTTCATCCATGGCAAGGTCAAGAGCTTATTGATGAGATAGGTAAGGATAGAGAAATTTTTTGGGTAAATATATATAGTAAAGTTATTAAAGATCAAGATAAAATAAATGGTGTTATTTCACAGCTTTGTAAAGACAATACCAATGTTCATTTGGTTGACTGGGAATCAAAAGTAAGTAAACATACAGAGTGGCTTTATGAAGATGGGACACATGTTAGAGAAAATTTTGCTCATGAATATACTGGTGTAATATTAGATGAGGTAGAGAAAATATATACAAATAAATAAAAATATTATGTTTAAATTATATTAAACATAATTGATAAAAAATAGATGATATTGTTTTACCATATCATCTATTTTTTTATATTTTCAAACATATAAGTAATTTACTTAATACTAAAGTTATCCACAATTTTATCCACAAATCCACATTTTTAAAATTTAAACCCACTTTAAACCACTTTTTATAACTCTATATAAATAAAAGATTTTTTAATGATAAATTTATAAAAACAGCTTGAAATATGCCTTATTTTGGTATAATATAATCTATATATGGAGCAAAGTGGGGAAAATTGTAGAAAATAACCACTAAGTGGAGGAAAGATGTTTTTAGGAGAGCACGATAGAAGTGTTGATGATAAGGGGCGTATGTTCTTACCTGCAAAATTTAGAGAAGAACTTGGCAAAAGTATCATCATTACACAGGGTATGGACAAATGTTTATATATATTTCCTGAGAGTACATGGACAGAATTTGCTAGGGGGCTTGCACAACGAAATGATTCAAACGTTGATGTGAGAAAACTACAAAGAATGTTCATTGGTCGTGCTGTATCTTGTGACGTTGATAAACAGGGACGTATTGTAATTCCTCCAAAAGTACGTGCAACTGTTGGTATATCAAATAATGTAACTATTGTTGGAATGATGAATAAGCTTGAAGTATGGGATGCACAAACTTATGCAAATGAAGATTTAGATACTGAAGAAGTTCAAGATTTAATGGCAAAATTAGATTTTAGTGGGTCATCATATGGAATTTAAGCATTATTCAGTTATGTTAGATGAATGCATAGAAGGGCTTAATATTAAAACAGATGGTATATATGTTGATGCAACAGTTGGTGGTGGCGGTCATAGTTATGAGATAGCCAAGCGATTAAATGATTTTGGAAAGTTAATTTGCTTTGATCAGGATGAAGAAGCACTTTATGCAGCGAAAGAAAAGTTAAAAGAATATAAAGAAAAAATAATATTTATACATTCAAATTTTGAGAATATAAAAACAGAATTAAATAATATTGGTATATATTCGGTTGATGGTATATTGGCGGATTTAGGTGTATCTTCTTATCAACTCGATAATAAAGAGAGAGGATTTTCTTATATGTCAGATGCTCCGTTAGACATGAGGATGGATAAGAGTTCTGATTATACAGCATTCAATATAGTAAATGAATATAGTGAAAGAGAATTATTTAATATTATAAAACTTTATGGAGAAGAAAAGTTTGCAAAAAAAATAGCATCTAATATTGTGAAAAATAGACCAATTGAAACTACTTTGGAGTTAGTAAAAGTTATATCTGACTCAATACCTAAAAAGTATTTGTACAATAATTCACATCCAGCTAAAAGAACATTTCAGGCAATAAGAATTGAGCTTAATAAGGAACTGGAAGTTTTGAAAAATGGAATTGATCAAATGGTAGAACTATTAAATGATAATGGTCGCTTATGTATAATAACATTCCATTCATTAGAAGATAGAATAGTTAAACATTTCTTTAAAGAATGTCAAGATCCTTGTATATGTCCATCAGATTTTCCTAAATGTGTGTGTGGAAGAGTATCAAAGGGAGAAATTTTAACTAGAAAACCTATATTACCTACTGATAAAGAATTAGAAGAAAATTCTAGATCAGCAAGTGCGAAACTTAGAATATTTATGAGGAGGAGTTATGAATTATAACAGTTCATCACTTGCATTAAAATATAAACAACAACCTAGAAGAAAACAAAGGGTTAGAACAGTATATCAACCAGTTACAAGGTCTAGACTTGTATGCTTCTTGATAGCTGCATTTATCATATTAGTAGCTATTACAGGAATGACATTTATGAAAAGTCAAGTATATTCAAATAAGGTTGAGATAGCTGAGCTAAATTCACAATTAAATAAAATAAAAGTTGAAAATGATTCTAATGAACTAGCTATGAAATCAAATATAAATCTACAGTATGTATATGATGTAGCAACAGGCAAGCTGGGCATGAAAAAATTAACTAATGATCATATTATTAGGTATGATACTGAAAATACTGATTATATAAAACAGGTAGGGGATTTGACGAAGTAGGTAATAGATGTTGAGCAATAAGAGGTTTAGAAAAAGAGTAAATAAAAAAATAAGAAAAAGAACTAGATATATGTATCTATTTATTATTTTATGTTTAACCATAATAGTAGGTAGATTAATGTATATCTATTTTTTTCAGAGTGAAAAATATAGCAAAGATGCATTACAAGATAGAAACTTAGCCGATCAGACTATTCAATATCGCAGAGGTGATATTATGGATAGAAATGGAGTTGTTTTGGCAAAGTCTGAGGTATCATATAATCTAATTCTTGATAGAGTAGAGTTAAAGAATGAAGCTATTAATGAAAAGACAAAATTACAAGGAGAAAAGAGTATAACTGATACTGATTTTGAATCATCAGATAATATTAGAAGTAGCGTTATAGAGAGAACATTTAGATTTATTCAAAGTAAATATAAAATTAGTTATAAATCACTTGAGGAACAATATTTAAAAAATAAAGATAGCAGATATATAATTTTAAAAAAAGATTTAAATAATAATGAAGCACAAATTATTAAAGATAAATGGAATGATCAAAAAGAAGATGCAAAGGATACTATAAGTGTAAATGGGATCTGGTTAGAAAATAAATATAAAAGAGTATATCCTTTTAAAGAACTTGCATCAAATTTGATTGGATTTGTAAATGATGTTGGAGATCCAATTATAGGAGTTGAAAGTAGTTATGATAGTGTGCTTAGAGGGAAAAATGGAAGAAACTATCAATACTATGATTCTACATTAGGGATTGTAAGAAAAAATATTGCTGCACAAGATGGCAATAATGTAAAACTAACAATTGATATAGGAATACAAAAACTTATTACTGATAAGATAAAGGATTATTATAAACAAGTTAAGTATAAGGATATGGCAATATTAGTAATGAATCCTTCTAATGGGGAGATACTAGGAATGGCTGCAACACCATTATTTGATCTTAATAATCCTACTGAGCATGATGATATCATAATTCCGGACAAGATTGTTAAATCAGATGATGGTACTGAAAAATATGAAAAACAAGAGTGGAAGGATTTGACTACAGAAGAACAAAGTAGATTGTTAAATGAAAAGTGGGCAAATAAGACCGTTAGTTTAGCATTTGAACCAGGATCTACATTTAAACCTATTACATTTGCAGCAGGATTAGAGCTAAAGAAATTTGATTTAGAAACACAATATTATTGTGATGGAGGCGAACAGATTGCAGATAAATATATTAGATGTTCTAATGTTAATGGTCATGGAAGTTTAACTGCTGCCCAAGCTATTGAAGTGTCATGTAATGATGCACTTATGCGAATGGGAGCACAAATAGGCGCAAAAGATTTCTTAGAATACCAAAAAGTATTTAATTTTGGAAGGCAGACTGGTATAGATTTACCAAATGAGATAGGCGGACCAACTTTGGTACATACATTAGAAAATATGGGGCCTGTAGATTTAGCAACAAATTCATTTGGTCAGAATTTCAATGTTAATATGGTTCAACTAGCAGCAGCTGATGGGGCGATTGGTAATAATGGCAAATATTATAGACCACATATTGGATATGAGATAACAGACTCTAATAATTCTCTTATTTCAAGAATTGAACCTGAATTAATAAGACAGGTTATTTCAAAAGAAACAGCATATAAAACTAAGACTGCTATGAGAATGGTTGTTGAAGAAGGATATATGAAAAAATGGGGAATTATTCCTGGATACGAACATCAACTATTTGGTAAAACAGGAACAGCTGAAAAACAACCACGTGAAGCTAATAAATATATTACATCATTCATTGAAATGGCACCTTTTGATAATCCAGAATTACTTATTTATGTTTTAATAGATGAACCAGAAATAGCAGAAGAAGCTACAGCTGATGCATCCCTTATATCAACAGAAATAATGAAAGAATTATTACCGACATTAGATATTAAACCTGGAATATCTTCGATAGAAAAGGTTGATAATAAAGAAACTAATACAAATAACAATTCTCAGAATAATGGACAACAAACAAATAGTGGAGTACAAGGAGGAGAAAATTAGTGGGATTAATGAATTACACTAAATGGATAATGCTTATATCTTTGCTAGTTAGTATGGCATCAGGTAAAGTTATTATACAAAAATTAAGAAAACTAAATATTAATCAGCAAATATTAGAGATAGGCCCTTCTTGGCATTCTACTAAACAAGGTACACCAACAATGGGTGGATTAATATTCCTAATAGGATTTTTAGTAGGAGGACTGTTAATATCTATAGTTTATCCTGAAGCGTTAATTATAATTATGGTAACTCTTGGATTTGGTGCAGTTGGATTCATTGATGATAGAGCTAAAATATTAAAAAAACAAAATGAGGGTTTAACACCAAAACAAAAAATAGTTTTACAATTAATTATAGTATCTTTTTTAATGATATACTTAATTATTACAAAAATAGGAATGTATATGTATATACCATTTGTTAATGGTCGTATTTTTATAGGTTATTTATTCATACCAATGCTTTTTATAATTGTATTAGGTACAGTTAATGGAGTAAATTTAACAGATGGAATCGATGGATTAGCAGGGTGTGTAACCTTTGTTGTATGTATATTTATGTCAATAATGGGAATATTCATGAAGCAATATAACCTATCATACTTAATAACATGTATGGGAGGGGGATTGATTGGCTTTTTATTTTATAATATATATCCAGCAAAGGTATTTATGGGGGATACAGGTTCATTGGCACTTGGTGGATTTATTGCAACATGTGCATATATGCTTCAAGCACCAATATATATTGCTATATTTGGCATTATTTATCTAATTGAATGCTTATCAGTTATAATCCAAGTATGGTACGCAAAGACTCATAATGGTAAGAGGATATTTAAGATGGCTCCAATTCATCACCACTTTGAAAAAAGTGGATGGAGTGAAAATAAAATAGTTACAGTATTTAGTATAATAACATTCATTGCTGGAGTTATATCTGTAATTATATTTTATAGGGGACTAATATGAAATATTTAATTATAGGAATTGGTAAAAGTGGGAAGGCAGTTTCTAGGTTTTTATCAAACAAAGGTATTGATTACGATTTTTATGATGATATAAATGATGTAGAATATATTGATAATCATCCAGTTATTCATAAATGTGAATCATTTAAAGAAAAGTATGACAAGGCAATAATAAGTCCAGGTATTTCAATAGAGTCTGACGTTGCAAAATGTGTATTACATAATGGAGTTGAAATAATAGGAGAACTTGAATTAGCATATGAAAATACAAATAGTGATGTAATAGCAATTACGGGTACAAATGGAAAGACTACGACAACTTCATTAGTGGGACATATCATAAAAAAATCTAATATAGATGCGGAAATAGTTGGCAATATAGGAACACCTTTTTTAGATAAAGTAGAAGATAATGCCCAAGTATATGTTGTTGAAACTAGTAGTTTCCAATTAGAAACAATACGCGAGTTTAGGCCTAAAATAGCTGCAATATTAAATCTTACTCCTGATCATTTAGATAGACATAAGACATTTGAAAATTATATTAAAGCAAAACTAAATATAACTAGAAACCAAAATGATAATGATGCTCTAGTTTTAAATAAGGATTGCACTAATATTTCACTTATTAATATAAGTACAAATGCTAAAATTATATATTTTTCAAGAAAAGAAAAGACAAATGGCGCATATCTTGAGGATGATAAAATTTATTTTAACAATGAATTAATATGTAATAAAGATATAATTACTTTAGTAGGAGATCATAATATAGAAAATATACTTGCAGCAATAAGTATATGTAAATTATACGGGATTAATAATAATGATATCATTGAAGGAATAAAAAGTTTTAAGGCTGTCAAACATAGGTTAGAGTTTGTAAAAGAAATAAAGGGTGTTAAATATTTTAACGATTCTAAGGGAACAAATCCTGATGCTGCTATAAAGGCAATTGAAGCAATGAAATGGCCTACATATCTAATAGCGGGAGGATATAATAAAAATTCTCAATATGATGATTGGCTAAAAATAGCAAAAAATCACATAAAAAAGCTTATTTTAATGGGTGAAACAGCAAATGATATTAGAGAGTCAGCTTTAGATGTTGGAGTTGATGAAAATGAGATTATAATAGTTAATTCAATGAAAGAGGCTGTTTTTTATGCAAAAACAAATGCAGTCGACGGAGATGCAGTCTTATTATCACCAGCATGCGCAAGTTGGGGAATGTATAATAATTATGAAGAACGTGGTGATGACTTTATAAACTTAGTTGAGGAAGAATAGATGAGTAAGATTAACTTTGAAAGACAATTAAGAAAAAATAAAAATGATAGAATTACTCGTACTTTAGTAAAGACTAGATTTATTGATAAGCCCAGAATAAATTATAATATTTTGGCACTCGTTATTGTTTTGCTTGTTTTAAGTTGTATAGTTGTCTATTCTACAACATATGAAAAATCATTTGTCAGTCATTTTTACTCAACATTAAATACGCAAGAAATAAATGTACAAGATTATAACCTTAATAATAGCCTATTAAGTGCAAGAACATTTAGACAACACTTAATAAATATAATAATTGGGTTAGTTGCTATGACAATTTCAATAAATATGCCAACTAAATATTTCAAATTATTAAGTTATACTTATTATGCATTTACTTGCGCACTAGTAGCACTGGTACCAATTAAGGGAAATGAAGTATGGGGACAAAAACGTTGGATTGATATATTTGGATTTTCCATTCAACCCTCAGATTTATATAAAGTTGGTTTGATATTATTTTTATCTTTTTATCTGTATAAAACGACAAGAGATGATTGGAAAAATCCAGTTTTTTTACTAAAATTATTCATTTTTACAATGCCATTTATTGGGATAATAATATTATCCGATTTAAGCACAGGATTTGTTATATTATGTATAGTTTTAGCAAATATATTAATCATGATACGTAAACCATTTAAGTTTCTATCTTTAGCTGCAATATTAGGTGGTTTAGTAATAATTGGTCTTATAGTTGCTCAGCCATACCGTATATCACGTATTATTGGATGGATAAATCTTGAAGGAGAAGCAGGAAATCATACACTGTTAGGACTACATGCAATATCAAGTGGGGGACTATTTGGAAAAGGCATTGGTAATAGCATAATGAAGAGTACAGTTCCAGCAGCAAATAATGATTTTGTTTTTACAATAATTTGTGAAGAGTTTGGAATCATTGGTGGAATACTACTTGTTGGATTTTTTGCATTGCTTATACGAGAAATATTTAGAATGGTTATTAAGTCTGACAACCTACTATTTTATCTTATTTTAGTGGGATGTATGACTCATATTGCTATGCAAATAATTATTAATATTGGAGTTACATTAAATTTAGTTCCTAACACAGGAATAGGGCTTCCATTTTTAAGTACGGGTGGATCTTCAATAATATCATTCTTATTTGAAATTGGAATAATATTAAACATTTCGAGATTACAAAATAAAAAAGAGATATTAAACAATGAAAGATTATAAAAAAAAGAAAAGAAAATATAGAGGATTAAAGCTATTATTGATTTTAATAGTATTATTAATTATTCAATCATTTTTATGTAGAGTAAAAATAATAGAAGTAAATGGAACTGAAAGGTATAATAGTGAAGAATTAAGAAAGTATATAATAACTAATAAATTTAAAAATAATAGTTGGCTATTATATATGGAAAATAAGATGAAATCGAATTATAATATACCATATATAAAAAGTATAGATTTACGACTTTCATCATTTAACAAGATTCAACTAAATGTAGAAGAAAAAACAATTCCTTATCAGATAGAGTTTGATAATAAAATATATGATATATCAGAAGACTTTAAAATTGAGGGAATATCTACAAAACAAAATACCAATAGTATAATACTAAAAGGATATGATATCGAAAGTTTGAGTATCGGCGAAGATGTTAACTTTATATCAGAAAATGATAAAAATATAATTAAATATGTATATTATAATTTATCTTCTGCAAAAATTAATGATTTTAATGAATTATTATTAAAAGACAATATTATTTTATCTTCTAAAAAGATGAAGGTAGAATTTGGTACGGGCGAAGATATTGAAAAAAAGATAAAGGTATTAGTAAATGCATATCCTAAAATTAAAAATTTATCAGGAACATTATATTTAAATGAGTTTAAAAATGATGATAGTGGATATCAATTTAAAAAAATTTCAGAATAATTATATAAAAAGCTTTATTATAATCAAAAAAAACATTATAATATAAGTAAGTATGTGAAAATAAGTATAATCGATATAGAACTAAGGAGGGGCTATCTTGATAGAATTAAAATCAAATATGGATGCCATCACAGGAGCTAAGATAACAGTAGTAGGTGTTGGTGGAGCAGGAAATAATGCTGTAAATAGAATGGTTGAGGAAAATATTACAGGAGTAGATTTTATTGGTGTAAATACTGATCACCAAGCATTAGCTCTTTGTAATGCGCCAACGCTTATTCAAATTGGTGAGAAATTAACTAAGGGATTAGGAGCAGGAGCACAACCTGTAGTAGGAGAAAAAGCAGCTGAAGAGACAATTGAACAAATAAGGGAATCTATATCAGGGGCAGACATGGTGTTTGTAACTTGTGGTATGGGTGGAGGTACCGGTACAGGTGCTGCACCTGTTATTGCTAGAGCTGCAAGAGATATGGGGATCCTAACAGTTGGGGTTGTTACAAAACCTTTTAGTTTTGAAGCTAGAGCAAGAATGAAAAACGCTTTAGGCGGTATTGATAAATTAAAGGAAGCTGTTGATACGCTTATTATAATTCCAAATGATAGATTACTTGATATTGTTGATAGAAAAACAACTATGCCAGAAGCGTTAAAGAAGGCAGATGAAGTTTTACAACAAGCTGTAAGAGGTATAACAGATCTTATTAATATACCAGGATTGATTAACCTTGATTTTGCTGATATTAAAACAGTTATGCAAGATAAGGGAATAGCTCATATAGGTATTGGTTCAGCAAGAGGTGAAAATAAATGTGTTGAGGCAGCAAGTATCGCCGTTAATTCTCCTCTTCTTGAAACTACTATTGAAGGAGCTACTGATGTTATTGTTAATGTTCAAGGTGATGTTAGCCTAACTGAGATTAACGAAGCAATTAATTATATACAAGAACTTACTGGTGATGATGTTAATGTTATCTTTGGTACAAATGCACTACCAACTGAAGAAGATGTAGTTAACATTACTGTCATTGCTACAGGCGTACAAGATAAAACAATTCAAAAGAGTACTACAAATCCGGTACTAAAAGCTAATAATCAGGCTTCAAACAAGCCAGCAAGCAATGGTTCATCAAGATTAGTTCAAATACCAGATTTTCTTAAATAATACTCAAGAGAGTTAACAGGAAATCTAATGATTTCCTGTTTTTTAATTAGGAGGAACTTATGAGATGCCCATGTTGTCATTCTATGAATACTGTTGTTAAAGATTCAAGATATTCCGATCATACAATAAAAAGAAGAAGAGAATGTACAGATTGTCATCATAGATTTAATACGTTTGAAGTTTATGAATCTGTGCCTGTAATGGTTATCAAAAAAGATGGTAGTAAAGAAAGATTTGATAAATCGAAGATTGAACGTGGTGTAAATCAAGCAATACATAAAAGACCTATATCCTCAGAGGAAGTAAAACAACTGATAGAAAATATTGAAAACACTATTTATAATCTTAATATAAAATCTGGTGAGATAAAATCGTCAGAAATTGGAGATATTGTCTTAGAGGAATTAAGAAAAATTGATGATGTTGCCTTCATAAGATTTGCCTCTGTATATAATGACTTTAATGATATAAAAACTTTTAGACAGGAATTGGATAGATTACAAAAATGAGATTATTGAAACCAAATTTATATGTAAAATCACTAAAGAAAATTGATTTTAGAAAATTAAGAAGAAAAGGATATAAGGGGCTAATTTTTGATATTGATAATACGTTAGTGCCTCATGGTAAAGGGATTAATAAGGATATTAAAAAATTCATACAATCATTGATAGACATGGGATATAGGGTAGGATTTGTATCTAATAATGATGAAAAAAGAGTTAATAGATTTAATAGACATATAAATCTTCCGTTTATATCGAAAGCAAAAAAACCTTTACCATGTAACTATAAAAAGTTGGTTGAAAAATTAGGATTATCATGTAAAAATGTAATCTTCATTGGTGATCAACTATTTACAGATATACTAGGAGCAAACATAGCTGGAATTAAATCTATATTGGTACATCCAATAGATACTGAAAATGAACCTGCAAATATTAAATTTAAGAGAATTTTAGAAAGAATATATATTAGAAGATATGAAAAGACTGGAGAATTTATTTAATTTATTAAAATCTAAAAAACTAGATGCTGTATTAATTAGTGATGAATATAATATGAGATACCTAAGTGGGTGCGATTATGAAGGCTACTTTTTTGCTACACATAATAGGGCTTATATATTAACAGATTCAAGATATACAGAAGTTGCTGAAAATGAATCAAAAAATTGCGATGTGATAACTTTAACAACTTCATATGGCGATATAGTAAAAGAGTTTATAAATGACAATAAAATTAAAACTCTTGGATTTGAGGATTTACATATGACATATGATAAGTATGTATATTTTTCAAATCTTGGGGCAACATTAGTGCCGATTGGTAATTCTGTTGAAACTTTTAGACAAATAAAAGATGAGTATGAAATAGAAGCATTACGTACAGCAGAAAGTATTGGAGATAAAGCATTTGATCATATTTTAGGTGTTATAAAACCAGGTATGACTGAAATGGAAATAGCGATTGAGATTGAACTTGCATTAAAAAGAAATGGAGCTGAAAAAACATCTTTTGATACAATAGTTGCTTCTGGTATCAATGGCAGTATGCCACATGCTGTACCGGGAAATAAAAAAGTTCAAATAGGTGAACTTATAACAATGGATTTTGGATGCAAATATAAAGGATATTGCTCAGATATGACAAGAACAATTATGCTTGGGGAACCTAATGACGAGCAAAGGAAAATATATAATGTCGTATTAGAGGCACAATTAAAGGCACTAGATTTTATAAGAGCTGGTGTTAAAGGTAAAGATGTTGATAAAGTAGCTAGAGATACAATATCTGAATATGGGTATGGTAAATACTTTGGACATGGACTTGGGCATAGTGTTGGTCTTTTTATACATGAAGGACCAAATCTATCTCCTAGAGAAGAGAGAATTATTCAAGAAAACATGATTGAAACTATTGAACCGGGCATATATGTACCTGGATTTGGTGGAGTTAGAATTGAAGATATGGTATTAGTTACTAAAAATGGATGCGAAAATCTAGCAAAGTCAAAGAAGGAATTAATAATTTTATAAAAATTCAAAATGAATTTATAGTATACTTTAGTTTATATACAAAATAACTGAGTGGAGGATTATGGGCAATATATCTTATAATTCTCCATTTTTAATTTTATAATAAATATTATTAAAATGATGTAGATAAGAAGTTTAATAATATATATATTTATTAAATTATGATATTGAATAATCGTTTAATTTAATAACTGTATAAAGTATGATGAATTATAGATTTATTTAATTTAGAAAATATTAAAAATGTTTGAAATAAAATAAATATATATAATTTTAACTTGTATTAATTAATAAATGGTATTATAATTACTTTAATCTTATATTTTTGGAGGGGAAATATGGAAATATCAAAATTAATGCATACAATTTCAAATAGGATGAAAACTGAAATTAATTCTACAGCTACTGATGGATTAACAGATAGTCAAAGAAAATTTTTAGTTTATATTATCTTTAAATCAGAAGTTGCAGATGTACATGCTAGAGATTTAGAAAAAGAATATAATGCTTCTAAAGCGACTATAAGTATTGTACTTAAACAACTTGAAAAGAAGGGCTTAATTCGTTCTGTAGAAGATAGAGCAGATGCTAGATATAAGGTTATAAAACCTACTATAAAAGGTAAAGAATATAAGGATTCATCAAGTAAAGTTTTAACAGATATAGAAAAAAGACTAACATCTAATATTCCAGCTACGGACTTGAGAATATGTCAAAGTGTTTTAAGACAGATGCTAGATAATATTTATGCGGAGGACGAAGATGAACAAAAAGCTAATAAAAAAGGCGATAGGTAGTTTTAAAAACCAAGCCATATTAGCACCAATTTTTGTCATTATTGAAGTTTTATTTGAAGTATTGATACCATTTGAAATGTCAAAAATAATTGATAATGGTATTCTAAAAGGGAATATGAACTACATATTGACCGAAGGGTTGATAGTATTAATATATGCAATACTCGCATTAATTAGTGGAGCAATGGCAGGTAGATTTGCTGCTATTGCCGCTGCTAGTTATGCAAAAAACATAAGAAAAAGTTTATTTTATAAAATTCAGGAGTTTTCATTTAAGAATATTGATAGATTTTCTTCACCAAGTTTGGTTACAAGATTAACTACCGATATTAATTTAGTGCAAAACTCTTTTAATATGACAATAAGGCTTCTTACTAGAACACCTTTAATGGTTATTTTTTCTGTAATAATGACAGTAAATATTAATGCTAATATTGCTTTTATATTTTTAATTTTAATGCCATTTATGGCGCTTATATTTATTCTAGTACCTAAATATGCTCATCCAAGATTTCTTAAAGTTATGAAAGCTACAGATGAGTTGAATAGAGATGTAAAAGAAAATGTTGATGCTCAAAGAGTTGTAAAAAGTTTTGTTAGAGAAGAGTTTGAAATTGATAAATTCAGTAAAACTAATGAACTTATTTATAAGCTCAATACAAGAGCTCAAAGATTGGTTCAAGTATTAAATCCACTATTAGATTTAAGTATTTATATTGTAATAATTGTAATTCTTTTAATTGGCAGTAAGAGCATTATAATAGGATCCATGAGTACAGGTGAGCTTACAAGTATAGTAGTATATGCTATACAGATTATGGTTTCTATGATGATGCTAGGTATTATATTTATCTTTAATATAATTGCTAAACCATCTATTGAACGTATCAATGAAGTGCTTGATGAAGAAATTGATATGAAAAATCCTGAAAATCCAATTAAGGATATGAAAGATGGTAGCATAGTTTTTGATCATGTTGGTTTTTCCTATGATACATTTGATTCTAAGGTTTTAGATGATATAAATATTAATATAAAGTCAGGTGAACTAATTGGCATAATAGGTGCTACGGGTTCAGCTAAAACTTCTTTAGTAAATCTTATTCCAAGACTTTATGATGTTACAAAAGGAAGTGTAAAAATTTCTGGTATTGATGTAAGGAAATATGATTTAACTTATTTAAGAGATCAAGTGTCTGTAGTACTACAAAATAATCAGCTATTTAGTGGTACTATTAGAGAAAATATATTGTGGGGAAATAAATACGCTAGCATGGAAGAAATTGAACATGTTAGCAAGTTATCGCAAGCCCACGATTTCATAATGAGTTTTCCAAATGGCTATGATACCATGATAACGCAGGGTGGTACTAACGTATCTGGTGGACAAAAACAGAGAATATGTATTGCTAGAGCATTATTAAAGAAGCCTAAAATAATAATACTGGATGATGCAACATCAGCTGTTGATACTAAGACTGAAAGTTCTATTCAAAAAGCATTCAGAGAAGAAATACCTGAAACTACAAAAATAATTATTGCGCAAAGGATTTCATCAATTAAAAATGCTGATAAAATTATAGTTTTAGATGATGGGAAAATTGCTGCAATGGGAACATCTGATGAACTATTAAAAACATGTGATATATATAAAGAAATATATGAATCACAGCAAAAAGGAGGCGAAGATGAGTAAAGACAAGATTAATAATACATTCTTTCGTATTCTTAGCTATATACGTGGCAAGTATAGATTCATGCTTTTTCTAGTATTTATATTGATTTTAGTTAGAGCAGCAGCAAATTTAACGGTATCATTATCAATAAAATTCATTTTAGATGATTATGTTATCCCTCTAATGGGAATAAATAATCCAATATTGACCGAACTTTATAACGCTATTACATTAATTGCGGCAATATTTATATTGGGAGTGATATCAAGTTTTGCACTTACAAGAATAATGGTATATGTAAGCCAGTCTGCAATTAAAAATGTAAGGGCAGAGATGTTTGAGCATATGCAATATTTACCAATAAGATATTCTGATGAAAATACAACTGGTTCAATTATGAGCTTATATACGAATGATGCCAATACATTAGATCAGTTATTAAGCCAAACAATACCGAACTGTTTTATGTCAATAATAACGGTTATATCAAGTTTTATATCAATGTTAATACTAAGTCCAATTTTATCAATTTTGGCTATTTTGATGATTGTTGTCTTATTGTTGGTTACAAAATTCTTTGGTACAAGAAGTGGAAAATATTTTGGTATGCAGCAAAGAGATATAGCAAGCCTAACAGGTTTTGTACAAGAAAGATTATCTGGACAGAGAGTAATTAAGGTTTTTAACCATGAACATGTGAATAAGGAAGAGTTTGACAAATATAATGAATGCCTATTCGAAAGTGCATCAAAGGCACAAATTATTTCAAGTATCATGGCTCCTATTGTTGGAAACCTAGCAAATGTTCAATTTGTATTAACAGCTGTAATAGGAGGAGTTCTTGCAGTTAATGGCGTAGGTGGCATAACAATTGGTATAGTTGCATCATATTTACAATTGACAAAATCATTTGCAAATCCTGTATCACAAATTTGCCAACAAGCAAATATCTTCATTATGGCTATGGCAGGTGCAAAAAGAATATTTAATTTAATTGATGAGGAATATGAAATCAATGAAGGAAAAGTTGTACTTGTAAATGCTAAAGAAGAAAATGGTCAAATGGTAGAAACAAGTGAAAGAACAGGTGTTTGGGCTTGGAAAAAAACTGACGGGACGCTAGTAAAATTACAAGGTGATGTACGTTTTAATTCTATGACTTTTTCATATGATGGAAAGAAAGATGTTTTAAAAGATATTAATCTATTTGCAAAACCGGGACAAAAATTAGCATTTGTCGGTTCTACAGGTGCTGGTAAAACAACAATTACAAATCTTATAAATAGGTTATATGAAGTAAAAGAAGGTTCTATTGTTTATGATGGAATTGATATTAGGGATATAGATAAAAGATCCTTACGTAAATCTTTAGGTGTTGTATTGCAAGAAACAAAATTGTTCACAGGAAGTATAATGGATAACATAAGATATGGAAAACTTGATGCTACTGATGAAGAAGTTGTTAATGCTGCAAAACTTGCACATGCCGATGGATTTATAAGGATGTTGCCTAATGGATATAATACAATAATAACAGAAAATGCAGAAGAATTATCACAAGGACAAAAACAGTTAATTTCTATTGCAAGAGCTGCGATAGCAAATCCACCTGTTCTAATTTTAGATGAAGCCACTTCAAGTATTGATACCAGAACTGAAAGTATTGTTCAACGAGGTATGGATAATCTTATGAAAGGCAGGACAGTATTTGTTATAGCGCATAGATTATCAACAATTAAAAATAGTGAGGCAATAATTGTTCTAGAACATGGACAAATAATTGAAAGAGGCGATCACGAAAAATTGATTAAAGAAAAAGGAACATACTATCAGCTTTATACCGGAAAGCTAGAATTAGATTAATAATAGTATATTAAAATGCATTAAAAGACTATATATGATATGTATCATATATAGTCTTTTATAAGTTTAGCACATTGAAAAATTAATTTATGTATGAAATTTAAGCTTTATAACATAGATTGTAGTGAAGGAAAAGCAATTGATAATGGTATCAAGTGTGAAATATAAAATTTAAATTGATTAAGCAAACTTGTAAGATTATTATTTCATATGATAAGAAGTAGATTTATAAATATTGTATTATGAAAATATGTACGAAAAGGGAGATGCTAGTACTAAAAAGACAAATACTGGGATAAAAAACGGACAAATACTGGAATAAAAAAAAGACAAATACTGGAATAGAAAACAGATATAAAAGTTATAATAAGATTACCCAATTTGGCGCAAATGATAGTAATCCGTTGGTGGCAACAGGGTGATTTTATTATAACTTTTTTAAAATATAATTATAAATAATAAAATTTAAGAATATTCTGAAAAATACTTGTTAGAATATGATAACTAATATATAATAGAAATATAATTAACCGACGTAAACGTCGGTATAAAGGGAGATGACGATATGAGTTTTACAAAAAGGCTAAATGCTGCTGAAAGAAGAAAAGAAATTATGGATGCTGCGGCGAAAATAATAGCCTTAAAAGGCCTTGAAAAGACAACGATGGAAGAAATTATAGCAGGTACAAAATTATCAAAAGGTGGAGTATATCATTACTATAGAAATGTAATTGAAATATTCAAAGATATTATGCTAGAAGGAATTAAATATAGAAATGAAATCATAAAAAATCATTTAGGTGATTTAAATAAAAATGTAAGTAAAGAATTTATATGTGATGAAATTATATCAAAAATGATTGATGATAATCCATATACTTCACTGTATGTTGAGTTTCTTATAGCAAAAAAAAGAAATAAGGAATTGGATAATTTGATGGTTGAACTTCAAGAACAGACTAAAGAGAGCCTTAAAGTGTTTATGGATAATGAACCTAACTGGTTATCTGATCCTGATTTATTTCAATTTATTTCGAATTTTATTAATGCATTTATATTAGCATCAAATATTTTAGATGCAAGAGATAACTTTATAAATAAAAAAGAACTTCTTAAGAAAATGATAATTTGTATTCTTGAAAATGGAGAGGAGCAAATATGAAGGTATAAATATTTTATAATCATTACTAATATTATATGCATTAATTTATATTACCTTTATTAAGCCTATATATTCATATTAACATAATAATAACGGTATTATATTATTAAATGCAATAATCATTAACTAATTACTAATTGTCATTGATAAATATAATCAATTTTTTTTAAATGATAGTTAGCAAATGGTAATTAGAGGAGGGTTATTTAATGAACAAAAATAAAAATAATGACCAATTTTATGAGTCTTGTTCAGATAATAAGAATTTAAAAAAGGATAATGCTTTACTTAAAGAAATTGAAAGTCTAAATCTAGATGTACCTAATGAGATTATGGATAGGATTGAAGGCGATCTTGAGCAAAGTGAAAAACAACCTAAAATTAGTATGGGCGGATTAAATAAAGCTCTTATGGGAATAGCTCCTGAATATAAGGGGAAAATGCGACTTTCTTTAATCTTTGCATGCATTGGAGAAATTTTTAGTTTTGCAACATATTTTTTCAGCGCTTATGCGGCAGGGTGGCTTATAAAGTATTCCATGGGAAGTGAATTAGGTATAGATACTCTTATAAAATATGCATTTTTAGCAATTGCATCATTGCTACTTTATTTTATATTTACTGGATTTAGTACAACTATTTCGCATAAGACATCATTTTATATATTATCAAAACTAAGACAAACATTATTTGAGAAGCTAAAAGAAATACCAATGGGATATTTAGTTGATAATCCTGTTGGGAAAATAAAAGTAATTATAATGGATAGGGTTTCAGACATGGAAGATTGGGTTGCTCATCTTATGCCAGAATTACCCAGTAAACTTCTACATCCATTACTTTGTGCAATTATTTTATTCTTTTTAGATTGGCGTATAGGGTTGTCAATATTCGCACCACTTCCGGTAGCTTTTTTTGGGATAGCTACTATGATGTATAAATATCGTAGTAGGATGGCTGTATGGTTATCAAGCTATGCAAATGTTGCTGATAGAAGTGCTGAATATGTTCGAGGAATACCTGTAATAAAAGCCTTTGCACAAGATAAAGCTTCATATGGCAAATTTTCAGATGCTGTAAAATTTTATCATTTTTCAACCATGAAATGGTGGAAACAGAGTTGGTTTGGTAGAGCGCTTATGACTGCAGCTATGATGACACCGCAGATAGTTAGTATGCCAATATCATTTTATTTATTTAGTAAAGGACAAATAAGTATTGAAACATTACTATTATCATTAATATTACCAATTGCAATTTTACCTCAAGCTTTTTCAATTATGATGAGCCTTGAATTATTTCAACTTGCATCAAAAACGTGGGCATCAATACAAGAACTGTTAGATATGCCTGTTCAAAAACGACCTAATACAGATAAAAGAGCAAATTTAGATAAAAATAAAGGAATTGAATTTGATAATGTTTGTTTTTCTTATCATGATGGAACAGAGGTATTACATAATATTTCATTTGAAACAAAACCAGGAGAGGTAACAGCTCTTGTAGGACCATCGGGAGGAGGAAAATCAACTATTGCAAAACTTTTAGCAGGTTTTTGGGATCAGTCTTCGGGTACAATATCTATCGGTGGAGTAGATACAAAGAAAATATCATTTAAACAACTAGCAGAGGAGATTTCATACGTATCACAAGATAATTTTCTATTTGATGTTAGTATAAGAGATAATATTAGACTAGGAAATCCAAATGCAACTGAACAAGAAATTATTGATGCAGCAAAAGCTGCTCATTGTCATGACTTTATAATGCAACTTCCTGATGGATATGATACTAAAGCTGGGGAAGCTGGTGGCGCTATGTCAGGTGGTGAGCGACAAAGGATAACTCTTGCAAGAGCTATATTAAAGCCGGCATCAACAATTATTTTAGATGAAGCTACTGCATATGCTGATCCAGAAAATGAAGCACTTATTCAAGAAGCCATATCTAGTTTAGTAAAGGGAAAAAATCTTGTTATGGTTGCGCATAGATTAAATACTATTAGACAAGCACACCAAATAATTTTAATTGAAAAAGGTAAAATCATTGCTAAAGGTAAACACGATGAACTTATGAAAGTTCCACTATATGCAAGTCTATGGAAGCAGTATTTAGGGGAGGAGTGACAATGAAGTTTATAAAATTATCAATAAAATTAGCAGATCAATATAAAAAACAACTTAAGGCTGGAATGTTACTAATTTTTCTTAATAATGCGTCTGTTTTATTTGGATTTTTTGCTTTATTCCTTGCATTTGGTTGGATGGATGAAATAAATTCAAGTCATATATGGAAGATATTTGTGGTATTACTTATTTCATTTCTTTTCAATTTTTTGACAGGCTGGGTAAAAAGCATATTAAATGATGGAGTTTTCTTTGGGATATTTAAAGATTATAGACTTAAAGTTGGAGAGAAATTAAAGCAAGCACCTATGGGTTATTTTGCAGAGCAAAGTCTTTCAAGAATTATGTCTGCATTTACAAATGTTATGAGGAGTCTTGAAAATTACTCTACAATGGCTGTAGACTTTTTTATTTCAGGTATATCTATATCCTTCTTTCTATTAGTTGGAATGTTTAGCATAAATTATAAGATAGGAATACTTACATTAATCTGTTTGATTTTAATTTGGATTTGTGTATGTATAATGATGGTTAAGGCGAGAAAAGAAGTTGTGCGTGAGCATACAGCTATTTCAAAAGTTTCTGATGCAATTGTAGATGGAATCAGTGGTATACCGATACTTAGAAGTTTTCCTTTAGTAGATGAAGGTGTAGTAGAAGAAATTCATTCTAAATTAAAAAAATCTTCAGAAGAATTAAGAATTTCACAGATACACTTTGAAATTATTTTTGTGATTTACTCTAGACTATTTTCGACAGTTATTAATCTATCAAGTTTGCTTGTTACTCTTTACTCTTGTTATCTTTATACTAAAGGAGAGGTACTATTACCAAATGCGCTTACAGTTTCAGCTGCTGGTTTCATGATATTTGGTGGATTAAGACAGTTGGAAAATGCTGCAGTTTTAATGGCTAAAAATCCTGCAAATATGCAGTACTTAGATGATGTTTTAAATATTCCACAAATAAATGATGGCAATTTAGAAGTAAATGAGAATCACAGTATTACATTTAATAAAGTAAGCTTTAGTTATGATAAAAGAAATACAGTTTTAAAAAATATTTCATTTACCATTCCTCAAGGATCAAAGACAGCTATAGTAGGGCCATCAGGATCAGGAAAAACAACAATTATTAATTTAATATCTCGCTTTTATGATGTTGATAGTGGTGAAATAATCTTAGGAGATAATAATATAAAACAATACAAGATTGATAGTTTGCTTAAGAATCTTTCACTTGTTTTTCAAGATGTTTATCTATTCCAAGATACCATTGAAAATAATATAAGATTTGCAAATCCTAAGGCTACTCATGAAGAAGTTATAGAAGCTGCCAAGAAAGCACGTTGTCATAATTTTATAATGGAACTTCCAGACGGATATAACACAATGGTAGGAGAAGGAGGGAGTTCTCTTTCTGGTGGGGAAAAGCAAAGAATATCAATTGCTAGAGCACTACTTAAAAATGCACCGATTATCCTATTAGATGAGGCAACAAGCTCGGTAGATCCTGAAAATGAATATGAAATTTTATCTGCTATTGAAGAATTATCAAAGGGGCATACAGTTATATCTATTGCACATAGATTGTCTACTGTTAAAAGAGCTGAGCAAATTTTAGTTATTGATGATGGTAGATTAGTTCAACTAGGTAAACATAATGAATTGATAGATAAGGAAGGAATATATTCATCTTTTATTAAAGCAAGAGAGCGTGCTGCAAATTGGAGATTATAAATAATATAATAAAATGTAATAGATCTTGCGATGTTTTATATATAGATATGTGGAGTATAATGCAATTCTATGGAAAAAGAAGATATATTTAGTTATCCATAATTATGATTAAAGAACTTATTGATGGACTAGAGCAACTTATTATAATATTTGTTTATATAATAAGAGGATTATTAGTAGAATTTCTAATAATCCTCTTATTGATAATATTAAAATCATGCAATAAATATTATATTATAATGAGTAATGTTTAACTTATATCTTCTGTAATAAAAGGCTTTCCACTTGCAGAAGGAGCTTTAGATTTACCACCGAAGAATATTAGAATTAATAGTGTTGCTATATAAGGTATCATTGATATAAATTCTGAAGGTATCTTTAATGATGTTCCACCAAAAAATACAGCAACAGCTTGAGCAAGACCAAAGAAGACTGCACCTATAAAGACGCCATGAGGTGTCCACTTACCAAAAATAACTGTTACAAGTGCAATGAAACCTTGACCAGCTACTAGAGTTGGAGAGAAAGAACTAACAACAGCTATTGATAAACTGGCTCCACCAATTCCAGCCATAAATCCTGAAAATAATACGCAAAGATATCTTATTCTAACAACATTTATATTTAAAGTCTCACAAGCTTTTGGATGTTCACCGACAGCTATAACTCGTAAACCCCATTTTGTTTTATATAGGAAAATATAAACTAAGATAACACATATAAAACTTATATATACCGTAGCATATTGTGAAAATAAGTTTGACAAAATCTGATTATCAGCAAATAAGTCTCTAAATAATATTGGCACCTTTGCTTCAAAAGGAATAGTTTTAGTTTGTGTAGCTCCATCAAAGAAGAGTCTTCCTAGGAAAAGAGCAAGACCAGGTCCAAGATAATTTATTGCAATACCTGATATTATTTGATCACCTGCAAAAGTTATTGAAACTATTGCATGAATCAACGCAAAGAACATTCCACCAAGCCCTCCACAAAGAAGAGCAATCCATGGATTACCGACATAAAAACCTACAGTTGCAGCAATTAATGCACCAATTGCCATCATTCCTTCAAGACCAATATTAGTTACTCCACTTTTTTCACTAATCATACCACCAATGCCAGCAAATAGGATAGGAGTAGCATTTATAAATGTATTACCAATTATTAGAGTTAACATTCCTAAAGTAATCATAATTATGCATTCCTCCTTTTATTAATTTTTGCTTTAACTATCTTGAATACTAGAGGTATAGCAGTAAAGATAATTATTGTGCCCATTATTATTTTTATTAGTTCAGTTGGTACCTGTAAAACTCTTTGAAGGTTACTTCCTCCATAGTTAAGGCCACCAAAGAACATTCCGCTGAATATGCAACCAAATGGATTATTATTTGCAAGAAGTGAAACTGCCAATCCATCGAAACCAAAATTTTCCATTGAACTTAGTAGATAGATACCATAATTAAAACCAAGTACCTGACAAGCTCCACCTAATGCACAGACAGCTCCTGAAATTGCCATAGACTGAGTAAGCTTTGCTTTTGTATTTATTCCACCATATCTTGCAGCCTCCTCATTATGTCCAACAGCTTTTAATTGATAACCTAATGTAGTTTTTTCCAAAATAAAATGTAAAACAAATGCGATAATTATAACTATTATAATTCCAAAATGTACACTTGCTCCAAAGAATGATTTTAAAAATTCTGGGGCACTATCAGGCATTGTTGGAAATGTGATTTTAGCTGTTTCTTGAATTTCATGAGTACCCATTGAATTAGGCATTTTAAATATTGGCAAATTGACAATGAAATTTGTCAAGTAAAATGCAATCCAGTTTAACATTATAGTAGTGATAACTTCATGCATACCAAATCTTGCTTTAATATAACCTGCAAGTCCACCATATAATGCACCTGCTAAGGCAGCGAATATAAGTATAACTATTACATGGATTATAAAAGGAAGATGTAATACGTATCCAAGTATAAAACCAACAATAGATCCTATCATATATTGACCTTCAGCACCCATATTAAATAGACCAGTTTTAAATGCAAATGTAACACCTAGTCCAGTAAAAATAATTGGTGTTGCATTTACAATCATCCAGCCTATATTTCTAGGCCTTCTAAATACACCTTGAAATAGTGATATGTAAGCATCTATAGGATTATATCCAGCAAGTATCAATACGATTGCACCAACAAGAAAACCTACTAAAATTGATACTAGCATAAAAGCTAATTTATTATTTAATCGAAAGAATTTTTTTTGCTTAATATTTTTTTCTGAATTCATTTCCATTATTTACCACCTGCCATCAATCTTCCTATTGCAAACTCATCAGTGTCTTTTGCATTCTTTTCACCAACTATTTTACCATCATATATTACCGCAATTCTATCAGACAAATCCATTATTTCGTCAAGTTCAAAAGAAACTAATAGAACTGCTTTATTATTATTTCTTTGCTCTACAAGATACTTATGTATAAATTCAATAGCACCAACATCTAATCCTCTAGTAGGCTGTGCTGCAATTAAAACATCAGGATCATTATAGATTTCTCTAGCTATAATTACTTTTTGCTGATTACCACCTGATAGGTTTTTAGCATCAATACTAATATCTGTTGGTCTTATATCAAAATCTTTAACAAGCTTTTCAGCGTTTCTTTTAATATTTTCACTTTGTAAAATACGTTTTTTGCTAAAAGGTTCTTTAGATACATTTTCCAAAATTAAATTATAGGCAATTGAATAATCAAGTATAAGCCCTCTTTTTTGTCTATCTTCAGGTATATTATTCATACCAGAATCAATTATTTCACGTGGAGATTTATTTGTTATATCCTTACCGTTTAATATAACATTACCACTTTCAATTTTTCGCATTCCTGTAATGGCATCAATAAGCTGACTTTGACCATTGCCATCAACACCAGCAATACCTAATATTTCACCTCTTTTTAATTCAAGATTTAAGCCCTTGACTATATCAAGTCCCCTATTATCCTTGACTACAAGGTTTTGTATTTTTAGAAGAGTTTCACCAACCTGTTTTTCTTTTTTATTTACTGTAAAGCTGACATCTCTTCCTACCATTTTTTCAGCAAGAATATTTTCGTCTATTTCATCAACATTTAATTTATCAATAAATTTTCCTCTTCTAATTATCGTGCAGGTATCAGCCATTGCCTTAATTTCAGAAAGTTTGTGAGTTATAATAATTATTGATTTTCCAAGTTCTGTTAATGTTTTGACTATATCTATAAATTCTTTGATTTCTTGAGGAGTAAGAACAGCAGTAGGTTCATCAAATATAAGAATATCAGCACCTCTGTATAAGGCTTTAAGTATTTCAACTCTTTGTTGCATTCCTACTGTAATCTCATCCATTTTTTTATCAGGTTCAATTTTAAGACCATATTTATCTGATAATTCAACGATTTTTTTACGTGCGTTAGTTTTATCAATGAATGCACCCTTTGTGATCTCTTCACCTAACATAATATTCTCTGTAACAGTTAGAGGTCCAATTAGCATGAAATGCTGATGCACCATACCTATTTTAGCTTCAATAGCTTTTTTTGGAGTCATCCATTTATTTTTATTGCCATTTATTATAATTTCACCTTCATTAGGAGGGAACATTCCATATAAAATATTCATCAACGTAGTTTTACCTGCGCCATTTTCTCCTAGTAGTGCATGTACTTCACATTTATGAAGATCAAAATTCACATCAGTTAATACTTGATTATTACCAAATCTTTTTGTAATATTTTTCATTTGGATAATCGGAGTTTCATTAAAATATTTCTTCATACTAAATTCCTGTTCAATAGATATATTTAATAGATTCTAAAAAAAGGTAAGAAAATGTATCTTACCTTTTTTTAATTCATTTTCTAGTTATTGTAACCCATTGACTCATATTCTTTTTCATTTTGAGGTACTTTAATGCTAGACTTAATAATATCTTCCTTAATCTTTTCAGCTTTATCCTTTATTTCATTTGGAACAAGGTTGTTATTAGCAAATTTTATACTAACAGCATCTCCATCTTTAAGACCAAATGAAATAGTTTTTCCAGCTTCAAATTTATCACCTTTTTCAGCTAACTCTTTGCAAGTTTCTTTAACAACAAAGCCTACACCTTTTATTGTAGAAAGTAACATATGATCAGGAGCTTCTTCTTGTTGGTCACGGTCAACACCAATTACATATTTATTATTTTCTTTTGCAGCTTCAATTACTCCAGTTCCAGTTCCACCAGCAGCGTGGAAAATTATATCTGCACCTTTTTGATACATTTGATTAGCAATTGATTTTCCTTTTTCTGCTGATGAATAGCTATCTGCATATTGAGTTTGAACTTCAATATCTGTACCTTTTTCTCTTGCAGCTAATTTAACACCTGCTTTAAATCCCCATTCAAATCTATCAATAACTTCAGATTTCATACCGCCAACAAAACCTACATTGTTTGTCTTAGTTTGCATTCCAGCTACATATCCAGCTAGGAATGAATTTTCATGGTCTGCAAAAGTAATACCTATTAAATTCTTAACGTTATCTAGGTTAGCATTATCCACTATTGCATATAATTGATTCTTATTTTTTTCTGCTGCGCTCTTTGTATCATTGTACAAAGCGTAACCAATAGTGAATATAATATTTGGTTCGTCATCAAGAGCTGTTTCTAAATTTTGTGGATAGTCACTTTCTTTATGACTTTCAAGGTATCTAAAATCAAGTATACCTTCATTTTTTGCCTCTGTAAGACCCTCGTAAGCTGACTGGTTGAATGATTTGTCATTAACACCACCTTGATCAGTTACCATAGTAGCAGTAAGTTTTGCTTCTTTGTCTGATACTTTGCCTTGATCTGTAGTTGTTCCAGTGTTCTTTGCAGATCCACATGCAACTAGGGCAGCAGACATTGCAACAATTGCCATAGCTTTTACAATTTTTTTAAGTTTCATTTTGTCCCCTCCTAATAATTCTAAAGTTGGATGAATATGAATGCTTCATAATTCTAGTTTGATTTTACGATATTTTTTAAAATTTGTCTAGTTTTATGAAGAAAGTATGTATAAATATATAATATTGTCACAAAAAACATAATAGAAGTGACTTTATTTGTGATAATTTATTAAAAGTATTAAAATTATATAGTATAAATTTATTAAATATATTAACCTATTCTTTTATAGCAGACATGGTTTTTTGGATATCTTCATAATAATCCTTGAAATCTTCTACTAACTCTAGTACACCGATAAACTCATCATTTCTATCATATACACCATAATAGCGTACAAGTATGCATCTTGAACCTTTAGTATCCATTCTATGGAAACTTCTTTTACTTTTATTTTTGAACATATCTATTATTTTTTTCATAATATATTGAGCCTTCGGCGGATGACATGTTGAAACATCTCTATCTAAAGCGGTTAGAGGCCTTTGAAATATTGGGCAATGCTCGGAAAAATATTTATTAATATTATTATGATCTACAAAAGTTATTTCCATTGGCATTGTTTTTAATAACCCGTCTAACTGAGCTAAAGTGAGTGTGCCAGAAGGGAATTCAATTACTGCCTCTTTGTCAAATGAAAATTTTAATGCAGAAGAAAAATTACTAGAATCACTTGACTTTATTTTTTTATTTTCAATTACTTTATATTCATTCCAAATCGGAATGTCTGTTAAATATGAGTAACCATAATCAGGGAAGTCTTTATATATTGCATACCAATCTTCATTAGTTAACTTTTCTTGTGTCATTGGATATAATATTTTTTGTTCCTTAAATATCATTTCTCTAATTCTAAGTAAAAGGGCGTTTATATCATCAACTAAAGACTTGTAATTATTTTTATCAAATACATCTATTAGACGTCTGATTTCAGAACGGATTTGATCATCTACATCCCACATAACTTCGCTTGGACCAGTTATTGATAGATTTGCTAAAAATGGATATAGAAGTTCACCTTTCTTTTTATAATGTGACGTTATATTTTTTAATTTACATAACTCAGAAAAGACTAAATCACTATTATTACTATCTATTGCTGCCTCAATATCATCAATATTTTCTGAGATTTTTTGGTTTTCTAAATATAGAATATTTAATGGATGGCCAGAAACAAAACATAAACTAGCATCCTTCATTTCAACTATATTTTTATCATCATTACTTAAATCTTGATGAAATAATGCTGAATGAACATCACAAAGCTTTCTTACTTCCTTTATGTTAAATCCTTGATTTATTAATTCTTGTTCAGCTTGTGCAATTTCCATACCGTCAACATGGCTAAAATCTTTAATAAAGTCGGCTTGAACAGATTTTAGATCTTCATTATTGTTTAATCGATCTAAATAACTTTTAATTAGATTTATTCTTTCGCTTTCATTCTTGTAACCGATAATAGTATAGCCTTCATCTTCAAATTTTTTTATAATTCTATCCAAGGGAATATTTTGGATTTTTGAAGCTTTTTCTAGAGTGACGACTTTACCAATACTTTTTCTAAGTATAGGATTAGTGATTTTGGTAAAACCAAGATCTTTAAGTATATTTATAATATTCTTATCATTGTCACATAAGGTTCCCACGTCAGTATTTATATTGATAATCTTTTTCATTAACACCTCCAAATTTATTATACAATATAATGGCAAATAATGCATAAAATTTAATTAATTTAAATGTTAGCTTATTAACGTATATTGATTTTAAAGCAAAAAAAAATGGTACATATGTACCATTTTTGTAGTTATTACTAAATTCTTGTATATTATCCTCAAAAAGGATGCCCGAAGGCGGTTACGAAAAATTCTTATTTGAACATGTAGTGTAGTTATACTATAATCCCATTTTTAATTCTAATGTTAAAGTTTGAGAGTAGTGGGCTTGAGATATAATAGGGATACAGAGAAAAAAGCTTGATAATTCGGGGCTTTCAGCACTGTATTCCTATTTTAAGAATCATAGAAATATAATAAGATATTGTAAAAGGAGGCTTCTATGAGAGCGAAAAATATTTCAAGTCAATGTATAACTCCTTCTGCTTACAAAGAAGGTGAGAATAAATGAGGTGGGTAATAAAAATAATATTGTTTCCATTCAGCTTGCTACTTAGTGTCCTTACTGCCTTTCTGACATTTATACTCGGCATAGGAACAACTATTTTGTATTTTTTAATGCTGATGTGTATCGTTGCAGCAATAGGATCATTTATGCAAAAAGATATATCACTTGGCATTGAGGCATTGGTATTAGGATTTTTGTTAAGTTCTTATGGAATACCTATGGTCGGAGCAACAGTTATAGCCTTTCTTAAAGGTATCAATGAAGCAATAAAATCAATCTAAAAAAATTTATAAAAATGGTTACCAAAGACGATAGAGAAAAACTATCGTCTTTTTCTTTGCAAAATTTTAAGGAGGGAGGTGAAACAATGGACTTTGACTATTTCTATAACAGAGAAGCTGAAAGATTTAATTTCTTAAAAGTTCCGGAGATATTGGTTGATGGAGAAGAATTTCGGGGATTGTCGGCAGAAGCAATTATCTTATATTCCATGCTTCTTAAACGAACAGGAATGTCTTTTAAGAATAACTGGATAGACAAAGAAGGCAGAGTATTTATTTATTTTACAGTTGAAGAAATTATGAAAAGAAGAAATATCTCAAAGCCGACAGCCATAAAAACTTTAGATGAACTTGATGTGAAAAAAGGAATTGGACTGATTGAAAGAGTAAGGCTTGGACTTGGAAAACCGAATATCATTTATGTCAAAGATTTCATGAGTGTATTTCAGGTAAAAGAAAATGACTTTCAGAAGTTAAAAAATTTTACTTCAGAAGTAAAAGATGTTGACCTCAGAAGTAAAGAAAATGAACTTCAGGAAGTTAAAAATCTTGACTGTAACTATATAGATAATAATTATGGTTCGGTGGGGAGTGGAAAGACATACCTTGCTTGTTCTATCGCTAATGCTTTAATTGAACAATATCAGATAGGAGTTAAGATAAGAAATTTTGCACAGATAATCAACGAACAACAAAAAGGAGGATTTGACCTTGATAAAAACGCATATATTGAATCTCTTGTAAATACTTCTGTTCTTATCTTGGATGATTTGGGAATTGAAAGAGATACAAGCTATGCTAAAGAGCAGGTATATAACATTGTGAATAACAGGTACTTAAAACAGAAACCGACTATTTTTACTACCAATCTTTCCTATGACACAATTCTAAATTGCACAGAAAGTGTGGAATACCAAAGGATTTATTCACGAATTATAGAGATGTGTATTCCTGTTATGGTTGTAGGAGAAGATTTTAGAAAGGTTATTCAAAAGGATAAGCTGGTTCGTAATAAAGAGAGGCTACTGAATGGGGGTGAGAGAACTTGATCAATGAAGAGATAGCAAGAAAAACGCTGAACATGGAAGTAAGAGCCGCTAAGGTAACAGGGAAACTTGTATGGGATTTACTAAAAAAGTTGATGAAAGAAGCAGAAAAACTTGGTGGACTTGAAAAGCTGGTTAATGCTAATGGAAATGAAGTAAAACTCAAAGATATGGTTAAAAAAGGACAGCTTGAAGAAATTCTGGTAGAGGAAGCAGAGCTTAAGGAATTGAAAAAAGAGCTGAATAGATATGGTGTTAAGTTTTCTGTGATGAAAGAGAAGGAAAGCGGGAAATATTCAGTATTCTTTCAAGCTAAAGATATGAAGGTTATGGACAAAGCATTTAAGCACGCTCTTTCCGAATCAGAAAAGAAAACGGAAAGAAAGGAGTCCATTCATAAGAATATTGAAAAGTTCAAGGAAATGGCAAAGAACTCTGTTTCTAAGGATAAAGTTAAGAATAAACAGAAGGAGCAGAGCCTATGATAGATAAGATATTAAAGGACATCAAAGGCTTATTTAAGGTGCAGGATAAGGCGAAATTTGCAAAGCAAAACGTTCCCTATCTTGCATTTTTCTATTTAGGAAATATCTTTTCCCATCATGTAAGAAGCTATGTTGGAGGAGATGTGATAGATAAAATATTTCAGGGGATATAAAAGTCAAGATAATTTGTCCAATTTGTTGCAATTAAGTGTTCTCAGTTTTTTTAGGATTTAATTTATCTTTTATCCGGTAAGATGGCCCCGTAATATTAAATAAGTATGAGTAATGAAGAATCCTGTCTAATATAGCTTTAGTTATCATTTCATCATTACCTAATATCTGTGCCCATTTATCAAATGATATATTACTTGTAAAATAGTAGATCGCTTAGTATACCTTAAATCAATCAATTGAAAAAATAGTTTAGCTTCCAGTGGAGTTATTTCATTAAATCCAACTTCATCAATTACTAGCAGTTTATACTTATAAAAGAGTCTTAGTTTCCTTTCTAAAGTCCCTTCATTATATGACTGTCTTAGTATATTGATTAATTTATTAAATTTAATAAAATATACACTATTTCTTCTTATCGCTACTGTATATGCAATAGCTATTGCCAAGTGTGTTTTTCCTGTACCTGGATTTCCTATAAATACGATATTTGTAGCATTCTCATAAAAATCTGATTCAATAATGGATCTTATTTTTTCTTCTTTTATACCCGGCTGAAAATTAAAATCATAATCATCAACTTTTCTTAAAAAAGGAAATGCTGCTACTTTTACATTATAAAGCCTGTTATTCTCCTCTTTAGCTATCACTTCCTTATTCAGTATTTTATGCATTACATCCAGTTGTTTTTCAGCTATTTCATTATTCATTACTAATGAATTTAAATATGAATATGCTGATTTTAGTTTTAAATAATTCAATTGTTCCAGTACCTCATTAGTCATTGTCATAAATTATATTCTCCAGTTCTTTTAATATTATTTGATTACTTTCTTTAACTGCCTGCTTATCTGTTTTCTTATAATAAAGTTCATGTTCTTCTTTTATATTAAATTTATTATTAGTAATATGATGTTTTTCAATAATTTTTCCGTTATAATATATAAGAAGTTCTTTGTTGTGGATAGCTAGTCCTACACGTTTTCCAATATATTCTTGTGGTAGGGAATATTTATTGTATTTATACTGAAATAGTGATTCATTTGTAACATAGACTTCATTTAATTTAAGGTGATACTTACTTCTAATTCCTTTGCTAGGCAGTGAAAGTAGGTCACCTTTTTCTTTTTCTAAAAGGAAGTTTCTTGGAAGCCCTGTTGCCTGTGAAGGACGTTCATTATCTTCATTATTGATTATTTCCAGTTTGTCATATATATCAGATAATCCGCTATAATGACCATTATAATTTTTAAGTTGATCTACTATTTTATTTTGTGTTTCAGTTTTTCCTTTTGTTTGAGGTCTATATGGCATACATGCCATAGGTGTTATACCATAATCTTTACAGAATTCATCGAATTTACTGTTTAATAAGGCTTTATCATTAGCTGATTTACGGGGCTTTTCTACAAATGCTTTAAGATTGTCAATAACTAGTTCTTTAGGAACACCACCGATTTCTTCAAATGCCTGGGCTAAAAATATTAACAGATTATCAGTTGTAGGTCTTAATATTACCTGTCTGTAATTATATCTTGACCATGATAAAGTCAGAGTAGGAATATATACTACTCTTTGAATACCATTTTTATCTGTAAGTTTAACTTTTTCTTTCATATCGAACTGAGCCTGTTGGCCAGAATCAGTTTCAAAACGTTTGATAAAAGAATCGGTTCTGTTATTTTTAAATTTACTATTGAGTTCTTCGTTATCCTTAATGTATCTGAAAAATGTCGAACGTGTACAGGTGATACCATGCTCACGTTTCATAAAATAATAAAGATGATCGATATAATCAAATTTTCTCTGTTCATCACACAAATATTTGCATATAAGATAATTAAAATCATCTAAATATCTTTTTCTGTTTCTTGTTTTTTTAGGTGCAATGCCGTTTAGCCTTCTGCTTAGAGTTTTACGGCTACAGTTTAATTCTCTTGCTAGTTTAGAAACATTCAATTTAATTTTTCCTTCCTTATAGGCCCTGCTTAACAGAAGAGCCTGATCTAAATTATTTATTTTAATAACTGCTGTATTCAATATAATTCACTCCTTTACAAGAAAGAATTATATCAAAAAAGATTACCTTAATTAATGCAAAGTGTAACCATTTATCTGCAACAA
>JAEZWQ010000045.1 GCA_023420085.1 Bacillota bacterium
ACTGGTGGTGTTGGTTCTTCTGGTTCCTCAACAACCACTGTCTGTGCCTTATCATTTGGATCCGCATGCTCTATCTCATGTTCTTTTGCCTCTGTCTTATTATTTTCATCTACACGGACAATCTTATTTATTGATATAGCCTTTTCAAATACTACATATTTAGTATTAGGTTCAAGCTTTATTTTCCCAAACGATATACTAACCTGTCCATCTTCCTGCTCAATCATAACATTATCTGTTTGATATGCAACCTCTATGTTCCCTTCATCAGCTATCTTCATTAAACGAGCCTCAAATCGATACTCATTTCCTGGCATAAATCCTTTGTAACTAATAAGGTCCTTTACCTCAACATCTGTTCCAACCTGCTCATTTGTCAATCTTAATTCCTGAGCATCAGTATTATCATCTGCAGGCGTTGCACTGCTTTCTCCGACATGAACAGTTGTGGACATACTAGCATTTGAACCATCTGGATATTCATTTTCATTCATAACTATAGTTTGAGCTATATCATTAGGATCTTCATGAATGACTTCATGCTTTTTAGCCTTATAAAATTCTTGAATAGACTTTTCTATTATCTCTTCTTTAGAAATAGCACGCTCATAAACAACATATCTATGCTTTGGCAAAAGATTTTGCTCCTTAAAATCAATCTTCGCAGTACCATCCATATAAGACGTTATTTCAGTTTGAGCCTTTGCTACCAATACTGGTGCATTAGGATCAGTAACATCCATAAGTGCTCCAGTAATTATATATTCCTTCCATGAAACAAGCCCAGTATATGAAACTGTATCTACTACCTTAACTGTAATAGTTCCATCAGGATTAAGTCTTCCACGTCCCTCTGCCGGTTTAGTTTCTGTAGCAGTACTACTATATCCTTCCCCACTAACAGTTACAGTTGTTTTCAAAGAAGAGTTTGTTGGTTCAGGTTCGATTGGCGGTGGATCCTTTGGTTTAGAAATAATAGTTTGTGCTAAATCACGTGGATTCTCATGTTTTATAACCACTTTGTTAGGATCTGGATCTGTTCCATTTTCCAATAATGGTGTTGCCGTTTCAAACACTACATATTTAGCTCCAGATTTTAATTCAACTTCCCCAAAAGATATTTCAACCGTTCCAGATCCGTTCCCATTAATTATAATAGTTTTTGGTTCCGACTTTTTAACCTCAGTAACAGATCCATCCTCTTCAACTTTCATAAGGCGTCCCTCTATTTTATAAGTACCATCTTCAAAATTAGTATATGATACTGTATCCTTAACATTACGAGATCCAAACTCAGTAGTTGCCGCAAGTTTTTCAGTCGCCTTACTATCAAAGTTATTTTCGTCAGTAACTGTTACTGTTGTTTTTAATGTAGGAACCTTTTCAAGTCGTAAACTTAAAGGAGCAACAGCTTTCATTAAGCCTTTAGATATTTGAATAATAGGTTGTCCCCATTGCATACCTGATGGATATCTAGCAGATAGACGTGGTGAAGAAACAAAATCTCCAGCCATCCAACGTCCAGTAGTTTCATCTTGTTTATATAAGTTTCGTTGAGTTGCAATCATAGCTGAACGTGACTGATACTGATTAGCATAAAATTTTATCTCCGTAGCATCAAGGTTTGGATTTTCTTTTGTCATAACCTTAAATTCAGCATTGTTATCTATCTTATATCGATTTGTATATTTTGGACTATCAACCAAAGTACCACCAGATACCATACTTACTCCATCTGGTAGCTCTACTTGTAAATCAACAAGTCCATCTTGAGCATTTGGAACAATCGTATAAGTTGTATTTCCATTATTATTATCTATATTGACAACACTTGGTTCAATCTTGGCTTCTTTATCCTCTGCAACACGATTTGTATCAAGCACTCCTTTACTACGTGCTGCCTCTGTCATCGCAATAAAATAACGTATATACGCTTTAAATATCAAGTTTTCACTATCTGGCTTAGGGTTTATAGCTCCATTGAATAATGCACCCGCAACATTTCCACCATCAAGAGCTTGGAAATATTGTATCATGCTCGCAGGTATACCTTGAGTATAGTGCAAAGCTGCTATTTCTAATCCATAAGCAATAGCATTTGTTCTTTGATCCCCTGAGAATCCAGAATTTGCAATATCAAGCAATTTTGGATTCCTTAAATATTTTTCACGATCCCAATCCTTAACTGTTACATCTTCATCAGGTATAATCTGCTCTGCAAAAGGTGTATTCTCAGCCAAAGTATGTGTCTTTCCATCAAATCCAATAAGCTTATTTAACTGTTCATATAATTCACCATAAGTAATATTAGGATCTCCTATCGTTGGTTGATTACTTTTATTTCCAGCTATTGCCGTTACATAATCTTCCATAACATTATTAAATCCATTAACGAAGTTCGGACGATTTCCATATTCTTGAACTAAACCAATATTTTCACCTAAAAGACCAAATAAGTATGAAAGCTCTGTCCCCGACATAAAACTAGTTTGGAAAGCATATTTAGGATTTTGATAAATATATGCATTAGAAACATCTGTTGCATTTATACGATCCGGTCTCATGGCATTAGGACCAATACACCAGAAATAGTCATCTCCATCTGTTCCACCAAGATAAAATGCTTGAATTTGACCAATAGCATATCCCGTTCTAGTTAATGGAAGATAAGCAGAATTAAGATCCTCAAGAGGTTCTCCAGTTATTGTTCCATTATCATCATTACGAGCTGCAAAACGATAAGCAGCATTAGGTAACCCGTCTCCAAATGTAGATGTTGGAATCCCTCGTAAAACCGTAGCTTTATCTGGATTTATAAAATCTCCGTCATCTATTACATAATATTTAGTAATAGATGTATCAACCTTAGGTTTTTCTCCCTTAGGTACTATTTCTACCCAGCGCTTATACCACATTCCTGATCCGTCCTCAGATCCAGGTGAAAGCTTTTCAGCTGGAGCCTTGTAACCATTTTGTCTAGCTTCATTATCAGCTGTAGAAACATCCTTACTATGCGGGCGATAAGCATATCCTTGTGCCATCGGTTTTCCATTTATTGGCATTAAAACACGCCCTTGCTCATCTCCATTATTTGATGTAGTTGGATTTGCATTCCAAAAAGCTATAGCGCTAACAGTTGTAAATAGGTATGTTACTATGATTATAACTGCTACTATAAAGCTTATGGATTTATTAATTTTCAACTTTCTTCCCATAATATTTAATGTTCTCCTCATCTAGTCTATATTATTATTCTTAAAGTAAGTTATATTTTATATAAAATATTATTAAATATTGACTCTTATATAATAGCTTTATGAGTACTATAGTATACCATAAAATGCTAATATTAACTAACCTTTTTAATATCGGCTTCATTTAAATTTAATTTTATAATTAATTAACTAGTATAGTGTATATTCCCTATTTAGTCATATCGTTTTTTAAATTTCATCTCACAGCAAACAACTGCTATAAGAATTATTATTGCCCCTAATACCATCCTCGTTGTTATAGTCTCATTTAAAATTAAAACAGACGCAACCATACCTACCACCGATTCCATAGATAATATAAGCGCAGAAGTTGTTTCACTTATATATTGCTGTGCCCACGTCTGTATAAAATAGCTTAGCGCCGTAGCCATTATACCTGATAGAGCAATCATTGCTATAGTTATTTTACTTAAATTAGTCGGTATCCCTTGTGGTAACGCAAAGAAAAATGCAATTATTGTTACAACAATCATTTGTGTAAACACTAACATCATAACCCTGCATTTTCTAAGATATATAGTAGTCAAATAAATATGTAATGCAAATGCTATAGCGCAGGCTATAGTCAATGTATCCCCTAGGCCTAACCTAAATGTTGAATCAAAAACCATAAGTCCAGAACCTAATATAGCCAAAAGCACACAAAAAATCTTTGTTCTAGATATTCTCTTTCTTTCAAATAAATATACAAGAATTGGTACAAATACAACATAGGTGGAAGTTAAAAAAGCATTTTTAGTTGGTGTTGAATAATTAAGTCCCTCAGTTTGAAGATAAAAAGATATGTATAAAATAACTCCTAGAATTGTACCACACTTTAGTTCGATGCTTAATATACTTAATATCTTCTTGTTTAAACATATAATCAATGCTAAAGAGGCGACTATAAATCTAAAAAACATAAATTGAACTGGAGTTATCTCATTTAAAGCTATATCAACAAATATAAATCCAAATCCCCATATTATTGTCACAAAAAATAATGCAATTAATCCAAATTTTTTCATAACCACCTCCAATAAAAAAACCGGCTTCTACACCGGTTTATGATTACTCTTCATCAAACTCATTAAATTTCTTAATGATTTCATCTTTGATATAAGATCTTGTATCAGAATTAATAGGATGTGCTATATCTCTATATTCTCCATCATTTGTTGTTCTAGAAGGCATTGCAACGAATAGTCCATCTTTCCCTTCAATTATTTTAATGTCATGAACAACAAAGCAGTCATCAAAAGTAATTGATGCTATCCCTTTAACTTTACTCTCTCTAGTTAACTTTCTTAGTCTAATGTCTGTTATTTTCATTCCTTCCTCCACTATAACATATATCTTTGATTTTTTTCAATAACAACTTTTATATTATCAGGACTTCCTATATGAGTCGTTCCTGGATAAATTGTATCTCTACTCTCAACTATGCAGTTTTCTATATAGCAATTATCACCAATATAAGATTCATTTAATATTATAGAATTCTTGATTGTAACATTATTTCCAACAAAAACACTTCTAAATAGTATAGAATTTTCGATATTACCATTAATTATGCAACCGCTCGAAATCAAACTTGATGAAATTTTAAATCCATCATTATACTTTGCCGCTGGTAAATCATCAAATTTTGATTGTACCTTTGGTTCTTGACTAAAGAAATAATTTCTAATATCTCTATCTAAAAAATCCATATTAGTCCTATAATATGACTCTAGTGAATTTATATTTTTCCAATAGCCAGACATATTATATGCAAATATTCGTTTAACATCTTTATATCTTATTAATATATCTCTTACAAAATCATATCTAGAGTCCCTATTACAAGCTTCTATAAGCTCAATTAGCAGTCTTCTTCTAATAATATAAATACCACATGAAACCTTATTAGTTTTTGCTACTAATGGTTTTTCATCAAAATTTATAATTTTATTAGATTCATCAGTATTTACAACTCCAAATCGTGAAAGATCCTCACTGCTATCCAAATCTTTACAAACAACTGTAATATCGGCTCTTTTATCTATATGATAATCTAAGATTTTATTAAAATCTAATTTATAAACACACTCACCTTGAACTATAACAACATAAGGCTCATGACATCTTTTCAAAAAATCAATGTTCTGATATATCGCATCAGCTGTACCCCTATACCAAAAACTATTTCCTAATGTTGTTGTTGGAGCAAATACATACATGCCCCCTTGTTTACGCCCAAAGTCCCACCATTTAGAAGAACTCAAATGTTCATGTAAACTCCTAGCATTATATTGTGTAAGTATAGCAACTTTACTTACATTACTAGAAGATAATGAACTTAAGGAAAAGTCTATTGCTCTATAAGACCCAGCTATAGGCATTGCAGACATTGCTCTTTTATCAGTTAAATTTCCCATTCTTGCATTGGTTCCACCAGCAAGCACTAGTCCAAGCATTTTCATAGCAATTCCTCCTTAATTAAAGTTCCACCACTATCTAACGTATTATCTGTATAGTCACTATATTCCGTGCGACCCATAACTGCTGTATTTTTTCCAATTTTAATCCATTCAGGAATTACGGTATTCTCTCCTATAGTAACGATACCACTATTATAAATATGCGGATACTTTTCATTTTCTTTTTCAGGAATTAGCCCTAATTCGCAATTATTACCAATCACTGTACCATCTGCAATAATAGCCTTTTCAATAACACAATTATCCCCAATAACAACATCCTTCATTATTATAGAATCTCTTATTACTGTATTTTTACCAACAGTAACATGTGTTCCCAGTACAGAATTTTTTATTTGCCCATATATTTCACAACCCTCAGAAATTATACTTCTTGTGATATTTGCCTCACTTGAAATGAATTGAGGCTCAATTGCATCGCTATTTGTATATATTCTCCAAAATTCTTGGTATAAGTTAAATTCTGGAACTAATTCAATAAGTTCCATATTAGCTTCCCAATATGAACTCAAAGTTCCAACATCCTTCCAATAACCATGGAATTCATAAGAATAAACTTTTGCATCATTCTGATGAAGATGAGGTATTACATGCTTACCAAAGTCAAGATTAGAAATTTCTTTTAAATCATATAAAGCATCTTTTAATTTTTTCCAATTGAATATGTATATTCCCATTGAAGCAATATTGCTAGTTGGTTTCTCAGGTTTTTCTTCAAATTCTATTATTCTAGAATCTTGATCCGTTACTAATATACCAAATCTACTCGCTTCTTCCCATGGAACAGACATAGATGCAATGGTGACATCAGCCTCTTTCTTTTTGTGGAACTCAAGCATATTCTCATAATCCATTTTATAAATATGATCTCCTGATAAAATAAGGACATATTCTGGATTATAAGAATCAATATACGCTATGTTTTGATATATAGCATTTGCTGTTCCAGTATACCATTCGCTTCCCTTGTCCTTTTCATATGGTGGTAATATTCTAACCCCACCATAATTTTTATCTAAATCCCAAGCAATTCCAATTCCTATATGGGAATTTAAACTCAATGGTTGATATTGAGTCAAAACTCCAACAGTATCGATCCCGGAATTTATACAATTACTTAGCGGAAAGTCGATAATTTTATACTTACCGCCAAATGACACAGCAGGCTTAGCACCTTTCTTAGTTAAAACGCCAAGTCTACTACCTTGTCCTCCAGCCAATAACATGGCGATAATTTCTTTTCTCATACTGTCTCCTTTCAAGGGTTTATGAGCATTGTATTTGTGATAATTATAGCATATGGAAAGATTCTTTTCTATTTTTTTAGTTTGTAATATGTCATTTTGTGTAAAATATATAATTCATTCTTTATTTTTTATGCAAAATAACCAAAAGACGTATAATATAAAACGGACCATTTTTACAGTCCGTCTAAACCTACAGCTTTTTTAGCCAATTTATCTACCAATTCATTATATTTGACCCCACTATGAGCCTTAACTTTAATAAAATCTATCTCAATATTTTCCCTACTTTTTTTAATATATTCAGCATAAAACTTCGTGAATTTTTTATTTGTTTTCCAATTATTATTAGCCCATGCTTCTATCCCTGTATAATCATAATATATTTTTATACTCTTCATACACATGTCAATCGCAAGCTTAACTACAGCAATAACTCCCATAAGTTCTCCTGCTACATTTCTCATTTCAGCAAGTTCTTCATATTCATCATTACTTCCATTAAATTCTTTAATCCACTTATTAGAATATACAGCTGCACCATATCCATATGTTTTAGTTTTAGCATTAAAGCTCCCATCAACAAAAGCAATCAATTCTCCATCTTTTAGAGCTTTTATATTCTCATCTATATCATTAATATCTCTAAAAGAATTATTGCTCAAGTTTTCATTATTTTTACCATAAATAAACAACTCTGCTTCTTCTTTAGAAGCAAAGCTTTTATATACTGCACCAGGGAATCCATGAACATTTTTTTTACATTCATCCCAGCTATTATATATCCCAATTTTTTTCCCAACTTTTACTGCATAATATTTTTTGCCCATCTTATCACCATTACAATACTTCAAAACTATAGCCAGCAATTTTTAATATATCTCCACTCCGTATACACACGTTATTTTTTATTAATTTATCGTTAACCTCTGTACCATTTGTGGAATTACAATCAAGTACTATATATCTATTATCTTCTTTCTTTATAATCAAATGTTTTTTACTCACATACTTTTTATTAAGTACATAATCATTTCCAATATCGCTACCAATAGAAAATGGAAAATAGTTAATAACTATTTTTTCATTATTACCTAATAAAACTAAAGACTCTGATGAGTCAATAACATCCGTATATTCACACCTTTCAATGGTATTATATTTTTTTTGAAAAGTTTTCTTCATTTCTTTTCTATTAAATATATTACTCATTTTTATCTTATACGAAATATAACTAATTATAGCACATCCGATTATTATACCACCAGCTATTTCTTCACTTATATTAAACAGATATAATAATGCTAAACTTAAAATTGAAACAATCCCTGATATAAATATTATTATATATACAATTACATTTTTTATATTCTTACTATCTTTTTTCTGATATATGTCTTCTATAACTTCATTATTTGAAATTTTATTATGTTCGTCATGCTCATTATTATTATCGTCAAATTCGTTTTTAAATGATACGGTAGCTTCTTCCCTAGCTCTATCTTCAGGAATCTTATATGCGAATGTATTAATATATTCTATAACTTCTGTTAAGTTCTTGCCCGAATTTAATAATTGATATATAGAAAAGCTTAATGTCGTTGTTTCACGATCTGTATAATCTATTTTATCTAAAATCTTTTTAAATAAGTTTAACAATTGTTTTTCAATATTTATCCCATATTTAGGTAAGTATATAAACTTGAATTTATTATCATCTATAAATATAGTCTTTTCCATCAAAACAATATCTTCGATATCGAGCATATATTGATTTAATTCTTTTTTTAACTCGTAAATATCTAACATTAAATCTTTGATGATTTTTACGCCTATCTTATTCTTTTTATATGAAAAAAACGTAGGTAATCTTATGTTGTCAAATATATATTTTGTATTACCGTTGATATTGTTTCTATAATACTTTAATAAACTTTTACTATTAACTTTATCAATCATACTATCTCTAAATGTGTCTTTATCTAAAGTAGCTTCAAATATTAAATTTCCATTTTCCCTATATCCCTTATACTTTCTTTTATTATGAACCAATATTCAATATCTCCTTATTCTTTCTAATATCTGAAGCTGGTGATAATCTAGGCATTTTTACTATTTTAGTTATTTCAATATTTTTGAACGGAAATACAATACCTATATGTTTAATTTTAGCCTTAAATTCTATATTTAATATTCCTATTTCAATATTACTATCCTCTAATTTTGAATACATATACCCTTGTTTTATGATATCATTAAATTTTTTTCTAATCTGTTCATCACTATATTTCTCACTAATATTATCAATCATTTTGCTATCAATATTACTATTACATTCTATTGTATTTTGGACTCTAAGTCCTGCCCTTACCATATTTGTATTTAATATTATTCCATCATATAAAAACATAGATAAATCTATTAAAAATAATAAAATGTATATTCCTACAGTTATTAATATGCTGGCTTCTACTGTTATTGCACATTTATAGTATTGTTTTATCATAAAAAATCTGAAATATAACACCAATGAAATAAAATGGTATCATAGGAATTTCTAGTTTATAATTCTTTTTTCTTACTATTATAAATAAGGTAGCGCAAATAGAAAGTACAATCAAACTATATAAAAATATATAAATAGTTGATGCGCCTACACCTAACCCTATTATTATCAAAATCATTCCATCCCCTATACCTATTGCTTCTTTTGTAATAAAAGATATTAATATAACTATAATTCCTACCGCTATTCCTCCTAACAATGAATAAATATTATATGGTGAAAAAATATATAATATACTCATCATTATTATTCCTAATATTACTAAAAAAACACTTAAAGATTTATACTTTATATCAATTATTGATACAACAAATAAGTACAATGCAAGTACTATAATTCTAACTAAGTTTATTGATAACATTTACTACACCTACCTCTTCCATCCACTTCCGAAATTGGAATTCTTTTTATATCCCTAACTAACTCCCAGCAATTAGAAAGCCTATGATATGAACTACCATAACTGGTGATATATACAATGCCTGAATTTGTCTTTGTTTTTCCACAGATTTTACAAGGATAATACCTTCCACCTGATTCATTTCTATAGCTATCTATATCATTTATATCCACACCTCTAGTTGACCTTTTTAAATATATGCAATTTAAGCTATTATGATAAACCTTTCCATTTTTTGTAACAAATACATATTCTTTTTCATCAGAGTTATCTTTATCTCCATTCCATATCTTACTTCTTACATTATTATATAATCTTATTTTTTCATTAAATAATGGGTTAGGGAGCACATCTACACCTGATAAGTAAGAATATTCATGATCATAACCATTACTCTTATGTGGTAATAAAACCCCTCCTACCTTTGAATGTATAGATATGCCGCTTCCTACCATTGTTGCCATACTAAGTTTATCACTTAATGTAGCCCTCACCGAAGCCTTATTCGCATCACTAATCAAATCATTTTGTATTATAAGATGATTATTTACAGCCTTTAATAAAAACATTAAAGCTACAATTACCAATATAAATAATGGATAGATAACACTAGCTTCAACTGTTAAGCTTCCTTTTATTCTATTAATACCTGTGTACTCGAAATTAACTTTATTTGTATCCATAAGCTGCGACAAAACTATTATTATATATATTATTATTTATTAAATCTGGATACATAAATTTTTTATTAATAGAATAATTAAAGCTTGTTATATACTTATATGCAATCTTCCTAAAATCTATATTTAAATTTGATTCTATTAAATCCATACTTCTCCTAACCTTAATACTAGAAGATTTAATCAATAAAAATCCTCTTAAATAATCATCATAACTCATACCTTTTTTATTATCTTTTGGTTTTACATTCCAAAAATTTATTATATTATCAAATCCTAGATGCCAAGTGTCTCTATTTTTAACTAATGGTACCTTCTTGCCTTCTATTAAACCTTTAACATCTATAGCTGTCTCTGCATATGCCCATGCGGTAATTATAGCCATCTTTGTTGCTTTTATAGCACTTGGATTAAATGTTAAGCCTGAAATTATAATCGCTGCAATTTTTGCTGCATTATTATATATAGTATCATTTAATAAAAAAGCAATATTAATGGGCAATCTAATTAATTTTATATCCCTTAACACCTTCTTTATGTTTACTTTGTCATTATCATCTCCTTTTAAGATATATTCGACCTCATAGTCCAATTTATTTTTAGAGTTCTTAGAATTAACGATCGATGTAAAATGAGATAACACATATTCGTTAAACAAAATACTATTATATATACTTACTTTATCTATTTCCCCTTCAATATTAGCCTTTTTACTTATTATTTTATTAGAATAATTTCCACCAAATATAAAGTTCATAAACCCATCATCATCTTTAATGTTTTCAACGCTATCTCTAGGATCAGTAATTTCTATTTTTTTAGTGTTCTTCACATCATCTTCAGTGATATCATCATCAATATTAATTGCATCTTCTTTTTTCTGATCACCCCCTTTTATTTTTTCTAAAAGTTTTGAAGGTATTCTATATTTCATACACTCTGTTGCCTGCCTTATTAATTCACTACCTCCATTTTCATTAATATAATTAGGCAATATATTTATATCTTTATAATTAATATTAAATAAATTATTATTCTTTGTATTATCTTTAATATATTCCTCAAATAATTTTTGCCTATCCTTAGACATATCAAGCCCTAATATGTCATACTTAGCCCATAATTCATTATGATAGTATCCAGCAATCGACCTCTGAGCGCTATACGCTGCCAATTCAACTTCTGACTTAGCTGAATTAACTCTAGCTCTCTCTATTATTGAAACAAAAATACCAATTAGTATAAAAAAGGCCAATGCCATAAAAATAGTAATACTACCCTTAACTCTCATTTACATTAATTCACCTTTTTTACTGTCTATATTTGAAAAAATATCTTGAATAAACCCTACAATATACTTTTTAAATAACACTATGAGCCCGATTATAACTAATAAAATCAGAATAATTTCAATTGTACTTAACCCTTCTTCATCTAATAAAAAATTTTTAATCATATCCCTCCTCTATAATCTAAAAGATATAATACTAGGTGCTAATATTATGACTAATACAATCATAAGCATTAATACTAAAGGAATGAGAAGCTTTGTTTCTGCTTTTTTTGCAGCAATTTTTGCTAAATTTCTTTTTTCCTTTTCAATACTATTCATTTCCTGTCTTAGTGCTGTTAAGATTGTTGATGATCCCCTTTTTAAATTTTGAGTAATCAATTGAGCAAGTTTTCGGTATTCCCTAGTACTACAAGAATATGCAAAATCACTAAATACGCTATCTATATCTTTACCATTATTTATATTATTTTTACTCCTAATTAATTCTTGCTTTAAATAATTTTCCTTATCATATGTAATACATATTTTTAGCCACGCCTGACTAATACTAAGACCTGTTTCCATATATAGCACTAGCATTCCTACCAAATATGAATACTCAACCTTTAGCTCCTCCGTTCGTGCTTTGATTTTATTTGCAATATTTTTACTCCTAACAACTAAGATAATAATAGTTATGATTATAATAAATATAATCTTTCCAATACCATTTTCACCTATTTCACTTAACCAAGTAATATTTTTCCCTTGAATACTATCTGGTAAATAAACCTTTTCTTTATCTTCTTTTATTTTTTCTCTAATACCTATCTCAATATCATCTGTTTTTACAATATTAATGTTAAATTCTTCACTAAAGTTATATCCAGATTCTGTTTGTATATCTGCAACAATATTTGTAGAAATATCTTTATCCGTGAGGCGTTTTGGTTTTCCATCATAATCAAATAAATTATTATCGTACCTCCAATATACCTTCCCATCAATGGCTGGTATGCTACTTATAAAATTTACTTTTTGCCTTATATTGTCTAGTCCAGTATTCTTATCTAGAAATTTTCTTATTATATATTCACGAATATCTGATTTCATTTTTTCTATAGCTTCTTTTGACCTAACCTTTTTATTAAGCCTAATATTTAGGTTCCCTTTTTCCCCATCAACCATATAATTTATTTCTAAATTTTTTGAGGCTTTATCATAATCTGGTTTATTGATAATATTTCCCATATGTATATTCTTATTGATAGTAATAAGAGAAACGCAGCACATAATGAAAAATATTTGCATAACTATTATAGTTGACCTAATTAAATACTCTTTTCTATTAATACTAACTGAATTAAATTCTTTTGTATTAGGCATAATATTTTCTATAATTTTAATTTTTTTAATAATAATTTTTGCTAATGGTTCAAATAATTTGTTTATCCCCTTAGTCTCTTTTATACTTTTATCTTTTATATAACAAAATAAAACTAATACTATGTAAGCTACTAATATCAATAAAATGATTTTCAAATTTTAATATCAACTATCCTTTCTCCGATATAATACACAAATATGTAACTTATAAGTGTTAATGCCATTATTATTCTTCCATATAAGGTTGTATATAGTGGTTGCATTATATCCCCAGAGGTTAAAGATACATAGACTATTATAAAAAGGGGAATCTTATCCATTATTCTTTTTTCAGTTACCTTGCCTGCGATAATACTTTGTACCTCTTTTTTAGACTCAATTATTGATATTAATGTTTCAATACATTCTGAAATCATCTTTATCATATTTCCACCTCTTTTTTTCGATATAGATACAATATCAGAAAAATATACTATTTCCCTTATTCCGCTTCTTACTGCAAACTCGGTTAATATCTCATCAACAGGAATATTTAATCTAATTTTATTAATCATCATATTGACCTCTTTAACCATTAGACTATCCTTACCTGATATTTTTACGAGTTCTTGCTTTGTATTTTCAACAGATTTTTCTAATGAATTCCCTCCTTTTAGTGAATCATTTAGTGCTAACAGGAATTCAATAAATTCATATCTTAATTTATCAATTCTTTCCTTAGCAAGATGTTTTTTCTTTATTTTTAAGTAATATTTTATGAAAAATATGCTAGTAAAACATAATAATACACTCTTGAAAAAAATCCATAAAACAAATGATATTAATACTATCCCATAAATGGTATATTTTATTTTTTCTTCTCTATCAAGATTATAATAATTGTAGTTAATCATATTCTTTTATATTTTTCATTTCCGATACTTTTATAAACTTATCTTCTTTTCTTTCAAACAATTTTTCCAAAACTATATCCCCATTCCTAATTCCTCTAACTTCTGTTATTTCTACCATACTACGTTTACCTTGATTATCTTTTCCTAAATGAATAAATATATCTATGGCTGATGCAATTTGTTTCCTTACTGCTGAAATTGGTATATCCATTGCCATAAGTACCATAGTTTCAAGCCTTGATATCATATCTCTGCAACTATTAGAATGCCCTGTTGATATGCTCCCGCTATGCCCAGTATTCATAGCTTGTAGCATCTCAATAGTTTCTTCTCCTCTAACCTCTCCAACTATAATTCTATTAGGTCTCATTCTTAATGCAGTTTTTATAAGTTCTCTCATGCTAATTGCATTTTCACCTTCAAGATTTGCATTTCTTACTTCAAGTGATACTAAATTTTCAATATTATCCAGACAAAGCTCAGCACTATCTTCAATTGTTATAATTCTTTCATCAGAAGGTATCATTTTAGATAATGCATTTAACATTGAAGTTTTACCGCTTGAAGTTCCACCACTAATAAATATATTCTTCTTTATTTTCACAATATATTTTAAAAAACTTGCCACCTGATCGTTAATACTCTTATATTCAATTAGTTTAGATAAAGTCATAGTATCTTTTGGAAATTTTCTAATGCTTATACTAGATCCTCTCAATGAGATAGGATGTAAAACAATATTAACTCTTGATCCATCTTCTAGTCTTGTATCAACAATTGGTGAAGTTTCATTAACAACTCTATTTGTTCCCGACATTATTCTTTGAATAATTTCAAAAAGTCTTTTTTCTGACGAAAATTTTTTATCAGTCTTAAATAATTTTCCATTTTTCTCAATGAATATATTCTCATATCCATTAACCATTATCTCAGTAATTTCCTCATCCTCTAAAAGTTCTGAAATTACATCTAACCCACGAATACTATTTAATATGGAGGTTTTATACCTTATCTTTTCTTCTACACTAATCAAATCATTTGAGCAATTATCCATAATAACTTCATCAATTATATCTGAAAGCTCACCATCATCTGGCACCGTATTAATATCTATTTTTCTATATACTTTATCTAATATAATATTTTTAATGTCTACACTCGTATCCAATATCTGTGACCTCTTTAAAATTATACCTTTCTATCTTTTCAGATATTTCTGGCGCATTTGCTTCCCAATTATTTATAAACATGTTATCTAACTCTAAAAATCCATCAATAGATGGATAATATATACTATTTAACATAGATAATAAATTATTAAGTCCTATTATTGTTTCAGGTAAGATTATGAGTACTCTACTGAATCTCTCAACAGACGAAATTATTTCAAAAAGGTTTCTCCACAATTTAATATCATAAATATCTTCCATTAATTCAAGATTTCCAATTATATTACCATCTAAATTCATAATCTTCATATATGCCTTATCTTTATTTTGAGATGCATAATATAATATTTCACTCAAACTTAAGCGCGCTTCTATCTGCAAATTTTTATCAGTATTAATTATCAACAAATCTTTAAATGAAATTCTTTCTTTATATACATTTATAAACCTTTCTTTTAGCATTGGAAATCCATATGAAAAAATCCCATCAATTACTAAATTATTTTGCTTGTTTACATATATCTTTTCATTACACTTAAATAAAATCTTTTCAATTATTTCATCTATTTTCTGATATTTACAAATATAATTGTCTTCTTCAAAATACTTATCCGAGATAACAAAATTATGCTTACCTAAATTTAACCCCTCCCTTTCACTGACAAATATATATGCATCATTTTCATCTAAAAATTTATACATATCTTCATCATTGGTAAAAATATTAAAATTATAGTTAACATATTTTTTCAACCTATAGTAGAAAACAAAACTATTAAAATATTCTTCATCATCACAGAAAATAACAAAATTCTTAACCACAATTTATTCTCCAAATCACTACTGCAAAAGAAAAGAAAATACCTAGTCTAATCTGCGAATTCTTTTCTTTTTCATAACTTATATAAATACCCAAATAAATTGATTGAATGAATGTTAAAAAATACTTAACTCTATTTATTAAACTTTTTGTCAAGATAAGTTTAATAAAACTATATATACCTGCTAAGACAAAAGCAAATACACATACTTTAATACCATCTATTAAACCAAGATATCCAATTATACATGAAATTATTTTTATATCTCCAGCCCCCATCATCCCAGTAAAAAATAAAGGTAGCATTATAATGCATATTAATGTGCATAACGCAAGTCCATAGATATTAAATTCAATTAACATAATACATAAAATAATCAAATGCAATATATTAGGTATTTTTTTGCTTATAAAATCATAAATCCCACATCCTACTGCATATAAAACTAGACCATATCATTTCCTCCTCTCTTATATAACTAGTATATTCCCTGTATAATGATATATCTATTTCCTATTACTTCTATTTAATAAACATCAATATTCAAATATCATATATATTTTCGTTTACTATAAAAAAGTCAGCGAATGTATTAATATTCGCTGACTAAAATATTTTTATTATTATATTACTTCAATACTATCTACTTCTATATATCCCTTATTATTTAAATCTACTAGTATTTCAATTAATTCTTCTGTTATCTTTTCACCATAAGTCACAAGTGGTATTCCTGGAGGATACATATATATTTGTTCATTAGATATTTTCCCGATTGATTCAATAAGTTTAACCCTCCTAACTTCTCCCCTTTGATTGCTCATAACTAATTTGGGAAAGTAATTTATAACTCTATCTGAGCTACTTATCAATTCAATCTGACTATCAATATTAATCACTTCTTGGGCGAACTTATCAATCGTATCCCATTCGTCAATACAGCTCGTCATTGCAATAATATATGTAGGTGCTGCCATCTCCAATACAAACTTTTTTTCATATAATTTATTAAATAATTCTATTCCATCAATACTGGTACCCTTGCAAGAAATAACTATTTTATAAATATCATTAGTATCTATGAGTCTCAATTTATTACATTTTTTTAGCTTATTTCTTATTTTACTTAATCTGTATCTTGCTATATTATCATATTTTTGATAATCCTCTTTTAAAAATTCCATGCATTCAGATATACTTTTTAATATAACATAAGATGGACTTGTAGTCTGGTATATACTCATATATCTATCCATAAGAGGAATTAATTTGTCATTATTACAATGGACAATTGCAGATGATGTTAGGCAAGGTAGAGTCTTATGCAGACTTTGAATAACTATATCTGCACAACTCGCAAAAGATTCTCTTATTAGATGCGCTCCATGAGCCTCATCAACAATAAGACATACTTTATTCTTATTACATATATCCAATATTTTGCTTTTATCAATAATTATCCCTTCATATGTTGGAGAGGTTATAAACAGTGCTTGAATATCATTAATTTTAATCTGTTTTTCTAATTCATTATAATCATATCCACATACAATACCATTTTCATCAACTAAAGGATACAAGAATTTAGGTTGAATATTATTTATATAAAGACCATTGTATAGCGACTTATGCGAATTTCTCATGACAAGAATTTTTTCATATAGCTGTCCTATTGTTGATACCGCAGCAAGTATTCCAGCTGTTGATCCATTAACACTTATATACGTTCGTCTAGCCCCATAGAAATCAGAATATTCTTGCATTAATTCTAAAATGGTATCTTTTGGTGAATGTAGATCATCTAATCCTGGAATTTCCGTAAAATCCTCTTCATATATACTTCCAAGCATCCTTTTATGCCCGGGCATATGAAGTGGATACATCCTTTTATTTTTATAATTTCTTATAATTTTATGTAGTTTCATGTGTAACCTTGACTTTTTCTATATAATGGAATACGATTAATATACATAGAATATAGTAACAGTGCCGGCTCTGTAAACAGAGCTTTATTTATGAAATCACTGCTACGCTTAGGAGAAAAATGGACAATAAAATGAATTTACTACCAAAAGTATCAGCACTGATAATTACATTTATATATTTAATAGTATTCTCATTAACTATTTATAAAATATACTCCCTGAATTTATTTACTACAAAGCATTTAGCAATAATAATTATTATTGGTATTATCTTATGTATTTTACTACTTATAATGATGTTGCTCAAGATTAAATTTTTGAGGATTTTTGCATATATATTATCACTTATTATTTGTTGTAGTTTCTTTTGGATTTCATTACAAGCATCAGGATTTAATGAGTTTTTAGATAACCAAGACGTTCAAAAGAAAACAAAAACTTTAGAAATAGTTGTATTAAAAAACTCAAATATTAGGTCAGTATCAGACATTAAAAATATAAATATATTTGCACCTGTCACATCTGATATAAGTAATACAAAATTTGTTAGTGATGATATAAATAAAAAATATTCTTTTACTCCTAAATATAAAGATGTAAAAGATTATACTACTGCCGCTGATAATTTGCTTAAAAATCATGCTAAGGCTATTCTTATAACGCATGATTCTAGAAGTAAAATAAATATTCAGCATAAGGATTTTGAAAGTAAAACTAGAGTTATTTACTCACTTGATATTGATTTAACAACTAATATCGAACATCAAATTGATGATGTTGCTAGTGAGCCTTTTAATGTCTACATTAGTGGAGATGACCAATATGGAAATCTTATAGATAATGGTAGAAGTGATGTAAATATAATTGCCACTGTCAATCCAAAAACCAAAAATATACTATTAACATCAATTCCACGTGATTATTATGTAAAACTTGCAATAGATGATAAAAATGCCTACGATAAACTTACTCATGCATCTACATTGGGTTTAGATACCTCTATTAAAACCATCGAAAATCTACTGAATATTGATATATCTTATTATGTAAGAATAAACTTTTCATCTTTGGTTAGTCTGGTTGATAATATAGATGGTATTGAAGTAGATAATCCTCAAGAGTTTAATACATATGATATATATGATCTTGGGTTTGAATTTAAAGTTGGAAAACAGCAATTAAACGGAAAACAGGCATTAGCATATAGTAGAGAGCGATATTTCTTTGGCGATGAAAGAATAAGGGGTATGAATCAACAAAGAGTTATACAAGGTATAATCAATAAAGTCACACGCCCTAGTATCTTAGCTAATTTTGGTACAATTTTATCTAATCTTGGAAGAGTGTATGAAACGAACATGAGTAAAAATGAGATCACTTCTTTGATAAAGTACCAGTTGAGCAATAATACTTCATGGAGCATACAAAGTATAAGCCTTAATGGAGATGGTGTTACCGGTCCTTACAGTTACCTTATACCTGGCGGAAATATATTTGTATTACTACCTTATAAACAAAGTATCGATTATGCAAATAAGGCTATAAATACAATACTTGATGGGAAGGTATTAAATATTGATATGTCTTATTACGAACCTGCAAATCCAATATTTATAAATGATGAAAACATCAAAAACGGTGGTTACTCACAGGGCAATATAATTTATTCAAATAATAATATTGATAATAATAACACACATCAATATTCACCATCTAACGAAAGTTATAATAATATTGAATATAACAACAATGAATCAACAGCTTTTGTAGATGATTTATATAATAGCTTAAATACTTCTGAAGGTGATAATAGCGAAAGCACTCCAAATAATGAATCTGGAAATGTTACAGCAATTCCTCCAGAAGATGAAACTATTATTACAAATCCAGATATGGATACTAATAATAATTTTGGAAATCAAGATAATTAATATCTATTGAATATAGAAATGGAGAGCGTTATGCAAGGAAAAAAATTATTGGGCTATCTTGCAGCCCTTGGTTATGCAGCAATTATTGGATTTTCTTTTATATTTGTTAAGGGAATCTTAAACTATGCTGATGTTATCGATGTATTAGTGTTTAGGTTTGCTCTAGCATTTTTGCCTTTACTACTAATATTCCCTTTCAAAAAAAAGGAATGTAACTTTACATTTAAGCGAATAAAAACTCTACTTTTCCTTGGTTTGTTTTATCCTTTAATATTCTTTGGCATGCAAACCTTTGCATTAAAAATTTCTTCTTCAATAGAAATAGGAGCATTACAAGCAACTGCGCCTGTCATAACTTTAATACTTGCAAGTATTATACTTAAAGAAAAAACTAACCTATTACAAAAAATTTCAGTGTTAATTTGTGTTGGTGGTGTTGTCTATATAGTATTGCTTAAATTTATCAAAAATACTGCACCAAACTTTAATGGTCTTTTAATAGCTAGTGTATCGACAATTGCTTTTGCAATTTATACTGTGCTTGCAAAAAAATATAAAAAGAATTATTCAAATTATGAAATGCTTTTTGTAACTTTAGGTGCTGGATTTGTATATTTATTAATCATTTCTCTTGTAAAAAATACAATAAATGGTACATTATCAACAATGTTTAATGCATGGACACATGCAGAATTTACAACAGGAATAGTCTATCTAGCAATCTTGTCTACATTGGTAAGTGGATTTTTGATTAACTTTGCATTAGCAAATATTGATGCATCAAAAATGGTTGTATTTAATAACTTAGGTACTGTTATACAGATTTTAGCTGGTGTTATAATTATAAAAGAACAGCTATTCCCATCTCATATAATTGGATCTATAATGATTATACTTGGTCTATTAGGTGTTAACCTTCTGGGACAAGTTGATGATATTAAAAATTATGTACCAATGTTTTGGGTGATAGGTTCAATCCTTTCATTTATAACTTCTATATTTACATTCTTTATGGGAACTCAAAACATGTCAAAATATTATATGACATTTGATTCCCTTATAGAATTAGACCCTCATTATAACTCATTAGCAAGCATCGGGTCTGGTTATGCTATATCTTTTTATGTCATTACATTGATATTTGTTGTAATGGGTATAGGATGTGCAGTTTTATATTATCTTGCATCTAAAAGATTAGCAGCTATTAAACTTAATGAAATAGAAGGAAGAATCTCTTATCCAAACATCAATCATAATTGATACGGAGGGATATTTATTGAAATTAGAAAGAATTAATGAAAATCAAATAAGATGTATACTAAATCATAATGATAATGAGGATAAAGAACTATTAGATGGTTTTATGTTCAAGAACCCATCTAATATAAAAAAGTTTTTCCATAAAATTGTAAAGCAAGCACAAGAAAAACTTGATTTTAACATAGGTTCTTCTCCAATAACTATAGAGAGTAGTTTTAGAAAAGAAAACGAAATAGAATTTATAATTAGCAAAGCACCAATAGATGATAGTCCTCTAAAGGATAGCAACGAGTTAAATGATAAGTCTAATCGTGATGACATCATTGAGGCCGATAAACTATCTGTATTCGAATTCAAAGGAATTCATCATTTATCATATATAAATAAAAGTAATATTAATTTCTCAAATCTCTATAACTCGCTTTATAGAAGTAGTGATGGGAATGATTATTACTTGTTAGTAAAAAGAAATAATTTGCCATTAGATGTATATGAGCAATATATTCTTTATATTGAAGAATATGGGCTTAAAACCTATAATCCAACCGCTCTTGAGAGTTTCTATAATGAACATTATGAATTAGTCTATAAAGGTAATGCATTGCAAAGAATACAGTTACTATAAATTTCTTTAACTAATAATTTTACTGATATATTTTTATTATGTATACCTAAAAGGAGAATTAAGCGTTTCGTGCCGACCTACATTTATTAGATTTTAGATCTAACTTTTGGGATCGGCATAGACTTCTTAATTCTCCTTTTTATTGTTCTAATATTAACATATTTAACTAATCTTATCTATTGTATCTGTTGTTAACTCATTAAATATTTCCACTAGTCTGTCAATTGTATTGAGACTATTATTCTCTTTCATCTTATTAATGTATATTTCTTTATTTGCCCTTAGTTCCATGATAGCATTCATTAAAGTAGGTAAATTTAGCATTTCTTCTTCTATCATTACTGAATAGCCTTTTGATACAAATTCTTTTGCATTTAGAATCTGATCGCCTCTACTTGCCGCCTTAGATAGAGGAATTAAAATATTTAGTTTATGCAAAGCAAGGAGTTCTGAAATCGCATTAGCACCAGCTCTACTTATCACAACATCAGCTAATGCTAAATAATCAGGAAGTTCTTCTCCAACATATTCAAATTGATAATATCCATCCTTACCATTCAATTCATCATTTGCTTTTCCTTTACCACATATATGAATTATATTATATTTTTCTATTATTGTTTCAATATTCTCATGTATTATACTATTTATAGCCACTGCCCCAAGAGATCCTCCCATAACGAGTATAACAGGATTATTGTTTTTAATTCCCAATGATGCAATAGCCCTAAGTGGATCTCCAGACAACAACTCTTGCCTTATTGGTAAACCTGTTCGTTCAGATTTATCCTTGGGTAAATAATCAAGAGTTTTTTCAAAACTGCAGCATATTCTATCACTTTTTTTAGATGATAATCTATTAGCAAGTCCTGGAGTTAAATCTGATTCATGAATAACTGTTGGTATTCCTAACGATTTAGCTGCATATATCACTGGAACAGTAACAAATCCGCCTTTAGAAAAAACAATATCTGGTTTTAGCTCTTTTAAAAGTTTTTTTGCATCTATCATTCCTTTTATTACCCTGAATCCATCAGAAACATTTTTTAATGATAATTGTCTCCTTAATTTCCCTGAAGATATACTATGATATTCAATCCCCTTTTCTTCAACAAGGCTTTTTTCTATTCCTTTATGCGATCCAATGTATATAACTTCATATCCTTCTTCAATTAATTTAGGCACTAGTGCAAGATTAGGTGTAACATGTCCTGCCGTTCCTCCACCAGTGAGTACTATTCTTTTAGCCATTTCAAACCTTTCTATGCTATAATTAAACCGTATGTGTATATTATACACTAAATTATTAAAAAAGGAGCATAAAATGAAAATAGGTATCATAGGCGCAATGAAAATAGAAATTGATAATCTTATAGAAGACTTAAAAGAAAAAGAGGTTGCAACTTTTGCAGGAAGAAATTACTTTAGTGGTATTATAAATAATATTTCTGTTGTAATAGTAGAATCAGGAATAGGAATGGTTAATGCAGCAGTTGCCACTCAAATAATGATAGATAAATTTGCACCTGATTATATAATAAATACTGGAATAGCTGGGAGCCTTGATACCAATGTCCATATAAAGGATGTTGTTGTTGCAACTGATGCTGTTCAGCATTCATTTGATGTATCTAAATATGGTTATCCATTAGGACAAATCCCTAATAAGAATGTCTTTTCTTTTGAATCTGATAAGTATCTTTTAGAAATTATTTCTGGTTTAAACCTAGAAAATATAAGTATACATCATGGTAGAATAGTTTCTGGCGATAAATTTATTTCTGATGATATCCATAAAACTTTTCTAAAAAATACATTTAATGCACTATGTGCAGAAATGGAAGGTGCTAGTATAGCTCATGTATGCTTTGATAATAATATACCATTTATAATTATAAGATCTATTTCTGATAATGCAGATGATAATGCATCAATTTCATATGATGAATTTGAAAAGATTGCTGCTGATACATCAAAAACTCTGACACTTAAACTAATTGATTCATTATCATCTAGCAAAAATAGAGTAGAGGGAAGATATTAATCTTCGCCCCTCTCATTGCACCGTACGTACGGGTCTCGTATACGGCGCTACATTTATATGTTAATACAACTTATCTTAGATAGTATTCAAGAGGTTTGACCA
>JAEZWQ010000047.1 GCA_023420085.1 Bacillota bacterium
CTTCACGTTCTGGATCCATTTTTCTTCTTGCCATAAAAAATTCCTCCTGAATTAATATTTATTTTAACATCAATCCAAGAGGATACATAGATCTTTATTGTTTACACAAAACTAATTACAGTCTCATAAATATATCAAATTATTTTAATATAACTTTATTCATCCTGATATCCCTATCTTCTTTATATTTAATTCTTAATTTATAATTATAATAATTATCTGCTAATCTATTCTCTAAGTAAGATGATAGTATGTCATCATCATAATTGTAGATTTCATTATATGTATAAATTAGATTATCAAATTTTTTTAAAAATTTAGAATACTTATCCTTAAATCCAAGAACATGAACATATGATGCATCTTCTTTAAGTTCAAGTATATTGCGCATAAGAGTTCTTTTAATTGTAGACCTACTAATATTTTTTGCTGACGCATTTTCAATAATTTCATCTGTACACACTGCATCATGAAGGACATTTTTCAACCTTTTTAATAAAGATATACCACTAATTTTTTCAAAGTTAATAACATGAATAATTTCTGAAACAAAATCATCCATTACTAAATATTTACAAGAATTATCTTCAGCAATTTTCTTTCTTAATGCAGAAGCAGATGGGTATTCTTGTTCTATATTAAGATCGTTGTATGAAGCACCTTCACGCTTTACTGGGAAAGGGATAATATCTCCAATAAATTTTAGATATTCAATAGCTAATATTAAGTTAGAATTATACATAATATTTTTATCAATCTTAAGATTTCTCTCAATAAAATCTGCTCTAGCATCATTAAATGATAACTTGGTTGTATTAATAAATTCTTTGCTCATATCAGAAATATTTTTAAGTAAGCTAATATCTACAACTTCGCAACCAAAACTTAAATGTGTAACGCAATTACATAAATTAATAATATCAAATGCTTTTTTTGCAAAATTTTCAGAGTTATTAATTGCATGATTAGGTGGGATTTCAATAACTATATCTGCTCCACCATAGAGAGCATCCTTTGTTCTAGTACCTTTATCAATTATAGCAGGTTCACCTCTTTGAACATAGTTTCCACTCATAAAGCAAATAATAGCTTTAGGTTTTAAATGTTTACGTATATATTTTATTTGATATCTGTGCCCATCATGAAATGGATTGTATTCACAAATTATTCCACAAACTTTATTATTATCTTTCATATCTAAAATATATAATAAATCACTTATAAGTTCAACTATTACAATAGATTTAGAAGGAAAATAATGGTATAATAAAAGTTACGATTAAGACTATAATATAAGTTTATGCATATTAAATTGATTGGAGATTATATGGATAATAAAATAAAAGAGATTGAAAAAAAAGCGCAAGAACTTATTAATAATTGTGATGATTTAAACAATCTTAATGACATTAGAGTTAATTATTTAGGTAAGAAAGGTGAAGTTACATTATTGCTAAAATCAATGAAAGATTTAACACCTGAAGAAAGACCTATATTTGGACAAAATGTTAATTCTGCAAGAGAAAATATAGAAAAATTATTAGAAAATAAAAAAAGAGAAATATCTAATATTGAAAAGAACAAAAGACTTGAACAAGAAAAGATTGATATAAATATACCAGTTGATAAAATTGAGTTTGGACATAGGCATGTAAATAATTTAACATTAAATGAAATTTTAGATATTTTTATTGGTATGGGTTATGAAGTTGTACATGGACCTGAAGTGGAACTAGACTATTATAATTTTGAAGCTTTGAATATTCCTGAAAATCATCCGGCTAAAGATGAACAGGATACATTTTTTATTACAGATGATGTTGTTTTAAGGACTCAGACATCTCCTGTGCAAATTAGAACAATGGAAAATAGAAAGCCTCCAATTAAAATTGTAGCACCTGGTCGTGTTTTTAGATCAGATGAAGTTGATGCAACTCATTCACCAAGTTTTCATCAGGTTGAAGGACTAGTTATAGATAAAAATATTACCTTTGCTGATTTAAAAGGGACACTGGAGCTTTTTGCTAAGCGCCTTTTTGGCGAAAAAACAGCTGTTAAATTTAGACCACACCATTTCCCGTTTACAGAACCTAGTGCTGAAGTTGATGTTACATGTTTTAAATGTAACGGTGAAGGATGTAGATTTTGTAAAAATACAGGTTGGGTAGAAATTCTTGGATGTGGTATGGTTCATCCTACAGTATTAGAAAAATGTGGAATTGATCCTAATGAATATACAGGATTTGCATTTGGACTTGGTCTAGAACGTATAGGTCTATTTAAATATGAGATTGATGATATGAGATTACTTTATGAAAATGATATCAAATTCTTAAAACAGTTTTAGGAGGAATTATGCTAACACCAATTAAATGGATTAAAAATTTTGTACCAGACCTTAATGTAACACCACAAGAATTTGCTGATAAGTTAACATTATTTGGTTCAAAAGTTGAAACATATAACAGCCTTAATAAAAGATTTTCTAATGTTATTATAGGGAAAATAGTTGAAATCAATAAACATCCTGATGCAGATAAACTTGTTGTATGCAGTGTAGACATTGGTAGTGAAGTTACACAAATAGTTACAGCAGCCAAGAATGTATTTGAAGGTGCAAAGGTACCAGTTGTTTTGCCTGGTGGTTTTGTTGCAGGTGATGGGAATGAAACAATAAACATAAAAAAAGGTAAACTAAGAGGAATTGAATCATTTGGAATGTTTTGCTCAATCCATGAACTAGGATTTGACACTGATATGTTTCCAGAGGCTTCCGATGATGGAATATATATATGTGGAGATGATGCTGTTGTAGGCCAAGATATAGATTCATACCTTGGTTTAGATGATTGTGTATTTGAATATGAAATAACATCAAATAGAGTAGACTGTTTTAGCATTTATGGTCTAGCAAGAGAAGCAGCAGCAGCATTTAATCTTGACTTAGTACCATACCAAACTAAGGATTATACTAATACTTCTACTGAAATAAACAACTATATTTCAGTAGAAGTTAAAAATACTAACCTATGTAAAAGATATTGCGCAAAAATAGTTAAAGATATTCATGTATCAGAATCACCAAAATGGCTAAAACAAAGATTAATGTCTGTAGGTATAAGACCTATAAATAATATTGTAGATATTACAAACTATGTTATGGAAGAAATAGGTCAGCCTATGCATGCATATGATCTTAATAGAATTTCAGGAAATAAGATTATCGTCGATAATGCAAACACATCTACTTTTATAACTCTAGATTCTAATACTAGAAACCTTGATAGCAGCATTTTGATGATAAATGATTCTGAAAAACCAATTGGTATAGCTGGTATAATGGGTGGAGAGTCTACTAAAATAACAGATTCGACAAATATAATGCTTTTTGAAGCGGCATGTTTTGATGGGACTAATATCAGACTTTCTTCAAAAAAAATTGGGCTTAGAACAGATGCTTCAACTAAATTTGAGAAAGGGTTAGATCCTAATAATGCAATCGTTGCTATAAATAGAGCATGTGAGTTAATTGAGGAATTAAATTGTGGTACCGTTGTTGATGGTATTATTGATATACATAATGATTTACCAAAAGAAAAGGAATTGGACTTTGATATTAAAAGATGCAACAAAATATTAGGTACGACAATTGATGATACAAAAATCAAGAAGTATTTTAGTAACTTAGGGCTACGTTTTAATGATGATTTAACTAAAATATATGTTCCAACATTTAGACAGGATATCGAATTATTTGCTGATCTTGTCGAAGAAGTAGCAAGATCATATGGATATGACAATATACCTGTTACAATTCCTCAAAATTCTAATATTGGTAAAAATTCTGAATTAATATATAATCAAGATAAAATTTCATCAATTCTTAATAGCATGAACTACAATGAAATAATGACATATTCATTCGAAGGGAAGTATGTGTTTGATAAACTATTTCTAAATAATAATGACTACAGGAGAAATTCTATTGAGATTCGCAACCCTCTAGGTGAGGCTTACTCAATAATGAGAACTATACCTTATAATGGTATGTTATCTTCTTTACGAAATAATTTTTTAGCTAGAAATAGTAGAAATGTTAAAAATGAAAGTGTTTGTTTATTTGAATTTGCCAATACTTATATTCCAACAGGGAATCAACTTCCGGATGAAAAAATGAAAATATGTATGGGAAATTATTATAATGGAGATTTCTTTAAGATAAAACAAGAAATAGAAACATTACTATTTAATTTAGGTTTAAAAGATAAGATTAGATATAATCAAGATGTATTAGAAAATTATTTTCATCCAGGAAGACAGGCTAAAATATATTACAATAATATTTTAATTGGTGAGTTTGGTGAGGTTCATCCAGATGTTAGTGAAGCTTATGAAATAAATCAAAGAGTATATTTAGCAAGTATTGATTATGATAGTATAAAATCACTTATCAATAATAAAAATAAATATATAAAGGTATCAAAATATCCATCAATTACTAGAGATTTATGTTTGATCTTAAGTAAAGATAAATCAGTAATTGAAATTGAAAATATCTTTGATAAATATGGAACTAAAATTTTACAAAACTATTCATTATTCGATATATATGAAGGAGAAAATCTACCAACTAATACAAAGTCAGTTGCTTATAACCTAATCTTTAATTCTTCAGAGCGTACATTATCTGATGATGAAATAAATAAAATAGTTAGTAAAATATTGTCAAATCTTGAAAAAATAGGAATTGAGTTGAGAAAATAATGAAAACTTCTGATTTTTATTATCATTTGCCAAAGGAGCTTATAGCTCAAACACCATTAAAGAACAGAGATGAGTCTAAACTAATGATATTGGATAGATCTATTGGAAGTATTGAGCATTCAAAATTTAAGAATATTATTGATCATTTAAATGCAGGAGATTGTCTAGTATTAAACAATACAAAAGTTATACCAGCAAGACTTTTTGGTATAAAAGAAGATAATAAATCAATTGTTGAAATTTTATTATTAAATAGATATTCAAAAGAAGATATATCCGAAAAAAAATTAGAGCCATTACTGGAAAAGTATTCCAAAAATGGTGATAATATCTGGGAATGTCTTGTAAAGCCTGGTAAAAAAGCAAAAATTGGAACAAAACTTATATTTGGTAATGGTATTTTAGTTGGTGAAATCATAGATATTTTACCTGATGGAAATAGAATAATATCTTTTACCCATGAAGGAATATTTGAAGAAGTTTTGGATGAATTAGGTAGCATGCCCTTGCCCCCATATATAAAAGAAAGATTAGAAGATAAAAATCGATATCAAACTGTTTACGCTAAATTTGAGGGGTCAGCAGCAGCACCAACAGCAGGGCTACATTTTACTAATGAATTATTAGAATTAATTAGAGAAAAAGGTGTATCTATTGCTTTTGTAACCTTACATGTTGGACTTGGAACATTTAGACCTGTTAAAGTTGATGATGTGCAAAAACATCACATGCATAGTGAGTATTTTAATATTGATAAGACTAATGCAGACATTATAAATAATACAATTATTAATAAGGGGCGAATAATAGCAGTAGGAACTACAAGCTGTAGAACATTAGAATCAGCTACGTTGGAAGATGGACTTATAAAACCATGCTCAGGAGATACAGATATTTTTATATATCCTGGATATAATTTTAAAATAGTTGATGCTCTTATTACAAATTTTCATTTACCTGAGTCAACACTACTAATGCTTATAAGTGCTTTATATGATAGAGAAAATATATTAAGTGCTTATGCTGAGGCAATTAAGTATAATTATAGATTTTTTAGTTTTGGTGACGCAATGTTCATAAAATAATTATATTTTAATGATATAATCAATATTCCTGTGTACAGTTAGGAGTATATGAAAATAAAAGAATTAAGTGTTTTTGATAAGCCATATGAGAAATATAAAAGATATGGCTTATCATCATTAACAGATAAAGAATTATTAGCAATAATTATTAGGAGCGGAACAAAAACTTTGTCATCATTAGATATAGCAGAAAAAATATTACAGTTTAATGATAACGTATCACTTACAAATATTATAAGTATGTCGGATGACGAATTGAAAAAAATTGATGGAGTTGGGGAAGTAAAGTGCATACAAATAAAAGCACTTGGAGAATTAGCAAATAGACTTTCAAAAGCGAACTATCCAGTTAATCCTCTTTTCAATTCTGCAAAAATTGTTGCAGACTATTTAATGGAGGATATGAGACATTTAACACAAGAAGAATTATGGTTATTATCACTAGATATTAAGGGGAGGCTTTTAAGAAAGTCTGTGTTATTTCGTGGTGGAATTGATTGTTGCACAGTATCAATGAGAGAAATATTTATTGAAGCATTAGCTTCGAGTGCAGTAAGAATAATAATAGCTCATAATCATCCCAGTGGAGATCCATATCCAAGTGAAGATGATATTCAGTTAACAAAGCGTATATATAATATAGGCAATGAATTAAATATATTTCTTTGGGATCATATTATAATTGGAGATAATTCGTTTTTTAGCTTAAAATCAAATAATTTATTCTAAGTATTGGAGTATTATGAAAAAAAGTATCATTATAGATGCAGGATCAACGGATCTTAAAATTTATGATATTATAAATAAAAAAATATATAAAGAGAAAAATTTTCTTGCATATAGACTAGAATTTGACTTTTCAAATGTACAAGTACATTCAAGAAATTTATATGCATATGGTAATGATGCATTTGAATATTTTGATAGGTGTCCAAACAATATTGAAGTTGTTCAATGCATTTTGAATAATAAAGTAATTGATATTGAAGAACAATCTTTACTTATAAATAAGGTATTAAAAAAGTATAATATTAATAGTGGATTTTCTTCATCACGTAGTTATATTTTGACTTCTAAGTTAATGACAAATTTTGAAAAAGATGCAAAGAAAAAGTCTACAGGTATTAATAGTATTAAAGAAATAAATGTTGAGGATATTCTTTCGTTGTCACCAGAAGTTAAGGAAAGACCTAACTCTATAATAATTAGTATAGGACAGGATAATTCATTTATTATTACTACACATTACAATGAAATTTTATTTGTAAAAAATATTAATTTTAATGCACGTAGATTAGATGAAGCAGTTCAAAATTATGTAAAATATAAAAATAATGTTAGTATATCGCTTCATTCTGCTGCTAAAGCAAGGGAAGAACTTGGAATAATAAATATATTCGGTAATAGTGTTGAAATTCCGGCAATTGAAATAAGAACAGGATTACCAACTAAATTTAAATTGATGGATAAATTAATCCAATATATTTATAAAGAATCAGTTCGTAATTTAATAGATGAGGTTAACCTATCACTAAAAAGATTACCAAATGAAGCTGTTTATAATTGTATTGATGGAAATATATTTTTTTCAGGATCATTATCTTCAGATAGTGCATTAAATAAGATTATTTCAAGAAGATTTAATACAAATTATAGAGTTTTAGATATTAGCGAAATACTTTTTTCTGATGATTTTAATAATTATTTAAATGGAGATAAAAATGGTAAAAAAAATAAGAAAAAAGAAAAATAGATTTGAAATTAAAACAAAAAATTTATTAATTCTTTGCACTTTATTATGCATTTTTTCTGTAGGAATATCTCTATTTACTAAATTTGATAATTCTGTTTTATCTTCAACAGCCAATTTTATTTTATCACCAATGCAATCAGGAATTAATAGAATAAGTAATGGAATAAGTGGTATATTTAAGAACTTTAGTTCTATAAATTCTCTTACAGAAGAAAATAAAATTTTAAAAGAACAGATAGATGTACTTAATAGAGAAAATAATACTCTTAAGCAAAATACTGAAGAATTATCAAGACTTAGACAACAATTTAATATTCTGGAGAACTCAAATTATGAATATGAAGGCGCTAGAATAATTGCAAGTGATGCAAATAATTGGTTTAATTCTTTTACCATTGATAAAGGGAGTACATCTGGTATAAAAAAAGATATGAATGTAATATCTAATGGATCTTTAGTCGGGATTATAACTAATGTTAATCCTACATCATCTATTGTTAGAACAATAATTGATGACTTGAGTGCAACTAGTTGTATTGTAGAGGGAAAAAATAATTTATTGATACTAGAAGGCAATTTGAATAATATAAGAAATGGGTACCTAGTTGCGAAGGATATAAATTTTAATGCTGATCTAAAAAAAGGAGATAAAATTATAACATCATCAGTTAGTAAAAGATATTTGCCGGATATTCCTATAGGATATATATCTGATGTTGAAAAAGATGAAAAAAATCTTGTACAACAAGCAAAAGTTATACCACTAGTTGATTTTAATGCTTTAAGAGAAGTTGTTATTATAAAAAATATCAAAGATATTGGTGAAGACGATGAAAATTCGAACAACTAAAATATTAATATTAACACTTATAGCAATTATATTGTTATGTATCCAAACAAGTTTATTTAAATTTTTAGTTAGAATCCCAACATCACCAAATTTACTCATTATATTAGTCGTAGTATTAGGATTTATAAATGGTGAAAGACTGGGGCTAATTATTGGATTAATATCTGGATTACTACTGGACTTTGTTTCTGGTGGATATGTAGGTCTTTATGCCCTTGTATTTATGTTTATAGGATATTTTTCAGGTAAATTAAAGAGAATATATGTTGAAGATAATTTAACAATAATTATTATGTTATTATTTATTAGCGATATTATTTTTAATATAATTATCTATATTTTTACGTATCTACCAAGACAGAGATATTTATTTTTAAATTATTCAATTTATGTTATACTGCCTGAAATTATTTTAACAATTATTTTTGGCATATTATTATACAAACCATTAAAAATACTTAGTAATAAATTGAGCTGAATGGAGTAGTATGTTTTCTAAATTAAAGTCATTTATAAATAATAGTTTAAATCCTCGAATAGTTGTTGTCTTAATTTTAATGGCTTCATTATTTATAATGTTAGTAGCAAAATTATTTTATGTACAAATTATTAGAGGCGAAGAGTATAGTAAAGATCATAGAAAAAGATTAGAAAAAAATATTGTTATAAATGGACAACGTGGTAATATATATGATCGAAATGGTAAATTATTGGCCTATAATAAGGTTACAAAAAGCATTTCAATCAATACAGAATTAATAACTGGTTCAAAGGTTAATGAAGATTTTAATAATAAGCTTAATAATATAATTCTAAATACACTCGATATACTTTATAAAAATGAAGAAAAAATCAATAACAATATACCTATTGAACTAAATAATGGAGTTTTTGAATATTCAATTTTTGATAAAAATGTTATTCTTAATTATATAAAGGAAATTTTTTCTAGAACTTCTATAAGTGATTTAACAACAGAAGAGAGAAACTTATCTGCTGAAGAGCTTATAAATTTTATTGCATTTGGTGATGGTAGTGATGCAATGAAAAGCAGATTTAAATCATATAATTTATCAAAAGATATTGATAAAAAACATCTGCTGGATTTAATAAGTATAAGATCATCAATTTTTTTAAATAGGTACCAAAAATATAAAAAGATATTTATAGCTGATAATATAAAAGATCAAACAATTGTTGATATTAGCGAACGAAAATCAGAGCTTCAAGGTATTGAAATAGATGACCAAATGCAAAGAATGTATAATGATTCTATATATATATCTAATATTATAGGTTATACAGGTCCAGCAACAGAAGAGGATCTAAAAAATAATGATGAGAATATAATTGTCGGGAAAATGGGGTTAGAAAAAAATCTTAATGATACATTAAGGCCAAAGGATGGAATTAAGACTCTATTTGTTGATAGCACAGGAGGTATACTAGAAGAAGATAAAGTCACTGATCCTACACCTGGAGATGATATATATTTAAGTATAGATTCTGATTTTCAAAAATATATATATGATACAATTGAAGATCATTTAACTAAGTATTACCTTAATAATATGATATATTCTAATACCTATGTAAAAGATGTAAGAAATCTACCTGATGGTAAATATTATATAACAAGTGCAGAAATATATAATTCATTACTTACAAATGGTATTATTAGACTTGGAAAATTAGAGTCAAGTTCAGCTTCAGAATCAGAGAAGAACATTAATACAGCAATACAAAACAAAATAAATAGTATAAAGAGCAATATATTAACTATATTGACTAATGATACAATATTAAAGGAATTGGATGATGACTTATTCAATTATACAAAATATTTTATAAAATTACTTCAAGATGATGGTATTATTGTTGAATCGTTATTAAACAATAAAAATGAACAAGTCAATAAGTGGATAAACTATGAATTATCAGCTAAAGATTACCTTACTTATTTAATTAGTAATGGTATAATATCAACCAAAGATATAAGTGATTCAAATCGTTATACATCTACTGAAGATGTCTTTGATTTATTATCAAAATATATTTCAGAAAAATTACCAAGTAGTTTTTCATTTATACCTTTTATATCAAAAGAATTAATCGCAAATGGAGATATAACGGGAAGAGATATTCTCTTGACATTATATGAGCAAGAAGTATTAAAGAAAGATAATTTTTACAATGAGCTTCAAAATGTCAATGTAAATACTTACGATATTATGCGAAATATGATTGAAAATAAAGTTTTAACTCCTGGTATAATTGCTATAGATCCATTTTCAGCATCCGTTGTAGTAAATGATCCAAATACAGGAAAAGTGTTGGCAATGGTATCATATCCTGGATATGATAGTAATATGATGAATGATAATAATTATCTTAGTTATATATTTAATAATAAATCTGCTCAACTACTTAATAGACCAACGCAGCTATTAAAGGCACCTGGTTCAACATTTAAGCCTATCACTGCATTTGCAGCGCTTGATACTAATATAACTAATGCATCAGAAACTATATTATGTACTGGAATTTATGATACTGTAACACCTAATATTCGTTGTTGGATATATCCAAGTCAGCATGGATCATTAAATATCACAGGGGCATTAGCCAATTCTTGCAATGTTTTTTTTAATGAAATGGGTTATAGGCTAGGAAGTACAGATACAGGTAGATATAATTCATCAGTAGGATTAAATACATTAAAAAAGTATGCTTCATTATTTGGGCTTGACCGTAAAACAGGACTTGAAATAGATGAAGCACAACCACATATTTCAGATGACAATGCAGTCTTATCAGCTATTGGTCAAGGATCGCACCTATTTAATATGGCCAATTTAAATAGATATATGTCAGCAATAGCAACTGATGGTAAACTTGTAGACTTATCTTTAGTTGATAAGATTAATCATAAAAAAGATGGAGAGGAAGTTATAAAACCTAAAATAATATCTAATATAGATTTGCCAAAAAGTGAATTTGATACAATAAAAATAGGTTTACAACAGGTTGTTCAAATGTATTATAATGAACCTTCATTTAGAAAAGTTGGTGTAACGGTAGCAGGAAAAACAGGTACAGCAGAAGAGGATTTATCAAGAAATAACCATAGTTCATTTGTTGGTTATGCACCAATTATAAATCCACAAGTTGTTTCTGGGATTGTGATTCCTAATATAGGTGCAGCAAATTCTGAACATACTGACATTTCAGGGGAAATACTAAAATATTATTTTGAACACTTCAATAAGGAGTCATAGATGATACAGAAAATCAGTTTTAAAAATTATAATTTTAAATTATTATTTACTGTTATAATTGCTATATTAGTCGGCTTGTTAATGGTCAATAGTGCAAATTCGACATATACACAAAAAAACTTTTATGGTATATGTATTGCTATTTCATTAATGGTTATTGTATCATTTATTGATTATAGGAAATATTTGAATTATTATTGGATATTATATATAATTAACTTGTTATTATTATCTGCTACAAGAGTACCATTTTTAGGAAGATCGTCAAATGGTGCAACTAGATGGATAAGAGTGCTTGGTTTTAATTTTCAGCCTTCAGAATTATCAAAACTTATTTTAATTATATTTGTAGCTGCTTATATTTATAAAAACCAAGATAATTTAAATACATTTAAAACGCTATTTAAACTAGCAATTTTATTAGCATTTCCATTATTTTTAGTTGTAATTCAACCAGATTTATCAACAACTATTGTAACTTTTTTAATATTGATAGTAATTATATTTGTTGGTGGATTAAGTATAAAACTTATTGCAATAGCTGGAGGAATAACTCTTCCACTTTCATTTGTACTTATTTGGTATATACAACAACCTTGGCAAATATTATTAAAACCTTGGCAACAAAGGAGAGTTTTAAGTTTTTTAAACCCGTCAAAGTATATATCTACTGAATCATATCAACAAATTAATGCACTATTAGCTATAGGATCAGGAAAAATATATGGAAATGGATTAAATAATAATCTAGCATCTTCTGTTAAAAATGGTAATTATATTCCAGAACCACAAACTGACTTTATATTTGCTATAGTTGGTGAAGATACTGGTTTTATTGGAACTATTTTGACTTTATTAATTCTATTTTTAATAGTAATTTTATTGATTAATATTGCTAGAAAAACGAATGATATATATGGAAAGCTTATATGTATTGGAGCCTGTTCATATGTAGGATTACAGACATTTATTAATGTGGGCGTAGTGACTATGATTTTACCTAATACAGGACTACCTTTACCTTTTATAAGTTATGGATTAACATCACTTTTTGTTTCTTGTATATTGATGGGAGTTTGCTTAAATATTTCAAGGCAAACATTTAAATACTACTATAGGAGATGAGTATGAATATAGGACTTATAGCTAATGATTCAAAGAAAAAATTAATGCAAAATTTTTGTATTGCATATAAAGGAATACTATCAAAGCATACATTATTTGCAACAGAAACTACTGGAACTTTGATAGAAAAGGTTACTAACCTATCAATCCAAAAATTTTTATCTGGTGAACTTGGAGGCGAACAACAGTTAGCTTCTCAGATAGAACATAATGATATTGATTTAGTTATATATTTAAAAGATACAAATACTAATAGAAATAGCATTGGTTTTACTAATATTTCATTGCTTTGTGACATCTATAATATCCCTATAGCTACTAATTTAGCATCAGCTGAATTGGTAATTAGAGCTATTGATAGAGGATTTATGGACTGGAAATAATTATATTATGAAGAAACGAAAAAAAAGTAATCTTTCAATTATAGGAGTTATAACTACCTTTATTCTATTTTATTTAATAGTTATAATTGTAGGACACATAACTAAAAGAAATGTTGAAACATATACAGTTCAATTTTCAAATTTCAATACAGACTTTCATGCTGATGCCTTAATAACACGTAGTGAAAAGATAGTTACAGCTAAAGAAGATGGGTATATTATATTTTACTCTAATAATTTAGGTAAAGTTTTGAAAGGTGACGTCCTTTATATTAATGATAGTAATGGTAATTTCTATAATGAACTTATTAGTAAAAATTCAAACAATTCAAAGTCAATTAGTAATAGTGTACAAAGAGAAATTTCAGAAAATATTAATTCATTTATATCAAATAGAGAATATAATAGTCTGATAAAAACCAATTCTATTGCTCAATATATTCAGGATGCATACTTAAATGATATATCAACAGATGATATTGTTAAAATAATTGAAAATTATAATAAAACCAATAATTCTCTTACAATTAATAGGTCGGATAATACAGGAATATTTGTAAATAGTGTTGATGGATATGAAGAATTAAGTACTGAAAGAGTAATGGAAAATATATCTAATTATAGAAAGTTAAATACTAACACAATATTAACAAATACTTTTGTAAAAAAAGGAACACCTATTGGAAAGATAATAGATTCAGAAAATTGGAATATTGTATTTGAACTAAATAAAAATGAATATGAATCATTTAAAGACGATAAATATTTGAGAATAACATTTGACTCAGACAATACAGATATTTTGGGTGTGCTTGAATTAAATGAGCAAAATGGAAAATATTTTGCTAATGTTAGTTTTGATCAGGGAATGATAAGATATGCACAACTTAGAAATGTGAAAATATCTGTTAAGAAAAGGCAACTACAAGGGTATTTGGTTCCAAAGACCTCTGTAAAAGAAATTGAAGGGAAAAATGGAGTCTTTGTGACCAATAGTGGCATAGCAGTATTTACTCCAATAAATATTATAGGAGAGCAAGAAAATAATTATATAATTGATACTAATACAAAATTAAAATCATTTGATAATATTGCAATTAAAGCAAAAAGAATTAATGATCAAGAAAAGATTTATAGATAACATGAATACTAGTGAATATTTGAAAATTATTGATGAATTAAAACAGTATAATGATGTGACTTTGGTAGCTGTAAGTAAAACTAAACCTACTGAAGATATTTTAGAGTTGTATAAATTGGGACAGAGAGATTTTGGTGAAAATAAGGTTCAAGAATTTATAGAAAAATATGAACAGCTTCCAAAGGATATTAGATGGCACTTTATTGGACATTTACAAACTAATAAAGTTAAAAATATCATTGGAAAGGTACACTTGATTCATTCAGTTGAATCAATAAAACTTGCTAATGAGATCAATAAGTTCTCTAAGAAACTAGATATTGTAACTGATATACTAGTTCAAGTTAATTTTTCTAATGATCCAAATAAATTTGGAATTGATGGTGATAAAACCTTTAAATTTTTAGAAGAAATTAGTCATCTTACTAACATTAAAATTCGAGGTTTAATGATGATTCCTAGATATGATTTAACAGAGAGTCAATTAGATGTCTTATTTTCCAAATTTAAAGGTCTAAGTCTTGACATTATAGTTAAAAACATTGATAATATCAATATGGACTTTTTATCATTTGGCATGAGCGAAGACTATAAAATTGCTATAAAAAATGGTAGTAATATGATAAGGGTCGGATCCAAAATATTTGGTAAAAGATAGATAATTAGGAGATAAGATGTTAAAGGATAAATTTAGAAGCTTAATGGATAAGTTGCAAAGTAACGATGATATTGAATCAGATTATTTTGAAGATGATTATGGATACCAATCAAATAATGAAGATTATTCATATGATACTTATAATAACAATAATTTAAAATTTGAAGAAGAAAAATCAAAAAAATCGTCTAATCTATTTACTGATGTTGATAATAGTAGAGATTTTAAAATTAATAATGCTTCTACGAATACAACTAATACCATACTACATGTGCTTAAACCTAGACATGTTGATGATTGGAGATTAGTTGGAGATAATCTTAAAAAGAATAATATTGTTTTAATTAATTTTGAAGGAGTGCCATCTGATGTTCCTCAACGTGTAACTGACTGTATATTTGGACTTTGCTATGCATTAGATGCAGTAGCTCGATATGTAAATCAGAATATACTTATTGTTGTACCAAAAAATGTTGAACTTACAGGTGATGTTCAAAAAAATATCAATAAGAAAATCTATGAAGTTTCTTCTGATAATGATTCTTATCATAGCTTCTCACAAGTTGATAATCTAGATAATTTATATAACAACTAGGAGGTAAATATGTTAACACCTATTGATATTAGAGAAAAAGAGTTTGAAAAAGGTCGTGGGTATACAAGAGAAGTTAGAACATTCTTATCTAAGGTAGCTGGTGAGTATGAGGTATTATATTCGAAAAATGCTGAAATGACAGACCGTATAAGTCAGCTAGAGGCAAAATTGGCCAACTATGAAAAAATAGAAAATACAATGAAAAATGCGCTTGTTTTAGCTCAAAAAACAGCAGATAGTACTATTGAGGCTGCTAATAAAGAAGCTGAAAATATTCTTCTTAATGCTAGAATCAAGGCAGAAAAGTTATATATTGAAAATGTTGACAAAAATAATAGAATTAAAATAGCTAATAAATCTCTTTTAGATAGATTTGAAAATTACAAAAAACTTGTTATTGATCAAATAAATCAACAATTAGAAATTTTATCAAATATAGAAGTTAATTTTGAACCTGATGATGTTAAGATTAACAATGAAACAATTGAACATGATATACCTGACTTAAATGATTTATCAGATTATAGAAATGATTCAGATTTAACTGATGAATATCTTGATGAAGACTATTTAGATGATGGTTATATTGATGATGATAATTTAGATGATTCTAGTTACTATGATTATGAGGATTCATATGATGACTATCCAGAATATGATGACTTAGATGATCTTGAAAACCTAGATGATTTTGAAATTTATGAAGACAATAAAAATAAAAAATAAGACAATATATAATATTTTTTATGATACTAACTTTAATAATTTATATGATTATATAAAAAATAATTTTTCTTCCGATATTAAAATCTGCATTATTACAGATGATAATGTTGGAAGAATTTATTTAAATGAATTTAAAAAAAATATCAATAATACTACCTATATATATACTTTAAGACCAGGAGAGAAAAATAAGAATATTGTAGAATATATCAGAATTAATGAGTTTTTATTAGATAATGAATTTAATAGAAGTGATATAGTAATTGCTTTAGGTGGTGGAGTTGTTGGAGATATTAGTGGATTCGTTGCTTCAACCTATATGAGAGGAATAAAGTATATTCAGGTACCAACAACATTATTATCCCAAGTAGATAGTAGTGTTGGAGGCAAAACAGCTATAAATTTAAATAGTTTTAAAAATATTATTGGTAGCTTTTATAATCCTATTTTAGTATATATAAATATTAATACTTTAAATACACTTGATAAAAAAAATATATTATCAGGTTTCTCTGAAATAATTAAATCAGCTTTAATTTATGATTATGATTTCTTTCAAAAACTCTTAGATATTAAGTACAATAATATAGACATCAATATTATAATGAGGGCTAATATTATTAAAAAATATTTTGTTGAAAATGATTTTAATGAAAAAGGTATGCGCAAAATTCTTAATTTCGGGCATACCTTTGGGCATGCAGTAGAGTCAATTTATAGTGATTATCTAAGCCATGGAGAATGTGTGGCCATTGGTATGAAGTTTATTACATATTTATCATTAAAAAGAGGATACATTAATTCATATACTAATTATACTATACAGAAAAAATTAAATGAATTACTTTTTAATTCAATTTCTATCAATCTTGATATTGATAAGATTATTAATAATTTAAAGTATGATAAAAAAAATACATCTAATGGTATTGACTGGATATTATTAAAGGATATTGGAAATACAATAATAGAAAATAATATTAAAAATGAGGAAATAAAAGATGCAGCAAAATATACAATTAAAGACATTAATGATCAAATTGTCAATAATACCAATGATATTAGGACTTACACTCATTGATCTTATATCAAAGTCATATTTACAAGAATTATTAAAAGGAAAAGGTAGGATGGGATTTCTACCTAAAATATTAAATTTAGTATATGTTGAAAATAGAGGAGCAGCTTTTAGTATTTTTGAAGGCAAATCTTTCTTACTAATTGGTGTTGCAATTATTTTTTTAATTGTAATTCTATATGTAATTTTTACTAAAAAATTATCAATTGCATATATAAATGTTTTAACTCTTATTTCGGCAGGATGTATTGGAAATCTTTATGATAGAATTAGCTTAGGGTATGTTAGGGACTTTTTTGAATTTGATTTTATAAAATTTCCAGTATTTAATGTAGCAGATATTTATATAACATTAGCTGCTCTTTACTTAATTATTTTAGTATTTACTGATAGGAGAGATAATGCTAATAATAAGTGATACTATGAATATAAGGCTAGACACATATTTATCTAATAAAATTGATAATATGAGTCGAAGCCTTATTTCTAAATTGATTTCAAATGGCAATATTCTTGTAAATAATAAAAAAGTAAAATCTTCATATAAAATACAAGTTAATGATGAAATTATAATTAATTATATTGAAAAAGATAATGAAATTAAACCTATTAATTTACCAATAGATATAATTTATGAAGATGAAGATTATGTATTTATTAATAAGCCCAAGGGACTTATCGTACATCCAGGAGATTCAACTGATGATTATACGCTTGTTTCTATACTAAAATATCACTATAATAATTATTTATCAGATATTAATGGAGATAATAGATTAGGAATAGTGCATCGATTGGATAAGTATACAAGTGGGGCATTGTGTATATGCAAAAATAATAATGCTCATATGCTTTTTTCTAATTTAATAAAAGAGCATAAAGTTATAAAAAAATATATAGCAATTGTAGATGGAAATATAACTAAGGAATATACAATAAATAAACCAATCGGTAGAAATCCTAAGAATAGAACTAAAATGGCAATAATTGATGATGGGAAATATGCAATTACTCATGTTAAGCCAATTAATATTGTAGGAAACAAAACGTTAGTAGAATGTATCATAGAGACTGGCAGAACTCATCAAATTAGAGTACATCTAAAGTCTATTGGTTATCCAGTTACAGGTGATACAGTATATGGTAAAAAATCTTCGATATGTGAAGGTCAGGCTTTACATGCATATTCACTAGAGTTTATACATCCAATAAAAAATAAATATATGCATATAGTTGCAAAACCACCAGAATATTTTGAAAAATTTTACAAATAGTTGATGATATTATTGCTAAATAAGTACTATATCTAATTTTGTATTTGAATAAATTCATGATACAAGATATTAGATGAATGTAAATATATAAAATATAATTTATTAGCAATCATGATTTTAGTATGTTATAATTTAACTATAGCATTATAAGGAGGAATAAATATGAATACAATTATTACTATAGGTAGACAATTTGGTAGTGGTGGTAGAGTTATTGGCAAGGCTCTAGCAAAACATTTTAATATTCCTTATTATGATAAAGATTTGTTAGCTGTTGCAGCAAAAGAAAGTGGTCTATGTGAGGAATTATTTGAATCACATGATGAAAAGCCAACTAATAGTTTCTTATATTCATTAGTAATGGATACATATTCTTTAGGTTATTCAACCTCAGCGTTTACTGATATGCCAATTAATTATAAAGTTTTCTTGGCACAGTTTGATGCAATTAAATCAATAGCAGAGAAAGAAGGAGCATGTGTAATAGTTGGACGCTGTGCTGATTATGCGTTAGCTGATTATGATAACGTTATCAATTTATTTATACATGCAGACATTGATGACAGAGCAAAGGTTATAGCTAAAAGATATGATTTAACTGAAGAAAAAGCTAAAGATAAAATAATTAAAATGGATAAAAAACGTTCTAGTTATTATAATTATTATGCTAATAAAAAATGGGGAGATGCTAAAGGGTATGATTTGTGCATCAATTCATTTGCATTGGGTATTGATGGTACAGTTGATCTTATTATTAAGTTGGTAGAAACTTTCGAGGCTAATAAAACTTTAAATAAGGTAGAAGAAGTAATAAATATAAAAAAAGAATATGATCAACCAAAAGATGAAATATAATAAATTATATTTTATAGCAGATAAACAACTATTCGCAAAAGACAACTTTAACGAAAAGTTGATCTAGTTATCTGAAATTAAGGATTATTATATTTTATATAATATAAAACACAAATAAAATATTATATTTATAACAAGTAATTAATATTTTAAATATACATCTATATATAAGGAGAAATAATGAATAACGAAAAAATACATATATCTAATCATCCATTAATTAAACATAAAATTTCTATTTTAAGGGATAAACATACAGGAACAAATGAATTCAGGACTCTTTCTGATGAAATTGCTGTACTTCTAGGATTTGAAGCATTAAAAGATCTTGAGCTAGAAACTAGAGAAATTGAAACACCTCTAACAAAATATAATGCTCCATTTATTTCAGGTAAGAAATTAGCTATAGTTCCTGTACTAAGAGCTGGACTTGGAATGGTAAATGGTATATTGACTCTAGTTCCATCTGCAAAAATAGGGCATATAGGTCTATATAGGGATCATGACACGATGGAGCCACAGGAATATTATTGTAAACTTCCAGAAAATATAGATGAAAGATTAGTTTTAGTTATTGATCCAATGCTTGCGACAGGTGGTTCGGCATGTGCAGCTGTTGATTTTATAAAGAAAAAAGGCGGAAAAAATATTAAATTTTTATGCATTATTGCTGCTCCTGAAGGGGTTGAGAGATTACATAGAGAGCATCCAGACATTGAAATTTATATAGGAACACTTGATGAAAAACTTAATGAAGATTGCTATATAGTTCCAGGGCTAGGTGATGCTGGCGATAGAATTTTTGGTACAAAATAATATAGTATTTTACAAGCTCCATGATAATTAATATTATTTATCATGGAGCGTATTCATTTTATATTTATTTATTTTTCAAATTGATATATGCTAAGACAGCTATTACTACTTTAGAATCCACTACTTCACCTGTATATATCATTTGCAATACCTCTTCGACAGTAAATTTGCAAATTTCAATATATTCATCTTCATCTAAGTTTTGATTACCATCAAATAAATCCGTTGCTATATAAAAATGAAGTTTTTCATTTGAAAAACCAATAGAGCTATATATACTAAATAACTTTGTAATATTATTGGATTTTTTACCTATTTCTTCTTCTAATTCTCTAATTGCACAATCTAGCGGAGACTCACCTTTTTCAAGACCACCTGCAGGAACTTCGTATATTGTTCCTTCAGCATTATTTCTGTACTGTCTAATCAAAATTATTTTTCCGTCATTATCTATTGGTAATATTACAGATGCTCCCTTATGATCAAGGTGGACCCATTCAACAATTTTATTTGATGGTGTTTTAATATCTTCTAAATATAAATCAAATATTTTTGTCTTTTGAATTAATCGTTTATTAAGTATTTCAAATTCATCTAATCTTGACATACTACCTCCATTAGAAAATCTCTAATTTTTTCAATACCCTCAACAATATCAGCTTCACCTAATGAATAAGAAAGACGTATACAGTTTTGTATTCCAAAATCATCACAAGGTATGACCGCAACTCCATAATTATCCAATAATATATTGGCAATATCATTACTTGAGGTTATGGATTTATTGCCATATATAAAATTTATTATATTGCTAAAATCAATTAAAATATAAAAAGCACCATCAGGTTTAATGTATGAAATATATGGCAATTTATCAAGCATTTTAATAAGCAGATCTCTTCTTTTACGGTATATATTGATCATTTGGTTAATACTATCTTTAGAACCTGAAAGAGCCTTGACTGCCGCTTTTTGAACAATTGAACATACATTTGATGTATATTGGCTTTGTATTTTATTAATAAGTTTAACAATCCTTATAGGTGCTCCAAGATAACCTATTCTCCATCCAGTCATTGCATATGATTTTGAAAGACCATTTATTGTGATTGTTTGTTCAAATATATCATCACCTAATGATGCAATACTGCAATGTTTCTCGTTAGTATAATTGAGATATTCGTATATTTCATCAGAAATAACATATATTTTATTAGCTGCAATGACTCTACTTATTTCTAGCAACTCTCTTTTACTATAAATCATGCCCGTTGGATTATTAGGAGAATTTAAAATAATTGCTTTAGTTCGTGGAGTAATTCTATCTGATAATTGTTTAGCAGTAATCTTATAATTATTTCTTGGTTTACATTCAACTATTATTGGATTACCACCTGCAAGTAAAACCATTTGAGAGTAGCTAAGCCAATATGGTGAAGGAATAATAATTTCATCTCCTTCATTAATTATTGCTGTCAGTGCATTCATAAGGCATTGTTTTCCACCATTAGAAACAACTATATTATCTATATTATAATTAATATTATTTTCTGTCTTAAATTTAGCTGATATTGCTTCCTTTAATTCATCAATGCCTGTTACAGCTGTATATTTTGTATAATTATTATCTATAGCGGTTTTTGCAGCTTCTTTTATTTCTGAAGGAGTATTAAAATTAGGTTCACCAACAGTAAAAGCAATTATATTTTTCCCTTCTTTTTTTAATTTAATAATCTTTTCTTGTAATTGTAAAGTTTTTGATCCTCTTAAATCAATAATTTTTTTTGAAAGTTCTAAACTCATATCTCTCCTATATTATTTAAAAAGCAGTCCATATGGACTGCTTAGTTTATTTGGCATAATCAATAGCTCGTGATTCACGAATTACATTAACTTTAATCTGGCCTGGATAATTCATAGTAGACTCAATTTCTTTTGAAATATCTCTAGCCATTATAATCATTTCATCATCACTAATTTTATCAGGTACTACCATTATACGTACCTCTCTACCAGCCTGTAATGCAAACGATTTTTCAACTCCATCAAAAGAATTTGTAATTTCTTCCAATTGGTTAAGCCTATTTATATAAGCTTCCATAGTTTCACGTCTAGCACCTGGTCTAGATGCACTTATTGTATCAGCTATTTGTACAATAACTGAAATTGTATTGTCCGCTTCATAATCACCATGATGTGAAGCCACTGAATTGATAACTGCAGGATGTTCTTTATATTTTTTCAACAATTCTATACCTAAATCAACATGTGATCCCTCAACTTCATGATCAATTGATTTACCTATATCATGTAATAATCCTGCTTTTTTGGCAAGTTTAATATCTTCACCAAATTCTGCTGCTAAAATTCCAGCAACATGTCCAACTTCAATAGCATGCTTCAAAACATTTTGACCATAACTTGTTCTATATTTAAGTCTACCAATGTATTTAACAAGCTCAGGATGGACACGATGAAGTCCAAGCTCTAATATTGCAGCCTCTCCTGCATTTCTTATTTCAGTATCTACTTCTTTCTGTGCTTTCTGTACTATTTCTTCAATTCTTCCTGGATGAATTCTTCCATCAATAATTAACTTTTCAAGAGCTATTCTTGCTACTTCTCTCCTAACTGGATCAAAACAAGATAATACCACTGCTTCAGGAGTATCGTCAATAATTACTTCAACTCCTGTTAGGTTTTCAATTGCTCTTATATTTCTACCCTCTCTACCAATGATTCTACCTTTCATATCATCATTTGGTAAAGATACAACAGAAATCGTATTTTCAGATACAGTTTCAGAAGCGTAGCGTTGCATAGTTGATAAGACTATCTCATTTGCACGTTTTTTACCCTCTTCTTTAGCTTCTAATTCCATCTCCTTTATAATACGAGCTTTATCATGGGTTAATTCATTTTTGACAGAATCAAGCAAAAATTCTTTTGCTTCTTCAGAAGTCATATTTGAAATACGTTCAAGCTCTTCTTTTTGTTTCTCACAATACTGTTCAGCTTCAGCTTCTTTATTTTTTAACTGCTCTTCTCTTAATACCAGCTTCTCTTCTCTTTGATTTAAAGCTTCATATTTTGTATCAACAGCAGCTTCTTTTTTACGAATACTTTTTTCGATGCTACTAATCTCTTTAGTTCTAAGTCTTAACTCTTCGTCTAAATTATTTTTAGCAAGGATACTTTCTTCTTTTATTTCAAGCTTTGCTTCACGTATTTTATCTTCAGCTGCTTTTTCAGCTTCTTTGATAATATTTTTTGCCCTAGTTTCAGCAACACCAATGGTCATTGCATCTTCAGCATTTTTTTTATCAATTGCCTTTTTTGAAGCAACTTTAGAAGTAACAATACCTGTCAAAACAATAAGGATGAAAGCAACGATGATTAAGCCAATAATTATCGGCATATTTCCCGGCATTTCGTTCCTCCTTTTGTACATAAGTACAAAATAATTTTACAATATTTTCTTTAATCTGTCAATTATGATAGGCTTTTTCTCACTATCTATAACTGCTAATTTATCTGTCCATATGTTAAATGAAAGTAGTGCTTGCTCCAGTAGCATCATCTTACCATCAATTGTTTTAAAACCATTTTTTTGCGCTAATTCAATAAATTTTGTAGTACCTATTTTCTTATATACTATATCAATGAAAAGTGTGCTTGGTGAATATATATTAAAGTTATTAATAATACATTTTGAGTCATTCATTCCAACTGGAGTTGTATTCACAATAACATCAGCAGGTAGATTTTTATCTGTTATATTTACTTTAATATTAAGAGTTTCAATTATATCTAAAAGTTTAGAAACATTTTTTGAATTATTTCTAACGATAAAATTAATAGTTTCAATTTTATTTGCTATAGCTACTATTATTGATCTAGCCGCTGCACCAGACCCGTATATTGAAATACTTCTAGTATTTTCAGGGATAAGATTCATAAAGCCATCACCGTCAGTTGTATATCCCCTTAAAATCCCATTATCATTTACAATTGTATTTACAGAATTAGATATTAGTGCTTCTTCTGAAACATAGTCAAGATATTTTATTATCTCATATTTAAATGGCATCGTTATATTAGCACCTAATAAATTATTATCTTTAATTATATTAATAATATTTTCAGCATTTTCAACGTTAAATGCTTTATATTTATATGGTAATGATAGGTTTCTGAATAAATAATTATGTATGAATGGAGATAAAGAATGTTTAATAGGATTCCCAAAAACTCCAAATCTTATTGATGATGTGTTATTATAGATCATTTCTTTTTTTGAAAAAATACATCCACAATAGTCTTGCCTATATATACCAAGTTTATTTGTAATCTCAGTAGATCTTTTAAATCCACCATTCTTTTTAAAATCAGTTTCTAAATATTTAACATTATACTTTTCAGCTATTTTATTGCCAATATAATTTAATATAGCTGCATCTTTATGTGGGCTTATAGTCAAACTTGTTGTAAAGTAATCGAATCCAAATTTTGATGCTATAATTCCAGCTTCATTTAGACGTAATTCATAACATTTATAGCAGCGCATTCCACCTTCATTCTCAAATTCAAGTCCTTTTATTGCTGAATAAAAACGCCTGGTGTCATAATCGCCAACTATAAGTTCAATTTTATATTTGCCATTAATATTATCAATAATCTTTTTTTGTTCCCTAATTCTATCATCATATTCTTCAGACGGATATATATTAGGATTATAATAAAAAACTGTTATTTTAAAAAAATTAGATAAATATTCTAGACAATAACTACTACATGGGCCACAACAGCTATGTAATAGTAGTTTAGGTGGCCCGTTTAAGTTATCTAAAAATTTATCTAAATTTTTTTGATAATTAATATTTCTATTGATATTATTTAAATTAATTTCCATTATAGTTTATTTCCAAATCAGTGAAACGAGTTTGTTCTGCAATCCATCGTAATTTTACAGTACCTGTTGATCCATGTCGTTGCTTAGCAATTATTACTTCAGCTATTCCTTTTTCTTCAGAATCTTCATTATAATAATCATCTCTATAAAGGAACATAACAATATCAGCATCCTGTTCAATAGCTCCAGATTCTCTTAAGTCAGATAACATTGGATGATGGTCGGCTCTACTCTCAACTGCACGAGAAAGCTGGGATAATGCAACAACTGGTATATTCAACTCTTTTGCTAACAATTTTAGACTTCTTGAAATTTCTGATATTTCTTGTTGCCTATTTTCTTTTCCTCTTCCAGTCATAAGTTGAAGGTAATCAATAATTACTAACCCTAAGTTATGTTCTAGTTTAGCCTTGCGACATTTAGATCGGAGTTCTGCAATATTTATACTTCCAGTATCGTCAATCAATAATTTTGCTCCTACAAGGGATTCAGAAGCATTTATAACAAATCCCCACTCATCTAAACCTATATCACCTAGCCTTAAGCGTGATGCTGAAACTCCGCTTTCCATAGCTAAAAGTCTATTACCCAACTGTTCAGATGACATTTCCAATGAGAAAACTGCTGTTGTAACTCCACTTAAAGAGGCTGCTTTTGCAAGATTTAAACAGAATGCTGTTTTACCCATTGCAGGTCTTGCAGCAATTAATATTAGATCAGAGTTCTGTAATCCTCCTGTCCTATTATTAAGATCAGTAAAGCCCGTAGTTACTCCCGTTAAAATATCTTCTTTTTGTGAGTTTTCTTCAATAGTATCAAGTACATCCATCATTACTTCTTTTATAGTCTTAAAGTCAGATAAATTTTTATTTTGTACTAATGAAAACATAATTTTTTCAGTATATTCTAATAGTTCATTTAATTCATATTTTTGAGAGTATACTTTTTCTTTTATATTATCACAATTTTCAATTAATTTTCTTAGTATGGCTTTTTCTTTTATTGTATTTGCATAAGCTTCAGCATAGACGCTACTTGTTACATCAAGAATTAAACTTCTTAGAAATTCCTGAGAAGTTAGTTCTGGCTGATTCTCCTTTTTTAATTCATCTGCCAACATTATTGAATTTATAGTCATATTCTTAGCATAAATACTAAGAATATGCTTATATACTATCTTATATCTAGTATCATAAAAATCATCAGGAGATACTATCGCAGATACAGCATTTATTTTTTGATGGTCAAAAATCAAGCAACCTAATAATGTGCGCTCTATATCAACAGAATTAGGTATTTCTTTATTTATTAAACGTTCATTAACCATACTATTCCTTATCCACTACTACTTTCAAGCTTGCAGTAACTTTTGGATGTAACTTAATATTTATTTCAAATTTTCCAATTGATTTAATAGGTATATCCATAAGGATTTTCTTTTTATCAATTTTATATCCGAACTGTTTTTCAATTTCTTCGGCAATTTCTTTACTAGATATTGAACCGAATGCTTTATCACCAGCACCAACCTTCATTTTTAATTTTAAAGTCTTAGTTGCTATTTCTTTTGATAATTTATTCGCTTCATCAAGTTTTTCTTTCTCTATTTTATCATTATTAGCAAGTTTTAATTTTAAGTCATTTAAATTTTTTGAAGTTGCTTCAACAGCTTCCTTTTTTCTAAAAAGCACATTTCTAGCATACCCATCATTAACTTCAACTATTTCATTCATCTTCCCCAGACTCTTAACATCTTTTAGTAGTATAACCTTCATTAAATATCCCCCTCATCTAGCATTTTATTAACCAACCCTATTATTTCATTTTTAGCTTCATCAATATCTAATCCTTTTAATTGGGCACCAGCAATTGTTTGATGTCCTCCACCACCAAGTTTTTCAGCAATTAATTGTACATTTATATCATCAATAGATCTAAGACTAATATAAATTGTATCATTTACCTTTGTTAATACAAAACTTGCTCTAACACCACTTGCATTTAGCAATTCATTAGAAGCTTGTGCTCCTAGTTCAGTAGGAGAATCAATATCATCACCAATAAGTGATCCAATAATGAATCCCGGTCTAAACATATATGCATCAGAAATTATTCCTGCCTTTGCTTTAATTCTTACATGATCATCTCTCAATGTTTTCCTAATTCCATCTAGATCAGCTCCATTTTTTCTCAAAAAGGCTGCAGCTTCAAACGTTCTAACTCCTACTCTATTTGAGAAATAATTTGTATCTATTAGTATACCTGAATATAGAGCATCAATTACATTTTGATCAATTTTATAGTTTTTATCAACAAAGTATTGTAATACTTCTGTTATCATTTCACATGTTGATGAAGCTGAAGTTTCTACATATGACAATACAGGATTTCTTACAAAATCTTCACCTTGCCTATGGTGATCAATTACAACAACTTGTCCTGCCATATCTATCAACTCTGGAACCTCAGTATAACTTGCCTTATTAACATCAACCACGACTAATGTTGTGTTTTTATCAATTATTTCCATTGCCTTTTCTGGAGATATAAACATATCTGATGGATACTTACTATTCTCAATAAACTTATTAACAGAAGGTCTAACAGAATTAATTATATCATTGATAACTATATGAGTTTCTTTATCCATGTATCTTGCTAACATGTATACTCCTATACCTGCACCAACGCAATCAATGTCAGGTAATTTATGTCCCATAATAATGACTTTTTCTCTATTTTCAAAAACTGATTTAAGAGCATGTGCTTTAACTCTCGACTTAACTCTTGTATTTTTCTCTACAGATTTAGCTCTACCACCATAATAATATAATTTATCATTTTTCTTAACTACAACTTGATCTCCACCACGTGCAAGGGCCATATCAACAGCTGATACAGCTTGTTCATATGATTCTTGGTATACAGTATCTGATGAACTAAATCCCATACTTAAGGTTAATGGTATATTGTTTCCTACACTTAATTTTTTAACATCTTCTATTAAGCTAAATTTATCAGACTGCAATTTTGTAAGATCCTTATTTTTAATTAAAACATAATATTTATCTTTATCAAATTTTTGTATAACACCATCTATATCAGTGAAATATTTTCTTATACGTCTATCAAGTAATGAAGCCATCAATGATTTTCTTATATCATCAACATCATGCATTGCATCTTCGTAGTTATCAATATATATAAGTCCTTGAATTAATTTTTCATCTACAACCTTTTTCTTTAGTAAGTTTATTTCAGTATTATCAAATAAATACATTCCATAAAGGCACTCATTGTTTACAATTTTTACCCTAATTTTTAGAATTTTTGCACTATACTGTTTATCATTAAAATCAAATATTTTTGTTATATTTTTTTTGTTTTCAAAATCACTAAGTTTTATTTCAGAATTAAGAATTGTTTCAATATTTTTATAGTATCTTTTTTTTATAGAAAAATCTCTTTGAAATCTATTATTTGTCCATAAAATATCTCCATGTTTATCCATTATAAGATAAGGCACATCTAAATTTTCAAGTACAGTTTTTTGTATAGTGCCTGCGTTAAAAACTTCATCAATACTATTGTGTAACAAATATTTCTTTATATAAAAGTATATTATTATAACACCAATATAAAATATAATTAACAAAATTAATCCAATTAATGAAATACTCTTATTTGTCTTTATATTTATAACAAAAAAAACTAAAAAAATAAGAAAAAATATTATATGCCATAATTTAAATAAGTATTTGTTTATATTATCTTTTATTACTTGTTTCATATTTCTCCATTTAATATTATTTATGTTTTAATGCTCTTATAACATGTCTTGTTGTATTGAAAATGCTATCATTGTTAATACATATATTTGAAAGTTTTTCATAATATTTATGTCTAATTTCAAATAATTTAACTAAGTCATCATAAGATTTTACTAATGGTCTAGTACTATCAATTGGAAGCTTTGAAATATCTCTTTTTAAATAAATAAAAATAAAATTACGCTTATTATAGTCATCAAAATTATGTAAATTAAGCACAGAACCTCCACCTGTAGATATTATAACATTTGTTTTATTGGATAACGATTTAATAATTTCAGTTTCAATCTTTCTAAATTGTTCTTCGTTATTTTTAGTTAAAAATTCAGATATCTTGATACCTAATTTTTTTTCAATTAAGTCATCAGTATCATAAAATTTATATCCAATCTTTTTTGCAACAATTGTTCCAACGATTGTTTTACCAGAACCTGGCATACCTATTAGTACTGCTGATTTCATATTATTCCTTTTTCTTAATATTATATCATATATATCAATCTATTACTCTACAAAAATAATAAGTTATATGGTAAAATATATAAAAAATGTATGGAGGGGTACTTGAAATTATTTAATTTTTTAAAGCCTGATAAAAATAGAGTTTCTATAATGTTATATGTTGTATTAACTGTGATTTTATCATATATAAGTATTAAGTTATTGGGCTTTTCGACTGACATAATAAATTGGATAACTAATTTTCTAAAGAGGATATATAATTGGGTATATCCTGCTACTATAGGTATAATAATTGCATATTTAATGTACCCTATTGTTAATATTATTTTTTATAAAATAACAAAATGGAAAAAAGTTAATGAAAAACTAGCTAAATTTATTTCTATACTAGTTGCATATTCATTTATTTTACTATTAATAGTTGGGTTTTTCTATGCAATATATATATCAATAGGTGGGCAAATATCTAATAATACAAATTTAGATCAAATAATTAATTTCATATCACAATTTGCAAACACTGATTCAATGGATGCTAATGCATTTAGGATTTCAGCCTTACTTGAGCAATCTGGTATACATGTTTCTTATTCAGTAGCTTCAAAAATTGCTGAATTTATTATAATTTTTAAGCAATGGTTCTATTCATTTATTTCTGGAATAGGAACAACACTACTAAGTTGGTCAGAAAGTTTATTTAGTTGGGGTATTGGAATAATTCTTAGCTTATATCTAATAAAAGATGCTGAGTATTTCCTTTCATTAGGAAGAAGAATTTATTATATTATTTTTGGAAATTCAAGACTTGGTCGTAGAATAAAGATTGTATTATCTGTATTTGATAAAACATTTAAAAAATATATGAAGGGCCAAATCATTGAAGCATTTTTTGTTACAATATTATCAGTGGCGTTATTGGCAATATTTGGGATCAAATATTTTCTACTTATAGGTATAGTTTCAGGTGTAACTAATATGATACCTTATATTGGTCCAATTTTAGGTACTGTATTAGCTGTTGTTATGGGACTACTTGATGGCTCTGTTGTAAATGCCGGTATAGGATTCTTAATAATGCTTGTAGTTCAACAAATTGATAATAATATTATGGCACCTAAAATTGTTGGAGGAATGGTTGGCTTACATCCTGTATTCATAATTATAGCCTTGATAATAGGTGGTAAATTTGGTGGACTAGCTGGTATGGTATTAGCTGTACCTATTGCAGCTAGTGTTAAAGTATTATTTAATATGTGGTATATTCGTACAGGAAAAAGTGATGATTGGACTATATTCTCACCTATTAGCGATGATGAATTAGAAAAAGAGGTTGATGGCGAGTTTTCTACTAAAAAGAAAACAACACATAGACATATCATAAATCTTAAATCTCTTTTAAATTTTAAGAAAAATGAAAATGTTGTTAATAATGATGAAATATCAACAGATACTAGTGATACTTCATTAAATAATAAATTAAATGAATCAAATATTGATTCAGATAATAATAGTAATTCAGGAGGTAATTAATGAAACTAGTTTTAATTAGACATGGTGAAAGTCAATGGAACCTTGAGAACAGATTTACAGGATGGACTGATGTAGACTTATCTGAAAAGGGAGTTGCAGAAGCTCATAATGCTGGTAAAGAGTTAAAGGAAGAAGGATATCATTTTGATATTGCATATACTTCATTTCAAAAAAGAGCAATTAAGACTTTAAATATAGTTCTTGAGGAAATGGATCAATTATATATTCCTGTTGTTAAGTCTTGGAGATTAAATGAACGTCACTATGGAGCACTTCAAGGTCTAAATAAGGCTGAAACTGCAAATAAATATGGTGATGAGCAAGTACATATTTGGAGAAGAAGCTTTGATATATGTCCACCAGAATTAGAAGAAGATGATGAAAGACATCCAAAATTTGATGATAGATATAAAGATTTACCAAAGGAAGAATTGCCAAGAACAGAGAGTTTAAAAATAACTATTGATAGAGTTCTTAAATTCTGGGAATCTGATATTTCAAAAGCTATTAAAGATGGAAAAGATGTTGTTATAGCTGCACATGGAAATAGTTTAAGGGCTTTAATCAAGTACCTATTAAAAATATCTGATGAAGATATTATCAATCTTAATTTACCAACAGGACAACCATTAAAATTTGAAATTAATGAGAATCTAGAAATTGAAAAATATCCAGAAATTGTTGATGTTTCAAAATAATTAATATAGGTAAAGGATTTTGTAGACGTTAGGGCTACAAAATCCTTTTATTTATATTTTATAAATTGAGATGACATATGGAGGATTATTTATTTGATTAATAAAATCATATTTTATTATAGTATATTCTTTTTGGCTGATACTTCTCAAAAAGTTTTCTACTTCTACTTTTTCTTTATACCCCTCATCATGTCCTGGATATATTGTTATAAGAATATATCCGTTTTCGCTTAAAAGAGTTAGTGTAGCTTTTAATGACTTAATTACTTCAGAGTATGTCGTTGTAATACTATGATTAGATCCAGGTAGATATCCTAAATTATATATTGCAATATCAATAGAATCCGTTATATAACTGTCAATATTAGCATGTGAATCTAATATAAAATTAATTCTATTACCAACTCTGGCAAGTGTATTATTTTTTGCATCTTCCTGTACATCAAAACAATACATTTTTCTAGGCTTAAGTATATCTAATATTTTTTTAGTATCATACCCATTACCAGCTGTCATATCAACAGCAACATTTATTTTAGAACTATCAATTGACATTAGTATATGATCAATTAAAGTTATTGTATTTTTAATCATATACTTTATTTCCAAACCTATAACTTATGTAAACGCTTATGATTATTGCAATAATATCGCTAGCTATTGTTAAGAATAAACCATAATATAAAACTAATCCTATAGGCATACTTACTTTAATATAAAAATTTTGTATCATGTAGAAATATATAATTCCGAAAAAATATATAATAAATACGCCTATTATGTTTATAAGGGTTAAATTTAAAATATTTCTTTTTAACTTTTTAATTAAATAAGACATTATTGCTGCTGCTATTACAAAACCAATTATATAACCAAAGCTTTTTTCAAAAATATACCAAAAGCCTCCACCTTTGGTAAAAATAGGTACTCCCAAAAGTCCTAGCATCATATATGTAAATGGAGCTAATGGAGCATATGGAAATTTAATTAGACTGCCTGCTAATAATACAAATAATACCTGAAAAGTTATAGGAATAAATGGCAAAGGTATTTTTATATAGGTTCCTATAATTATTAATACTGTAAAAATAGCTGATAAAACTAGCTGTTTTAATTTCATATTATTTTCCTTCCTCCAGTTTTAGTACACTCATGAATGCTTTTTGAGGTATTTCAACACTACCAAATTGTCTCATCCTTTTCTTACCTTCTTTTTGTTTTTCAAGTAATTTTTTCTTTCGTGTTATATCGCCTCCATAGCACTTTGCTAAAACATCTTTTCTTAAAGCTTTAATGGTTTCTCTTGCAATTACTTTACTGCCAATTGCTGCCTGTATAGGTACCTCAAATAAGTGTCGTGGTATCTCGTCTTTTAGTTTTTCACACATCTTTCTTCCTCTAGTATAGGCTGTATCAGAGTGAACAATAAATGAAAGTGCATCAATTTCTTCCTTATTTACCAAAATATCTAGTTTTACAAGTTTTGAAGGCACATATCCTTTAAACGTATAGTCAAATGAAGCGTATCCCCTTGAACGTGATTTTAGTGCATCAAAAAAGTCGTATATTATTTCATTTAATGGTAAATCATACCTTAATACAGCTCTTGTTTCATCTAAATATTCCATTCCATTATATACTCCTCTTCGTTCTTGACAAAGTGACATAATAGAACCAATAAATTCGCTAGTAACCATAATTTCTGCTTCTACAATAGGTTCTTCCATTCTATCAATTTCTGAAGGATCAGGCAGATTGGATGGATTTGTCAATTCTATCATATTACCTGATTTAGTATACACATGATAAATAACGCTTGGAGCTGTAGTTATAATATCAAGATCATATTCTCTTTCAAGTCTTTCTTGAATAATTTCTAGATGCAATAGTCCTAAAAATCCACACCTATACCCAAAGCCTAAGGCTACTGATGTCTCAGGTTCAAAGTTTAATGAGGCATCATTTAATTGTAATTTTTCTAATGCTTCCCTCAAATCCTCATAATCAGCTCCATCTATTGGATATATTCCACAATATACCATTGAGTTTGCTTTTTTATAACCAGGCAAAGGTTCTTCACATGGATTATCTACAAATGTTATTGTATCCCCTACTTGTGTGTCTCTAACATTTTTTATACTTGCTGTAATAAAACCAACATCTCCAGCTAGAAGACATTCACTAGGAACAAATTGACCAGGAGCAAAATAACCTACAGAAACAACTTCTGCTACAGCTCCTGTTGCCATCATTTTTATTTTATCACCTTTTCTTACACTGCCATCAAATACTCTGCAAAATACAATAACACCCTTATAAGCATCGTATAATGAGTCAAATATTAGTGCTCTTAATGGCTTGTTTTCATCTCCATTTGGTGAAGGTATTTTTTCTATTATAGCCTCAAGTACTTGATCAATATTTATACCATTTTTAGCTGATATTTGAGGAGCATCTTCTGCTACAATTCCTATTATGTCTTCAATTTCTGAAATTGCTCTTTGAGGATCTGCACTAGGTAAATCTATTTTATTTATTACAGGCATTATTTCAAGATTATGTTCTAATGCAAGATATACATTTGCAAGAGTTTGGGCTTCTACTCCTTGAGCTGCATCAACAATTAATATAGCTCCTTCACATGCAGCTAAAGATCTTGATACTTCATAATTAAAGTCTACATGCCCAGGGGTATCAATTAAATTAAAAATATATTCTTCACCTTTTTTAGATGTATAAATTATTCTAACAGTTTGTGCCTTAATTGTAATACCACGTTCACGTTCTAAATCCATATTATCTAAAACTTGTGTTTGCATCTCTCTTTTTGTTAATAGACCTGTATCTTCAATAATTCTATCAGCAAGAGTAGATTTTCCATGATCTATATGTGCAATAATACAAAAATTTCTTATTTTATCTTGTCTCATTTATTTATTAGCTCATGTATTTCTTTAATACCCCTGAGCTTTACTCCTTCAATATTTTTTGTGCTATTTAAATTTGCTTCTGGTAGATATATGTATTTATATCCAAGTTTTTTAGCTTCATTTATTCTAGTTATTACATTACTTACTGTCCTAACTTCACCGACTAATCCAACTTCACCTATGGCCATAACTTCATTTCCAAAAGGCTTATTATAGTAACTTGATAATATTGCTAGGACTATTGGTAAATCTACAGATGTATCTTGAATTTTTATACCACCTACAACATTTATATAAACATCATATTCAGAAAGATTAATTTTAAGCCTTTTTTCTATTACAGCTATCAATAAATTCACTCTATTATAATCAATACCTACTGCTGTTCTTCTTGGTATACCAAAAGAAGTCTTTGTTACAAGAGCTTGAATTTCAACTAAAATTGCCCTAGTCCCCTCTTGTACTGAGGTGATTATTGAACCAGCTGCCCCAACAGGTCTTCCCTGTAGCATCAATTCTGAAGGATTTTTTACTTCCTTCAATCCTTTGTCAGTCATATCAAATATACCAACCTCATTTGTTGCGCCAAATCTATTTTTAATTCCTCGCAACATACGATATGTATCATATTTTTCTCCCTCAAAATATAATACTGTATCAACCATATGTTCTAAAAGTTTTGGTCCAGCAACGGTTCCATCTTTAGTAACATGTCCAATAATTATTGTATTAATATTATTATTTTTTGCAAGCTTCATCAGAATGGACGTTGACTCTTTGACTTGTGATACACTTCCAGGGATAGATGATATATCTGGATTTGACATTGTTTGTATAGAATCAATTATTAATAAATTAGGATTGATTTTCTTTGCAAGTTCAACTATTGTATCTAAATTAGTTTCATTTAATAATAAAAAATTATCATTAAATGATCCGATTCGTTCACTCCTTAGCTTTATTTGGCTTTCAGATTCTTCTCCTGAAATATACAATACTTTGTATCCATTATCACTTATATTTTTGCATATCTGTAGTATAATGGTAGATTTACCAATACCAGGATCTCCTCCTAGTAAAATGAGTGATCCTTTCACCAAGCCTCCTCCGAGAACTCTATCAAATTCATTGATTCCAACAGATATTCTATCCTCTGTTTTAACGTCAATAGAATTAATTGTTTTTGGATCAATTGCTAGATTATTAATACTGTTGTCTTTCTTTAAAAAGGACTTAGGTACTTCTTTTATACTGCCCCATGAATTACACGAAGGACATTTTCCTAGCCATTTGCTAGATTCATATCCGCATTCAGTACAATAATATATTTCTTTCTTATTTGCCATTTTTATCTACTCTTATTTTCACAAAATTATTATTAGATATTACATTAATATTTAATTTACCTCCAGTAAGTGTGACATCATTTTTATATTCATTATTATCAATGTATAGGTTAAACTTAATTCCATCTTCAACGGCCAATATGATTGATGCTTCTCCCTCAGCAGATACTTCAAATTCAATATAATCAGAGCTATCTATAAAATTTTTTACAGCTGTACCAGGTACAGATTCATAGACTAATACATCATTCTTTTCTAATCTAGTTAGTGCATTATGTGTTTTTATATAGTAGATATCTCCAAGAAATTCAATTGATTCTTTTAACTTTTCTTTAATATTATAGTTTCCAAAATTAATTTTATCTTTATTAATTTCAATCATACTATCTCCTATTTAATTATTATATTGTTATTAGATACATTAATTTTAATTTCTTTTGTTTTTTTATGATTAAGTAAATACTCTGCTATCTTATCCTGAATATTTATTTCAATAATTTTTCTCAAAGGTCTAGCACCTTCCTTAGAGTCTTTATATTTTTCTATTAATAAATTAATAACATTTTTAGAATAAGTTAGGTTAATGTCTAATTCATCTTTCAATTTTATTTGAAGATTGTTTAAAAGGCTTAGTAGTATTTTCTTTATACTATCTTTGGTTAAATCGTTAAAAATAATTATTGAATCGATTCTATTTAAAAATTCAGGCTTAAATCTTTTTTTAATCTCACTCCTAATTATTTTCTCGTCGTTATTTTCATTACTTTCACCAAAGCCAAGTGTTCCCTTATTTATAATCTTACTTACACCAATATTTGATGTCATAATAATAATTGTATTTCTAAAATTAATATCTCTACCACTTGAATCTGTTAACTTACCCTCATCTAGTATTCTTAATAAGATATTAAATACTTCAGGATGTGCCTTTTCAACTTCATCAAATAAAATTATAGAATAAGGTTTTTTTCTTATTTTTTCTGTTAATTGACCTTTTTCATTATATCCAACATACCCAGGAGGGGAACCAATTAATTTAGATATTGAGTGTGGTTCCATATACTCACTCATATCTATTGTAATAAGGCTATTTTCATTATTAAATAATTCTTTAGATAAAACCTTTGCAAAATAAGTCTTACCTACTCCTGGTTTTCCACATATTAGAAATGAACCAATTGGTCTTTTTGTATCTCCAACTCCTACACTATTTCTTTTGATATATTTAATAATATCATCAATCTTATCATCTTGTCCAAAAATTTGTTTCTTTATTTTCTTATCAAGTTTTTTTATGTTATCCATATTGGAAATTTTAATGTTATTTACAGGTATTCCAGTCCATTTATTTAATACATTGAGAACTGTTATTTCGTCTAGGGTAGACTTTGGTTTATTTATTTCAATATTATCGTTCGTAGATTCATTTATATATTTATTAAGTTCTGATCTAAATACTTCATTCCAATAATGAGTATTTTTTACTCTAGTTCTATTAGTAGTTATATTATCTTGTTTATTTAATACTTGACTAATACTTTTTTTAGTTATATTTTTCATAGAACAAGATTCATCAAGCAAATCAATTGCTTTATCGGGCATAAACCTGTCATTAATGTATCTATCTGCTAATAATACAATTTTTTTTATGACATCATTTGGTATCTTAATATTATGATGTTTTTCATATATATATTTATTTTCAGTTAGTATATTAATTGTTTCTTCATTAGTAGGTTCTTTAACTTGTAGTGGCTTAAAACGTCTTTCTAGTGCTCCATCTTTCTCTATATATTTTTTATATTCAGCTGAAGTTGTTGCACCTATAATTTGAATATCACCCCTTGCTAAAGCTGGCTTTAGAATATTAGCAGCATCTAAACTTGAGTCAGATGCACTTCCAGTACCTGCAATATTATGTAATTCATCAATGAATAGTATAACATCATCATTTGCAGTTGCTTCTTTTATAATATTTTTAAGTCTTTCTTCAAATTCTCCTCTATACTTTGTACCAGCTATTACATTTCCCATATCTATTGAATATATGATTTTATTTTCTAATGCTGATGGAACCTGATTCTTAATAATTTTTAAAGCTAGTCCTTCTACAATAGCAGTTTTACCAACACCTGGCTCTCCTATTAAACAGACGTTATTCTTATTTTTTCTTGTCAGTATACTAGCCATAATATCTATTTCTTCATTTCGCCCAATTACATCTGAATACTTGCCTTCAAGTGCAAGTTTATTCATATTTACACATAGATCATCTAGGCTTTTATGTAACTTACTATCATCATTAAGATCTTCATCAGTTTGGTTATAATAATTATTTTCAAGATTTTCTCTTAATTCATCAGCATATTTATTATTTTTATATTGAGATAAAATTTCATAAATAATTTTATCTGGATCAATATTAAGTTGATTAAATAAATTTTTTGTATAAGAGTTTAAATAACTTAGTATACTAAGCAATACATGGTCAGACTTTAAATGATTACATTCAAACTTTTCTACTAGTAATTGACTTTCATACATTATAACTTCTGCAAGAGGTGAATATGTGCATTCTTCAGAATATTTAAGAGTTGTCATATACTTAGGTTCATATGGTTTAATTGTAGTCATATTGATCCCATATAATTCTAGTATTTCAGATGCATATGAGTCTTTAAGACTTATCAAAGCTACTAATAAATCATAGCTAGTGATTACATTTCGATTATTATCTTTAACATATTCTTTGGCGATATCAAATAGTATATCAGATAATTCCTTTTGTATATTATTATTGTTCATGTAGTTCTTCTTCATAACTGTCATAAAGTCTATCTATAAGAGTATGAATCTCCTCTCTTCCGATATTTTTACAAAAAGCTTTAGCAAGAATTAGATTAATTGCATTATAAATTTCAACTCTGTCTTGGGTTTTATCAATATTAATTTTGACTACAGCACCATTTCTCCTGTCTAGACTTAAAAAACCCTCTGATCGTAATAATGAATATGCCTTATTTACTGTATGCATGTTTATACCTACATCATCAGCCATTTTTCTTACTGATGGGAGTGCATCACCTAATTTAATTTTTCTATTTGCAATACCAATAATAATTTGATTTCTAATTTGCAAATATATAGCTTCATCACTATCAAAATCAATTTTTATATACATTTATATCACATCCTTTACCATCTGTTTATAGTTAAGTAAGTTAAAACCTAATTTATTGTATAATTTTATTGCTTTAATATTACTTTCAGTAACTTCTAACCTATATCTTTTTGCTCTATGATTTTTAAAAATAAAATCAAAATATTTTTTACCGATACCTAACCCTCTATAATTGCTATCAATATATAAATCCTCAAAAAGAATCTGAATTCCGCCTATTTCAGTGCAATAAGATTGACTTAAAAATCCAAACCCAACTACCTTATCATTATCCATAATTTGATACCCAAATAATGGATACTTATCAGTATTAGCGTCATTAAGGGTTGCAATATAAATTTCTTCATCTAAACTATGATCAACAGCGTCACTATTATACATTTCTCTCATTAGTTTTAGGATGGTTTTTTTATTCTTATTTTCAATTTTTTCTATTGTTATCATTATAATATCTCCATAATTGTATAAATGATTCTTTTGATTTTACAATGGTATCATTATTAACACAATAAGAAATTCTTGCATATCCCTTGCAACCAAAACTGCTTGAAGGCACAATTAATAAATTATATTTCTTTGCGTTATCACAAAATACGATATCATCTTCTTCGAGTGATTTAAGAAATAAATAAAATGCACCTTCTGGTTCAATATATTCATATCCAATTTCATCAAGAATTTCCTTAAGTACTTTCATATTTTTTTTATATAATTCAATATCAGTTAATAAATTTGGATTTAATCCTATAGCTTTTTGAAATAAGCTTGGAGCATTAACAAACCCTAAAATTCTATTTGCTGTTTTAAGTCCTATTCTTAAATTTTCAACATCATAGATTTTTTCGGAAAATAATACATATCCAACCCTTTCGCCAGGAATAGCTAAACTTTTTGAATATGAATAACAAATAATTGAATTATCATATATATTTGTGATAGGAACATATGATTTGTTAGCTGTGTAAATTATTTCTCTATATGGCTCATCAGATATTAAATATATAGTATGATTAGCATTTTTTAGTATATCTGCAATATCTATTAATAATTTTTCTGAATAAACAACACCTGTCGGATTATTTGGAGTATTAATTATAACAGCCTTAGTTTTATCTGTTATTTTACTTCTAAAATCATCAATATTTGGCATAAAGTTATTATCAGTTTCACAAATAACTAACTTACCACCATGATTATCGATATAGAATGTATATTCTCCAAAAAATGGACTAAAAACAATAACTTCATCATCCTTATTTAGTAATGTTTTTAATATAATATTTAACCCTCCAGCGGCACCAACAGTCATTATCATATTTAGTGGGTTTAAATTGGTATTATATCTACTATTATATTCATTAACAATATTTTTTCTAACTTCATAATAACCAGCATTATCCATATACGAATGATTAGTATTTAATATAATATCATGTATGGTATTTAATAGTTGTGCAGGTACATTAGTGGCAGGATTACCTATACTGAAATCATATACATTATCATCACCATAAATTTTTTTAAGTTCCCTACCTTCATCAAACATCTTTCTTATAGTAGAACCATTTTTTACATGATATAACATTTTATCAGATATCATCTAATAGCTCCTTTTCTGTTAAACATAAACGTGTTATCAAATCATAGTCATTTATAAATTCATTTTCATTAAGTAGAATTTCTAAATTATCTCCACTTCTAAGTTTTGTAGAACCCTTTGGTAATACTTCATCTACTCCTCTATCAATACTAACGATTAAACAGTTGCTTGGCCATTTAATTTCTGATATTTTTTTATTATCAATGAATGAACCTGGTTGAACAACTGCATTAATCAATATTTTTTTAGAAGTATTTTGTTTTATTATTTCATTTTTCTTTAATAAATTTTCAAGCAGATATTCATATATTGGTACAAGACTAATATAGTTTGTAAAGGCATATGCTATAAGACATACTAATGATAATGGTAAAAGGTATGTTAAGTTACCAGTCATTTCAAAAATTAATATTATTGCTGTCAATGGAGCTCTAACAATAGCTGTAAGTAACCCTGCCATTGAAAGAATAATAAATAAATCTATCATATCAGGAGCTAAAACTTTACCAAATATTGAGCCTAAGCTTGCACCTAAAACTAAAATTGGAAAAAATATTCCTCCTGCAACTCCTGATGTAAAGGAAAGCATAGAAAATATTAGCTTAACTATAAAAAATAATAATAATACAAAAAGTGTTGGTTTTTGCTTTATTATAAAATCAATAAGATAGTTACCACCACCAATTACTTGAGGACAAATAAATAATAAAATAGCTCCTAAAATAAATGGAATAATTGGTCTAAAGTATATAGGTAAAGCTAATTTATCATACATATTATTAAATAATTTCATTAAATTAGTGTAAATAACAGCTATTATTGATAATATAATTCCTAATAAAGCTATCCACCAATATTTATTAAAAGGGATGTGTATATTATTGATGTTTAATGAAAATATTGTATCCTTACCATAAAATAGTTTTGCTGTATAATCAGCAATTACAGTTGCTGTTAATGTTGTAATCAATAGTTTTTTTGAAACATGCTTATGTATCTCTTCAATTGCAAACATTACACCAGCAACTGGAGCATTAAATGCTGCAGCAAGACCTGCACTTGCACCACAACTAAGTAAAAAACGCTCTGTTGTTTTATTTCTTGATAAAATTTTTGATACCAATTTTCCAGACATGGCACCGATTTGAATTGATGGGCCTTCTCTACCTAAAGAAAGTCCACCAAATGCACATCCTAATCCTCCTAATATCTTGGCTAATAATATCTTTATAGGATTTTGATTGATATATCCTTTAATTTCTGCTTCAACCTGCGGAATACCACTTCCACCACTGAATTTTTCCCAATTTCGTAGTAATCCTACTATTATACTCATGGCTATAATTAATATAAAAAATATGACAATATATAATTTATTTTCAAGTAAAATATTCCTTAATATTGGTAGTAAATCTTCTACCTTATGAAGCAAATATCTGTATAATATAACAATTAATCCTGCAAATAGTCCAACTAAAATAGCCTCCCCAATCAATTTAATATCATCTATTTTATCTAATTTTGATTTTATTTTGTCAGACATATTACCTCCAATTGTTTAACTTATGTAGAATATTATTTGCAAGTTTTTCATTAATTCCCTTAATTGATACTAGATCTGTAATACTTGCATTTTTTATATTATCAATTGTTTTAAATTTATTTAATAGAGCTAATTTCTTTACTTTTCCAATACCATCAATATCATCAAGTATGGATTTTGTCACATTGTTTTCTCTTATGCTTCTATGGAATGTAATTGCATATCTATGAACTTCTTCTTGAATTGAAGCGACAAATCTATAAATATTTGTATTTCTATCAAGCTTTATTTTGCATTCTCTATTTATAAGACCATCTGTTCTATGTCTATCGTCTTTATACATTCCCCATACTTCAATAGACATCCCCATACTATCGATAACATCAGTAACCGCATTTATCTGATTTATACCACCATCTATTAAAATTAAATCGGGATAGTTTCCATATTTTAATCGCCTTGAAATTACTTCAGTAAGTGAACCTACATCATTTGCACCATGGATAGTTTTTATTTTAAATCTTCTATATTCGTGACGATCTTTCTTACCATCTGTATAAACAACCATGGCACCTACAGAGTCAACTCCTTGAATATTAGAAATATCATAAGCTTCAATTCTAGAAGGTATTTCATCAAGTGCTAATATGCGCTTAATTTCTTCTAGAACATAGATGTTAGTTTTTTCTTTTTTATATTTAGGCTTAACAAATTTATTAAGATATTCTATAGCATTTTTTTTGACTAAATTTATAAGCTCGTACTTTTCTCCTCTTTTAGGCACCGTTATGGTAACATTATGACCAGATATAGAGATAAGCATAGATTCAATATTTTCTTTTTCATAATTAATGCATTCGACCAATATTTCATTGGGTATATATTTTTGGCTACTATAAAATTGTTTTAAAAAGTTAGATATAGAGTCTTCATTTGTCTCATCAAGTATACCTTCAAGTATAAAATTTTCTCGCCCTACTACACGACCATTTCGTATAAAAAAAGTTTCAATACATCCAATATCACCATTACTTGCAATTGCCACAACATCTCTATCTTGAGTATTATTTGCTTTAGTTATTTTTTGTGCAGTCAAGGTTTCATCTATACTCTTTAATTTATCTCTATAATCAGCTGCATCCTCAAACCTTTGCTCATTTGCTGCTTTAATCATTTTTTCTCTTAACTGATCAACTACCTTGTTTGACTTACCATTTAAAAAACTAATTATTTCATCAATATATTTTTTATATTCTTCTTTTGTTACTTTACCGGTACATGGTCCAATACAATTATTAATATAATATTCTAAACAAGGCCTCATTCCATGTTTTATCGCTCTATTTATATCAATATTACAAGTTCTTATAGGATATATATTATTTAAAATATCCAATGTTATGTTAACAGCAGTTATATTAGTATATGGACCAAAATACTTTGATTTATCATTAATAATCTTTCTTACTTTTAGAACTCTAGGATAATCTTCGTTTACAGTTATTTTTATATATGGATAAGTTTTATCATCTCTTAGTAAAATATTGTATTTTGGTCTATATTTTTTTATTAAATTACATTCAAGGATTAAAGCCTCTAATTCATTATCAGTGATAATATATTCGAATGATATAATGTTTGAAACCATTGCTTTGACTTTACTTGAATGATTATTATACGATCTAAAATACTGTCTGACTCTATTTTTTAATATAATTGCTTTTCCAACATAAATTATATTGTCATATCTATCTTTCATTAGATAAACACCAGGTTTGTCGGGCAGTAGTTTTAATTGTTCTTTTATATTAAACATTATTATTCCAAATTTTATTTAAAAATTCTCCAGTATATGAGTTTTTACATTTTATTATTTCCTTAGGAGTACCAGAAAATAGTAAGGTACCACCTTTTTCCCCACCCTCAGGACCTAAATCAATAATGTGGTCACAGCACTTAATCACATCTAGATTGTGTTCAATAACCATAACTGTATTACCACTATCTGCTAGTCTTTGTATAACATTAATTAAATTATCGACATCATACATATGTAATCCTGTAGTAGGTTCATCAAGTATATATAAAGTTTTTCCAGTTGATCTTTTGGATAATTCACTTGCTAGTTTTACACGTTGAGCCTCTCCACCAGAAAGCTGAGTAGAAGGTTGTCCAAGTTTAATGTAGTTTAAACCAACATCCATAAGTGTTTGTAAAATACGATTTATACTTGGAATATTTTCGAAGAACTCAATTGCTTCTTCAATATTCATATTTAAGACATCAGATATGGATTTATCTTTATATTTTACATTTAATGTTTCAGAATTATATCTACTTCCATTGCATACCTCGCAAGGTACATATACATCTGGTAGAAAATGCATTTCAATTTTCTTTATACCATGGCCCTTACATGCTTCGCAACGTCCACCTTTTAAATTAAAACTAAATCTACTTTTTGTATATCCCTTAGCCTTAGCCTGTGGTACGCTTGCAAATAAATCTCGTATATGATCAAAAACACCTGTATATGTAGCTGGATTTGAATGTGGTGTTCTACCAATAGGACTTTGGTCAACAACTATAATTTTATCAATATTTTCTATTCCAGAAATACTCTTATGTTTACCTGGTTTTAGTTTTCTTTTGTAAATTTGCGAAGCAACACCTTTATATAAAATTTCATTTACTAATGTAGATTTTCCTGAACCTGAAACTCCTGTAATACAGATAAATTTGCCTAGTGGAATATCAACATTAATATTTTTTAGATTATTTTCACTTGCACCATGAATAACAATGTATTTTCCATTTCCATCTCTAGTCTTTTTTGGAATTGAAATTTTCCTTTTGCCACTAAGATAGAGTCCTGTCAATGAGTTTTTGTTATTAATTATATCTTCGACACTTCCTTGTGCAACGATTTCACCACCATGAATACCAGCTTTAGGACCTATATCAACAATATAATCAGCCGTTCTAATCGTATCTTCATCATGTTCAACAACTATCAAAGTATTACCAATATCAGTTAAATTTCTTAGTGTTGAAATTAATTTATCATTATCTCTTTGATGTAGCCCTATACTAGGCTCATCTAGCACATATAATACCCCAACTAAAGCTGAACCAATCTGAGTTGCTAATCTAATTCGTTGTGCCTCACCTCCTGATAATGAACCTGCTTTTCTAGAAAGAGTTAAATAACCAAGACCAACATCCTTCAAAAAGCTAGCCCTAGCCCTAATTTCCTTAACTATTTCTGAAGATATAATAGATTTTTCTTGTGAAAAAGTAAGATTATCTAAAAAGGCAATTAATTTTTCTATACTCAAATCAGTAACTTGAATTATATCTTTATCTCCTACAGTTATAGCTAGAACTTCATCTTTAAGTCTTTTTCCCTTGCATATAGGGCAAGGCATTTCAACCATAAATTCTTCTATTCTATCACGTTGTTTATCAGAACTTGTTTCATTATACCTTCGTTGTAAATTAGGAATAACACCTTCATATAATCCTGTATATTTTTTTCTTCCCGAATATCTTGAATCAAATATAAAAGATATTTCCTCTTCATTTTCTGAATATAATATTTTTTGTTTAAACTCTTCGGGTAATTCTTTAAATGGGATATCCATTGAAATATCATATTTTTTTGCCATAGCTTCAATCATTTTATAGTAATACCCATCTTCACTGCTCATTCCCCATCCTTCAATCGCACCTTGTTTTAATGAGAGTTCATCATTGGGTACTACTAAATCAACATCAACCATTTTTCTTTCGCCTAAACCTTTACATTCAGGGCATGCTCCAAAAGGAGCATTAAATGAAAATAAACGTGGTGATACCTCTGATAAAGCTGAACCATGTTCTGGACATGCAAAATCTGTAGTGAATATTTCGTTTTTCCCATTTATATCACATAATAAAAGACCTTCTGAAAGGTTAATAGCAGTTTCTATTGAATCATATAACCTTGCCTCTATCCCCGATTTTATCTTTAATCTATCAATTATTACTTCTACATCATGTTTTTTATTCTTATCAAGGTTTAGTTCTTCATTGATATCATAAATTTGTCCATCAACTCTTACTCTTACATATCCATCTTTTTGAATATTTTCTAATATTTTTTTATGAGTACCTTTTTTACCTCTAACTATTGGAGACATAAGAATAATTTTAGTACCATCTTCATATTCCATAATTTTATTTACTATTTCTTGGATAGTAACTTTACTTATTTCTCTTCCACATATATGACAATGAACCGTTCCTACTCTTGCAAATAAAAGTCTTAAATAATCATATATTTCTGTAACAGTTCCTACAGTTGAACGTGGATTATGTGACGTTGTTTTTTGATCTATAGATATGGCAGGACTTAGTCCTTCAATGTATTCAACATCTGGTTTATCCATCTGTCCTAAAAATTGTCTTGCGTAGGCTGATAAACTTTCTACGTATCTTCTTTGACCTTCTGCATAAATTGTATCAAATGCTAATGTTGATTTACCAGAACCTGATAACCCAGTAAAAACAATAAGTTTATCTCTTGGAATTGTTAAATCTATATTTTTTAAATTATTTTCTCTTGCACCTCTAATTACAATATTATTTGACATATGTTCTCCTAAATTAGCTTTTGTAATTCCTTTATTTCATCTCTTAATCTTGCTGCCTCTTCAAACTCTAATTCATCAGCAGCAATCTGCATTTTTGTAGTAAGTTCAATAATTTGTTTATTGATTTTTTCAACATCTTTATCATTTAATAGTTTGTATTCACTAGACTCTGCAACTTTTTGTGTGATTTCAATTTTATCATGAATAGCTTTTTTTACACTCTTAGGTATTATATTATTATCAATATTGTATTTACTTTGTTTTTCTCTTCTCCTTTGTGTTTCATCCATGGCTCTTTTCATAGAATCTGTTATTATATCAGCATATAAAATAACTTTACCATCAACATTTCTTGCAGCTCTACCTATTGTCTGTATTAATGATGTTTCAGATCTTAAAAAACCTTCTTTATCAGCATCTAGTATAGCAACAAGAGAGACTTCAGGTATATCCAATCCTTCCCTTAGTAGGTTGATTCCAATTAATATATCAAAAGTTCCTAGGCGTAAATCCCTTATTATTTCTGTTCTCTCCAACGTAACAATATCAGAATGTAAATATTTGACCTTATAACCTAATTCATTTAAATAATCAGTAAGTTTTTCACTCATTTTTTTAGTTAGAGTTGTTATTAAAACTCTATTATTCTTTTCTATTGTTTTATTTATTTCAATAATTAGATCATCAATCTGATTTTTTGTTGGATGAACTTCTACAATAGGATCTATCAATCCTGTTGGCCTTATTATTTGTTCGGTCTTTAGTTGTTGGTGTTCTGATTCATAAGGACCTGGAGTAGCACTTGTAAACATAATCTGATTTATATTTTCTTCAAACTCTTCAAAATTTAATGGTCTGTTATCATAAGCTGATGGGAGTCTAAATCCATTATCTACTAGTGATTTCTTTCTTGATCTATCGCCTGCATACATTCCTCTAACCTGAGGTAAGGTTACATGGCTTTCATCAATAATTATAAGATAATCATCAGGGAAGAAGTCCATCAATGTATAAGGCTTTTCGCCAGGTTTTCTTCCAGTTAAATGTCTAGAATAATTCTCTATACCTTGACAAAATCCTATTTCTTTTAACATTTCTATATCATATCTAGTTCGTTGATCTATTCTTTGAAGTTCAAGTAGCATGTTATTTTCTTCAAAAAATTGTTTTCGTTCAGTTAGCTCTTTTGTTATATCTACTATAGCTCTTTCTATACGATCAGATGTTGTTACATAGTGTGATGCTGGAAATATTACAATATGCTTTCTTTTAGATAAAATCTTGCTTGTTATTGTATCTACCTCAGTTATTCTATCGACTTCATCTCCAAAAAATTCTATTCTTATTGGCCTTTCAAATGTATTAGCAGGAAATATTTCTAACACATCCCCTCTAACTCTAAACGTACCTCTTACAAAGTTTATATCATTTCTTTCATATTGAATCTCTACTAATCTTTCAATAATATCATCTCGTTCAATTTCTTGCCCTTCTCTTATTGATAGCATTAAACTTAAGTAGTCTTTTGGATCTCCCAAACCATAAATACATGATACTGATGACACAACAATAACATCATTTCTTTCTAATAAGGATGCCGTAGCAGAATGACGAAGCCTATCTATTTCTTCATTAATGCTAGCATCTTTCTCTATATATGTATCCGTTGAGGCTACATAGGCCTCCGGTTGATAATAATCATAATAACTTACAAAATATTCAACTGCGTTTTCAGGAAAAAACTCTTTAAACTCACTATACAATTGTGCAGCAAGAGTTTTATTATGTGCTAATATAAGTGTTGGTTTATTTAATCTTTCAATAATATTAGCCATTGTGAAAGTTTTACCTGAACCAGTTGCTCCTACAAGAGTCTGAAATTTATTACCTTTTTTAAAACCTTTTACCATATCATCTATGGCTTTAGGCTGATCGCCCATAGGCTTAAAGCTAGAACATAATTTAAAATTCATAATCACCTCTATTTGTTATATAACTAGTATACCATTAAATACAATTCTAAACAATTATATTAGAAAAAAACGATTAAGATACATTCTTAATCGTTATATAAAAATCAATAAAATATTTTTTAAGATGACTATACATATATTGATACTATCTTTTAAAAACTAAATCATAATGAGGCAATATATATTTTGCAAATTTACTACATTCGATTTGGAATGTGCCAATAAATTCTTCAATATTTCCATTAAAGTTTTTCTTAAATTTTTGTACTCCAAAATCAGGTGCATCTTCGCCAAAATAAGGTGTAGTTCCTAAAAAATTATAGTATTTTTTTCCATGTTCAATGGCATATCTTAACATATATTCTTGAACAGGATATATAGATTGACCTTTTAATATATCGCCAACATCTTGGTTTCTACCTGCAGAAACATAGTAAACTTCATTTTTTGCTATAATAAAAAATGCTGAATATAGGTAAACAATATCACTATTTACTGTTTCTTTCAATTTCATTAGATCATTAATTCTATTTTTATTTGTCTCATAAAGTTCGTTAGCTTCTTTTAATTTATTCGTAACCTTTTTACTATTTGGATTTTTTTCAAGCATATCTGTATATTTGTTAACATCAGACTGATATGTTGAAATAACTTCTTCAAGTTTATTGACAGATTCATTAATATCAACATAACATGCTATGAATTTTACTTTATCTCCAAAATACTCTTCGGCACTATCAATCCAGTTAGGATAAGCATTAACTTTTATACCTTTTTTAGAATATGTTTCATCAGCGAAATTTTTAAATTCAGAAAATTCATTAAGAGGTAACTCTTTAACCTTAAGTCCATAAGCTTTTAAAGGCGCTATTCTCAAACTTGGAACATTAAAGGTTTTAAGAAGCTCCTCATAATTATCCTTATCAATCTTTCTTACATAGCTACTTCTACTGAATAATGCTAATTTTATTCCCTCAGGTTCATAATATTCATATGGTAAATGTGTAAATCCATTCTCCTTAAATATTCTAATTGCATTTGTTCCAAATTTATCATCTTCAATTTTGTCAAAATTATTATATAATGTTTTTCGAATATCACTAACTATCCTTAAACTAACAATAAACTTGTCTTTTTTTACAAACTTAATTAATAGTTTAAGGAATTCATCTAATATTTGTTCCTTATTATTTTCAACTAAAAATAATGGAGAATAGTTTACTTGAGCTAGTTTAAATATTTTTTTAAGTCTAAAATATGATAATGGACAAATAATGACAGGTACATTATCTTCATAACCTGCTAATAAGATTATTGGTCTTATTTTATCATTTGCTAATTTTATATATTCAGGCATATTAAGGAAATCATATCGTTCAACCTTATCAAGTAATTTTTCATACTCACTTATGCTAATTTGCTTTAATATCATTATTTTCTCCCACTTATTTCATCTATTTGTTTTTCAAAGTTTTTATCTATTTTTTCTTCAGCCTCATTCAAATTATTAATCATTGCCTCTTTTTCTTGTAAATCGATAAAATCAAAAGTTGGCTTTTTATCAATAATTATGCCTTTTTTATTTAAATTATAAGTCATATAAAGTTTTGTAACAGTATATAGAGCAGAGAAAAATGGTATAGCAACCCACATACCTACTACTCCTCCAAGTGATGCTCCTACTACTATAGCAACAAGTGTAAAAATTGCTGGCAATCCAACTTTATCACCTACAACTTTTGGATAAATAAAATTATTATCTATTTGTTGGACTACTAAAAATATTATTATAAACCATATAGCTTTTGTTGGACTATCAATTAATATAAATAAAAATCCTATACTTCCACCTAAGAAGGCACCAACAACAGGTATTAATGCTAAGAAGGCAACTAATACTGAAATCATAGCTGCATATGGTATTTGGAATATTAGCATGGCTATAAAAACAATAATACCAAGAATTATAACATCAATAACTTGTCCCTGTATAAATGATTTAAAGTTAACACTTAGTAAATGTACAAAATAATATATTCTATCAGCTATTTTCTCATTAAATATTGTGTATAATAATTTGCATGAACCTAATCTAACTTCCTCCTTAGATGATAGTAGATAGAACGCAAATACTATGGCTATGACACCATTGGTCACAACAGATATAATTCCCGACATAGCACTTACAACATTGCTAATAGGATTAAAATTACCATTTTTTAGAAATTCAAAAATTTGATTATATGTAGCAGAATAATCTGCATTTTTAATCATATTATCAAGATTTTCAGCATAAGGTTTCAAGAATGCATATTTACTCATTTCTTGTTGAATCATTTCAATAAATGATGGGATTCTATCTTTTAGAGAAACAATTGTTTGAATAAGCTGTGGAACAAACAATATAAATACCAATGATATAAGGGCAATTACAAAAATAATTGATAATATCATTGTCACAGCACGTTTACCTTTAAAATCTTTTTTTAATATTTTATTCTCAAGGAAAGACATCGGTATGTTTATTATAAACGCTATAGCACCACCAATAATAAAAGGCATAATAATTCCAAGAATAAAATATAATGCGGTACTTATAGGGGTAATATATATCATTACTGCTATCAATAGTAATGTTATAACTAACAATGTTAATATGTTTTTATATGTTATTACACTAAGTTTATCTTTTATACTTCTTTTGAAAAATTTCATAATCTATAAAATAGGGGAGAATAGCCTTGCAAACATTTCCTTACCTCTCCTAAATATACCTCTCTTCCTATAATCTTGTAATGTTACTAAGATAGAGTCGTTAGTATCATTATTGAATGCATCTCCTAATTTTTTACTAACTTCTTTATCAAAAATAACAGCATTAACTTCAAAATTTAATTTAAAACTTCTTATATCCATGTTAGCTGTTCCAACAGTACATATAGTATCATCAATTACTACTGACTTTGCATGAATAAAACCTTTTGTATACTCGTAGCACTTTGCTCCAAGTTCAATAAGCTGACCAGCAAAATATCTACTTGCTGAATTAACAACTGGATGATCGGCTTTATTAGGAATCATTATTTGTACATCAACTCCTGAATGTAATGCAATTTTTAATGCAGTCATCATTGCTTCATCCAAAATAAAATAAGGAGTTTGTATTTTAACACTCTTTTTAGCTAAAGATATCATTTTGATTATATTATCTCTTATTATAGGTTCTGTTAAGTCAGGACCACTTGAAATAACTTGTATCCCTACCTTATTTTTTGAACTTGGATATAGTTTATTAAATTTAAATTTTAGTCGCCTTGAAATTTTATTTGTAGCATAATTCCAGTCCATAACAAAACGCATTTCAATAGAAGATACTGCTTCACCAACAATTTTGAGATGCGTATCTCGCCAATAACCAAACCTTTTATCAAGACTTATATATTCCTTACCTACATTGAATCCACCAATATAGCCCACATGTCCATCAATAACAACTATTTTTCGATGATTTCTATAATTAGCACGAACGTTAAACTGTCCTAGTATAGGTGGAAAGAAGGATACAGTCTCAATTCCACTTTTTTCTAAATCTTTCCATACCTTATTCTTTATCAGCCTGCATCCCATTCCATCATATATTATGCAAACTTTTACGCCCTCTTTTGCTTTTTGCTTTAATATTGGAATAATTGATCTAAAAACAATATCATCTTTTATGATATAGTATTGAAAATATATATATTTTTTTGCTTTAAGTAAATCTTTCTTTAGAGAGTCGAATTTTTCAAGACCATCTGTAAAGATTTCGACATCATTGTTATCACTGTAAACAGCTTTTGAAACATTAAAGTTATATTTAATTATTTCCTTGAAATTTTCAGTTGAGTCATCCAATAAAAAACTATCATAACTTTTTATGCTTGTTTTACTATGAAAAGAATGTTTGCTTAAGATTTCTTCAAGCTCTTTATAATGAAATCTTTTTTCCTTGTAAATTTGCTGACCCAAAAAAATATAAAATATGAACCCAGCAATTGGTATAAATATTAGTACAAATATCCATAAAAAAATTGTTACGGGTTCTCTTTTTTGGAAAAATATTAGTAAAAAGATGATAAAAATATTAATATAAACCATTATATCATTAAATGTAAAAATACCATCTCGTAAGTAAACAAAAACGCTAGACATAATTTTTCACCTTCTATAATGATATAATTATAACATATTTTACATATATTTGTTATATTAAGATAAAGTAAATAATATATATAAACAATGTACTTTAAAAATATGATATATCACTTTATACTATAAAATATAATTTATGAGAGGGAATTTATGGCATTAGATAATATAACAATATACTCAATAACGGACTATTTAAATAAAACTTTGCTAAATGGTAGAATTACAAAGGTTAATCAACCAGATAAAGATCAAATTATACTTGTAATAAGAAATAATAATTCAAACTATAAACTTATTTTATCATCTAACACACAATATCCATTAGCATATATAGATAATTCAATTGTTAGAGAAAATCCTAATCAACCAACTAATTTTTGTATGATTCTTAGAAAATATATATCAAATGGGAGAATTATATCAATAAATCAAATTGATTACGATAGAATAATTGAATTTACTATAACGCACTATGATGAGATGGGTGATTTACATAATTATAAATTAATTGCAGAATTCATGGGGAAGCACTCAAATATAATTCTTATAAATAATAAAGATAGAATTTTAGACTCTATAAAACATGTTGATGCATCAACGAGTTCTTTAAGACAAATCTTTCCTGGGGCTAATTACTTTATTGTTAATAAACAAAATAAAACTAATATTTTGGATATATCTTATGATGATTTTTTGAGTTATTTTGAAACATCAGAAATACTCACAAATAATATTGTAAATCAATTTAATCTTGTTAGTCCTAAATTAGCTCAAGAAATATGTTATTTATCAGATATTGATAGTAATATTCCGTCTAATCAGTTAGATAATCAAATGGCTTTAAGACTATATGATTGTATTAAAGAAATAGTTAGTAAAATAACTAATAAGCATTTTACACCTACTATATATTTTAATAAGGAAGGTAAACCAATTGATTATTCTGTTATAAGATATCTTAAAAATAGTGATTTATCAATAGAATCTTATGATAATATAAATACACTTCTAATTAATTATTATAAAAAAAGTATTGACTATAAATATTTATACGATAAAACAACTAATATCAGAAATACTATTAGTACAAATATAAAAAGGGTTAGTAAAAAATTAAATATATGGGAAATTCAATTATCGGAATGTAAAAAAAAGGAAAAGTTTAAGTTATATGGTGAGCTTATACTTGCATATTCATATCTTGTTAATAAAGAAACAGATAAAATAAAGGTTATTGATTACTATACTAATAAAGAAGTTGAAATACCAATTGAATCAAATCTAAGTGCTGCAAAAAACTCTCAAAAATATTATGCAAAGTATAATAAGCTAAAAAGAACTGAAATCGTTACTAAAAAATTAATAGAAGAAGCTTATAAAGAACTTGAATATCTTCAATCTATAAATGATAGCATAAATTATATAAGCGATAATAATGATATTAATGAAATAGAATTAGAACTTAAAGAATCATCGTATTTAAAAGTAAAGAATAACAATCGTAACAAGAAAGTTCATAAATCTAAACCATATAAGTTCATTGATATTGATGGAAACATATATTATGTAGGGAGAAATAATATCCAAAATGAAGAAGTTACATTTAAAATAGGTGACCAGAATGATTGGTGGTTTCATATAAAAGATAAACCAGGATCACATGTAATTGTAAAAAATATAAATAATTTAGATGAATTTCCTGATGAAGTTTATATACGAGCTGCTCAACTTGCAGGATATTATAGTCCTGACAGAAATTTAGATAAAGTTGAAATTGATTATATACAGAGAAAGTTTATAAAAAAACCTAAAAATGGACACATTGGTATGGTTATATATCATACCAATTATTCAATAGTTGTTAAGCCATCAATAGAAAATCTTACTAAGGTATAAATTTTATTTTATATATATTCTGACTCCATTTAAATTGTTATATCAATTTAAATGGAGTCAGTTTTTTATAAAAAGCTATTCAACTTTATTTATCAATATTTTCATTTTCTCTTCTTATAGGTCTAGCAACTCTTCTTTGATCGCCCTGCTCTCTTCTTAGCCTTCTAGCTTGCAGTGCTCTTCTTTCCTCTTCTGTAAGAGGTCTTCTAGGTCTTTGTGCTTGCCCATTTTCAGATGATCTTCTTAATCTTTCAGCTCTTGCACGTCTTTCAGCTTCAGTCAGTGGCCTTCTTACTGGCTGTCCAGTTCTTTGTTGTGGAACTCTTTGAGATGGAACTCTCTGTTGAGGATTTCTATTTACTGGCACCCTATTTGCATTATTAATTCTTTGTGCTTCATTTACTCTAGAATTTCTTTCTTCTTCAAGTGCTCTTTTCTTATTTTTCTTAGAAACAATAATATATTCAATTAAAAGAATTATAAGAATAAGTATTATAAAGCAAATTGCAATAAACAATATTTTTAACACCCAATCATTGTTAAGTTTATCAAAAAATTGACCAAAAAATCCTTTTTTCTCAACAGGTTTTGTTTGAGTTTCTGCTGATTTATTATTATCTTTATTGTTATTATTGTTATTAGTATTGTTCTGATTGTTGTTATTACTGTTGTTATTGTTACTATTGTTATTATTTGTTGTCTGAGTTGTTTCTTTCTTAATACCAGCCTTAGTCTTTGCTGTCATAGTTTTAAGTTCATCTGCTGTTGCTTTTGCATTTCTATCAACTATGAATATATCAGTAACTGACGCTTTTATATCAGACTCTCCTTCTGATTTTACCTTAAAAGTTATAACAACTCCATCATTCTTTAAGTCAGTATATTTAATTAATCCTGGCTTGCTAGTATCAACTGCTAGTGTATCCAAGCCACCAGTGATATTTTTTAGACCATCATCTACTAATTCTAAAATATTTGAATCATACTCTACATTAAAGTCTGCATTTGCTGTTAAATCATTAGACATAGATAATTTTACTTTAATTTCATCATTAACAGCCTTAGCTTTTTCGGTGACTTCTATTTTCACCTTTGGTACATCTGCAGCCATTACAACAGTAGGTACCATAATTGCCATCATAAGCAGTGAAACCATAAGCTTTTTAAAAAACTTATTCATACTTACCTCCTAAATTATAAAATTATATAAATAATGATATAAATAACACAAAGGACAATATTAAATATTTTAGCCCTAAGACATCTACTAATATGTTCATCATCATTTTCTCTAGCCATATTGCTCAAAATTATACCAAATATTGATAAAATAAAACCTGCCATACAAATGCCAGATATCATCAATCCAATATTGAGATTAAACACATTCAATGCTATAGAAAAAATAAGAATAAAAGAACTAACATAAGCCATTTTTAATGATAACTTACTCAATCTATCATCAGTAGAAATATCTATATGCATATCACACCTCACTATTCATCAACATCTTATCATAAAGGTCTAAATATATCAAGTATATAGACAATTATAACTGCTCATGATAAAATATTTATTATTTACATATGAAAGGAACAGGTATAATACCTAGGTAATATATGAAACTTGGAATTGTTGGTTTGCCTAATGTAGGTAAAAGTACTTTATTTAATTCTTTAACAAAAGCAGGTGCAGAATCGGCTAATTACCCATTTTGTACTATAGATCCTAACATTGGAATAGTCACTATTCCTGACAAAAGATTAGATAAGCTTACAAAAATGTATAACTCTAAAAAAACAACACCAGCTGTTATAGAATTTGTTGATATTGCTGGTCTTGTTAAAGGTGCTTCAAAGGGTGAAGGACTTGGGAATCAGTTCTTATCTAATATTAGAGAAGTTAATGCAATTGTTCATGTAGTAAGGTGCTTTGAAGATTCTAATGTCGTCCATGTTGATGGAAGTGTTGATCCAATTAGAGATATTGAAACAATAAATCTCGAATTAATATTTTCTGATTTAGAGTTATTAGAAAAACGTATAGCAAAGACTTCTCATGGTGCTAGAAATAATAAAGACCTAGCAAAGGAATTAGAATTATTAAAATCTCTTAAATCACATCTAGAAGGCAATAACCTTGCTATTACTTTCACCTGCGATGAGGAAGAGATGACTTTTATTAATTCATTAAATTTACTTACGACTAAACCTGTAATATATGCAGCTAATGTTGGTGAAGATGATTTACTTGATGATGCAAATGGAAATATTCTAGTAAATAAAGTAAGAGAATATGCATCTAATCATGGTTCTGAAGTGTTTGTTGTAAGTGCCAAAATAGAAGAAGAAATTGCTCAATTAGATGATGATGAAAAAGAAGCGTTTCTAACTGATCTTGGACTTTCCTCATCAGGTTTAGATAAGCTAATCAATGCTAGTTATTCACTACTTGGATTGATTAGTTATCTTACAGCCGGTGAACAAGAGACTCGTGCATGGACAATAACAAAAGGGACAAAAGCTCCTCAAGCTGCTGGAAAAATTCATACAGATTTTGAAAAAGGTTTTATTAAAGCGGAAGTTGTAAGTTATGACGATTTAATGGAACAGGGATCTTATACCAAGGCAAAAGAAAAGGGACTTGTACGACTAGAAGGTAAAGAATATGTTGTAAAAGATGGAGATATAATCTTATTTAGATTTAACGTATAAGGAGTAATATGAATTTTACTAATCAAAATATTGGTAATATTGAAAATAGATATAAACGTACCTCTACATACATTTCTAAAAAACTTAAAACAACTATATTTAGAATTTTTATTATACTATCAATTTATTTAGTTGTATTATTAGGTGCGTTAGGATTGGGAACAATTAAAGGAATTATTGATAATGCACCTAACGTTGATAATATCAATATTACCCCTCAAGCATTCCTTACGACAATTTATGATTCAGATAATAATGAGATACAAAGACTTGTACAACATGGTAGTAATAGAATATTTGTTCCATTTGAAAATATTCCTAAACATGTGCAAGATGCTTTTATTGCAATTGAAGACAAGCGTTTTAGACAACATCATGGAATTGATCCTGAAGGTATAGCGCGTGCATTTATTAAGGGTCTACGAAGAGGAAGCTTTAATGAAGGTGCATCTACTCTTACTCAGCAAGTAATAAAAAACTCTGTTTTTAATGGTGGAAATGAGGTAAGTTTTCTACAAAAATTAAGAAGAAAAATTCAAGAACAATTTCTTGCAATAGAGGTAGAAAAGCGTTTAAATAAGGATCAAATAATTGAAGGGTATTTAAATACTATAAATCTTGGGTATAACTCCTTAGGAATACAAACTGCATCAAAAAGATATTTCAATAAAGATGTTAGGGATTTGACAGTTTCAGAAGCTACTGTTCTTGCTGCTATTCCTCAAAACCCAACATTATTAAATCCTATTTCTGGTCAAGAACGAAACAAATCTAGAAGAGAAACTATACTTAAGTATATGTTAGATGATGGATTTATTGATAAGCAACAATATGAAGAAGCTTTAGCTGACGATGTTTATACAAGAATAGTTGTGGAAAATGCCAATGCTGATATATATGATTTTTCTTATTTCACTGATGCCCTTGTTGGAGATTTAGTAAATGATATGATCCAAAAATTGGGTTATTCAAGAAATGAAGCATATAATAAGATATTTAGTGGTGGCTTAAAAATTTATTCAACACAGGATACAAGAATACAAAAAATAGCCGATGAAGAAATCAATAGTCCTTCTATCCCAGTCGATGGATATACTATTACTTATAGGCTCACTATTACTAATGAAAATGGTGAAACAGTTAATCTTTCAGATCTAAATATAACTAGAATGCTTAGAGAGGAAACTGGAAATCCAGAATATACAATATTAGTTAAAAATGAGGCTGAGGCAAGAGCTCTTATAGATAAATATAAAGCAACTTTAGGAACATATCAGGAAGTAGCAGAAAAACTAATTTTAAATCCACAGCCACAGTTGTCATTTACAGTTATGGATTCACATAATGGAGAAGTTAAGGCAATTGTAGGTGGTAGAGGTGAAAAAGACGGAGCATTGACTCTTAATAGAGCAACTGGTCTTTATAGGCAGCCTGGATCAACGATAAAACCATTACTTGATTATGCTCCTGGTATAGACCTAGGATATTTTAATAAATCTACAACTTTTATAGACGAACCTTATAAATATTCTAATGGTGTTGAAGTTAATACTGTTTGGGGAAGGTTTTTTGGAGAGGTAGATATGACTAAGGCATTATGTTATTCCCTTAACGTTCCAGCCATTAAAGCTTTAAAGAAAGTAACTCCTGAAGTAGGTCTTTCATATTTAAGAAAGATGAATTTTGACCATATACTATATGAAACAAATGAACAAGGTTTAACTGATGTACATTTAGCATCTGCACTTGGAGGTTTTACATATGGTGTAACTAATCTACAATTAACATCTGCATATTCATCTTTTGCAAATAATGGACTTTATACAAAGCCAAGACTTTATACAAAGGTTCTTGACTCTAATGGTGATATTTTGCTTGAAAATAGACCTGAATCTATTCAAGTATATAAAAAACGTGTTGCAACTGACATTACTGATATTTTATCTCAATTACCTAAGATTTATATTAAAGGTGTATATGGTGAACAATTTGATGAAGATACAACGCAAGTTGCAGCAAAAACTGGTACTACTAATGATTTTATGGATTCTTGGATGGCAGGTTATTCTGCATACTATTCTGCTTCTATCTGGATGGGATATGACAACTTTGATAAAAGTGTCCAAGATAAATATCAGTTCATTACATGGAATAAAATAATGTCAAGAGTTCATCAAGGAAATAAATATAAAAAAATATATGGTAACTAGAACAAGACGAATGGATATATTACTATTGGTGATTATAATTATAATCGCCATAGTAATATTCATTTTTTATAAAATAAATTTAAAAGAAGGTAACACAGTTGTTGTAATATATAATGATAACATTATATACACTCATAGCCTATCTGAAGATACCGAGAAAATAATCACTACTGAATTAGGTATGAATGAATTAAGAATAAAAGATGGGAAGGTTTCTGTAATTGAGGCTAACTGCCCAGATAAGTTATGTATATATCAAAAATCAATAGATAAAGTTGGAGAGAACATTGTATGTCTGCCACACAAATTAATTGTGAAGATTACCAATGCAAATAATTCAGAGAGTGAGGTTGATTCAATTTCAAATTAATATGACAAATAAAATTTCTAGATTAGGCTTATTATTGGCCCTTGCATTTATTCTTAGTTATTTAGAATCATTAATTCCAATAACATTGGCTATTCCAGGAATAAAACTAGGATTAGCTAATATAGTACTTGTATATATTCTTATAAAATATGGATTTAGTGAAGCCATACTTATAGCAACTGTGAGAAATTTATTAGTTGCAGTAACTTTTGGAAATTTTTCATTATTTATATATACAATGGCTGGTTCATTTTTAAGTATTATATTTATGACGCTATTAAAAAATATCAAATTTAATAAAAAACAAGTTTTTGGAATTACTGGTATTTCTTTAATAGGTGGCGTTATGCACAATGTAGGGCAAATAATCGTTGCCATTTTAACAATTTCCAATATAAATTTACTCTACTACCTTCCTATTTTGGTTCTAGCTGGAGCTATAACAGGGTTTATCATAGGATTAATTGTAGAACAAGTTATAAAATATAAATATTAAGGACGGTTAATTATGAAGACAACAATACCTAAAAATTACGAATCGAAACTTTCAATTTATGATACACAAAGAGCTATTGTTTTATTAAGAAATACTTTTGAGAGTGAGTTAATATCATCATTAAATCTATTAAGAGTTTCTGCTCCTCTTTTTGTTTCAGAAGAAAGCGGAATAAATGATAACTTGAACGGATATGAACGTCCTGTAGATTTCGATATTCCTGATCTGAAAAAAAATGCGCAGGTTGTTCATTCACTAGCTAAATGGAAGAGACAAGCTCTTTTTGATTATGATTTTTGGCCAGGTAAAGGCTTATACACTAATATGAATGCTATAAGAAGAGATGAAGAACTTGATAACCTTCATTCAATTTATGTGGATCAATGGGATTGGGAAGCTATATTAAAAAATGGGTGTAGAAATATAGATACACTAAAAGAATATGTTGAAAAAATTGTTAATGCTGTATATAAAACAAATGAAATTATAAAAAAAGCATATCCTGAATTAAATACAAATATTGAAAAGAATATATTCTTTATAACTACTCAAGAGCTTGAAGATATGTATCCTAATTTAACACCAAAGGAAAGAGAAAATGCTATTACAAAGCAGTATAAAACAGTATGTCTAATGCAAATAGGTGATGAATTAAAATCAGGTATAAAGCATGATGGAAGATCACCTGATTATGATGACTGGAAGTTAAATTGTGATATATTGTTCTGGCATGATATTTTAGGTATAGCATTTGAAATATCTTCTATGGGTATACGTGTTGATGCTCAATCACTTGATTATCAACTAAATAAGGCTGGTATGAATGATAGAAGAAAATATAAATTTCACCAAGATATATTGAATAATGTATTACCTCTTACAATTGGTGGAGGTATTGGTCAATCAAGACTTTGTATGCTTCTACTTGGTAAAGCACATATTGGAGAAGTACAATCTTCTATTTGGGATGATGAAACTCGTAGAGAATGTAAAAATAATAATATAATTTTATTATAGAGGTAGATATGAATAATGTTACAAAGTTATTTGGCAGTAAAGTATTTAATGAACAGGTAATGAAAGAAAGACTGCCAAAAGAGACTTATAAAGCTCTAAAAAGAACAATTGAAAATGGATCTGCACTAGAAAGAGGCATTGCTAATATAGTGGCAAATGCGATGAAGGATTGGGCAATTGAGCATGGTGCCACACATTTTACACATTGGTTCTTCCCTTTAACAGGAACTACTGCTGAAAAACATGAAAGTTTTATCTCTCCTACTGATGGAGGGGGTGTAATAATGGAATTTTCTGGTAAAGAACTTGTTAAAGGTGAACCAGATGCATCAAGTTTTCCATCTGGTGGACTTAGATCAACTTTTGAAGCCAGGGGATATACTACTTGGGATCCATCAAGTTATGCGTTTATCAAGAATAATACTTTATATATACCTTCAGCTTTTTATTCATACATGGGTGAGGCACTTGATTCAAAGACACCTCTTTTACGCTCCAATCAATTAGTATGCTCAAAAAGTTTAAAGCTTTTACATCTACTTGGACATACTGATGTAAATAATGTTTTTACAACTATCGGAGTTGAGCAAGAGTATTTTTTAATTGATAAAAAAATCTTTAATAGGCGAAGGGATCTTAAATTTTGTAATAGAACATTATTCGGGAATCGACCTCCCAAAGGTCAAGAATTAGATGATCATTACCTAGGCATAATTAATCCACGTGTTAAAGAATTTATGCATGAACTTGATGAAAGGTTATGGGAGCTAGGAATATATGCTAAAACTGAACATAATGAAGCGGCACCATCTCAATATGAATTAGCTCCAATTTATACTACTACTAATCTTGCAGTAGATCATAACCAACTAACAATGGAACTAATGAAAACTACTGCAGATAAACATGGACTTGTATGTATTTTACATGAAAAGCCATTTGCAGGATTAAATGGTAGTGGTAAACACAACAATTGGTCTATTGCTACTAATACAGGAATCAATCTATTAGAGGCTGGTAAGAATCCATATGACAATAAAATTTTCTTACTATTTTTAGCTGCTATAGTAAAAGGTGTTGATGAATATCAAGATCTTATACGAATTTCTGTATCTACTGCAACAAATGACGAACGCCTTGGAGGCTTTGAAGCACCACCTAGTATAATTTCAATTTTTATAGGTACTGATTTACAAGAAGTTGTCGATAGCATTATCAATGATAGACCAATTTCACCAATAACAGCAAAGGCTCTTGAAGGTGGTGTATGTAGTCTACCTACGTTCATGCAAGATACCACTGATAGAAATAGAACCTCTCCATTTGCTTATACTGGTAATAAATTCGAGTTTAGAATGCCTGGATCATCTTTAACTATTGCTGAACCAAATATAGTTATTAATACAATTGTAGCTGAATCATTAACTTATTTTATTGACTATATTGAAAAAAATGGAAATGATTCAAGTGTTATAGATAATTTAATCAGAGAAACTTTTAAGGCTCATCAACGCATATTGTTTAATGGTAACAATTATTCCAAAGAATGGATAGATGAGGCTCTAAAGCGTGGGCTTTCATTTAATAAAACTACTCCTGATGCTCTATCTCATTTTCTTGATAGTAAGAATATTGAATTATTTACTAAACATAATATATTTAATAGTATTGAAATGAGATCAAGATATATAATTTTACTTGAAGATTATTCTAAAAAAAGAAGAATTGAAGCTCACACATTATTAGATATGATAAAGAAAGATATAATTCCTTCAATAATTGCATATAGTCAAGAAATATCTAACCTAATCATATCAAAATTGAATATTGATCCAAGTATGTGTGTTAATTCTGATAAATCTTTACTTATTAACTTATCAGAACTACAGGATCTACTTTATAAGAATATGAATGAACTTCAAGAAATAGTAAATGATGCAGAAAAAATTTCTGACAAGCAAGAACAAGCTAATTATTATTCTGATACGGTCACCATAAAAATGTTGATAATACGTAACTTAATAGATGAAATTGAATTAATTGTATCAAATAAATATTGGCCTTATCCTAGATATGATAAAATTTTATATAGTTTGGAGGATGAAGATGGATCTATATATTAGTGGTTATACAAAGAAGGACTCTAAGGGTGTTTACTATGTGGAATTTGATGGAAATAAATTTACTAATCCAAAACTAGTACTTGAGGCAGACAACCCTACTTATATGGAATATGATAAAAAGAATAATATAATATATATACTTGATAAAGATCATACCAATGAAAAATACTGTATATCTAGTTATAAGATTAAATTAGACAATAGTTTAGAGCATATTGATACATCTTATAGTCTAACAAATACATCTGCCTGTCACTTAGCTTTGGATTTTGAGAATCAAAATATTTATACATCTTCATATCATGATTCTCTATTTGAACAAAGAAAATTTAATCCTATCAATGGCATGATTACAAAGCCTACAAATATATTTTATGGTGATGGTAGTGGACCTATAAGTGATAGACAAGAAAAATCTCATATTCATATGGTTTATCCAAACGGAACATTTATCTACTCTTGTGATTTAGGATCAGATACTATTTATGTGATTGATATTAGAAACGGTGAATGTATTCAAAAATTTAAAACTAATCCAGGCTCTGGTCCAAGGCATATGACTATCGTTAATAATATTGCATATATTGTGACAGAATTAAGTAATGAAATTATCTGGTGCAAGGTTGATGAAGTGACTGGTGAATTAACATTTATAGGAAGTTTATTTCTGTTACCAAGAACATTTGATGGTAATTCTCAAGCTTCTGCAATATTATATAACCCTGATACTAATTGTATATATACTGCTAACAGAGGATATAATCATATAAATGTGTTTAAGATAAATGATGATGGTAGTTTAGAGAATATTCAAAATATATACTCAGGGGGACACTGGTGTAGAGATTTTTATATTTCACCTGACAGTAAATACTTATTTACTTGTCATGAAAGAACTTATGAACTTTGTGCATTTTTAATTGATAATAAGGGAATGCTTACTAAATTAGAATCTGAAACAAAAGTTCCAGAAGCTACTTGTATAAGGGTTGTTTAACTATTTTTTAAATATCATAGTAGTTATATAGAGTTTTCAATACTAATTGTGAATAATTTGCAAAAACAGTAATCTTTACTATTTTTTCCTTGACTCCTTAATTAGACAATGCTAATATAAATACATAAATATTGAAATGGAGGAAATTATGAGATATTTAGGACAAAAATTACCTGAATTCACTTTAGACGCATATCATAATGGAGAATTTACACAATTCACTACTGAGGACTTAAAAGGAAAGTGGTCAGTACTATTCTTCTATCCAGCAGACTTTACATTTGTTTGCCCAACAGAGTTAGAAGATTTAGCTGATAGCTATGAAGAATTTAAAAAATTAAATACAGAAATATATAGTGTTTCTAGAGATACTCATTTTGTTCATAAAGCTTGGCATGATGAATCTCACGCAGTTGGTAAAATACAATTCCCTATGTTAGGTGATCCAACTAATATATTTGGAAACTTCTTTAGTATACTAGGTGAAGCTGGACTTTATGACAGAGCTACATTTTTAATTAATCCTGAAGGACAAATAGTTCTTTATGAAGTATCTGCTGATGGAATTGGTAGAGATTCTTCTGAACTACTTAGAAAAATTGAAGCAGCTCAATTTGTAGCTGAACACGGTGTTGTATGCCCTGCTAAATGGAGACCTGGTAAAGATACTTTAAAACCAGGAATTGATCTTGTAGGTAAAATCTAATAATAATTTACATATCCATATTAACTCTAAGAAAAACTCTATATTCCCTAGAATATAGAGTTTTTCACTTACTTATGATATAATACCAGATAGTGAGAGGTAAATATGAATAAAAAAATAAAAGAAATTTTAAGAAAAGTTTTATTAATACTTTGTATTATTGTTTTTGTTTTGTCTACTGGAAAATTAATATATAGCTTCTATACTGGATATAAAGTTAAAGAAGAGGGACATGACCTTGCAAATGAAGTAATCAAGAAAACTGATCAATATGATACCATTGATAAAGTCGATGTAGATTTTGATAAATTACAATCAAGAAATTCTGATACAATTGCATGGATTCAAATTCCTAATACTACTATTAACTATCCTATTGTATACCGACAAAATGATAATAATACTTATCTAAATACAAATTTTGATGGTAACTATTCTATATATGGAACTATATTTTTAGATGGTTATAACAAGCCTGATTTTAATGATAGGGTTAGCTTCTTATTTGGACATAATGTAAGTACAACTTTAACTTTTGGTGAAAAAACTTACTTTACTACTCTATATGATTATAGAGATAAAACTTTTTTAGATGAACATAATAAGGTTTATATAAATACAAAAAATGATAAATATGAATATACAGTTATAGGTGGATTACATGTAAATGAATATACTCCTCTTTATAAAACTTCTTTTTTATCTGATCAAGAATATAATGATTATCTAGATCTATTATGTTCAAGCCTAAATATCGATAGAAGTATGTTAAGTACGAGCAATAAAATATTAATTCTTTCTACGTGCTTAGAAGCTAGAGAAAATACAACTGAAAGAATGCTTGTTTTTGCATATAGATAAACTACTTGTAGATGGCTTAATGCCATCTACATTTTGGAGGGAAATGAAAATTTTATTTGTAATTATAGGTTTTATTTTTTTAGGCTTAGGAGTTATCGGTGTCTATCTTCCTTTAATGCCAGCTACACCTTTTTTACTTATTGCTACCTATTGTTTTGCCAGAGGTAGTGAAAAATTCAACAATTGGTTTTTATCAACTAAGCTATATAATGAAAATATAAAACCTATTCAAAAGGGAACAGGACTTACAATTAAGAAAAAAAAGAGAATATTATTCTTTATTACAATATTTTTTATAATATCATTTATACTTGTTAATCATATTCATGCAAGGATATGTATAATTTTTGTGTTATTATTTCATTACTACTATTTCATTTATAGAATAAAGACTATAAATGAATAAAATATTATTAAATCCATAATACTTTGCTTAATATTGCAAAATATTATGGATTTTTCTATTTTCTATTAATTATAAATTTATTTTTAAGATTTTTTATTAAATTAATACAATATATAATTATTTTATCTTTTAGACATATATTAATAACTGCATAATATAACATACATATGAAAATATATATAAAAACATGTAAAATATTACTTATATCTATAATAAGTTCGATAGGATAAAAATATGTATAAATTATATAAATTGGAACAAATCCTAAACTTATAATAATATATCTAGCAATATTTATAAATATCTGTTTTAAATTAAACAACCCTTTTCTTTTAATTAATATTACATGTAAAATCCAAACTATATATTCAGAAAAGATTGTTGTAATTATATATAATTCAGGTTTTATTATATTATTATATGCAAGAATGAAATTAAAAATTAAATTAATAAACCCGCCAATAAAGTAATTTATTGTCAATGCTTTTTCATATCCTCTTGCGAATATAATTAAGTTACCTAATATTACATCAATAGATAATGTTATAATTCTAAATGAGAAAATACCTGTAATAAGTCCAGCCCCAATATATTTACTACCTCCATATAGCAACATTGCATAAGAGGATAACATAATAAGTCCTATTGATAACGGTATAATTAAAAATGCATAGATTCTTGAAGTAATATTAACTAAGTCTACATACGATTTTTCATCACCGTTACCAAGATAGTAGTTCATTCTTGGTACATTAACTGTAATCGCACCTAGTATAACTCCTGAAATAATTGTAATTATGTTCTGTGCAATTGTATAGAATGTAACATATTCTGGCGTTGAAATATAACTTAAAAAAGCCCTATCAAGTATAGTAAACATCATATTTGCATTAGTTAAAAGTAAAACAGATATAAGTGGTCCGATCAGCTTTTTTATCTCTTCAAAACTTACTTTAACAAGCCTTACATTCTTTTTTATCCATATAAAACTTATAATAAAATTTGCTGAGTTTAATACAGTCATTATAATTGCATATGGTATTACATCTGATTCTTTTTTTACAAAAACAAATAATCCAATAAATAGTAAAATTCGTATAAATAAAGTCTTGTACAATATAAATGTATAATTTTCAAAAGCTTCATTCATCCATTCAATATAAAACATCTGTGCAAATATTTGCGCTCCTAATATATAGCAAAGTGGTTTTATACTAATATTTGAATATATAGAGAAAATATATATATAATAAACTATAGTTGTAACTATAGTACCAAATGTAGAAACATAGAAAAGTTTAGAGAATGTATGGTTTATTTTATTTCTGTCGCCTATTACTCTACTCACTTCCCTAATTCCATAATTATATACTCCTAGTGTTGCTATCGGTATAAACAAATTAATTAATGTATTTGCAATATTAAAATTACCGTAATCTGTTTTATCTAAAACTCTAGCAATATATGGTCCTGTTATCAACGGAAAAACAATATTAAGTATCTTTATCATAACATTAGATAAAGCATTTATCTTCAAACTCTTCATATAAACTACATTATATCACTAATTAGAAAATAAGCATATGGTAATTATAGATTATATATTATACATATTAATAATAGTAAATTGTTTGCTAAAAATTATTAATTGATAATTATTATCTTATAAAGTTTGTACGCTTTGCTTCTTCTAATATTGGATATTCTAGACCACTATCTTTTGCTATTTTTAGACTTTTTATAAAATATGCCATATTTCTTCCCAACACTCTCATTGTATATAACCCTTCCTCATCTCTCTCAACTTCTTCAGGTGTATTACCATGTACCATATTCCAATATGAGGAAGAAATAATAGGCATCTGACATATAGAAAAATACTTATTAAGTATATCAAATGTTGCAGTTGTACCTGCTCTTCTAGCCGATACAACAGATGCAGCGGGTTTATACATCAGATATTTTTTTGGTGTTGAATAAAAAAGCCTATCCATAAATGAAATAAGATTACCATTTGCGGAAGCATAGTATACAGGTGATCCAAAAACAAAACCATCTGATTCAGCTATTTTATCCCTTACAATATTAACATCATTGAAAATACACTCACCTCTTTTAATGCAGCTTCTACAACCAGTGCAGCCTGATATAGCATCTTTACCAATCCAAAATATTTCTGTATCTACCCCATTATCATTTAATGCATTGGCTACTTCCTTGAGAGCTCTATTTGTACACCCATTCTTTCGTGGACTCCCATTTACTAATAATACTTTCATCAATCCGTCTCCTCTTAAAATTAATTTAATACACTATATACTAAATAAAAGTATATCATACACAATAAATAATATATAGTAACAATGGTCTATAACAGTATTTAAATCTTATTATAAAAATTGACCCTAAAAGTAAACTTAGAGCTTTTAGGGCCAACTAAAGTATGGTGATAAATTTATCTATAATTTCTCTTCATTATTTAAACTATATCGTCCATAAAGATCAGTATAGTATTTTATTCCATCTAAAATATTAATATTAATTTGTGTTGATTTATATCTCCACTTCCAATTATTACCTAAAACACCTGGTTCATTTATTCTGGCAGAATTATCAATATTCAAATAATCATGAAAAGGTATAATAGCAAGTTTTGAAGAACTAGACATAGTCAATCTTATAATATCCCAATTTGTTATTTCTCTATCAAATACATTTATATATTCACGTAGAAAAAGCTTTTCATCCTCATCCATAGAATTTATCCAACCAACAATAGTTTGATTATCATGAGTTCCTGAATAGACGATTGAATTTTGAATATGGTTATAATTTAAGTAATCATTACTTCTGTTTAAAAATGCAAATTGAATGACCTTCATGCCTGGAAAATTTGATTGCTTTAATAAATCTTTTACACTATCAGTTAAAAATCCTAAATCTTCTGCAATAATATTTAACTCTAAATTATTTTTTGATAGATAATCTTTAACTATATTGAAAAAGTCAATCCCAGGCCCTTGTTTCCATATGCCCTTCCTTGCATCTTTAGATCCAAAAGGTATGCAATAATATGAATCAAAACCTCTAAAATGATCTACTCTTATATAGTCATAGAGTTTAAGTGAATATTCAAATCTTTTACACCACCATGAGTAATTATCTTTTTTCATTTTTTCCCAGTCATATAATGGATTCCCCCACAATTGACCATCTTCAGTGAATGCATCAGGTGGACAGCCCGCGACCATAGCTGGTTTACCATCAATAAAATCCATAAGTTCATTTCTATGTAACCATACTTCAGCACTATCCATAGAAACATAGATTGGAATATCACCTATTATTTTTATATCATTTTCATTTGCATATTCTTTTAGTTCAAACCATTGCTTGAAAAAAGTATATTGAATAAACTTATACTCCTCTACATCTTCAATATATTCAAGAATTAATTTGTCAATTTCTTTTACATCATAGTCCCTGTACTTTTTGTCAAATCCAAAAAAATCTCCACCAAATTTATCCTTTAAGACCATATATATGCAATATTCATTAAGCCAAAAATCATTTTCAATACAGAATCTTTCATAATCTTCATTTTTTATAAATTTTTTACTTGCCTTTTTTAATAAAGAACGTCTGTATTTATATTGAATTTCATAATCAACATAATCATTATTTGAATCCAAATAAATTAACTCTTCTTCGTTACCTTCTATTAATCCTTCTTGAATTAATTTTTCTATGTCAATAAAATATGCATTTCCTGCAAATGATGAAAATGATTGATATGGTGAATCTCCATATCCTGTTGGTCCCAATGGTAATACCTGCCAATATTTTTGATGTGTTTCTTTTAATAAATCAATAAATTCATATCCTTCTTTTGAAAATGATCCAATACCATACTTTGATGGTAATGAAAAAATAGGTAGCAATATTCCACTAGCTCTTGTCATACTTCCTCCAGTTATGTTAATTATTTCTTCTATTTATCTTAAAGTATATCATAACTATAGAAATTATTGAAATTATCAATCCCTTTAAAATATTAAATGGAGATATATAATATAATATCAAATCAAGTTTGGTTTTTATTATCGGTATAAGTTTTGAAATCATAGCTACTACTTTATCTTCTCCATTCATAAAATTTGCATAGAATGGAATTAAAATAAAGTAATTTGCTAATGCTCCAACTATAGTCATTACAATAGTTGCAAGTACAAAACTTATTATTATTCCCTTTAATGTAAAATTATTATTTGCCCTCATTTTATTAAAGCCAATACCTATAGGTATTACAAATGCTGTTCCTACAATAAAATTGGCCAATTCACCTATAAAACCTGTTTCAGTTGTCAATAACTTTATAATATTTTTTAATAACTCCGTTATTACACCTGGAATAGGACCATATAACGCTGCAATTATTATAGCGGGCAAATCACTAAACTCAAACTTTAAAAATCCTAAAAAAGGTATTTCTAACTGCTGCAATACTGCTGAAATTGCTGCCATAATACCAATCAAAATGATAACCTTTGTTGTAAAAACTTGTTTTTTATTCATATATCTCTCCCTCCTAGGGCAATAAAAAATGCCCTCGAACTCCGAAGGCTGCACAAAATGCTTCTCTCATCCAGACTTTACTGTCGGTTTTGGAATTTCACCAAATCAGCTTAACGCTCGTGGACTATAACCACCGGTAAGGAATTTCACCTAACCCCGAAGACTTATTTACTTAATTGGATTATACATAGCTAATTATTACAAGTCAATAATTAATTAATATTTTTTATATACATTATCAATATATTTATTAATATCTTCGATGATAATAGGTGGTAGATATATATTTAATTGTTCCAAAACTTCTTTACCATCATTGGTAATATAATAGTTTGTTGTCTTCCCTTTTTTTATTCCAAGTATATTACCTGAATCTATTAAATTATGTATTGTTTGCTGTACATTAAAATAGTCCGTATAGTTATATTCGAGAAAGAATGTCATTATTTCAGTATTACTTAAAGGTAAAAGAGATTTATTAATCATATATAGTATCATAAGATTATATATTGTTGTCATCCTATCATTCATACTCACACCCCTGATATAAGTTCCTAACCTTTAAATTATGATCAATATAATTTAATACATCTATTTTTCTTAGACTCCACAGTGGAGCAACTAAGCTCTCTTTAATACCATCACCAGTTAAACGATGAATTACAATATCATCTCTTAAATGAGTTATACACCAAATAATAAATTCAGCATATTCTTTCATTTCAAAAGTAGTAATTTTATTATCATTATAGATTTTTTCAAGCTTTGTATTTTTAATTATATGTAGCAAATGTAATTTTATTCCGTGAATATTTATTTTATTCATGGCTAATAAACTTTCTTTCATATCATCTAAAGTTTCATATGGTAGTCCTAAAATTAAATGTACACAAACTTCAATATTTAATTTACTTAATTTATTAATTGCATCTAAAAATGTGTTGTACTTATATCCTCTATTTATTATTTTTGCTGTTTTATCATGAATAGTCTGTAACCCTAACTCTATCCATACTTTTTTTATTCTACTTATTTCATCAATTAAATCTAATACATCTGTATCCAAACAATCTGGCCTTGTAGCTATGGAAATACCTACAATATCAGGATTGTTCAATGCTTCATAATAAACTTTCCTCAAATAATCTATATTTGCATAAGTATTAGTAAAAGCCTGAAAATAGGCTATATATGCACCATCATTATACTTACTTTTTATAAACTCTTTTTGATCTAATATCTGTTGTGTAACTGAATATTTCCGTTCTCCAGCATTTTCTCCTGATCCACCTTCACTGCAAAAGATACAACCACCATGAGAAACTTTACCATCTCTATTTGGGCATGTAAAACCAGCATCAATTGATAATTTATATACTTTTTTACCAAATATTTTTTTATAATGATAATCTAAACTATAATAACGTTTATTTCCCCACTTTTTCATATTTCATTCTTTTTATTAAAATAGTAAATAGAGATATTATAAATAGTGCAATCCCCAATACCTGAGAGACAGCAAAATTCATAATTCTTAATTGATCTGTTCTTAATCCTTCTATAAAAAATCTACCTATACCATATAAAGATAGATACCATAAGAATAATTCTCCCTTAAATCTAGTCTTTTTTCTAAATAGCATTAAAAAAGCGAATACTGCTAAATTCCATATTGATTCATATAGGAAGGTAGGATGAACTTGTAAATATTTCTCCCCCATATACTCTACAAGCTTTGTATTAGCATCTGAATTTAAATTTCCCTGAGTTATATCTGATGCCCTTATTTGCATTGCAAAAAAGGAGTCTGTATATCCACCAAAAGCTTCTCTATTAAAAAAATTTCCCCATCTTCCAATAGCCTGTCCTAATATTAAACCTGGGCATGCAGTATCACAAATTTCTAAGAAAGACTTATTCTTATATTTGCCATAAACATATGCAGTGATGACAGCAAATATTACAGCACCATATATAGCTAATCCTCCAGAACGAAGGTTAAATATTTTTAAAATATTATCTTTGAACTCATCCCAAGAGAAAATTACATAGTATAATCTTGCTCCAATAAGTGATGATATAACTGCAACAACTACAAAAGATGTATAAAATTCCGGATCTTGTCCAGAAACTTTAGCATTTCTTTGAGCAATGTATAATCCAGCTAATATACCAATAGTAATCATTATTCCATAAATAGCAATACTGAAATTATTATATATTTTTATCTCTTTTATAAGATTATCGATATTTATTCCTAAATTAGGAAATCTAATATCAGGCGTCATTTTGTGTACCAACCTTTCTTTCATTATTAGCTGCTAATCGATAAAGATTTGATCTATGCATATAAACAATTAAGCAAAATACAATACCAGACATCAGCGTAATAATTATTACAGATTTTTGGTCTGCTATAAAAAAACCAAATGCAGATGAAATACTTATCATTGCAAAATATGAAAAACTCATTATAAGAGAACTTACACTAACATATCTAGTTATATATAATGAAGAAAAGAAAATAATAAGCCCTAATAATCCTATAAGTGGATTTATACATACCATAGCACCTGTTAGAGTTGAAACACCTTTGCCACCTTTAAACTTTAAATAAAATGGGAAACAGTGTCCTAATATAGCCCCAAACATTGCACATACTTGTAGTGCAACCCTAACATCTATTCTATTTTTAAATATAAATAAAACAATAAGTGCAGCAATAAATCCTTTCAGTGCATCAAAAAAATATGTAACTGCACCTAGAGTTTTGCCAAAATTCCTCATTGCATTAGTAGCGCCTAAGTTCCCACTTCCAAGCAATCTAAGATCTTTTTTTATTATCTTACCAATTATAAATGATGTTTGAAATAATCCAAGTATGTATCCAATAAAAATACAAATTAGTGCATTACTTAACATTATCTTGCCTTTCACGTACAATAAATTTTAATCTAGTACCTCTAAATTCAAATGCTTCTCTTATTTTATTCTCAATATATCTTGTGTATGAAAAATGCATTAAATCCTTGTCATTAACAAATATTACAAAAGTTGGTGGTTCAATCGCTACTTGCGTTGTATATAAAATCTTTAACCTCTTGCCCTTATCAGAAGGTGGCTGATTCATAATAGTAGCCTCTGTTACTATTTCATTAAGTATACCAGTCTGGATACGCATAGTTCTTGTATCTAAAATATTATCAATCATTTCAAATATTTTATTTAATCTTTGTCCTGTATATGCCGAAACATACATAATATCTGCATAACTTAAAAATGGTAATGTTTCTCTAATTTTATCTCTAAACTTATATACAGTTTTATCATCCTTTTCTATAGCATCCCACTTATTTACAATTATTATTATGCCTTTTCCTTCTTCATGGGCAATACCTGCAATTTTACTATCTTGAGCTGTGATTCCTTCAGTAGCATCAATAACTAAAAGTGCTACATCACAACGCTTTACAGCAGATACTGTTCGTATAATTGAGTACCTTTCTATTTCATCTTTTATCTTTTTTTGTCTTCTAAGTCCAGCTGTATCAATAAAAATATATTCTTTATTATCATAATTAATTACAGTATCTATTGCATCTCTTGTTGTTCCTGCAATATCTGAAACGATCAATCTATCTTCGCCAAGCAATTTATTTATCATAGATGATTTACCTACATTAGGTTTTCCTATAATGGCTATCTTAGGTCTTATATCATCTTCTTCACTCGAATGCTCTATTCCATTAAATTTATCTACAATTTTATCAAGCATATCTCCAATACCTAGCCTATTAGCTGAACTAATTGGTATAGGATCTCCAATACCTAGGTTGTAAAACTCATACACATCATTATTAAATTTATTGAAATCATCTACTTTATTGACAACTAATAAAATAGGTTTATGGCTTTTTCTAAGCATATCGGCAACACGTCCATCATCATCTTGCAAGCCTGATTTTACGTCTGTCAAGAAAACTATTACATCTGCCATATCTATTGCCATCTGTGCTTGTTCCCTCATTTGTGATAGTAATATATCCTGAGAATCTGGCTCAATTCCTCCAGTATCTATTATTATAAAATCATTATTAAGCCAATTAACATCAGCATATATCCTATCTCTTGTAACACCAGGAGTATCCTTAACAATAGCAATATTTTCTCCTGCCAATATGTTAAATAATGTTGATTTCCCAACATTAGGTCTTCCAACTATAGCAACAATAGGTTTTGACATAATTACCTACTTTCTAAAATTCATTTTTAATTCTCTCATAACTGCACGTTGTTGATCTTTTTTAGCTATATCTTGTCTTTTATCATACAACTTTTTACCTTTTGCAAGTCCGATTTTAACTTTGACAAGTCCCTTATTAAAGTAAATACTTATAGGTACAATTGTGTATCCTTTTATTTTTATTTTACCAATTAACTTATTTATCTCTCTTCTATGTAATAGTAATTTTCTTACTCTTATTGGATCTCTATTGAAAATATTACCTTTTTCATAAGGACTAATATTCATATTCATTATAAAGCATTCGTTATTTATTATCCTTACAAATGCTTCTTTAAGGCTACACTTTCCCATTCTAAGCGATTTTACTTCTGTTCCTTTAAGTTCTATGCCGCACTCAATTTCTTCTTCAATAAAATAATCATGAAATGCTTTTTTATTGTTGGCTATCAATTTCATAATAATCCTCAACTAATTCAAAATCAATAGTTCTATCTTTTGATGAAACCCCTATTACTTTTACAAAAACTTCATCACCTATTTTATATTCATATCCTATAGATATTTCTCTCACAACTTTCTTATTTTCATCATAAATGAATTCACCAAATCTTATATCAGAAATACGTACCATACCTTCAATGGTATTATCAAGTCTTATATACATACCAAATTTTGTAATGTGATCAATAATACCCTTATATATATAACCAATTTTATTTGCCATAAATCTAGCTTTTTGATATGCAAAGTATTCCCTTTCACAATCATCAGCCCTCTTCTGATTAGCTGATATATTTTTACTTACTTCATTTAAAATAGCTTCATAGTGTTCAATATTTATATTGTTATGAATATTTTCCTTAATAATTCTATGAATTTGTAGGTCTGCATATCTTCTAATAGGTGAAGTAAAATGAGAATAGTATCTTAATCCAAGACCAAAATGACCTGTAGCTACCGTGTCATATCTTGCTCTCATCATACTTTGTAATATAACTTCATTTACAAATGCTTCAATATTTGTATCTTTAACACTTTCTAATATAGCTCTAAATTGACCAGAATATATTTTTTCTCCAAAATGATAATTAATATTTAGATTAGTAAGTACCTTCTTTAATTCATCTATTTTTTCATCACTTGGTTCCTCGTGAACCCTATAAATGAAGGGAATTTCTTTCCAAAAATATTCTGTCGCAACACTTTCATTAGCATAAATCATAAAATTTTCTATAATTCTATGTGCTTCTTGTCTTACAAAAGGTTTAACATCTATAGGTCTACCTTTTTCATCAAGTTTAATTTTACTTTCTTGAGTGTTAAAATCTATATTACCATTTTTTTCTCTTAAAATATCAATTTTTCGTGAAAGTTCAATGAATGTTTTTATATCATCAATAGCATCACTATATTTATTTATTATATCATTATCTTTATTAATTATACTTTGAATCTCTGTATATGTCATATGATAATTCACATTAATTATAGATTCAACTATATCAGATGAATAAACATTCCCTTTTTTATCTATATCCATTTGACATGTTAATGCCAATCTATCAACTTTTTCATTTAACGAACAAATACCATTTGATAATTTTTGTGGTAACATAGGTATTACTGTATCTATTAAATAGACACTTGTAGACCTTTTATAAGCTTCCTTATCTAACTCAGATAAATATTTTACATAGTGTGTAACATCAGCTATGTGTACATACAGCCTATATCCATTTTCGTTTTTTTCAATACTTATTGCATCATCGACATCTTTTGTATCCTCTCCATCAATAGTTATTGTTAATAAGTCTGTATAATCAACTCTATCTTTTATCTCAGACTTCTTAACACTATCAGGTATGTCTTTTAATTCAAGATTAATTTTATCATTCCATAAGTATGGTATATTATATTTTTCAAGCAAAGATAGAATTTCAGTATCTTTTTCTCCTGGATTACCAAGAATCTTAATTATTTTTCCTTCTGCTGACATATTTTTTGTAGGATATTTTTCAATTTTTACTACTACTTTTTGCTTATTCTTTGCTTTTTTATCTTTTCCTAATGGAATAAAAATATCTTCATTGATTTTATTATCATCTGGTATTACAAAAACTGCTCTCTTAGATCTATCAACTATACCTACCAAAGTATCATTTTTTCTTTCAATTACATTAATTACTTTACCTTCTGCTTTTGATTCTAAGCTTGATGATTTTAAAATTTTTATACAAACCTTATCTCCGTGCATTGCAGTATTCTTATAGCGTGATTCAATAAATACTTCTTCATCACTATCTTCCAATCTGACAAATCCAAATCCTTTTTTTGTTGATAAAAAAATTCCATTAAATTTTTGACCAATTTTATTCATATTCCCTCACAATAATACGCCCTAAGCTATATGTCTTAGGGCGTATTTTAATGAAACCATGTTGTATTTAATAATGCTATTACTATAAATAATATTACAGCAAGAATTCTTGTGCCTTTTTCCAATGCACCTTCTGCTGAACTACCTCTATGTTTGCTCCAATAGTTATCTGAAGATACTTGGCCAGAAAGCCCAGATAATCCATTAGATTTTCCCTGTTGCATAAGTATTAATGCACAAAGTATAATTGAGTCTATAACAACTACTGCGTACAGTAAATATTTTAAAACTTGCATATTCCCTCCAACTAAACATCTATGCTAGTTTAACATATTTACTAATAATTATCAATAATTTTTGTTATTTTTTAGACTTTTTATTGTATTTACAATATAGTCAGAATCAAAATTATAGTCTTTTAATAGATAGTCTAGTGTACCAACCTGTCCAAACCTATTATTAACACCTAGTCTTACTAATTTTTTCGGACATTTTTCACTTAATAATTCAGCAATTGTGCTACCTAGCCCATTATTAATACTATGATTTTCACATGTTATTACTACATCATCATTTTCAATTACATTCAGTACAAACTTTTCATTTAATGGCTTTATACGATGAACATCAATAACTTTGACATTTATACCTGAGTCTTCTAATTTTTTCGCTGCTTCAATGCATTCATGTACAGCTAGTCCTGTTGCAATTAAAGTTATATTTCCTTTATCTTTTAATAAAGTAGCTCCATCTCCAATTTCATCAATACTATTATATATAGAAAATTTACCAGCTTTTCTAAATGTTCTTATATATACCAATCTTTTGTTATTGTATGAGTCCTCAAGTATTTTTTTTAATTGTAATGGATCACATACATCATATATATAAATATTAGGTATGTTTCTGATAATACCCATATCTTCAAAAGTCATATGTGTACCACCATTATGTTCTGCACTAACACCTGCATCAGAACCTACAAGGCACGCATTACAGCCTGCATATGCAAGCGAAATAAATAATTGATCATAAGCTCTTCTTGCTATGAATTGACCAAAAGAATGTACAAATGCATATCCTCCACAAAGATTAAGACCTGATGCAATTCCAATCATATTAGCTTCCATAATGCCAACATTAATATAGTTATTACCAAGCTTTTCTTTTAATCCGCCAGTTGACATAGATGAACTAAGATCTGCTTCAAGGGCAAATACGTTTTTATCATTTTCATAAAGTAGTTCAACTGTTTTTGCATAAACCTTCCTCATTTCTTCCATCATAGCAGACCTCTTTCATGTAAGTTTTTCTCTAGATTTTTAATGAATGAATCAATTTCTTTTTTATCCTGATCATTTAATCTTAAATGATGGTTTTCATTAAGGTTTTCAATATATTCGACACCACTTCCTTTTATATTATCAAGAATAATAATATGTGGATTCTTTAATCCTATGCATTCATCAATTGCACTAGAAATCTGATCAGTATCATTACCTTTTACTCTTTTAGTATAATAGCCAAATGACATAAATTTCTTATCTAGATCACCTAAGTCACAAATATCTTTTGTTAACCCATCTAATTGCTTTTTATTTTCATCAACAAATATAGTTATATTATCTAATTTATGATGATTGATGAATAATAAAGCTTCCCATATTTGTCCCTCATTCAACTCACCATCACCAAGTATACAATATACTCTATTTTTCATATTATTAACTTTTAAATAGTAGCCAACACCGGCAGCAACTGACAATCCTTGCCCCAATGAACCTGTAGTCATATCTACTCCAGGAATTTTATTCCTATCTGGATGTGATGGTAAATTAGTTCCATTAGCATTTAGAGTATATAGTATATCCTTTTCAAAAAATCCCTTTAATGCTAAAGTTGCATAATAAGCTGGTCCAGCATGCCCTTTAGAAAGAATAAAATAGTCTCTATTTACATCATGCCTATTATTAATATTTACTTTTAATTTTGAATTATATAATACAGCTAAGCATTCTACGATTGATAATGATCCACCATAGTGTCCATATCCAATATTACCTAACTCTTTAAGTGTATAATATCTAATTAAATCAGCTAAATCTCTATCTTGCATTTCAACCTTCTATAATTTTTCTACTTGAACTTGCACCAATTCTATCAGCACCTGCTTCTATCATTACTTTTGCTGTATGCTGATCTTTAACTCCTCCACTAGCTTTAATCTTTATTGTGTCTTTTACAATAGATTTTAATAGTTTAATGTCTTCCTCTGTTGCCCCACCTGTACTAAAACCGGTTGATGTTTTTACAAAATCTGCTTCACCTTTAATTACACATTCGCATGCTTTTATTTTTTCACCCTCATTTAATAAGCATGTTTCAATTATAACCTTCAATACCCTATTTGGTCCAACTACTTTTTTGATTTGCTTTATTTCTTCAGTTACATAATCAAATTCACCATCTTTAAGCTTAGCAATATTGATAACCATGTCTATTTCATCAGCACCATTATCAATAGCATTTTTTGTTTCAAATACTTTTGTTTCAGTACTTGACTGACCAAGAGGGAATCCAATTACTGTACAAACTTTTATATCAGATCCTTCTAGTAATTCCTTAACAAACGAAGTATAGCACCCGTTAACACAAACTGAGTATGTATCCAATTCTTTTGCTTCATTAACTATATTTATAATTTCATTTTTTGTTGCATCAGCCTTTAATATAGTATGATCAATATATTTATTAAGCTTCATTTTCTACCTTTCTCCCTGACTTTACTAAGCTATAACCAACAATTATAGCATATACTACAATTAGTCCTATAATAACTGCTATTTTTGATCCAATATTTGCCAAACCACCATAGAATATACCCGCAACACAGAAGTCTGCATCAGAGAATGTAGCATTTGCAAAACCTAAATTTCCTAAAAGTGGCATTAAGAATATTGGTAGGAATGATATTATTACACCATGGATAAATGCACCTAAAATACATCCTTTTAAACCGCCTCTTGAATTACCAAATACACCAGCAGTAGCCCCACAGAAGAAATGAGGAACAACACCTGGAAGAATTATAACTGTCTGTAATAAGCCCATAACAACTAGTGATACAATCCCTCCTACAAAGCTAGAGAAGAAACCTATTAAAACAGCATTTGGAGCTGCAGTAAACACTATAGGACAATCTAATGCAGGTATTGAATTTGGAACTAACTTTTCAGAAATACCCTTAAATGCAGGTACAATTTCATTAAGTATTAATCTAACACCTTGTAAAATTATATATACACCTGCTGCAAATTCCCCACCTTTTGTAATTGCAAATATTATAAAGTTAGAATCTGCCTTTAATGTATCATTAACATAACTTGGTCCAGCTATAATAGCAATAATTACATATATTACAATCATAGTTAAAGCTATTGATACTGTTGAATCACGTAAAAAAGCTAATGCTTTTGGGAATTTAACATCTTCAGTTGTTACTACCTTTTCTTTCTTTCCTCTTAAAAGTCTACCAGTATAGCCTGCTATAGCATATCCAACACTTCCAAAATGTCCAAGTCCAACAGCATTAGATCCAACCATATCTTTCATAAATGTTTGTAATATGAATGGTGCCATTGACATAATAGCTCCTAATGCCAATGATCCAACAACTATTAATGAAACCCCACTAAATCCTGCTACATGGAATATTACAGCAAGCATACATGCCATATAAAGTGTATGGTGACCAGTTAAAAATATATGTTTAAACTTAGTAAATCTTGCAATTAAAATATTGGCAAGCATACCAAAAAACATTATTAATGCTGATGTTGTACCAAATGTAGTAAGTGCCATAGAAATAATTGCTTCATTATTTGGCACAACCCCTTTAACATTAAAAGCTGCTTCAAACATTCCTCCAAAAGGCTCTAAAGACCCTTGCACTACACCGGCACCAGCTGAAAGTACAATGAATCCAATAAATGTTTTTACTGTACCTTTAACAATTTCTGTTGTTGATTTTTTTTGTAATAGTAAACCAATCAATGCGATTATAGCAACTAAAAACGCAGGCGCTTTTACTATATCTAATAATAATGCTATTAATCCGTTCATACGTCCTCCCTATCAATCAATCAAATTTAATTCCTTACAAACTGTGGTAACCTTTTCTCTTATTTCATCCATATCAATTATACTGTTTAGAACAACTACTTTGCCATTAACAGTTAATCCTTCGGCAATATCTTTTGCCATAAAAAACACATCTGCTGCCCCATCAGAAACACTACTTACATCTGAATGTTCAACCTCTACACCTGTAACACCTAATTCCCTAAGTACATTTTCAATATTCATCTGTACCATAAAACTTGATCCTAATCCAGATCCACAAATTGTTAAAAATTTCATATATACCTCCATTATGATAATAAATTTATAATATCATCAACATTAGCTGATGCTTTAAGCCTTTTAATATCTTCATTATTCATTAAGAATGTTGAAAGTTCTCTCAATAATTCAACGTGAGAAGTATTATCTTTAGCACTAAGAACTATAAAAACATCAATAGGATGTTCTTCATCATCAAGTAAATTTACAGGTTTATTTAGTTTAAGAATAGAAAGCCCAGTTTTTAACACACCTGTTTCAGGACGAGCATGAGGAACTGCAATTCCTTTTCCAAAATCAAAATATGGTCCAAGTTTTTCAGCAGTATCATATATTGCATCAACATAACTTGGTTTTATATAGTTTTCACTTAATAATGGTTCGCAACATATCCTTATAGCATCTTTCCAATCTTTTACCTCTTCTTTATAGTTAATCATTTTATTACTGTCAACTAATCTCATCATTATTCTCCAAATCTATAAAAAATTTTAAAAATTCATCTAAACTATTAAATTGAATAGATTTATTTATTGCTTCACTATTAGATATATATTTACTTAAATACTTAAAAAATGAATTGATTATATAACTACCTTTTCCATCTTCTTTTTTTATATTTAGCAAAATAACTACTTTTACAACTTTGTTATCCCAATTAATACCTTTAGGATTAATAAATACTGTTATAAAACTTTCTTTACAAATAGATATCATAGGATGAGGCAAACTTACCATAGTATCATAAGATGTTGAAGCAAAATTTTCTCTCTTTATAATTAAGTCATATAGTTTTTTCTGTTCAATTCCCTTTACTTCTTCAATTTTATTTGTTAAAAATTTTAATACATCTTCCTTATGATAGAGCCTATTATTCTTGAAAAATAATTCATCACTAAATAATTTAGCTATATCCAGATCTTTATCAATTAGATGTTTAAAAATATTTTTAACATCCTTTTCATTAATAAATATGCCTATTTCAATTACTGGTATATTTACATTAAGACTAATAGGAATTGTTGTAACTACAAGGTCTATGTTAGAAAAATCTACATTATTTAATCCTAAATAATCACAAGTATGTATCTCATTTACATGTTCTTTATACCGTTTTTCAAAATTATATCTAACTAAATTAGCTGTCCCAACTCCAGAACCACATACAATAAGAACATTTTTCTTTTTTTTATTCTCATGTAGTCTATTTAATGCCACACTTATGTGGATAGCTATATATGCAATTTCGTCCTCACTTAAAATAATATTATATTTATTTTCAATTACACTCATTCCTGTTTTTGCTAACATAAATGAAAATAAATCTTTTTTTATTTCCTCCAATATAGGATTCTTCAAAACAAGTTTATATCTAATTCTTTCTATTAACGGAGATAGATGAAGGCATAGGCTTATCTTTAGATCTAAATCTCTAGTTAAATCTACATCATCAACTTCTTTTATTCTATCAATTATTTTATCAACAAGTATCTCAATTTCTGGTGCAATATTTAACTTATTATGGTTAAGACTAATTTTTTTGCTTAATAGATGAATTGAAATATAGGCTATCTCATCATCTGGAAACTCAATATTGAATTCGCTAGATAATCTGTCTGTTAGCTTTTTTGCTATCTTATATTCATTTTTAGAACATAACCTTATTATTTCATTTTTACCAACGGATACATTATCCCCCGATAATATCCTTTTTATACAGATAAACATATGAATCAATAAATTATTAAATGCAACTTCAGTAGTCTCATATTTTTCAGATTTTAATACTTCAATAATAATTTTTTGAATAGAACCTAAAAACGATTTATAATCTTCTACATTTTTATTATAAAATATACTGTTATCTGTATCCTTATTTAATAGTGTATTAGCAATACACAGCCTTTTATCTAATTCTCTTCCTTCAATACGTAAACCTTGATATGGTTTACTTATAATTTCAAGATCATAGGGTTTTATCATATATCTAACAACTCTTAGTTCCCTATTAAATAATGATCTGCTTATGCATAATTCATCAATAAGCTCCTGTGCCTTTATATACTCAGATGCAAACAACAATATACGTAAAATAAACCTTATTCTTTTATCTCTATCTGTATAATCATCATTTTCAAAGGCATAGCTATTCCATGACTCTTTCAGAAAGTTTTCAAATTTTTTATTATCTTCTATTTTGAAAACACTTCCCATGCTTCTAACAGTTTCTATTCTCGCTCCATTATTCTCTAAAATACTATTTAAATATTTAATATCATTTCTGATGGTTTTAGAACTGCAGTTTAATGAAGTTGCAATATCCTGAGATGTAAGAGGTTTATCTGAATGTGTAATTGTATCAAAAATTTTTTTAATTCTTGTTTCTTTCATAACTATACCTAAATTTTAATATATATATTTTATACTTCCATATATACTTTTTCCATTACTTTTAATAATATAAATGATAAAATGACTCAATGAAAGATAACCTGATGATAGTATTATATCATCAATATCAATCATAAAGCCATTTCATTGACATAATTATATTATTGTTGTTTCCTTATAATGTCTAATTCATCAAGTTCGATCCCCAAATTTACATATATTTTTTGTTTTGGATGAGGACAGCTTTCCATATGGTTTCCTTCTTCATCTTGAATATCTTCTACTTTTACAACAGTATTGTCTCCATTTGTCTTCATTATTTCAACATAATCTCCAACTGAAAATTTATTACGTTGTTCCATCTCGACATAACCATCATGTCTCATTTTTTGACACATCCCAAGATAAATATAATTAGTTATATAAGTATTACTATTATAAATTTGTGCATCATCAGGGTTCCCGAAGAAAAATCCAGTTGTAAATTCCCTATATGTACATTTTCCAATTTCTTTTTTATAATATTCAAGATTATCTATATATTTTTCTTTTGATTCCAAATAATCATCGATTGCTCTTCTATATGTTCTTGCAACAGTTGCAACATAAAGTGCAGTTTTCATTCTACCTTCAACTTTAAAACTATTTATTCCAGCATTAACCATTTCAGGTATGTGTTCAATCATACATAGATCTTTGGAATTAAATATATAAGTTCCTCTTTCATTTTCAAAGACTGGCATATATTCCCCAGGCCTAGTTTCTTCTACCACATTATATTTCCATCTGCAAGGATGTGTACACGCTCCTTTATTAGCATCTCTGCCATTAAAAAAATTACTCAAAAGACATCTACCTGAATATGACATACACATAGCTCCATGCATAAATGCTTCTATTTCCATATCTTCAGGTATATGCGTTCTAATTTCACATATTTCGTCTAAAGACAGTTCTCTAGCGGCAACAACTCTCTTAGCACCAAGTTCGTACCAAAAATTAAAAGTTTCATAATTTGTATTATTTGCCTGTGTTGATATATGTATATCTATATCTTTTAAGATTTTTCTAGCATGCACAAAAACTCCTGGATCTCCAATTATAACTGCATCGGGTTTTAATTCATTTAATTCGTTTAGATATTCAATTATGCCTTGCATATCATAATTTCTTGCCATAATATTTGCAGTAATAAATACCTTAACACCATGATTATGTGCATATTCTATACCTTTTTTCATATCATCATGTGAAAAATTCTTTGCATTAGCCCTAAGGCCATACATTTCACCGCCTATGTATATTGCATCAGCACCATATTTAACACCTACTTTTAAAACTTCAAGATTACTTGCAGGTATTAATAATTCTAGATTTTCCCTATTCATTCTCCTTCTTTCTACATATAGCTATTCCATCTTCCAATGGGATAAATGTTGTATCTAGCCTAGGATCTATTGAAACTTTATCAATAAATTCTCTAAGTCTTTTATGTATTGTTCTATTTCGTCTTTTTATTTCTAATCTATCTAAAGAAATATCACCATTATGTGATATGTTGTCAACAAATAATATTCCATCACTATCTAAGATATTTATCAGTCTTTCAAGATAATTAATATATTGTCCTTTTGGCCCATCTAAAAAAATTAAATCAAATGTCCTGTTAATATCATTAAGTACATCATCTGCATCACCAATTAATAATTTTGGAGGATTATCTAATTTATTAAAAAATTTTTTTGCTTCCAATGCCCTTTTTTCATTCTTTTCAATAGTTGTGATATCAGGATTCTTTTCAAATTTTTCCATTTCTTTATATATTGACACAGTAGAAAAGCCTATAGCTGTACCAATCTCTAGTACACGTCTAGGCTTCTTAACACTAATTATCAATTTTAATAAGTCCTCTGTATATTGTCTAATTATAGGTATATTATTATCTATAGCAAATTTTCTAAACTCTCTATTTTCATTAGAAACATTTCTATATTTATCTAGAAAGTTGCCAAAATCATTACTCATTTGATGGTGCTCCTGGCTTTGATAAATTTTCTATAATGTCTTCTGCCGACATAAAAGAATCCAGCTTGTGGCTTCCTAATTCAATTGTTTTATCAAGTTTTGCCAATTTTGCTTGAATTCTAAATACTAATTCATCATCTATGATTCCATTAATTTTTAAAATTTCTGCAATCCTCTTAATATCCATACCTTCTTCAATATTGATAGTATATTCAGCCTTTTCTTTTGTTATATTTGGTCTATCACTAAATACCTGATATGAAACATTATAAACAAATCCTGTAATTCTAATAAGCACAAGTACAAGCAAAACTATTATTACAATTTTTAGAATTCCTTTAGTAGCAAATATTGAATATTTACCCGCATTTGAATTTTTCTTCATTCTAAATCTCCATTATTATTGGTATAATTAGAGGTCTTCGTCCCGTTCTTTTTAACATTAAATTAGCCAAATCTGCTTTAATATCCATCTTAGTTTTATTCCAATCAATTCTTTGTTTTTTTAGATTTTTAGCAACTGATTGTCTTGCTACTTCACTAGCTTCATTCATCAATGATTCAGATTCTTTTACAAATACAAATCCTCTTGATACAATCATAGGTTCATCAAGAATAATTCTATTTCTTTTATCTACCATAACTGTTGCTACAAGTACGCCTGATTCACTCATATGTTGTCTATCTCTTATAACAAGGCTTCCAACATCACCAACACCTAGTCCATCTACATATACATTATCAATAGGTACTTCACCAATAATTTTACCACTATCTATTGTTAGGCTTAATACCTGACCAGTTTTTAATATAAATATATTATCATCTTTATATCCAAGAGTTTTAACTAATTCAGCATGACCTAGAAGGTGTCTAAACTCACCATGTACAGGGACTGCAAATTTAGGCTTTACTAAAGAGTAAATTAATTTAATCTCTTCCTGACATGCATGCCCAGAAACATGGGTATCTTCAATTATTATTTTAGCACCTTTTCTCGCAAGTTCATTCATTACCTTAGAAACACTTTTTTCATTTCCAGGTATAGGTGTTGAACTAAATACAACAACATCTCCAGGTTTTATTGCAACATTCTTATGGATATTTGATGCAATTCTTGACAATGCTGCCATAGATTCTCCCTGTGAACCAGTTGTTAGTAAAACTATCTTTTCATCAGGATAATTCTTCATATTTGCTGTTGGTTCAATAACATTCTTATGTAGATTAAGGTATTTTAATTCTGAAGCGACATTAATAATATTAACCATACTACGCCCCTCAATAAAAACCTTACGTCTATATTTATATGCCATATCAATAACTTGTTGAACTCTATCAACATTTGAAGCAAAGGTTGCAACAATTATCCTTTTTTTCCTATTTTCATTAAATATATTATCAAATGTCTTACCAACGCTTTTTTCTGACATAGTATATCCCTGTTTAAGGACATTTGTACTATCACAAAGCATTGCTAGTACACCTTTCTTACCAATTTCAGCCAGCCTTGTTAAATTCATTGGTTCCCCATAGATAGGTGTAAAATCGACCTTGAAATCACCTGTATGAAGGATAGTTCCTACGGGAGTATTGATGGCTAACATTGCAGAATCTTGTATTGAATGAGTACTTCTTATGAACTCAACCCTAAAATCATTTAAATTTACAATACTTCCATATTGTATTATTTTTCTCTTTACTTTATTTAATAGTTTATGTTCTTCTAATTTTATTTCAATTAAAGCCATTGTAAGCTTAGTAGCATAAATAGGAACATTTATTTGTTGTAAAATATAAGGTAATGCACCTATATGATCCTCATGCCCATGAGTAATAAAAAAGGCTTTAACTTTATGTCTATTCTCCTTAAGATATGTTACATCAGGTATAACCATATCTACACCTGGCATATCTTCACTTGGAAAAGCTTGACCACAATCGACCACAATTATTTGATCATCATACTCAAATGCAGTAATGTTCATGCCGATTTGTTCAAGTCCACCAAGTGGTATGATTTTTACGTTCGGTCTATTGTACTGTCTTTTTTTTGTATTCAATTATTCTCCTTTCCTAAGGAGCAGTCATTACATATTCCATAAAAATTGACTTCAACATCTTCAACATTCATATCAATTTTTTTACATACTTTATTTAGATATCTATTTAGTTCTTCTATCTCTAAATTAGTTACTTTATCACAATTTCTACAGATCATTCGATATTTTCTTGTCACATTTTTTTTATGCCCATCAACAGAAACAGTGCCTACCAGTTTATATCTTGAAATACCATCGGGTAATATAACCTTATCGACTAGTCCTATTTCAGATAACATGGTAACTGCACGATAAATAGTAGCCAACCCAAATGATCCGCCATTTTTCTTGATTTCCTCATGTATATCCTCAACCTTTAAGTGTTGATCAATATTATCTAATAATACTTTTAAGACTGCTTCCCTCTGTTTTGTAATTTTATGTCCATAACTTTGTAGCATACTTCCATATACATCCATTAAACTAAGCATACATACATTTCTCCTAAATTATTTTGTAATATCTACATCAAGCAGTTCTTCAAAAACTTTAACTACAGCATCCAACTCATCACTTTCTTCAACTATAGTAAAGACCTCATCTTCATCATCTTCATCTATATACTTTAGTATAACTGCTCCCTCATCACCTTGTGTTAACAGATATTTATATCCTGCAATTGATGTATCAGCTATTACTTCAAGATTAATTATATTATTATTTTCATCTCTTAATTCGATAAAAGAATTTTCAAATTCACTATTATTCATTAACTTATTTTCCATTTAAATAATCTTGCAAAATAATACTTGCAGCTATTTGATCAATATACTTCTTTCTATCAATCCTTTTTATGCCCATTTCATCAAGAATTTCATTTGCCTCACATGTAGTATATCTCTCATCCACAAATATTATCTCTATTCCTAGATCACTTACTCTTCTTTCTAATAATTTTGCAAATTCTTTTGTTGCTTGACATCTTTCAAGCTCATCGCCACTTATCATTAGTGGATAACCTAAAATTATATGAGTGATTTTATTATCTAAACATATATCATAAATTCTACTTAATGTTCTTCTTAACTTATTTTCTCTATCTCTAAATATTGTTTCAAATGGATGAGACATTAAATTAAGTTGATCACTAATAGCAACTCCTACAGTCGTTGAACCATAGTCTAATCCTAGGTATCTCATTGACGAAGCCTTGTTTTTACATAGTTATTAATTAACTCTTCAAGTAGTTCATCTCTATCAATTTTCATAATCAATGTTCTTGCGTTATTATAGCTAGTAATATATGTTGGATCACCAGAAATAATATAACCGATTAATTGACTATTTGGATTATATCCTTTTTTTGTTAAAGCATCATAAACTTTTTCTAAAATTTCATCTGCTTCTAGTTTTGGCGTTAAGCCAGAATCAAAAAATTGAGTTTCATTAAACCTCATTTTTCCTCCTTGCTATTAATAATTTTCTTTCTTCATCTACCGATATAATTTCAATATTTATTAAAGTATTCTTTTTAATATGGCCAGGTATAGCTACTTTTATGTATTCTTTTGTATGCCCAGTACTATACTCTTTACCATCTATTGTTATATAACCATCCTCAATTATAACATCTTTTTGCTTATTTATATTATTATGTAAATATTCTAGTTGTAATTTATTTGTGATTTTTTCTAATTCTATAGCCCTATTTTTTTTAATCATATCATTAACTTGATCGATCATAAGGGCAGCCTTAGTTCCTTTTCTTTTAGAATACTGAAAAATATGTGTTTGTGCAAGTTTAATTTCTTTAACGAAAGACTTTGTTTCATTAAATTCTTTATCTGTTTCTCCTGGGAATCCAACTATAATATCAGTTGTAATTGCAGGCATATCAAAATTATCTCTTATCATATTGCACGCCTTCAAGTATCTACTAGTAGTATAAGGCCTTTTCATCCTTCTTAATACACTGTCCGATCCACTTTGTAATGAAAGATGAAATTGAGGACAAAATTTTTTAATCCTTGATAATCTATGTACGAATTCCTCAGTTATAACATTTGGCTCAAGTGATCCTAATCTTATTCTACTAAGTTTATCTATATTTGCTAATTCTTCAACAACTTTAACTAAATGTTCAGATTTTTTATCAAAATCTAAACCATAGGCACTTAGTTGTATTCCAGTTAGAACTATTTCAGCTACACCATTTTCAGAAAGCTTTTTTGCTTCATGAATTATTGAATCAAAACTTCGACTTCTAACTCTTCCTCTAACGTATGGTATTATACAATATGAGCAAAATCTATTGCAACCGTCTTGTATTTTTATATATGCTCTAACATGACCTGAAATATTAGATATTGGTATATCTTCAAATTCTTCATCAAATGTTATTTCTGAAAAATATTCTTGCTCAATATTATTTTCCCAATTTTTTATCGCTTCTACAACTTTACCCTTATAGTTATTCCCCAATATAAAATCAATACACTCATCTTTTTCTAACTCTTCTTTTGCAGACTGAGCATAACATCCCGTTGCTATTACCATAGCTAAAGGATTTAATTTTTTAGCCTTATGAAGCATCTGTCGTGATTTTCTATCTGCAATATTTGTAACGGTACAAGTATTTATTATGTATATATCTGCCCCTTCTTTAAAAGGAACTACTTCATAGCCTGCTCTTATTAATTGTTCTTTTATACTATCTATCTCATATGAATTAACTTTACACCCTAAATTATGTAGTGCAACTTTTTTCATTCTTCTCCTTCTTGTACATAAAAATTCTTTATGATAAAATGCTTATAAAGGAGGTATATATGACTCAATTAAAAATTTCATTAAATTCAGTCGATAAGGTAAAATCATTTGTTAATGATATTCAAAGATTTGATTGTGATTTTGACCTTGTTTCTGGACGTTATGTAATAGATGCAAAATCTATTATGGGTATCTTTAGTTTAGATTTATCACAACCTATTGAGCTTAATGTTCATTGTACAGATTCTGATAAAGATAAGATATTAGAAACTATCCAAAAATATAGCGTTTAATATTCATCAGCATAAAGAAATTTCTTTATGCTGATGTTTTTTTAACTTATTTCCTCAATTTGCATTGTATCTAAAGCTTTTTTATATAATTCTTCAATATTATTAAGCTTTGTCTCCGATGCCTTAATTTTATTTATGTTTGGTTTTGTAACTGGATGTTTAGCAACAAAAATAGTGCAGCAATCTTCAAATGGTAGTATCGAAGTATCAAAACTACCAATTTTTTTTGCTAATTCTACTATTTCTTGTTTATCGAATGCAATCAATGGTCTAAATACCGGTAACTTACATACTTCATTTGTACAATAAAGACTTTCTACAGTCTGACTAGCAACCTGACCTACACTCTCTCCAGTTATAAGTGCCATTGCATTACATTTATATGCAATATCTTCAGCAATTCTCATCATATAGCGTCTCATAATTATAGTGAGTTCATCATGAGGACAATTCTCATAAATATAAAGCTGAATATCTGTGAAGTTAACTGTATGAAGTAAAATAGGACCTGTATACTTAGATATGATTTTCGCTAGGTCTTTGACCTTTTGCAATACTCTGTCTGATGTATAAGGTGGAGCATGAAAATATGTAGCAACTATTGGCATACCTCTTTTTGCCATTAAATAACCTGCTACCGGTGAATCAATACCGCCAGATAATAGAAGCATTCCTGTTTTTGCAGTACCAACTGGCATGCCACAAGAACCTTTTATTTCTTCATAATAAATAAATATTTTTTCTCTAACTTCAACATTAAATAATACTTGTGGATTATGAACATCAACCTTAGCATTATCAAAACTATATATTATCGCCTCTCCCAGAGAGCAATTTATTTCCATAGAATTTTGTGGATATTTTTTATTTGATCTTCTAGCATTAACTTTAAATGTTATTTGATCCTTTTTATCGCCAAAAGCATCAGCCCATATTTCTTTAACTTTACTATAAAGTTCATCTGGGTCTATTATATCAAGTTCTATACATGGACAAATTGCTACAATTCCAAAAACAGCACTAAGTGCTTCAATAGCTTTATCAAAATCAAAATCATCAATAGCTTTTACATAAACCCTACCATCAACCTTATAAGTTTTAAATTTGCCAACTCTACTTAGTGCAATCTTAACTTGATTAACTAATTTATCCTCAAAAATATAGCGATTTTTACCCTTTATGCCTATCTCACCATATTTCAGTAAGAACATATTATATTTCATTATTTCCTCACAAACTTTCTAAGCATAGGTACAAGATTTTTTAAATTCTTTATAACTATATCTATTTCATCCTTAGTATTAAATTCACTAAAACTAAACCTAATAGTTGATTCAGCTTGATTTTTATTTAGCCCAATGTTAACTAACACAGAGCTAATATTCTTAGAATGAGCTGAACATGCAGATCCAGCAGACACATAGATACCTTCATCTTCAAGAGCATGTAGCATAACTTCTGATCTTATTTCATCAAATCTAACGCTACAAACATAATCAGAAATATCATTTCCTTTTGTATTTATATGTGCCCCTTGAATTCCTTTAAGTTGATCAATAAAGTAATTCTTTATTTCTTTAACTTTTCCTCTAATTTCTTCTAGCTTTGGTTTTCTAATTTTCACAGCTTCTGCCATACCTGCAATAGCAGGCACATTAATTGTTCCTGCTCTCATCCCCTGTTGGTGGGAACCTCCTAATATATAAGGCGGAATATTAATTCCCATTCTTTTATATAAAAATCCAATTCCTTTCGGTCCATGGAATTTATGAGCACTAACACTATATAAATCAATATTTTTAATATTAACTTTGTACTTCATATATTCCTGAGTACCATCGACATGGAATATAATATTTTTATTATATTCTTTAATTATTCTACCAACCTCATTTATTGGTAACCTAGTTCCAACTTCACTATTTATGGCCATCATAGAAACAAATATTGTTGTTTCCTTTAATGCCTTTTTAAATTCATCAATTGAGATCATACCATTTTCATCTACATCAAGATATGTTACTTCAAATCCTTCATCTTCAAGCATTGTACATACTTTTCTTACTGCTGGATGTTCAATGTTAGTTGTAATTATATGATTACCTTGTCTTTTATGTACCTTTGTAGATCCGATGATAGCCATATTATTACTTTCACTTGCTCCAGATGTAAAAATAATTTCTTCTGGTTTTACATCTAAAGAATCAGCAATTATTTGAGCTGATTCTCTTATAATTTTTTCACTATTAAAACCAAATCTATGTAAAGCTGCCGAATTTGCATACTCATTTGTCATTACATCATAGACTTTTTTTGCTACTTCATCATATGGCCTTGTACTAGCACAATTATCTAAATATATCATCATTACTCCTCAGCACTTAACATTATATATGAAACTGCTGCTATAGAAGCTGTTTCAGTCCTCAAGATTCTTTTACCTAAACTAACAGTATAGGTATTATTTTTATTTATAATAAATTCTACTTCCTGATTATCAAAACCTCCCTCAGGACCAACTATAAGTGCTATTTTCTCTGATTTTAAAATATTATTAATAAGACTATTAATTTTATAAGTTTTTTCATTTTCATATGCAAACAATACAATATCATAACTTTCAAATGCAATATTATTTATATTAATAACATTTTCAACTATTAACCTTTTTTGACGTTTTGATTGGTTAGCTGCATTATCTGCAATCGCCTGTAATCTATCTATTTTTTTCTTTTCTTTTTTCTTATCAATTATAGATATGCATCTATTCATCTTTACCGGTATAAATCTTCTTACACCTAATTCACATAGTTTTTGTACAATAATTTCAATTTTATCACCCTTTGGTATACCTTGATATATATCAAGGTCAAATTTTAGTTCTCTTATTTCTGTATCAAAATTTAGAATTTTAAGTTCAACTTTTTTTTCTATACCTGTAATTACCGTAATGAAATTGTTTCCAAAATTATCTGAAACACTTATCTGCTCACCAATATTCATTCTTAGAGATTTTGCAATATGAATAGAATCATCCTCATTTAAATATATATTATCATCTATCTGATATAATGATAAATTTTCATTAGTTAATAATAAATGTTGCATACTCATCTCTTCGCAATTATACTTATCCATTCTCCGTCTTCTATAACATCAAATTGATTAAATCCTGATTTTATAAGGTGATTTTTAACCATATCCTCTTTCTCTGCTAGAATTCCAGATGTTATCAATATTCCATCCCTCTTTAAATGAGGTGAAAAGCAATCAGACATAGCACATATTATCTCTGCCAATAAATTAGCAACAATTATATCATACTTTCCATATCCTATTTCAGAATCTAATTTTCTGTCTTCTATTATATTTCCACAGTACAAGTCGTATTTATATTTATCTATATTATTTATTTCAAAATTTTCTTCACTTACTTTTATAGCATTCTCATCAATATCAATGCCTACGACATTTTTAGCCCCATATTTTGCAGCAAAAATTGATAATATTCCACTTCCACAACCTATATCAAGAACTTCAAAATCAGATTCTAAATATTTTCTTAAAGCTCTTAAGCATAATCTTGTTGTTTCATGCAATCCTGTACCAAACGCACTTCCAGGATCAATTTTTAACATATATTTTGCTTCTTCATTTTGATCGATCCATGTAGGAGTTATAAGAATATCATCAATATAAAATGGTTTAAAATGCTCTTTCCAACGATCCTTCCAATCATTATCATCTACTTCTGTTATAACTATTTTTTTCTCTCCAACATTAAAAAAATCAGATAGTCTAGCCATCTCATTTTCAACAATAATTTTATAATTTTCTATATCTTGATCCTCACTAACAAAAAATCTGAGAATAGATATTCCATCATCATCAAAAGTTGGAGTTATATCTATAAACATCTTTCTTTTGTCTTCGTCAGAAAGACCAGTTTTATTTATTATTTCAACGCCTTCAATACCTAATTCATTTAAATTATAGGCAAGTAACTCTTCAACTTCTGTAGTTGTTATAACTTCAAATTTATAAAATTTCATACTTCCTCTAACATCAATATTCTTTGTAAATTATAGCATTTTTAATATTTACTGTCAAAGTTTACAACATGTTCAATTTAAATTATATTTGATACGAAGTTTTTGCAATATTATATAAAAATTCATATATGATTAAGATAACCCCAAAAGTTGGTTAGTCACAACTTTTGGGGTTAGTAAGATATTTAGTATATTAATTTCTATAATTGACTTGTTTTATTTTATAATTATTAATCTCTATACCAATTATTCATTTTAAGTTCATTAATATTATCTTTATTAGTATCAAATATTTTACCAACAAATGGCACTTCATATTCATTCATTTTCCCATTACTAAGGATCTTTATTAATGGTTTATTTAAATTATCAATTAGTTCAAATGATTGAATACTTTCCCAATCTATAAAGTCAAAATTTTCTTTTATAGAATTTGATATTTCTGTAGAATATACTCCATCTGGTGAAAAATATAATACAAATGTTCTATTATTATCAATAGTATAATATAAATTACTTAACAATAATTTAATAATACTCTTTTTGGTATTATTATGTTTTGATACAACTAAGAAGTTTTTGTCATCTTGGAACTTACTATTAATCAACTTCCTAACTTCTTTTCCATTATAGAATAGTGCTCCCATACTCTTTCCCTAAATAAACAATTTAATCTAATTTCAAATATTATATGTCTAACTTATTATAATTAATTTACTAAATATAATTTCTATTTCCTTTATGTTATCCTTTTAATAGTTAAAATACTTAATATCAAAACTCTAAATCAATGTTTTAAGGTTATATCATCATAACTTTCATCTTCAATTATCCATTCACATCCTTGTTCAAGTATCATTTTTGCTTCATTAGGACCAAAACTTCCCACTTCGTAAGGATAAATTTTACAGTTGTTCTCATTGTATAATTTAACCATTTTATTTATGTATTTCCAGGATTTACTAATTTGTTCCCATGCAGTAAATAAGCTTTTTTGACCAAGTCTGCAAGCCTGAATAAGTCTTTCATAAGCTTCAGGTGTATTAATGATATTTTCCAATATGTCACTGCTAGAGTAATTCATGCTTACTTTTTCTACCTGATTTGTAGTACCAGGCCTTTTACAATAGAGCTTTAATACTATACCTTCATCTGGCTGAATTCTTATTAGCAAAACATTACCTTTTTGTACACCATCAGGTGATTTAAATTGTATTCTAACCTCTGATTCTCTCTTCCCAAGCATTTTACCTGTTCTAATATAGAATGGTACACCTTGCCATCGTTCATTATTTATCTTAAATTTAAGTGCCGCATAAGTTTCTGTTTTTGAGTTTGGATCAACTTTATCCTCATTAAGATATCCAATATATTGACCTTTTATCATATATTTTTCTATCTCATCAGGCTTAACTTCTTCAAAAGCATCAAGTACCTTTATCTGTTCCTTATGTATACTAGACGATGTCTCATCCTTAGGCTCTTCCATAGCAATAATTGTTAATATTTGAATTAAATGATTTTGAACCATATCTTTAATGGCACCACTTAAATCATAATACCCACCTCTTGAACCAACACCAACCTTTTCAAATGCATTAATTTGAATATTATCTATAAAATTCTTATTCCATACACCTTTAAAAATAGTATTTTTAAAACGTATTGTTAAGATATTCATAATCATTTCTTTTCCAAGATAATGATCAATTCTATATATATTCTCTTTCTTAAAATAATCAGATAATTCATTATTTAATTTTTCTGCATCTTCTAAATTCTTTCCAAAAGGTTTTTCTACGATTACCTTATTATTAGAGAATCTTTCATGAATTACTGTAAGCCCCTTTGTTATATACCTAAACAATTCAGGTGCAACAGCATAATAATATATTATATTATCATCTATACCATTTGATTGGTAGAATTTTTGCAAACTCTCATATGCCATAACATCACGCATATCAAGCTTAAAGTATGTTATTTTTTTAGATAGATTAAGAAATTTTTCTTCAGAATAGTCAATCCTAGAAAACTCTTTAACCCAATCTTTAATAATCTCCAAAAATTGATCAGTTGTATAATCTCTCCTACCAATACCAATTATTTTATAATCATCAGGTAATACTCCCAAAGAATTTAGATTATATAGTGCAGGAAATATTTTTCTATATGCTAAATCTCCTGTTCCTCCAAATAGAACAAATGTATTATTATTACTTATTTGCATGATAACTTACCCAATCAAAGTGGAATGAACCCTCTTCATTCAGTTTTTCAAAAGTATGTGATCCAAAATAATCTCTTTGAGCTTGAACAAGATTTGCACCACTTCTCTTAGTTGTGTATGCATCAAAATATGTTAGTGCTGACATCATTGCTGGAATTGGTGTACCAGTATTAGCAGCAACAGTAATTAACTGTCTTAACGAAGGAATGTATTCTTCTATTTTTGACTTAAAATATTTTGTAAATATTAAATTATCAATGTTTTTATCTTCTTCATAGGCTTCAATAATTTCTTGTAAAAATTTTGCTCTAATTATACATCCACCTCTAAATAATTTTGTTATATTTACAAAATCTAGGCTCCAGTTATAAACCTCACCAGCTTTTTTAAGTAGATTAAATCCTTGAGCATAACACATGATTTTAGTAAAATAAAGACTCTTACGTACCATTTCAGTTAAGTCTTCTTTATGTAAACAAATATTATAAGTTTTTTTGTCAAACAGGTCTGCAGCTTCATGTCTTTCTTCAATATTTTCAGACATGTATCGTGAGTTTAATCCACTATATAAGACTGACGTATCTACTCCCAATTCTATTGCTTCTAGAGCAGTCCATTTACCTGTTCCTTTTTGCTTAGAAACATCAAGAATCTCATCAATTATATATTTGTCTTCTTCTTTTGTATTAAATATATCTCTAGTTATTTCAATTAAATAACTTTCTAACTCTCCCTCATTCCATTCTTTAAAAACTTCATAAAGTTCATTGTTTGATAACTTTAATACATTTTTTAATAATAAATACGCTTCACTAATTGCTTGCATATCCGCATATTCAATTCCATTGTGCACCATTTTTACATAGTGTCCTGCTCCATCTGTACCAACATAGTTACAGCATGGTTCTCCATATGCCTTAGCAGCAATATTTTCTAAAATTGTACCAACTTGTTCGTATGCATGTTTAGAACCTCCCGGCATTATTGCAGGGCCATTTCTAGCACCTTCTTCTCCACCGGATACACCTATTCCCATGAAATGAATTCCATTTTGAGCATACTTTTCAGTCCTTCTGATAGTATCCTTATAAAACGAATTGCCACCATCAATAATAATATCATCTTCATCAAGAAGATTTGCTAGAGAATCTGCCAATAAATCCACAGCAACCCCAGCCTTTACCATCATTATTATTTTACGAGGCTTCTCAATTGAATTAACAAGTTCTTCCAATGTTTTTGTTGGAATAAAATTCTCATGAGAATTATTTTTCATAACATCATCAACTACAGATGTAGTTCTATTATATATCGCAACTTTATAGCCATGATCTGCTAAATTTAACGCTAAATTAACACCCATAACTTTAAGTCCAATTAAACCTATATCAGCTTTCATAAAACCTCCTTGCTTTGTATATTATAACATACATGTTATCTATATAAAATTAGTATATTTTAAAATAATATTAAAATTCTCAGAACATTACTCGGTATATACTTATAATTGAATAGTAAATAGAGTAGAGGGAAGATATTAATCTTCGCCCCTCTCATTGCACCGTACGTACGGGTCTCGTATACGGCGCTACATTTATATGTTAATACAACTTATCTTAGATAGTATTCAAGAGGTTTGACCA
>JAEZWQ010000004.1 GCA_023420085.1 Bacillota bacterium
TACGGGGGGATAATAGCAACAAATGCGATTAAGACCCGTATAAAAAAATAATTTATACAATCAAAGATGCAAACTAGGAATTTTATCATCAATCTGAGAGGTTTACACAAAAAAATTTACACTACCAAGCTTGGATAAAATCTAAACTAAGAGGTCAGTTCATAAAAACTTATCTATTTTTATTATGCACGTCTTATTGAAGTACCAGTTTTACCTTCAATACCGTCCTTAGCTTTTTCAAGAAGTGTAATAAGAGCTGTTCTACCGTCTTTTGACTCAGCAAATAGTGTAGCAGCTTCAACTTTAGGTAGCATTGAACCTGGAGCGAAATGACCTTCGCCCATATATTTACGAGCTTCTTCAGTTGTTATATCTGAAAGCCATTCTTCATTTTCTTTACCAAAGTTAATTGCTGCCTTTTCAACAGCTGTTAATACAATAAATGTATCAGCATCAATATTTTGAGCTAGTACACAACTTGCAAAGTCTTTATCAATTACGGCAGGAACACCTTTTAGATGGTTACCTTCTCTAATAACAGGAATACCACCACCGCCACCTGCGATAACGATTTGACCAGCACCTAAAAGTTCCTTTATTGTTTCGATTTCAACAATTTCTTGTGGTCTTGGTGATGCAACAACACGTCTATATCCACGACCAGCATCTTCTTTTACATTTTCACCTTTTTCAATAAGCTTATCTGCTTCTTCTTTACTCATGAAAGCACCAATTGGCTTTGTTGGGTTTTCAAATGCCTTATCATTTTTATCAACTACTACTTGAGTAACAACAGTAGCAACTTCTTTATCTATATTTCTATTTAATAATTCTTCACGTAAAGCATTTTGTAAATCATATCCAATGTATGCCTGGCTCATTGCAACACAAACTGAAAGAGGCATTTCTGGTTGACCTGGATGATTTTTAGCATATTCACCCATAGCAAGATTTAGCATACCTACCTGAGGTCCATTTCCATGTGCAACAACAACCTCATGTCCTTGTTCAATAAGATCAGCAATTGCCTTAGAAGTAATTTTAACAGCTTCCATTTGTTCTGTTAAGTTATTACCTAAAGCATTTCCACCAAGAGCAATAACTATTCTCTTTTTCATAAATTCCTCCATATAATATAAGCCTCGCTAGAGAACGAGGCTTACAGTAATTTCTAAACTATATATGATAGTCTAATTAACCATCATGTCTAACTTTAGCTGCAGCTTCAAGAGCCTTTAATTTAGCTACTGGATCTTTAACTTTGCTTAGGAAGATCATAGCAGCAATTATATAAGGTTTGTAGCTTGCTTCTTTATAAAGTGGAGTGATATATCTATCAAATACAGAGTTATCAACTTCACCTTTTTCACAGCTTAGTCCAGTTATATCTGCTGGAAGGCAGTGCATATAAAGAGCTTTTCCATCTTTTGTTAAAGACATCATTTCTTCTGTACAAGCCCAGTCCATATGTTTCTTATTTTCTTCAAGAAGTTCTTTTTCTAGTTGCTTAACTCCTTCCATATCGCCTTTACCATATAGTTCTGTTCTCTTTTCCATTGCTGCAAAAGATGCCCAGCTCTTTGGATAAACGATATCAGCATCTTTGAAAGCTTCAGCCATATCATTAGTCTTAGTGAATGATCCACCAGATTTTTTAGCGTTTTCAGCTGCAACTTCTTCAACTTCTTTGAATATATCATATCCTTCTGGATGAGCTAATACAACGTCCATACCAAAACGAGTGAATAATCCTACGATACCTTGAGGTACTGAAAGAGGTTTACCATAAGATGGAGAATATGCCCAAGTCATAGCAATTTTCTTTCCTTTTAGATTTTCAACTCCACCGAAGTGATGGATAACATGTAGCATATCAGCCATTGCTTGAGTTGGATGGTCGATATCATCTTGAAGGTCAACAAGAGTTGGTCTTTGTTCTAAGATACCATTTTCATTTCCTTCTCTAACAGCGTCCATAAAAGTATGCATATATGCATTACCTTTACCAATGTACATATCATCACGAATACCAATAACGTCAGCCATGAAAGAAACCATGTTAGCAGTTTCACGAACTGTTTCACCATGAGCTATTTGTGACTTTCCTTCATCAAGATCTTGAACTTCTAGACCTAGTAAGTTACAAGCAGAAGCAAAGCTGAATCTTGTTCTAGTAGAGTTATCTCTGAATAGAGAAATTCCTAGACCAGAATCAAAAATTCTTGTAGAAATATTATTTTCTCTTAGATGACGAAGAGCATCAGCAACTTCAAATGTAGCAGCTATTTCATCGTCTGTCTTTTCCCATGTTAAAAAGAAATCATTGTTGTACATTCCTGAAAAATTTAATTTTTCAAGCTTATCTGTAAATTGTTTTACGTTAGACATTACATATTCTCCTTTTTTTATTTATATAAATAGGTTACCCTAATTATTAATATTATTCTTCTGATTCAGTATAGATAGTTGGTAGAGCAGCATAAACTGCAGCACACATAACAAGGTCTTGCTTCCAAGTTTTTTCATTTGGAGCATGTGCTTGATCTTCAGCACCAGGACCAAATCCTATTACTGGAATTCCGTTACGTCCCATTATAGAAACACCATTTGTTGAGAAAGTCCACTTATCAGTAAGAGGTCTAGAAGCTTTGTGTTCTTCACCAGCTGGTCTAATTCTCTTATCACCATAAAGGCTTCCATATACTTTTTCTAAAGACTTAGTTACTTTGTGATCCTTAGGAATAACCCATGTTGGGAAGTAACATTCGATTGGATATTGTTCACCTGTCCATGATGGTCTGTCATATTGGTACATAGATACCTTAGCACCAAATTTCTTGCATGATGGTAGGTCTTCAATTTCCTTTATACATGATTGCCATGTTTCACCAGCTGTCATACGTCTATCAAGTGAGATAGAGCAAGAGTCAGCTACTGCACATCTAGATGGAGATGTAAAGAATATTTCAGAAACTGTAACAGTTCCACGTCCTAAGAAGTTAGCTTCTTCCCATTCAGGATTGTATTTTTCATCTAACATCTTAACAAGGCCCTTAATTTCAACTCCTTCTGCTGGATTTTCATTAAGTTGCTCAATTTCATTAAGGATTTTAGCCATTTTATAAATAGCATTATCTCCACGTTCTGGAGCTGAACCGTGGCAAGAAACACCAGATACATCAACACGTATTTCCATACGACCTCTTTGACCTCTGTAAATACCACCATCAGTTGGTTCAGTAGATACTACGAATTCAGGTCTGCAAAGTTTTTCATATCCTTCAATTTGAGTATCTTTCTTTAGAATATATTCCCAGCACATTCCATCACAATCTTCTTCTTGAACAGAACCTACAACCATTGCTGTATATTTATCTGTTAAAAGACCAAGATCTTTCATGATTTTACATGCATAAACAGCAGAAATTACACCACCAGTTTGATCAGATGTTCCACGTCCACCAATTTCAGTTTCAGTTTCATATCCTTCATATGGATCAAATTCCCAGTTATCAATATTACCAATACCTACAGTATCGATATGCCCATCAAAACAGATAACCTTTTCACCAGTACCCATCCATCCAATAACATTTCCTAGTGGATCGATCCAAGTTTTTGTAAATCCAAGTCTATCCATTTCTTCTTGAATTCTCTTAGATTTAGGTCCTTCTTGGCAGCTTTCACTAGGAAGCTTAATAACATCACGTAAAAATTTTGTCATAGCAGCTTCATAGTTTTTAGCAGCTTCTTTAATAGCATCAAAATTTAACATATTTCCTCCTTATTAATTATATATTAGTTTAATTCGAAATGTTCACCTTCCCAAACGATAGCTTTATAACGTTCAGGATCAGTATCACCTTCAGTTGAGAATAGTAATACTTTTGAATTTTCATCTAATTTAAGTTCTTCTTTAAGGTCTTTCATATTATCATCAAGCATTATACTTGCTAGTATACCGAATGGGACAGCTCCAGATTCTCCTGAGATAACTTGTTTATCACCTTTAAATGGAGCAGCAAGCATTCTCATTCCTCTTTCAGAAGCCCAGTCAGGAGCAGATACAAATACGTCAACATGATTTTTTAAGATATCCCATGATATTGTATTTGGTTCACCACATGCAAGACCTGCTTGAATAGTTTGCATATCTCCATCAACAATTTTACGTTCACCAGTACCAGCTTTAGCACCTTCATAAAGACAAGCTGCAACATCAGCTTCAACAACAACAAATTTAGGTGGATTATCTGGATATAGATTTGCAAAGTAACCTACAACTGCACCTGCTAATGAACCAACACCAGCTTGAACAAATACATGAGTTGGTCTTTCTATTCCAGCTTCCTTAAGTTGGTCGCTTGCTTCAAGAGCCATTGTTCCATAACCTTGCATTATCCATGTAGGAATTTCTTCATATCCTTCCCATGCTGTATCTTGTACAACAACACCATGAGGAGTTTTTGAAGCTTGTTCAGCTGCCATTCTAACACATTCGTCATAGTTAACTTCTTCAATAGTTGCTATTGCATTTTCTTTTTTAATATTTTCAAGTCTTGTTTGAGTAGACCCCTTTGGCATAAATACTACAGCTTTTTGACGAAGTTTATTAGCTGCCCATGCAACACCACGACCATGGTTACCATCAGTAGCAGTAAAGAAAGTTGCTTCACCAAATTCTTCTTTTAACTTATCTGAAGTTAATGTATCGTAATCAAGTTCAGATACATCTTTACCAGTTTCTTTTGCAATATAATTTGCCATTGCAAATGATCCACCAAGAACTTTAAAAGCATTTAGTCCAAATCTATAACTTTCGTCTTTTACAAATACATCATTAAGCCCAAGGTATTCAGCCATATTTTTTAATTCGGCTAATGGTGTAACAGAATATTGAGGGAAACTTTTATGGAAAGCTTTTGCTTTTGAAGTTTCCTCATATGACATACATGATAAATGTTTATCATCAGTCTTTGGCATCTTATTTGATACCCATAAAATGTTTTTCATTGAAAAACCCTCCTTATTATTTGTACGTAAGCTGTTTAGTCATTTCTAAGTAACTGTACAATGTATACTTAGAAATGCCGAAGTATTGTGCTATTTTATCTCCGGATTTGGTGATTAAGAATGCTCCAGTATCATTTAGATACTTAATGGCAGATACCTTATCATCCTTTGTCATTAGCTGAACAGGTTTACCTACAAGTTTAACCGATTGGGTGATTAATTCATCCAATAGTTCAGTAACACTTTGTTGTATCTTTTCTGGTTCAGAATCCTCTTTATCAGATACATTAATAAAGGATTTTATGGCATTGCCTGTCATAAGCATAACACTAATATCAAAGTTGATAGAGAAAATATATCTAATCTCATCATTATCGTCTTTTATATACAATGTAGAAGACTTTAATATTTTTCCATCATTAGTTTTTGTAAGATATCCCAGATGATCCTCAATATCTTTGTTCTTATGTTGCATTGCTTCAAGAACAACATGGGATGGAGTATCACCAATGGTTCTATGTGTTACACTTGGATTCTCAATATGTATCGCTGACTTTTCAGCATTTTTGGCTTTTAGATCATATATAACAATCTCACAATTATCTCCAAATTGTACAGCCAAAGCTTTTGCAAGTTGTTTCAGCAAATTTAAAGTTGACACATACATCCTCCTCTTATTCTTACAATTGCAATATACCACAAATAAAGTTGTATTTCAATAGATACAAGCAAAAAAACTAAAAAAAATTTAGGTGTACAAAAATTTTGTTAGATACATAACAATTCCTTATGTGTAAATGAAAAAATTAATTAATTTATTTAAATTATATGATACCAAACTACAACATTCAATGCTGTAAATGTGATAAAATTGTGCTTATTTTATCAATACATTTTTATTGTGATTATATGTTTATTTAAAATGATTTTAAAACCAAAAATAAAAAAGAATGTGCATAACACATCCTTTTTATGTTAAATTTATATTAAATATTAAAGTTTTTAAGTAAATCACCTAGTGAAGTAGAAGCTTCGCCTGTTGGTAGTTTTACATTTTTATATTCAACATTTGTTTCATCTTCATGTTTTTCAGAACTTTCTTGTTTTTCAAGAGCTTTGATGCTAAGTGAAATCTTACCATTATTATTTTGTATAACTTTAACTTTTACTTCATCTCCCACATTTAAAACAGATGAAACTTTTTTAACTCTTTTATGAGAAATTTGAGAAATATGACAAAGACCACTGATATTATCATCAATTTTTATAAATGCTCCATAATCTTTAATGGATTCAACAATTCCTGTATATGATTTGCCAACAGGTATTTTTGATACTGCATTTTCATGTTCTTCTCTCATTTTTCTTAACTCAATTTCTCTGTGAGAAATTGTAATACTTTCTTTAGATGGATCAAAGTCAACAATGACAAAGTCAATATCATTTTCTAAATATTGTTCGAATGAGTTGATTCGTTTAAGAGATATTCTCTGTGATGGCATAAACATTCTATAACCATTATATTCTACAATTAAACCATTGTAGCTTAGAGCGACAACTTTGCCCGTAAGTATATCCTGATTTTTTTTATGCTCTAAAATTGATTCCCAAAATTCTTTTGAATTTGGTTCATAACTAAAAGTATTAGTTTCTTCATTATAAAATTCTTTCATTGTCTCCATAATTACCTCCGTATTCTAATGTACTATATCTAATAAGTAAGTTGCTAGTTGAAAATAAATTATTAAACCTAGAGCATCTATAATAGTAGTTATAAGAGGAGCAGCCATAATAGCTGGATCCAATTTTAAGGATTTAGCCACTATAGGTAATAATGCACCAATAATTTTTGAACATATTACAATTATATAAATACTACAAACGATGGTTAGAATAATAAGTGGTTGGTTTGGATACATAATTATTAATCTAACAAAATTAATGAAACCTAAAATAAATCCGGCTATTAAACCGACTCTGAATTCCTTAAAAATTACCTTGAATAGATCTTTTGGCGATATTTCGCCTATAGCCATACCACGGATAATCATAGTTGAACTTTGACTACCAGAATTACCACCCGTATCTATTAGCATTGGTATGAAACTAACAAGTAAGGGATAGGCCGAAAAGGCCGCTTCATAACTATGAAGTATTGTTCCAGCTATGGTATCACTGAGCATAAGTACAGTAAGCCAGATTATACGATTTTTTGCTAGGGACCAAGTGCTCGTTTTAAGATAAGGCTTTTCACTTGGTGACATAGCTGCCATCTTTTCAAAGTCTTCAGTAGCTTCTTCTTCCATTACATCGATAATATCATCAATTGTAATTATACCTACAAGCCTATCTTCATTATCAACAACAGGTAATGATAATAAATCATATTTATTAAATATATCTACAACATTTTCCTGATCATCGTGAGTATTAGCTTTAATAATATTAGTATCCATAATTTCAGAAATTACTTTGTCATAATCATTTAAAAATAGATCTTTTACTGTTAATACACCTTCAAGCTCTCTTGTACTACTAGTAACATAACACGTATAAATTGTTTCAGAAGAAATTGCATGTTTTCGAATATAGTTAAAACATTCTCTTACCGTCATGTGTTTTTTTAGAGCTATATATTCAGCGGTCATAATAGATCCAGCGCTATTTTCAGGATAATTTAAGTATTGATTTATTAATAGACGTGTTTCATTTGAAGAGTTTTCAAGTATTCTACGAACAACACTAGCTGGCAATTCTTCAATCATATCAACTGCATCATCAATAAATAGCTCATTAACTATATTTTTAAGTTCGGAGTCAGTTATCCTGTTAATAATGAATTTTTGATGTTCTAATGAAATGGATGCAAAAACATCAGCAGCAGTATCTTTGGACAAAAGTCTAAAAACTTTGATTGCTTCTTCTGGAGCAAGTTCATCTAATATCTCAGCAATATCCATTTCATTTTCTTCATTTAGTCGATCACGAAGAGGGAGGAATTTCCTATTTTGTAATAGTTCTTCAATTTCAAGCTTTGTGATTTTCATAGTACCTCCATTCTATTTTTTAAAATTAATTTTCTTTAATTCACTAATAACAGTTTTATTAATAGAAATTAAATTTTTTCTTACATTGCAAGTATCAGTGCAGTTACGATTACAGTGAAGAGGATTCTCTATACACTTATTTAAATATATTTCTCCATCAATGGCCTTAATAACATCAAAATAACTTATATTTGAAGGAGGTAATTCTAGACAATATCCTCCATTTGCTCCACGAAAAGATTTTACAATCTTTGCTTTATGCAACTTATGCAATACCTTAAGAGTGATTCGCTCTGATAGAGTACATAAGCGTGCTATATCCTTTGATGTTAACATGTCGTTTGATGGTCTACTAGATAAATAGTCAATAATTCTTAGAGCATAATCAGCTTCTAACGATATACGCATAAAATAACCTCCTTATCATTAAATATTACATTAAATATATAGTATATGCAAGTTTTTGAATAAAAAATTCACAACCTCTGTTCTATAACAATTAACACAAAGTTCACAAAAGAATATTGACAGCATCGTTTAGTAGTGTTATATTATACACATATTAGCACTCGATATAAATGAGTGCTAATAAGAAAAGAGGTATTATGAGTATAGAAGGGAGAAAGCTAAAGATTCTAAATATTATCATTGAGAACTATATGCAAACTGGAGAACCGGTAGGATCTAGAACAATATCTAAGCATCCTGAATTGAATATAAGTTCTGCTACAGTTAGAAATGAAATGGCTGATTTAGAAGAAATGGGCTTCATTACTCAGCCTCATACGTCTGCAGGAAGGATACCTACTGATTTAGGATATAGATATTATGTAGATAACCTTCTTAGACAAAGGTACAATGATTTAATGTTTAGACAAGATGAATTAAAAAGAAGAGAAGAGGATATAGAATTAAAATCGAAGATATTAGATGATAAATTTAACCAACTTGAAAAAATTTTACATAATTTAGCTAATAGATTAGCTGATAGTACAAATTATACAACTTTAATAACAGCACCAAGTTTACAAACAAAAATTAAGTTTATTCAAATTTCTAAATTAGATGAGTATAAATTAATTATTGTGTGCGTTACTGAAGGAAATATAATAAAAAATCAGATTATTAATATTAATGATGTAATTAAGGACGAAGAAATATTAAAGCTTAATTTATTATTTAATACAACATTAACTGGAACAAATATTGATAATATTAGCCTTTCTGATATCAAGAGAATACAATTACAAGCACCAAAATTTAGTGATCTAATTTCATTCATTATTGAAAAAATTATTGATATTTTTTTAATAGATGAGGATTTAGAGATATATACTGGTGGAACAACTAATATATTAAAATATCCAGAATTAAGTCAAACTAATAATTTACAAGCATTGCTAACAGAAATAGTTGAAAAAAATGAATTATCAAAACTTATGGCTAATTCCGATGCAAGGGATGGTGAAATTCAGGTTTATATAGGAAATGAAAATAAGATATCATATTTAAATGATTGTAGTGTAGTTACAATGAATTTTGATTTAGATGACGGAGTAAGGAGTACTATTGGTATAATAGGGCCTAAAAGAATGGACTATGATAAAGTGCTACGTAATCTGGAAGCTCTAAGGTATCAGATAAGAAAGATATTTGAAGATAGGTAGGTGTAGATTTTGAATAAGAATAATAATGACATTGATATAGAGACTATTGATAATAACGTAGAATCAACAGAAGATAAAGGTAATGTATCTGATAATAATATAGATGGTAATAATGATAAAAATGATATTACTGAAAATCTTGAAAATGATGAAAATAATCTTGATGAAGTCGATAAAGTTGATGAAGTTGAATCAAAGTATAATGAAATTTTAGATAAGTATCAAAGGCTTATGGCTGAATTTGATAATTATAGAAAAAGAAATGAAAAAGAAAAATCAGATATGTATGATTATGGAATGACAAATGCAATTTCAAAAATTTTACCAATTATTGATAATTTTGAAAGAGGAATTGCTAACATACCTGAAGAAATGAAGAATGAAGCAATTAATAATGGATTTATAAAAATTTATGATCAATTTATTTCAACATTGGATTCTATGAATGTAAAACCTATAGATGCTCTTGATAAAGAGTTTGATCCTAATTTTCATAATGCAGTAATGCATGATGAAGATGATACTAAGGGAGAAAATATAATTGTAGAAGAGCTTCAAAAAGGATATACATATAAAGATAAAGTTATAAGATATAGCATGGTAAAGGTAGTAAATTAGGAGGGAATTATGAGTAAAATTATTGGAATCGATTTAGGAACAACAAATTCATGTGTAGCAGTAATGGAAGGTGGAAAACCTGAAGTTATAGCAAACGTAGAAGGTGCAAGAACAACTCCTTCAATTGTAGCATTTTCAAAAACTGGGGAAAGACTTGTTGGTGAACCAGCAAAAAGACAGGCTGTTACAAATGCCGATAGAACAGTATCTTCAATAAAGAGACATATGGGAAGTGAGTATAAAGTAAGTATTGATGATAAATCTTATTCTCCACAAGAAATATCAGCAATGGTTTTACAAAAACTAAAGGCTGATGCAGAAGCATTTTTGGGAGAAAAGGTAACAGAAGCAGTAATTACTGTACCTGCTTATTTTAATGATGCTCAAAGACAAGCAACAAAAGATGCTGGTAAAATAGCAGGATTGGATGTTAAGAGAATTATTAATGAACCAACTGCAGCAGCTTTAGCGTATGGACTTGATAATGAAAAAGAACAAAAAATAATGGTTTATGATTTAGGTGGTGGTACGTTTGACGTTTCAATCATTGATATTGGAGATGGAGTTATTGAGGTATTAGCTACATCTGGAAATAATAAGCTAGGTGGAGATGATTTTGATAATAAGATTACTGAATATATGATTCAGGATTTCAAAACAAAAGAAGGCGTAGACTTATCAAGTGATAAAATGGCAATGCAAAGACTAAAAGAGGCTGCTGAAAAAGCTAAGAAAGAGTTATCAACAGCAACAACTACAAATATTAATTTACCATTTATTACTGCAACAGCAGAAGGTCCAAAGCATTTTGATATGAACTTAACAAGAGCTAAGTTTGATGAATTGACTCATAACCTAGTAGAAGCAACAGTTGAACCTGTACAAAATGCAATGAGAGATGCTGGACTTACAAATTCAGATATAAATAAGGTATTATTAGTTGGTGGATCAACTCGTATTCCTGCAGTACAAGAAAGAGTAAAACAATTATTAGGACAAGAGCCATCAAAAACTCTTAATCCGGATGAATGTGTTGCAATTGGAGCTTCAATACAAGGTGGTAAACTTGCTGGTGATGAAGGAGCTGGAGATATACTATTGCTAGACGTTACACCACTATCTTTAAGTATTGAAACTATGGGAGGTATTTCTACTAGACTAATTGAAAGAAATACTACTATACCAACAAAGAAGAGTCAAGTATTCTCAACAGCTACTGATAATCAGACAGCAGTTGATATACATGTTTTACAAGGAGAAAGGGAATTTGCTAGAGATAATAAATCACTAGGTCAATTTAGATTAGATGGTATAGCTCCAGCAAGGAGAGGTATTCCTCAAATAGAAGTAACATTTGATATAGATGCAAATGGTATTGTTAATGTTTCAGCTAAGGATTTAGGTACAGGAAAAGAACAACATATAACTATTACAGCTGGTTCAAATATGTCAGAAGAAGATATAGAAAAGGCTGTAAAAGAAGCAAAAGAGTTTGAAGCACAGGATAAAAAACGTAAAGAAGGTGTTGATTTACGTAATGAAATAGATTCACTTGTATTCCAAGTAGAAAAAACTGTTGAAGATCTAGGAGATAAGGTAGATGCTTCTGAAAAGGAACAGTTACAAAAAGAAATAGATAAGATGAAAGAATTAGTTAATTCTACAAATATTGAAAATTTATCTGATGATGATGTTGCTAAGCTTAGAGAAGGTAAAGAAAATTTCTTAAAGGCATCACAACCAATATTTGAAAAGATGTATGCTAATGCACAAAGTCAAGCTCAAGCTCAATCAAATCCACAACCTGAACAAAATCAGGCTGAGACTAGTCAAAATGATGATGTAGTTGATGGAGAGTATAGAGAGGTTTAATATATAAATAAGTATAACTATAGCTATAGTGTAACTTGGCTATAGTTATACTTTTGATAAAGGAGTATTATGGCTAGTAAAAGAGATTACTATGAAATATTGGGTGTTGCTAAGGGAGCAAGCCAAGATGAAATAAAAAAAGCTTATAGAAAATTGGCTAAGAAATACCATCCTGATTCAAATCCAGGAGATAAAGAAGCCGAGAAAAATTTCAAGGAAGCATCAGAAGCCTATGCAATATTATCAGATCCTGAAAAGAAACAAAATTATGATAGATTTGGTCATGCAGCATTTGAAAGTGGTGGACCAAATGCTGGATATCACTTTAACATGGATGATATTGACTTAGGTGATATATTTGGAAGTTTTTTTGGTGGAGGAGGATTTTCTGACTTTTTTGGGGGAGGATTTAGAAGTGGAAGATCTAATCCAAATGCGCCAAGAAGGGGTAAACACGTTCAAATAGTTACTAATATAAGTTTTGAAGATTCGGTAAAAGGTACAACAAAGAATATAGAATTGAAGATGAAGGAAGTTTGTCATACCTGTAATGGAAGTGGTTGTAAACCTGGAACTCATCCAGAAACTTGTGATCAATGTGGTGGAAAGGGTCAAGTTGTCTTTACGCAAGATACAATGTTTGGTAGGGTTCAAAATGTGCAAACTTGTCCTAAGTGTAATGGAACAGGAAAAATTATTAAAGAAAAATGTAGTACCTGTAATGGAAGTGGATATGAATTTAAACCAACAAAAATTGAAATTAATATTCCAGCAGGAATAGATGATGGTCAGACAATTGTGCTTGAAGGCAAGGGAGAACCTGGTGTAAATGGTGGACCTAGAGGAGATTTACATGTTCATGTAAATGTAGCTAGAGATCCAAAATTTATAAGACGTGGTAATGATATATTTACTTCAATCTCAATTTCTTATCCAACGGCAGTACTTGGAGGAGAAATAAAGGTAAAGACCGTTCATGGAGATGTAATATATAAGGTTATGCCTGGAACGCAGACAGGAACGAAGGTAAGACTTAAATCAAAGGGCATGCCTAATGTTCATGGTAGTGGAAAAGGTGACCATTATGTAACACTTGTTGTAGCAGTTCCTAAAGAAGTAAGTAGGGAACAAAAAGAACTTCTTGAAAAATTAGAATCAACACTAAAAAAATAGTATAAATTCATTGACAAAATAAATACATATGCTATACTATCTATTGGTAATGAGGAGGTGGAAATAGTATGTCTATTTGTCCAAAGAATAAATCTTCAAAAGCTAGAAGAGATAAAAGAAGAGCAAATTGGAAAATGTCAGTTCCTAATCTAGTACCTTGCAGCAAATGTGGTGAGCTAATGATGCCACATAGAGTTTGTAAGAACTGTGGAACATACAATAAGAAAGAAATAATAACAGTAGAATAAATTATTATATCTGTTTAGCTAAACATGGCTATATATAGTTTTTACTATGTATGGCTTTTATTTTTTTGTTCTATAATATTTAGTGTTGGATTTTGATTATTAGAATATATTAGTATGATATTTTTATTTTTAAGAGTTCCAATAATTTTAGAAATTGTGTATTAACATCAAAAAGGATAATGTAGGATAGATAAGAAGCATATAGTTGAATAGATGTAATATTATGACTATAAAAATTGTCTGTAAAAGAAATAAATAAAAAATATAATAATAAATAATATATAAAGTGGAGATTTAGGAGTAATTATCCATTTAAACTTTCAATATTTCAGAGTATACCAATGGAAAAATGTCACAACAGTTGTTGATAAAGAGTTATTTTTAAAATAATAAAAATATTAAAACGTATTTTGCTATGTAGCAATTAATAACATAAAATCAATGAATAATATATTAAAACGATAAACAGTTAATGCGACAAAATGTAATGTCAATATAAAAAAAACTGATTTTTTTTTGTATATAACGTATAAGTTTATAAAAAATAAATATAGGAAATTTATGCAAAACATATATAAATATGGTCATAATTTGTACATATAACTATGTTGAATTTGGATAAGATAAAGTTTAATATAAAGGTATAGATTTTAGGAGGAGATTTTATGTTTAAGAAAAAAATTGCATTATTCTTAGCAATGGCTCTTACTGTAACTGCCTTTGCTGGTTGTGGAAAGAAAGAGGACGGAAAAACAACTGGAGGGGATGATAAAAAAACTACTACTAGTGCTAAAAAAATCGGTGTATTCTTCTTTGATTTTAATGATACATACTTATCATCAGTAAGAAAACAGTTAGAAGAGCTTGATCAAAAAGACAATGATGTAGAATTTTCTTACTTTGACTCACAAAATGACCAAGGTAAACAAAATGATGCTATTGATGGTCAATTGGATAAGCTTGATGCATTCCTTGTTAACTTAACTGATACAGGAGCTGCTGAAAATGTTTTATCTAAAATTAAACCAACTGGAAAACCAGTAATACTATTTAATAGAGAGCCAGAAAATATTGATTCATATAAAGTATATGATAAGGCTAAGTTCGTAGGAACTAAAATTGAAGAAGCTGGTATACTTCAAGGTGAATTAATTGCTGAATATTGGAATAATAGTCAAGGTAAAGCAGATAGAAATGGTAATGGAAAACTTGACTATGTGCTTCTACATGGTGGTTTAGATAATGCTGAAGCTATTGCAAGAAGTAAATTTGCTGTTGATACTTTAAAACAAAAAGGTATCGAAGTTAACGAACTTGCTCAACAAATCGCTCAATGGAAAACAAATTTAGCTCAAGAAGCTGTTGAAGCTTGGTTAGCAAATAATGATAAAAATATTGATATAGTTATTTCTAACAATGATGGTATGGCTATTGGAGCTATAAATGCTCTTAAAGCTCATGGATATAATGCAGATAAAAATGATTATGCTAAATATATCGCAGTATTCGGAGTTGATGCTACAGAAGAAGCTAAGAGTGCTATAAAAGATGGTACTATGGTTGGTACTGTTAAACAAGACAATGTGGAAATGGCTAAGTGCTTATTTGAACTTGGAAAAAATGCAGCTAATGGAAAAGATTATTTAGAAGGAACAACTTATAAATATGATGATTCTGGATTTGCTGTACGTATTCCATATCAAAAATATTTAGGTGAATAATTAGTTTATATTAAAGACCACACTTGTTGTGGTCTTTAATTGTTAATAGAATTTGGAGAGACACATATGAGTGAATATTTACTAGAAATAAAAGATCTGTCTAAATCATTTCCTGGAGTTAAGGCTTTAGATAAAGTTAAATTACAAATTAGACCTGGAACTGTACATGCTTTAATGGGGGAAAATGGTGCAGGAAAATCTACTCTTATGAAATGCCTTTTTGGAATATATAAAAAGGATGAAGGTGAAATTATATTTGAGGGCAATAAAGTTGATTTTGCATCTCCCAAAGATGCATTAAATAATGGAGTTGCAATGGTTCATCAAGAGTTGAATCAAGTTATGATGCGTCCTGTAATGGAGAATATGATGCTTGGTCGTTTCCCTAAAAAATTTGGATTATTTATTGATTCTAAAAAGATGTATGATTTTACAAAAGATGCATTTAGAGAACTTGATCTCGATATCGACCCTAAGAGAATAACAGAAACATTAAGTGTATCCGAAAGACAAATGATTGAAATAGCTAATGCAGTTAGTTATAACGCTAAAATATTGATTTTAGATGAACCTACAAGTTCGTTGACAGATCAAGAGGTTAATATTCTTTTTAACGTTATAAATAAATTGAAGGCTAGAGGAATGGGAATAGTTTATATTTCTCATAAAATGGATGAAATCATGAGGATTGCTGATGATGTAACAGTATTTCGTGATGGTAAATATATTGGTACAGAGAGAAAAGAAAATTTAACAACTGCAAAAATTATTAGCATGATGGTAGGTAGAGAACTAAGTAATCTTTATCCTCCAAAAACTAACAAGGTAGGAGAGGTATTAATGGAAGTTAAGAATCTTTCTGGTAAATATAAACCTTGTGTAGAAAATGTAAGTTTTGAATTAAAAAAAGGTGAGATACTTGGTATTGCAGGGCTTGTTGGGGCAGGTCGATCAGAGTTACTTCAAACTTTATTTGGATATAATACTATGGCAGAAGGGGAAATAATTGTTAATGGTAAAAAGATTAATAATTCAAATCCTGAAAAAGCTATACGTAATAAGTTTGCATTATTAACGGAGGAACGAAGGAATACAGGTATTTTCCCATTACTTGATATAAAAGAAAATTCTGTAATTGCTAATTTAAAATCTTATAAGCGATATGGATATTTAAGCAACCATTTAATGGTAAAGGATACTAAGCAAGTAATAGATGGAATGAAGGTTAAAACACCTTCTCAAAAAACAAAGATAGAGTCATTATCAGGAGGAAATCAACAGAAGGTTATTTTTGGTAGATGGCTTTTAACGCAACCAGACATACTTTTACTTGATGAACCAACTAGAGGTATAGATGTTGGAGCAAAGTATGAAATTTATCAGCTTATATTAGATTTGGTTAATGAGGATAAAAGTGTAATAATGGTTTCATCTGAATTGCCAGAGCTAATTGGAATGTGCGATAGAATTATAGTAATGAGTAATTATAAAAAAGCTGGAGAACTTACCAGAGATGAATTTGATCAAGAAAAAATTCTTGAGGTAGCTACAAAGTATCTATAGGAGGACAAGATGGGAACAACTAAAAAGTTTGATGCTAAAACTTTTGTTTTAAACTATGCATTATATGTTATATTAGCATTTATTATACTTGGGATTATTTTATATGATCCTGATTTTCTAAAGATGTCAAATTTCTTGAAAATAGTACAACAAGCTTCTACCAGAGCTATACTGGCTTTAGGTATAGGAGGATTAATTATATTACAAGGTACTGACCTTTCAGCAGGTAGAGTGCTTGGACTGTGTGCGGCTGCAAGTGCGAGTCTTTTGCAAAGATCAGATTTCGCTTCACGTATGTATCCAGGCATAGAAGATATGGGGCTATTTTTGCCATTTATAATAGCGATAGTTATTGGAGCTTTATTTGGGCTATTTAATGGATTTGGAGTTTCATTATTAAAAATACATGCATTTATAGTAACTTTGGCTACTCAACTTATTGCTTTTGGGTTAATAAACTTATATGTTAATAGTCAAAAAGGTGGAGCGCAACCTATAGGTACATTAAAACCAGAATACCTTAATCTAGCACAAGGAAGCTTCTTATTTATACCTAACCTTATTTGGTTTCTAGTTATTATTTCATTAATTATGTGGTTTATATGGAATAAAACTACACTAGGAAAGAATATGTATGCTATTGGTGGAAATATGGAGGCTGCAAAGGTTTCTGGTATTAATGTAGTTAGAAATATAATGCTTATTTATTTGATATCAGGTATTTTATATGGTATAGCAGGTTTCTTAGAAGGTGCAAGAATAGGGTCAGTTAACCCAAATACTGGTTTCTCATATGAGTTAGACGCTATATCAGCCTGTGTAGTTGGTGGAGTTTCATTTAATGGTGGAGTTGGTACAATCCCTGGAGTTATTATTGGAGCGTTAATTTTGCAAGTAATTAACTTCGGATTAAACTTTATACAACTTGATCCAAATATTCAATATATAGTTCGTGGAGCAATAATTGTTATTGCAGTAGCAATTGACGTAATTAAATATACTAAGAAAAGATAATGAAAAAATTAGTAAAAAATATGTTGACGTATTCATTGAAAAATGGATACGTCGAAGTTTATATTATACCCGAATTAGGTGGAAAAATTTCATCTATTAAATATAATGATGGATTTGATCCAGTATTTTCAAAAAGAAGTGATTATATAAAACCGAATGATTTTATATTTTCTAATTATGATACTTCAGGAATTGATGATTGTATACCTACAATTGATGAATGTCAGTTTAATGGAAGTATTCTACCCGATCATGGAGAGGTATGGGCAAAGAAAATGGATGTAATTGATGTAGACTATAGTAGTATCACATTAAAATTAGATTTAACATCATTAAATATTACATTTATTAAAAAAATATCCTTGATTGATAATACTGTTAGGATTGATTATAGGGTAAACTCTCAAGAAACCCTACCTTATTTATGGGCTTTTCATGGACTTATGAAGCTTGAAGGATGTAAAAAAATAATTGAGCCACATAAAAATATGAGTATTATACAAGTTGATGGATTTGATATGCCTATTGATTATACAAATATTAATGGTTATACTGATAATAAGACCTATAAGTATTACTATACTTCAAAAATAGAAGATGGTACTTTTGGTTTAGAATATGAAAATCATATTTTAAAATATAAATTTGATTCAAATACAATACCTTACGTTGGAGTTTGGATTACTACAGGTGGATTTAAATCAGAAAAAAATATAGCTATTGAACCAACAAACGGTTTTTATGATTCACTGATTAAGGCTATAGAAAATGATAAATATACTACTGTTGAAGCAAATGGATCAAATAAATGGTATATTGAAATTTCCATAGAAAGGAAATAGTATGAAAGATCAACTTAAAACATTGTTTAATGATTATTTTGGTTATGAATGTGACTATATTTACTTTTCACCTTCAAGAATTAATTTAATTGGGGAACATATTGATTACAATGGTGGTTGTGTGTTTCCGTGCGCGATTGAAATTGGTACATATGGTGCAGCAAAAAAAAGAAGTGATGGAAGATTTGTTGTTTATTCTAAAAATTTAGATGTTAAAGATGAATTTTCTATTGAAGATATTGATAAGAAATCAGGACTTTGGAGTGACTATGTTAAGGGAATGTTATGTTCTTTTAGACAAAGACAGTTAAATATTACTGGAATGGACTTATTTGTTTATGGTAATATTCCTAATGGCTCAGGTCTTAGTTCATCAGCAAGCCTTGAGATGCTTATAGGACTTATTCAAAATCATATGGCAAATGATAACATGGTAGAAGATCTTGAAATTGTACTTATGGGGAAAGAAACTGAAAATAAATACATTGGTGTAAATTCTGGAGTTATGGATCAGTTTGCTATTCAAATGGGGAAAAAAGATTGTGGATCATTAATTGATACGAATAAGTTAACTTATGTTTCAAAGCCTATTAATCTTCCTGGATGTAAACTTGTTATTTTAAATACAAATAAAAGAAGAGAACTTAAAGATAGTAAGTATAACGAACGAGTAAAAGAGTGCAATGATGCTTTAGAATTGTTGAAATTTAAGTTCAATATTGATAATTTATGTCAACTAAAAGTTGATGATTTACCAGAAATACGCAAAATATTAGTTGATGATATTTTGTATAAAAGAGCAAAACATGTAATTACTGAAAATGATAGAGTTAGTAAATTTATAGAAGCTTGTGAAAATAATGATGTGGCAAATGCTGGTAAGATACTCATTGCTTCACATATGTCATTGAAGGATGATTATGAGGTTACTGGAAAGGAACTTGATACCATTGTTGATTGCTCAAATAATTATCCTGCATGTTTAGGTTCAAGGATGACTGGTGCCGGATTTGGTGGGTGTGCAATTGCAATTGTCTATGAAAATGAAGTTGATGAATTTATAAGAAATGTTGGAAAGTGTTATAAATCTGTTGTTGGATATGATGCAGAATTTATTATAACAAATGTTGGAGATGGTCCACATTTAATTTAGTAAATTAATAAGGATATGTATAGTATTTATATAATTATATAAATATTATACATATCCATTTTTTTATAAATATAAGGGTAAAGTTGATAAAATTATGAAAGCTATTTATTTTATGCTAGAGACTAGGAATTCTTATCTGAGATAAATTATGTAAACTTATTATAATTTTTATGCCATTGTAGTTTGTTACAAGAAAAGAATATATTAACAACTAGATACATTCCTCTTGAAGTGTATGATATTATATGATACAATACACACGGGAGGACAAATGTTTGATATAAATTTATATAGTAATATACCAATTTATCAACAGATAATAGATGAATATAAGAAATTAGTTGTCAAAGGTATATTAAAAAATAATGATAAAATTCCATCAATTAGAGAATTAGCATTGATGTTATCTATTAATCCTTCAACGGTTTCAAAAGCTTATGCACAATTAGAAAGAGAAGGACTTATAAAAACATCAAGAGGACGAGGTACGTTTATATCAGATGAAAAATTTGATGAAGATGTTTTACTTCATGAGATTAAAGACCAGTTAACTATACCTATAAAGAATGCGATAAGTTTTAATATTGAAGAGGGTAAAATTATTGATATAGTTAAAAGCATTTACAAGGAGAATAATAATGAAGTTTGAAATATATGATTTATCATTGTCAATTGCTGATAATGACATTTTATCAGATTTTAATTTGATATGTAATGAGCCTCAAATAATTGGTGTAGTTGGTAGAAATGGTTCAGGTAAAACGACACTTTTCAAATCAATTATTGGCATATATGAACCTAATAGTGGAGAAATATATTTAAATGGGGAAAATACTAGAGATAATAGTGGATTGTTGAATGATATTATCTATGTACCAGATAGATTTGACTATTTTGTAAATTTTAAATTGAAAAAAGTAATTGATATATATAAAAATACATATGATAAATTTGATGTTGAGAAATTTTTTAGACTTAAAGATGATATAGGTCTTTTTATCGACAAAGATACATTATTATCAACTTTATCAAAAGGAGAACTAGTATTACTTGCTATAATATTAGCAAAAGCTGTGAATGCAAAAGTTTTACTTATAGATGAACCTTATGACGGTATAGATATAATAAATACTAAGAAGTTGACAAAACTAATTCTTGAAGAAGAAGACAAGATAATTATAATTAGTTCTCATAAATTAGAATACTTACAAAAACTTACAAGTAGAATAGTTTATATTGACAAAGATAAAAAAGAAGATGATATAAATCTTGAAGATAATAGAAACATCCATAAGTTTCAGATTGTGGTTAAAGATAAAATACCAGATAAAATTCTTAATGATGAAAGAATACATATTACATCAAATTTAGGTAGAGTTGCGATATTATTATTTGAAATGAATAAGGAGGAAGCGCATAATATTTTAAATTGTGAAGAAATTGTTCAATATGATAATTTGATTCTAACAATAGAAGATATTTTCACAATAAAAAATAAGGAGAGCAAATGATAAAGAAATCTTTAAAAATTATAAATAATTTATATGGTACTATGTTTGTTTTTGTAACCATGATCTTAACTATAATAAATGCAATTTTCATGAAATATAATATTGCTAATATTACTAGATTTAGTGAATGGCATAGAAATTTATTAGTAGATACGAGTAATACTTTTACTAGTTATTATAATTCAGAATGGTCTAGTAGATTTTATAATATATATCAGGCTAATAAAAGTAGCGATCTTATATTTAACTATTTTTATAGTGGCGATGGGAAAATTAGTTTTTATTTGGGCGTATTATTTGTATTTGTACTTTGCGTAACATTATGTTCAATAGAGTATTGCAAAAAATACAATAATTTCTTGTTGTCTATGCCTATAAATAAAAAAATATATTTTATAGCTAAGTTTTTATATGCATCAATCTTTATAGGAATATATACGATATTAAACTTTTTAGTATCAGTATTTTTACTTTATACATCAAATATAAGTGAAGTTTTTGAACATAGTCAAAGCTTTAGTGGAATGTTGGGGTATCATCTAGCTATACTATTGCAACTTATAATAATAGGGGCAGTATTATTTTTTATTGGAAGTTTTACAGGGAACTTTATAGGACAAATAGCAACAGCAATTCCAATATTTTTCAATTTATTATATTTATTCTTTACTATATTTTTGTTACTTAATGTACTTAATATTAGTGCATATATAAGTATTAATGACTTATATGGATATAATGTTGAAAACTACAATAGTATAATTTGGGTCGATGCCATGGCATTATTATTATATCCTTTAAGAATAAAAGAGTTATCGATTATACTAATATTTGCAACTCTATTATTTTGTGCAGGAGTTTATCTTTGTGATAAAAATAGAATTGAATTTAGAGGTAAGGTTTATTTATTTAAGATACCAAGCATCATATTTAAAATATTGCTTGTAATAAATTTAGCATCATTATCTTCAACAATTTTCGGTTTTTTATATAATGGTATTAATATAATTTTATTCTTATTATTCTTAGCAGTATATTATATTATTTGCAATAAGTTATTTGAAATAAAAATAGGAAATTAAGATATTATAAAAAACGTCACTGAAAGTAGTATTACTTTGTAGTGACGTTTTTATGTATAACAACTTAGATAGAATTAAATATGATTACATAGGTTTTTTTGGAATAATTACACCTGCAATAATATATATAAGTAAACTAGAAGGCATAATTATAAATATAAGGCGTATTATTACAGGATCTATATTAAAATATTCTCCTAAACCCTCACAAACACCTAGCAACATACCATTTGTGCGATAAAGTCTTTTCATAGTTTTATATTCTTACGAATAACCTCCTTTGATATTTACATAATTATAACATCATTAAAATGTAATAATCAAGGGCTGAGGTATCTTTATATATAATAATATAGCTGTTATTTTGTATAAAAATACCTATACATATCAATTACTATATACAATTTAGCTAAAAAAATAAAAGTTAGATAATGGTAACCTTATGCAACTTCTATAAAATAGATGCACAAACTTTTATACACAAAAAAAATTACTTTATGTTATAATTAAATTAATTAAATATGTGCCCTGTTTAATCAGGTGTAGCCCAATACTGTGTAGGTAATGATTCTGGCTGTGTATTCAAGCGGCTCTCATGTGGGAATGAGGGTGTGATGAACAGAACTTATCTATGCATTTTTTATATGTAAGTATATTTAGGAGGTATTTATGTTACTTGTTGGTAATGGTAAACTTTTTACAAGGGATAATAGTAATCCATATATTGAAAATGGAGCTGTATTAATTGATGGTAAATTAGTAAAAAAAGTAGGGACTACTGAAACATTAAAAAAAGAATTTCCTGATGCAGAATTTATTGATGCAAAAGGTAAAGTTATTATGCCAGCACTTATAAATATGCATAATCATATTTATTCTACAATGGCAAGAGGTATAAGTGTAAAAGGATATAATCCTAATGGTTTCCTAGATATTCTTGATGGAATGTGGTGGACATTAGATAGAAATCTTTTAATGGAACAAACTCAATATAGTGCAGAAGTTTCATATATTGAAGCTATAAAAAATGGTGTTACTACAATGTTTGATCATCATGCAAGTTTTGGTGAAATTGAAGGAAGTTTATTTAAACTTGGTGAGATGTCTAAAAAATATGGGGTAAGATCTTGTTTATGTTATGAAGTATCTGACAGAGATGGAGAAGAAAAGTGTAAACAAGCAATTAAGGAAAATGCTGATTGGATAAAAGAATGTCAGAAGGATGATTCTGATATGGTTAAGGCAATGATGGGATTGCATGCATCTTTTACATTATCTGATAAAACATTGGAAGAATGTAAAAAGCATGTACCTGATGGAGTTGGATATCATGTTCATGTTGCTGAAGGAATTGAAGATTTACATGATTGCTTAAAAAAGCATGGAAAAAGATTGGTAAATAGATTCCATGACTTTGATATGACTGGAGATAAGAGCTTATTCGTCCACTGTATATATATAAATGAACAAGAAATGGATCTATTAAAGGCCACTGATACAATGGTAGCTCACAATCCTGAATCTAACATGGGAAATGCGTGTGGTTGCCCTCCTATGATGAGAATTATGGAAAAGGGTATCCTTACAGGACTTGGAACAGATGGTTATACCAATGATATGTTTGAGTCATATAAGGTTGCAAATGTTCTACATAAGCATAGCCTTTGCGATGCCACTGTTGCATGGGGAGAATGCCCACAAATGTTATTTGAAAATAACAAAGTTATGGCTAATAGATATTTTAAAACACCGTTAGGAGTATTAAAGGAAGGTGCATCTGCAGATGTTGTGATTGTCGATTATATCCCATTTACACCAATGGATGAGAATAATTTGAACGGTCATATACTTTTTGGATTTGAAGGCCCAATGGTAACGACTACTATTGCTAGTGGTAAGGTACTTATGAAGGATAGAATTCTAATTGGTGTTGATGAAGAAAAAGTAAAGGCAGATGCTTTACAATCAGCACAAAAATTATGGAATAATATAAATAAATAGTTGTATAAATTAAAAGGAGGAACTAATGGGAGAAAGAATGACACCAATTCCATTTGGAGAATTAATGGAATGGATTCTGACAGAAAAGAAGAATGATAATGCGGTATTTGGTATCAGAAAACCTTATATAGCTGAAAAAGGAAAGTATCTAGAGATTTTTGGAGAGAAGCTAGAAACTATATTTGGACCTGCAGCAGGACCTCATACACAATTGGCACAAAATATTGTTGCTTCATATTATGCAGGAAGTAGATTTTTTGAACTAAAGACTTGCCAGATAATTGATGGTGAAGACTTAGCTAAATGTATTAATAGACCTTGTATTTTAGCAGATGATGAATGCTATAACTGTGAATGGTCAACAGAATTATATATACCACAAGCTATGACAGAGTATATCAGAGGTTGGTATGCGCTAAAACTTATAAGCAAAGAGTGGGGACTAGGAGATCCGGATGGATTTATATTTAACGTTTCAGTTGGATATGATTTAAAAGGAATTCAATCACCAAAGATTGATAATTACCTAAACTCAATGCGTGAAGCTAGAAATACAGAGGCTTGGAAAGAATGCGAAGAGTGGGCTTATAATAATATTCATAGATTTGAAAATATAACAAAGGAATATTTAGATAATATAAGTTCTGAGGTTAGTAGATCTGTAACGGTATCTACTCTACACGGATGTCCACCAAATGAAATTGAAAGTATAGCTAAGCACTTAATCCAAAATAAAGGATATAATACATTTGTTAAATGTAATCCAACATTATTAGGATATGAAGATGCAAGAAGAATAATGGATACAATGGGTTATGACTATGTAGCATTTGGTGATTTCCACTTCCTTGATGACCTACAATTTGTGGATGCTGTTCCAATGCTTCAGAGATTACAAGCAGCTGCTGATGAAAAGGGAGTACAATTTGGTGTGAAAATTACCAATACATTCCCAGTTGATGTTACAAGAAATGAGTTACCATCTGAAGAAATGTATATGGCAGGTAAATCATTGTATGCATTATCAACAAAGGTTGCCCTTAATTTATCTAGAGCATTTGATGGAAAATTAAGAATATCATATTCAGGTGGTGCAGACTACTTTAGTATGAAAGATTTTTATGAGGCTGGTATTTGGCCAGTTACAATGGCTACAACTATGCTTAAACCAGGTGGCTATGGAAGACTTGTTCAAATTGCTGAATCATTTGAAGATGTTAAATTCAGACCATTTGAAGGTGTTAATATAGCTAAGCTTGATGAAATGCATCATGGAGCATTCAATGATCCACATTATGTTAAGCCTATTAAACCACTTCCAACAAGAAAGATTACAGATAAGGTTCCTCTATTTGACTGCTTCTTTGCACCATGTGAAAAAGGTTGTCCAATTGAACAAGATGTACCAACATATGTTCATTTAGAAGGAGAAGGAAAGCATAAAGAAGCTCTAAGAGTTATCCTAGACAAGAACCCACTTCCATTTATGACTGGTACAATCTGTAATCATAGATGTCAAGAAAGATGTACTAGAAATTTCTATGAAGAAACAGTAAGAATTAGAGGTTCAAAGCTAAGAGCAGCTAAGGCAGCTTATGATGAAGTTTATAATGAACTTAAGGTAGAAGGTAACCATAGTGATATTAAGGTTGCTATAGTTGGTGGTGGACCAGCAGGTATTGCCGCAGCACACTTTTTAGCAAGAGAAGGTGCAAAGGTTACTATATTCGAAAAAAGAAATGCACTAGGTGGAGTTGTAAAACATATAATTCCTGACTTCAGAATACCAAATGCAGATATTGAAAAAGATTGCAAGATGATTGAAAAACTTGGAGTAGAGGTTAAACTAAATACAGAAATAATGGATTTAGATGAGCTTAGAAAACAAGGATATAATAAAATAATTCTAGCAATTGGGGCACATAATCACGGTGCGCCAGGAATTAAAGAAGGAGAATCAGATAATTCACTTGAATTCTTAGAACAAGCTAAACTTGATATTAGAAGCTTGACAAGAGGAAAAGCTGTTGCAGTTATCGGTGCTGGTAATACTGCTATGGATGTTGCAAGAGTTGCTAAGAGAATACCTGGCGTTGAAGATGTTTATTTAATATATAGAAGAACTGCAAGATATATGCCAGCTGATGAAGAAGAATTAGAATTAGCATTAAAAGATGGTGTTATTCTTAAAGAATTAATGGCTCCAGTATCATTTAAAGATGGAAAGTTGTTATGTAAAGAAATGGTTCTAGGTGAACCAGATGAATCTGGACGTAGAAGACCAGTAGAAACTGATAAAGAAGTAATTTTTGAAGTTGATAGAGTAATTACTGCTATTGGTGAGCAAGTTGACCCAACAATATTTGAAAAGAATAATATTGAAACAGATAAGTGGGGTAGAGCTGTTATAAATAAATTAACATATGAATCAACAACACCTGGAGTATATGTAATTGGTGATGGTGCGTTAGGTGCTGCAACAATCGTTCAAGCAATTGCCGATGCAACAAAGGCAGTTAATAGCATATTAAATATACCACCAAGAGGTGCTATACATCTTGATAGAACAAGAGGTGATGTAATACCTAAGAGAGCAAAACTTGTTCATTCTTGTGATACTTGTGAAAAGGAAAGATGTATTGAATGTCATGTAGTATGTGAATCTTGTGTTGATGTATGTCCAAACAGAGCTAACCTAACATTAAATATTCCTGGAATGAAGAATAATCAGATTGTTCACGTTGATTATATGTGTAATGAATGTGGTAACTGTGCATCATTCTGTCCTTGGGATTCTGCACCATACAAGGAGAAGTTTACTATATTCATGAATGAAGAAGACTTTAAGGATAGTACAAATGAAGGATTCTATATGTCTGACATGGAAAAAGGAGACTTTGTTCTTAGATTAAATGGTGAAGAAAATACATATAATCTTGATGGAAATAAGGAATTAGATCCACAAGTATTACATTTAATAAGATCTATAAATGAAAAATATAGATATTTATTAATGAAATAATAAATATAAATTTATATATTGACACACGCTGTTATTTATAATATAATAGCGTAGTGTTCACGGACCCTTAGCTCAGTTGGTTAGAGCAACCGGCTCATAACCGGTAGGTCCCGGGTTCGAGTCCCTGAGGGTCCATGGCTTCCATTTAGGAAGCCTTTTTTTATTGCACAATAATAGAAACAATTAAAAAAAATAGTGAAAGTTAATTATAAATTTGATAAAATAACCTTGCTTAAAAAAATTTCGCAAGGAGAGTGTATGAGTAATCAAAGTAACAAATCTTTATTTGAAAAGATGTTCAAATTAAGTGAGCACAAGACAAACATTAAGACGGAGGTTATCGCAGGTATAACTATATTTGTAACTATGGCTTATATTCTAGCTGTTAACCCTATTGTATTAGAACCTTCTGGTATGGATAAGGGAGCAGTCTTTACAGCTACAGTTATAGCTTCTGTAATTTCAACATTATTAATGGGATTTATTGCCAACTTGCCTTTCGGTTTAAGTGCTGGTATGGGACTAAATGCATTTTTTAGTTCAACAGTAGTTTTACAGATGGGGCATAGTTGGCAATTTGCACTTACAGCAGTTTTTATAGAAGGCATAATCTTCATCATACTATCTTTATTCAAGGTAAGAGAATACATAGTAAATGGTATGCCTTTGGTTATTAAAAATGCAGTAGCATGTGGTATTGGAATATTTATTGCATTCATAGGATTAAAGAGTGCAGGTATTGTGAAAGCTGATCCAGCAAATATAATAGCGCTAGGAGATGTTACTTCACCATCAGCTATTATTTGTATAGTAGGTATGTTAATAATCTTAGGCTTAACAATAGCTAAAGTAAGAGGAGCTATGCTTATAGGAATTGTTGTTGCAACATTAATAGGTATACCGCTTCATGTAACTCAATTACCTAACGGAATAGTAAGTATGCCACCTTCAATTGCTCCTACTGCGTTTGCTTTTACTCAATTTTCAATGAGTGAAATTCTATCACTTGATATGTTTGTGGTTGTATTTACCTTCTTATTTATTGATATGTTTGATACAATAGGTACTTTGATTGGTACTGCATCAAAGGCAAATATGTTAGATAAGGATGGTAATTTACCGAATGCAGGTAAAGCATTATTAGCTGATGCAGTAGGTACTACAGTAGGAGCTATGCTAGGTACATCAACTGTAACAACATTTGTTGAAAGTAGTGCTGGTATAGCTGAAGGTGGAAGAACAGGTTTAACAGCTGTTACAACAGCAATAATGTTTTTCATATCATTATTTTTTGCGCCTCTATTTATGATAATTCCGGGAGCTGCTACAGCTTCAGCGTTAATCGTCGTTGGATTATTCATGATAGGAGGAATTTCCAAAATCAATTTTGAGGATTATACTGAAGGATTTCCTGCTTTCTTAACAATAATTATGATGACACTTACAGGAAGTATTGGAGATGGGCTAATGATTGGTATAATTTTCTATGTAGCTGCGAAAATTATAGCACGTAGATTTAAGGAAGTTTCACCATTCATATTAGTTTTAGCAATTATATTTATTATAAAATATATTACACCAGTGATATTCGGTTAAAATTATAAATAACATATAATTATAAAATAATTATAAAATAGCCAGTTTTATCAACTTTTCTAAATATTAGATTTCAAAATCTAGTGATTAGAGTAAATTAAAACTGGCTATTTTTATGTTTAAATTAAACTTAATATGTTTTTTATAAATATTTAAATAGAGTTAATAAATTTTATTAAATAATAAGGTATAATATATACATGAGGATTGATTGGAGGCTAGTATATTATGAAAGATATTGAAATTGCAAGAGCTGCCAAGCTTTTTACAATAGATGAAGTAGCAAAAAAATATAATATTGATGATATTGAATTCTACGGCAAGTATAAGGCAAAATTAAGCACAGAGTTTATAAATAAGATACAAGATAATAATGATGGTAAGCTAATACTAGTAACTTCTGTAAATCCAACACCTGCTGGAGAGGGCAAAACTACAGTTAGTATAGGGCTTGCACAGGCTCTGGAAAAAATTGGGAAAAAGACTGTTCTAGCTTTAAGAGAGCCATCATTAGGTCCATGTTTCGGATTAAAAGGTGGTGCAACAGGTGGAGGATATTCACAGATAGTACCAATGGAAGATATAAATCTACACTTTACAGGAGATTTTCATGCCATCACATATGCAAATAATTTACTGGCATCAATAATTGATAATCATATTCATCAGGGTAATGAATTAAAAATAGATACTAGACGAATACTATGGAAAAGATGTATAGATCTTAATGATAGAAGCTTAAGAAATGTAGTAATTGGACTAGGAGAAAAAAAAGATGGATTTACAAGAGAAGATCATTTTATCATAACTGTTGCAAGTGAAATTATGGCTATATTATGTCTAAGTAGTGATTTAAATGATTTAAGAGAAAGACTTGATAATATTTTAGTAGCATATGATATTGATAATAATCCTGTATATGCTAAAGATCTTGATGTTACAGGGGCTTTATTAGCATTGCTAAAAGATGCTATTAAACCTAATATTGTACAAACAATTGAAAATACTCTTGCAATTGTACATGGAGGCCCTTTTGCAAATATTGCGCATGGATGTAATAGTGTTATAGCTACAAAAACGGCTATGAAACTTGGAGAGTATGCTATCACAGAAGCAGGATTTGGAGCTGATTTAGGAGCAGAAAAATTTTTAGATATAAAGTGTAGAGTAGCAAATTTAAAACCAAGCTATATCGTTATTGTTGGGACAATTAGATCTATAAAATATAATGCTAATATAAAATTAGAAGAACTAGGCATAGAAAATTTAGATGCAATAAAAGCTGGAATTACAAATATTATGAAGCATATAGAAAATATAAGAAGATTTGGATATGAACCAGTGGTTGCTCTTAATAGATTTCCAACTGATACAGATAATGAAATAAATTTAGTAAAGGAATTATTAGATGTTGATGTATTTGACATTGATATATATTCAAAAGGTGGTAATGGTGCCATTGAACTTGCCAAGCATATTGACAGTTTAGACTTAATGCCAATTGAACCCCAATATATATATGACCTAGAAGATAGTATTGAAGAGAAAATTCAAAAGGTATGTCAAAACATATATGGAGCCAAAAATATAAGATATATTCAAGGAGTAAGATCAAAAATTAAAAATATTGAAAAAAATAACTATGGCAAATTACCAATATGTATTGCTAAAACACAATATTCACTAAGCGATAATCCTAAATTATTAGGAAGACCAAAAGATTTTGATATAAATATAAGTGATGTTTATTTGTCATCAGGAGCTAGAATGATAGTCGTTTTAACTGGAGATATAATGACAATGCCTGGTCTTTCAAAAGCGCCTCAAGCGCTAAAAATTGATGTAAATGAGAAAGGGGAAATAATAGGGTTAAATTAATGATACTAGATGGTAAAAAAATATCAGATAATATTAAAGAAGAACTTAAAAGAAGAATAATGGTATTGGAAAGTAAGCCCAAATTGGTGGTCATTTTAGTAGGAGAAAATGATGCATCAAAGGTATACGTTCGAAATAAAATAAAAGCATGCGAAAAAATTGGGATTGATTCTGAAGTAATATTATTTGATGAAAAGGTTAGTGAAGAAGACTTAATAAATAAGATACATTCGTTAAATATTGATACAGAAGTTACTGGAATTTTAGTTCAATTGCCATTACCTAAACACATAGATGAGAAAAAAATCATTATGGCAATTGATTATAAAAAAGATGTAGATGGATTCTCACCAATAAATATTGGGAGAATGGCACTTAATATGTATTCACCAATTTCATGTACGCCTAAGGGGATAGTTAGGTTATTAAGAGAATATAATATAGGTGTTGAAGGAAAAAAAATAACTGTTATAGGAAGAAGCAATATTGTTGGTAAACCATTATCTATGTTGTTAGTTAATATGGGAGCAACGGTTAGTATTCTTAACTCTAAAACACCAAATATAGAAGAATATACAAAAAATAGTGATATATTAATAGTCGCTATAGGCAATCCTAAGTTTATTACAAGTAGGCATATAGATAGCTGTGAAGCCATTATTGATGTTGGTATAAATAGAGATGTAAATGGTAGACTTTGTGGAGATGTAGATTTTGATGCTGTTAAGGATAAGGTAAAATTTATAACTCCAGTACCAGGAGGAGTAGGGCCGATGACGATTGCTATGCTAATGGAAAATTGTGTGGAGTTGAAGGAAAAATATGGAAGTTTTTGATTTATTATTAGGATTAAGCTTTGAAGTTATAAATGGACGATTAACTAATTTTTCTGTTAATGATGTAGTGTTCGATTCAAGATTAGACTGTAAAGACTCTGCCTTTGTTTGTATTTCAGGGAAAAACTATGATAGCCATAATGATTTTGATTTAGTGTGTGATAAGGGAGCGAAATTAGTTGTTGTAGATAGGTATATTCATACGGATAGTGATGTTTTAGTAATTAAGGTTGAAAGCACGAGAAAAGCGTTAAGTTTTATGTGTATGAATCTTTTTGGAAGTCCGCATAAGAAATTAAACATTATAGGAATAACGGGTACAAAAGGAAAAACGTCAACTGCAATAATGTTAAAAAGGATGTTAGACAATACATCTCATAAATGTGGATTAATAGGGAGCCTTGGAGTTGTTTATAAAAATAAGAAGATCAATACCATAAATACTACCCCTGATCCGTATACTCTACATAGTATTTTGAAAGAAATGGTTGATAATGAGATTGATACAGTTATTATTGAAATATCCGGAGTAGCAATAAAACAAGAACGTGTTGCAGGAATTCATTTTGACTATACAATTTTAACTAATATAATGCTTGATTACTTAGACTATAATGAGTTTGAAAATGAAGATGATTATATACAGACTAAAGCAAGACTATTTAATCAGACTGAAAATTCTATTATTAATGGTGATGAGCCTTATTTAGAACTATTTAAAAAAGAATCTGCAGGCAATTTATATACTTATGGATTAACGGCAGATGTAAATCTTAGGGCTAATAATATTAGTTTAATTAAAGATGAAAATTTTGGTTTGAGTTATGATATATATGATTTGAAAAGGACACATGTCGAACTATATCAAGTGGGCAGACAAAATGTCTATAATTCATTGGCAGCTTTATATGTGATGATGCTTATTGGATATGAAATTGAAAAATATGTAAAATTCATTAAAAATATTAGTGTAAATGGAAGAGCTGAAATGATCAAAAATAAATTTGATAGAAAAATTTTTATAGATTGTGCAGTAAGACCAATTGGATTTAGCTCAATATTTGAAGCAATTTCTGAATATAAAGACGATAAGCTAATTTCTGTCTTTTCTGTTGATGAAAGAAGCGATACAAAAGAAAGAATGGAACTTGTAAAAATAGCATGTAATTACTCTGACAAATGCATTTTATCGACTGGAAAATATAATATATTAGGTAAAGAGATAGAGAAATATATAAGAGAATCTAATATTGAATGTAAAGTTTTTGAAAATAGGGCAGATGCAGTCAAGTATGCAATTAAAAATAGTGAAAAAGATGATATATTACTTTTATTAGGGACAGGAAGATATGATAAATCAATATTTTCATGTGACTATGATGTTATAAGGGAATTGGCAAAATAGTATGATTGCTAAAGTTATTGTTTCGATTAATGCAAGACAAATCGATAAAGAATTTGATTATCTTATACCGGATGAATTATTAAGAGATCTCCATATAGGTGATATGGTTAAATTTCCTTTTGGTAGTAGTAATAAACTTAAAACAGGATATGTAATAGATATTGTGGAAAAGAGTAATTATTCTTATACATTAAAATATCTCCATTCTATTATTGATAATGGAATTAATACTTCATCAAAGTCAATAAAGATAGCTAAGTTTATTCATGATAATTATGGATCAACTATGATACAAGCTCTTAAAGTAGTAATACCTATCAAGAAAAAAATAAAATCAAGAAATAATCTAATAGTTGATAATGAAATACCAAGTAACAAAAAAGATATAGAGTTAGTAGAAGAGCAAAAAAATATTATTAATAATATTACAAGTGATATAAATAGAGGCATTGCTAATAGGTATTTGATTCATGGAGTAACAGGTAGTGGAAAGACACAAATATTTATTGAGTTGGCTAAAGATGTTGTTAAACAAGGTAAGAAGGTAATTGTTTTAATTCCAGAGATTTCTCTTACATATCAGATGGTAAGAAGATTTTTAGATAATTTTGGAGATAGAATTGGGATTATACATTCAAAATTGAGTGCCGGTGAGAGGTATCAGCAGATAGAAAGAGCGCAAAATAATGAAATTGACATAATGATTGGTCCTAGATCAGCACTTTTTACACCATTTAATGATATTGGTTGCATAATAATAGATGAAGAACATGAATCTTCATATAAAAGTGAAATGACACCTAGGTACGATACAAGAGAAGTCGCAGAATATATGTCAAAGGAGTTTAGTATTCCGCTGGTTTTAGCGTCTGCTACGCCTAGTATAGAAACATATTATAAGTGTGAAAAAAAAGACTATAAGTTGTTTACCATAAATTCAAGGATAGGAACACATTTACCTGAGATATCTATTATCGATATGAGGGAAGAAGTTAAAAATGGGAACTACAATATATTTTCACAGGAACTATTAAATAATATAAATAAAGCGTTGAATAATAATGAGCAGGTAATGTTATTTGTAAATAGGCGTGGTTATTCAAACTATATAAGTTGTCTAAGCTGTGGAAATGTTATACAGTGTGAACACTGTGATGTATCCTATACTTATCATAGTGACCAAAATGTTTTAAGATGTCATTATTGTGGAGATGTGAAAAATGCTCCTAATAAATGTCCAAACTGTGGCTCTATACATTTGGATAAATATGGTTATGGAACACAAAAAGTAGAAGAAGAACTTAATAGGATTTTTCCCGATTATAAAACTATTAGAATGGATCAAGATACCACAAGTAAAAAGGCTTCATATGAGAAAATATTATCTAAATTTCATAGACATGAGGCAGATATTTTAGTGGGTACTCAGATGATAATTAAGGGGCATGATTTTCCTGAAGTTGCCTTAGTTGGGATATTAAATATAGATAGTATTATAAATATAAGCTCATATAAGTCTTCAGAAAAGGCTTTTCAGTCAATAGTACAAGCATCGGGAAGAGCTGGTAGAAGAAATAAAAGAGGAAAGGCAATAATACAAACTTACCAACCAGAAAATTATGTAATTACGTGTGCTGCAAACAATGATTACAAAGGATTTTATGATTTAGAGATGTCTTATAGAAGTATAATGTCTTATCCACCAATTAAAAATTTATTAAAAATAACTATATCTTCATATAGATTTGATATTCTAGATATTATAACTAATAAGTTAAAAAATTATATTGTTGCATTAAAAAAAGAGGGTATGACAATTTTGGGCCCAAGCAATGAGAGAATTTTTAAGTTAAATGATAGATATAGAAAGAGCATCCATATAAAAGGGGATGATAGAGTGATTAAATATTTTATTAAAGTTTGTGATTATATAATTAAAAATGATGAAGAGTTTAAAATTTGTCAAATTACATATGAAATAAATGCAGATAGCTAAATTTATGTTATAATTTAAATATATAATAGGAGGGGAAAATGAAAAAGAAAAAATTAATAAAAAGAATTTTAAAGTCACTTATAGGTATATTTGTTATAAGAATGATACTAGATAGTTCGATTTTAATTAAAGAAATAAAAAATGATGCCACAGATAAATTAGATGAATTAAAACAAAATTAGTAATTATTGATAGGAATTATTTTTCAACTGATTTTCTTTGATAGTCATTCTATCTTATATTAAACAACAGCATGTTCCATAGTGAAGATTATAGAATAAATATGCTAATATTTTATACAGATGTGGATGCATAAATTGTTATAAAATATAAATGTAGAGGTACAAAATTTATAGAAAAATAGAACGCTCTGTTTATAATAGAGCATTCTATTTTTTAATAAATTTATTGGAGGGGGAATGTTAAAACAAATTTTGCAGTTCAAAGGCACTTGGCGCAGTTATCAACAACGCGTTCTTGATAACTATGAGCGTCATAGCCAAGATCGTAAAATTCATATTGTTGCAGCACCTGGTTCAGGAAAAACGACGTTAGGAATTGAATTAATAAAAAGAATCGATCACACGATGTTGTATTCTATAAGAGAAGTTATTCCAATATAGAATAACCTCAAATATAAAATACAAATTATCAAGCCTACCTACGATTGTTAAAACTAAATAAATGGATCAGAAATATCAAGCCTACCTTTTACTTTTTTTGTTGTGAACAACACACAGAAATCCAATATTTAAGAAAAACAGCATGTATAAGTTGTGAACTAATAAAAAATGTTACAGGGCTTGACGCACACTATCAAAAAGATAAAGGACAGCGAAAGGAATGTCTGTGTTTGGAAAGTGTCGATATAGGAGCGTATAATACTTGTGGCAATGGTTGTACTTATTGTTATGCAGATAGAGGGGTGAATATTATGAGTGAGTACGATTTAAATAGTCCGATTTTGTGCGATAAAATATATAACGATGATGTTATAAAAGAAAGGGTTAATAGAAGAATTATAAATGGTCAATTAACTCTTAAAGGATTTTAAAAAATGAAAAATAAGATTAACTATCAAATAAATGGAGATGCTGTAAAATTCATTTTGAGCCAAGGCATTTCAGTGTTAGGTTCTTCAGTCGTGAATTTTAGTATAATATGGTACTTGGTATTAAAAACCTCATCGTCATATATTCTGACTATAACTATACTTTGCACATATATTCCGCAAGCTTTGATAGCATTTGGGATGAGTCATATAGGGGATAGATACAATAAAAAGGTTTTAATAATTATCGGTGATATTATTACCGCTTTTGTGACGTTATTATTATATATAATGATTAACGAAGGGTATGATTCTCTCACATATATTTATAGCACATGTGTTTTACGTTCTTTTGGAGCGGGCATACAGTTACCGATGGTTAATTCTTTTTTACCAAATATTTGTGATAATAATGAATTAAAAAAAGTGAATAGCTTAAATTCAACAGTGAATTCTTTGATACAGTTAGTTTCTCCCGGAATAGGAGGCGTTATATTAGCTACATTTGGATTTAAGGGTAGTCTGCTCATTGATGTTTTGACTGCTGTTATATCTATTTTAATTTTAAGCAAGATAAAGTATAAAATATTACAAGAAAATAATACTCGTGATAAAATATTTAATCCAAAGGATATTTATGATGTTTGGAAGTATATTAAGAAAAGTACAATATTAAATCGACTTATAATGTTCTGCATTTTATTCAATTTTTTCGTGTCAATACCTGCATTTTTTACACCAATTTTGGTTAGCCAAGTATATGTTGGTTCTATAATGAAACTAACTTTAAATGAGACAATATGGTCGGTAGGTACTCTTGTTGGAGGGGTGTTGCTTTTTTTTGCGAAAAACAATACCATTAAAAAATACGCTATTACTATAAAAGAAGCTGTAGTTGTGTTTGGATTCTCAATATTTCTTTTGGGTGTGGTGTCTAATTTTATAATATATTTAATAATTTTGTTTGTTTCAGGTGTTGCGATGACACTATATTCCACTCTTAATAATATTATCATTCAAAGCGTAACTTCTGAAAAATATATTGGGAGAGTATTTTCCATAATTCAAACAATAATTAGTGTTGCGACACCACTTGGTATAATAATACTGGGAATGCTAGCGGAGTATACGGGAATAAGATTTTTTATGTCAGTATCTGGAATTTTTATAATAATAGGCGTGTTATTTAGTAAAATTGGGAATAACCAAGAAAATATATATTAGCGAAAGAAATGCTAAGTATTTAGATGAGTACTTAGCATTTCTTATTTTAAAAAATATAGAAGGAGGGAATTACAGTGAAAGAATTAGAAAAAGCGATGGAACAATTGGAAAGAGGATAAAAAATTAACATATCTAAAATTGTTAGAGAATTAAAATGATATCTTGAATAATTTAACATTTTGTATTTATATAGTGAACTTCAGCCATGATCTGCTTTTTCTTTGACTTAAAAATAATCCATAAGGAAGATTATGATTAGGTATTAATAATAAAGGTGCTGTAAATTATTAAAATGTACTTACTACCATTCGTTAGATTTTTGTTGTGACCTTGGGTAGTCTAAGTACATAATTACAGCACCTTTTATATATAGATTTAAATATAAAATTGTATTATTCTACTAATTTTTTAACATAGTTATATGCACTTATTGCAGCAATTGCTCCATCGTTGGCAGCTGTTGCAACCTGTCTAATATTTTTGTGTCTTATATCTCCTGCAGCATAAACCCCATCTATATTAGTTTTCATACTTTCATCTGTAAGGATATAACCCTTAATTAATTGAAGTTGACCATTTAGTATAATAGTATTAGGAGATGATCCAATGTAAATAAATATACATGTTTTTGCAAATTTAAACTCTTTCTTAGAATTATCTTTTTCATTTTTTAATATTACACGTTGTAAAAATTTCCCATCGCCATATAGCTTATGTATTCTTGAATTAAGATGTAGTTCAAATTTTTTATTATCAATTATTTGAGATTTGAATTCATCTATACCAGTAAGATCATCTTCAAAGTGAACTAAGTGAACTTTAGAGGCAAAATTTGATATAAATAGAGCTTCTTTTAAAGCACCGTCTGAACCACCAACAACAAATACTTCGCAGTTCTTAAAATTTTTAACATCATCTATAGCGGTATAGCTTATTCCATGATGTAAATACTCAACTTCTTCAAATAATCCTAATTTATTAGGAGTAGTTCCATTGGCTACAATTACAGATTTTGTTTTATATGAAGATTTATTTGTAGTAATTAACTTTATTTTTTCATTAAAATCAACAGATGTAACAGTCTCTAATTTTAAATCGACCTTATATTGCATAACCTGTTTAAGAAGTCTTACATAGTAGTCTTTTCCAGTTTCTTCACTGAAAACACCGGGAAAGTGTGTGATTAATGAAACCTTACCTATAACTCCTCCACGACCCTCTGACTCAAGAACGGCAACCTTCATTCCTCTTGAAGCTGCATATATAGATGCTGTTAAACCAGCTACACCACCACCAATAATCACTAAATCGTACATAATTATCATCCAATAAAGATATTGGCCCCTTTCTAATCTATTTTTATTTAGTATAGTCTTATTGATTTAATAAGTCTAGTGTTATTATGATTGACCTTATATATGTTAGGTGTTAAAATATTTGCTAAAGTAATGATAATATTGGAGTGTTATGACAAAGTTATGTACAGATAAAAGATACGTCAACAGTATTTTAAATAAACTAGATGAAAACTATGGTACAGAATATGTATGTTATTTAAACTATACAAAACCATATGAGTTATTGATTGCAGTAATATTATCAGCCCAATGCTTTGATTCTAGAGTTAATATGGTTACTAAAGACTTATTTGTAAAATATCCAAGCCTAGATGCCTTTGCAAGTGCGAGTGTAAATGAATTAGAAAAAGATATACATTCAATAGGATTTTACAGAAATAAGGCAAAAAATATTATAGAATGTTGTAAGCGCCTTATATCAGAGTATAATTATAAGTTACCTAATAAGATGGAAGATCTAATAACTTTGGCAGGGGTAGGACGAAAGACGGCCAATGTAATTTTAGGAAATATCTATAATATTCCAAGTATAGTCGTAGATACCCACGTAAAGAGAATTTCTAATTTATTAGGATTTACTCTAAATAGTGATCCTGTTAAGATTGAAAGAGATTTAGAAAAAGTCTTACCTAAAGAGCACTGGATTTTATATAATATTCAAATTATTAGACTTGGAAGAGAAATTTGTATCGCAAGAAGACCTAAGTGTGATCAATGCTTTTTAAATGGAATTTGCATATACTCAAAGGAGAGAAAAAATGAAAAAAAATAATAAACGAAGGATAGTGGCGGCAATAATTGCTATAATTTTAGTTATTGCTATGGTAGTACCTATGGTATTATCGCTTTTATAGAATTGGAGTAGTATGGAAAAAGAAATATTAAAAATGCTTGAATCCAATTCTAAGCTTTCATATAAAGATATAGCAGATGCTTTAAATATAGATGAAGCATTAGTAATAAATAAGATATGTGAACTTGAAGAAAAAAAGGTCATTTGTGGATATACAACCCTAGTTGACTGGGATAAAACATTAAATGAAGTTACAACAGCTTTAATAGAAGTTAAGGTTACACCTCAAAGAGGTGAAGGTTTTGATAAGATTGCTAGAAGAATATATAATTATGATGAAGTTTCATCAATATATCTTATGAGTGGTGGATTTGACTTTACTGTAATAATAACAGGAAGATCAATGAAGGAAGTTGCTAGATTTGTTTCTGAAAAGCTAGCACCAATGGAGCATGTTCAAAGCACAGCTACTCATTTTGTACTTAAAAAATATAAAGAATTTGGTATTGTAATGGAAAAACTAAGTAAAAGTGAAAGATTACCGGTGAGTTTCTAATGAAAGAATTATCAAAAGTTGTTGAAAGTATAAGACCATCTGGGATAAGGAAATTCTTTGATATTGTATTAGAGATGAAAGATGCTATTTCTCTTGGAGTTGGTGAGCCTGATTTTGATACACCTTGGCCAATAAGGGAAGAAGGCATATATTCACTAGAGAGAGGAAAAACATTTTATTCTTCAAATGCAGGGCTTATTGAGTTAAGAAAAGAAATTAGCAAATATACGGACAAATTAATTGGTGTAAAATATGATCCTGAAAAAGAAGTAATTGTTACTGTAGGTGGAAGCGAAGGTATTGATATTGCTGTAAGAACACTTATAAATAGTGGAGATGAAGTGATAATACCAAAACCGTGTTTTGTATGCTATGAACCAATATGTCAGATGGCTGGTGCTACAATTAAATCAATTGAATTAAAAGAAAAAGATGAATTTAAATTAACACCCGAATTATTAAAAAAGGCTATAACAAAACAAACTAAGTTACTTTTTTTATCGTTTCCAAATAATCCAACGGGTGCAGTTATGACATATGATGAATTAAAACCTATAGCTGATATTTGTATTGAAAATGATATTTATGTTATTAGCGATGAAATTTATGCAGAATTAAGTTATGGTAATAAACATGCTTCAATTTCTCAATTACCTGGTATGAGGGAAAGAACTATTATAATTAATGGTTTCTCAAAAGCATATGCAATGACAGGATGGAGACTCGGTTATACGCTTGCACCAGAAAATATAACAGAAAATATGCTAAAAATTCATCAATATGCTATTATGTGTGCTCCTACTAATTCACAATATGCAGCTGTTGTTGCATTAAAAGAATGTTATAATGATGTGAAAAAAATGAGTAGAGAGTATAATATCAGAAGACAATATCTATTGAATAGGTTTAAGAAAATGGGGATTGAATGTTTTAATGCATTAGGAGCTTTTTATTTATTCCCATCAATAAAAAAATTTAATATGTCAAGTGAAGAGTTTGCAACTAAATTATTATATAGTAAAAAAATTGCAGTTATACCGGGAGGTGCCTTTGGAGAATGTGGAGAAGGCTATATAAGGATATCATATGCTTATTCACTAGAAGATTTAAAAATAGCAATGGATAGAATTGAAGAATTTATAGAGGAGCTGAAATGAATATAGTATTACATGAACCAGAGATACCTCATAACACAGGTGCAATTGGAAGAACATGTGTAGCTACTAATACTAAGCTCCATCTAATCGAGCCATTAGGATTTAAAATAGATGATAAAAATTTAAAAAGATCTGGGTTAGATTATTGGAGTAAATTAAAAGTTTTTTATTATAGTAGTTTTGAAGAATTTTTAGAAAAAAATAATTATCCAAAGATATTTATGGCAACAACTAAGGCAGAAAAATCGTATCACGAGGTTAAATATAACGAAGATGATTATATAATGTTTGGTAAAGAAAGTGCAGGTATACCAGAAGAAATATTGGTCGAATATAGAAGTACATGCATAAGAATACCAATGGCAGGAGAGATTCGCTCGTTAAACTTAGCTAATTCAGCATCTATAATACTATATGAAGCACTACGACAAAATAATTTTAATAATCTAACAAGAGTGGGTAGTCTACATAGATTGAGATGGAAATAAATATTTATCTTGTAAGCTATATATGATGTATTAATAATAACTGCTTGACAAATTCGATAAAATCATTAAAATATAACATACTAAACACTGGATGATCGGGAATCTGATTTATACAGTGTTTATTCTATGATTATAAAAATTGAGGTATATATGGAAGGTAAGAAAAATATATTAACTCGTGATGGTTTAAGAAAATTAGAAGAAGAGATTCACGATTTAAAGGTTAATAAACGTAAGGAATCTGCTCAAAATTTAAAAGAAGCAAGAGAACAAGGTGATTTATCTGAAAATGCTGAATATGATGCAGCAAAAGAGGAACAAGCTAATATAGAAAAAAGAATTGGCGATATTGAAGAAATCTTAAAAAATGCAGAAATAATTGAAGATAATGATATAAATACTGATATAATAAGTATAGGATGTACTGTAAAACTATTAGACTATGATATGGAAGAGGAAGTTGAATATACTATAGTTGGTTCTACAGAAGCCGATGTTTTAAATAATAAAATATCGAATGAGTCTCCTGTTGGAGAAGCACTACTTGGAAAAGAAGTAGGAGATGAGTTTTTTGTTGAAACTAAAGGTGGAGAACTTAAATTTAAGGTACTAGAAATCAAGAAATAGTTATTTAGAAAGGAAGCGTTATGCACGAACAAGAACAAGTTCAGGATATTCATGAGCTACTTAGAGTAAAAAGAGAAAAACTAAAGGAACTTCAAGAGGCAGGTAAAAATCCATTTGAGATAATGAAGTATGATGTAACTAATCATACATCTGATATAAAAAATGGATTTGATGAATTTGAAGGCAAAACAGTAACAATTGCTGGACGTATGATGTCTAAACGTGTCATGGGAAAAGCTTCCTTTGCAAATATTGCTGACCTAAAAGGAAATATACAGACATATATAAGACGTGATGACGTTGGGGAAGAAGTATATAAAGATTTTAAGAAATATGATATGGGAGATATTCTTGGTATAACTGGTTATGTATTTAAGACAAAGACTGGAGAAATATCTATCCATGCAACAGATGTAGTACTTTTATCAAAGAGTTTACAAGTTTTACCAGAAAAGTTCCATGGACTTAAAGATACAGATATGAGGTATAGACAAAGATATGTAGACTTAATTGTAAATCCTGAAGTTAAGGATACATTTGTTAAGAGATCTCTTATTTTAAGAGAAGTAAGAAATTTCTTTGATAATAGAGGGTATTTAGAAGTTGAAACACCTGTATTAACAACTGAAGCAGGGGGTGCATCAGCAAGACCATTTATTGCACATTATAATGCGCTGGATGAAGATGTAAAACTAAGAATTTCACTTGAACTATATTTAAAAAGATTAATTGTAGGCGGTATGGAGAGAGTCTATGAAATAGGAAGAGTATTTAGAAATGAAGGTCTTTCTGTAAGACATAACCCAGAATTCACATTACTTGAGGCTTATCAAGCCTTTACTGACTATCATGGAATGATGGATCTTGCTGAAGATCTTATTAGATATGTAGCTGAAAAAGTTCTAGGTACAACTGTAATTACATATGGTGATGTAGAGATAGATTTTGCAAAACCATTTGAAAGACTGACAATGGTTGAAGCAGTTAAAAAATATACAGGAATTGATTTTGCTGATATTAAGGATACCAATGAGGCTAAAGCATTAGCGAAAAAACATGATATAGAGTTTGAAGATAGACATGAAAAAGGGGATATTCTCAACTTATTCTTTGAAGAATATGTAGAAGAAAAACTTGATCAACCTACTTTTATCATGGATCATCCTGTAGAAATTTCACCACTTGCAAAAAGAAAACCACAGGATCCTAATTATACTGAGCGTTTTGAATTATTTATAACTAAGAGGGAAATTGCTAACGCGTTCTCCGAGCTAAATGATCCAATTGATCAAAGGTATAGATTTGAAATGCAAGAAAAACTTAGGGCTCAAGGTGATGATGAGGCACATTCTATTGATGAAGACTTCCTTACAGCCTTAGAATATGGAATGCCACCTACTGGAGGAATAGGTATCGGTATTGATAGACTTGTTATGTTATTGACTAATTCTCAAGCTATAAGAGATGTACTATTCTTCCCAACAATGAAATCATTACCAAACGATAAGTAATAAAAGGTTAGAGAATTAAGAATTGGTATATAAAAGTTATAATAAGATTACCCAATTTGTAGTAAGGTGACCCCAAAAAGTTGGACCTAAAAAATCAATTTTTTGGAGGTCAGTTTTTTCATGGCAAAATATAGTACAGAATTAAAAATGAAAGTAGTGAAAGCATACCTAAATAATGAAGGTGGCTATGAATTTTTAGCTAAGAAATATGGAATTAGTAATAAATCAATTATAGGAATATGGATTAACGCCTTTAATTCACAAGGATATGATGGTATAAAAGTTTCTAGAAAAAATAATAAATACTCTTTTGAATTCAAGCAAAATATAGTAAAGTTATACTTAACAGGAGAAATGTCCTATCAAGAGCTTGCTAATCAATTTAAGATTAATA
>JAEZWQ010000024.1 GCA_023420085.1 Bacillota bacterium
GTTCCCTTATAAATTCCTCAACCTCATCACCTTTGGATTGTTTTTCTATGATGGTTTGCTTGATTTCATCAAGTCTAGACTTTGTTGTATTAAACCTATTTACTAGGCTTGTGTACCTTATTTCATATTCATCTTGATTTTGTGCTTTTCTAGCATTCTCACTAATACTCTATTATTTTTGCCAAATCTTTTCTTAATGTTATTTCTCCACCTGTTAGCTTTATTTCATGAGCTTCCATATCCCTTATTCGATCTATTATATCAAAAAACTTTATCCCTATTTAATTTAATATTTTGACTATCTAAATAACAATGCTTGCATTTAAAATTACAATTATTTATTAATTCAATCGTAACAGTTTTCAATTTTTCATTATCAATATAATATTTTTCAATATCCATTAAATTAATTATCTTTATTACCTACTCTCGATATAAAAATATTTCATCAAAAAAAATCTTTTCCTCTACATTATGTGCTATAACAACCATTAATTTTTCCATATTATAAACATTTTTTAAAAATTCTTTTATTACCTGTTTATTCATTGCAGAAAATGGTTCATCCATTATTAAAACTTTTTTTTCGCTACATAATGCTCTAAGCAAGCCTATAACTTGGGCTTCTCCTCCACTTAGCGTACTAAGATTATTATTTCTTTTTATTTTTTCAATAATGGATTTAGGAAATAATTTTTCATAATCAGATAACTTTTCTAAATTATATGTCCCAAATATACTTACATTATCTTCATAGCTTGCACTATAAATTATCTGATTTTGTGGAATGTAACTTATAAAATTCACAATATTATCTTCATTTATCCCCCTATATCCATATGTAATACTTCCATCATCTAATTCTATGAATTTCATAATTGCTTTTAAAAGCACACTTTTTCCTGCACCGTTATCCCCCTCAATTAAATACTTTTTGGGGAATTTTAACTCAAACTTCGGATAATTGATTGCTATATGATCAAATACTTTTTTTGCCGAAATTATATTAATATTCATATTAATTAACTCTATATTATAATTTTTCAACTCTGTATTTCTATGATTATCTTCTATAAAACTTAATAATTTCTTTTGAATAAGTTTTGTGGATTTAACTTGTCCTATACATTGATTCAGCCTATACATAGGATCTATAAATTTATTGCAATACATAAATCCAACCGTAGCCATTCCAACAGTTATACGATTTATAATTAGTAAATATGCAATCATTATAAATGAAACAACTGAAATTGCCTCCACCGCTCCTCCATTTATGACCATTGCCAAGCTATTTACCTTTCTGTATTCCATATTCGCATCCATAACTTTTTTTAATTCTTCTCTATTTTTTTTAATCAAATTCTTCTTAGAAAAAATATCCAATATCATGAATGATTCTAAAAATTTTCTTACTATTATCGCATATCCGGCTACACGTTTTAGCCATTCATTATTATTATATGCCAACTTCTTTTCAGTTAATTTAGGTACGAATACCATAAAAGCTGACAGAGATATTATAACGACTGATATACTGAAATCCACAAATATAATGATTACTATTCCAAAAATAAATATCATTATAATATTATTATATATTGCCATCAGAGGACTTAGATAATTTGTACATAGCTCCGTAATATCATTAGTTTGCATCGATATATATTCATCGGTATGATATTGACTAAATTCTTGATAATTTTTATTCATCAAAGATTTGAAAAAATCATTTTTAATAGATAACTCAAATACATATCTTCGCTTATCCGAGTTTCTATTTGCAATATATGCAAATAATAAATAAATTGTAAATGTGACAAGATAAATTAGACTTAATTCTAAAACAAATTTTAATCCTTTATTATAATTATCAATAAGATACCCCGGCATATACATCATCAATGATATTGAAGCTGTCAGTATTATTTCATATACTACCGATAATATTATATATTTTTTTATTTTTAATAAATATCTACTCATATTCTTTCTCTTTTTGCTATAAATAAATACTAAAAGATACTAAAAATATATTTTTAGTATCTTTTAGTATAAATAAAGTTAATAATATTTTCTAATTTGCGCCACTACAATATATGTAACTAAAGGTGTTAGTTTTGTACTAACACCTTTTAATAAATTGAAAATATATTTAACACTATCTCTTGCTAAATTGTGGAGCTTTACGTGCTTTCTTAAGACCATATTTCTTTCTTTCCTTCATTCTTGGGTCTCTTGTTAAGAAACCTGCCTTCTTAAGAACTGGTCTATTTTCTGATCCTGCTTGTAATAACGCTCTTGAAATACCATGTCTAATAGCACCTGCTTGTCCAGTAATTCCTCCACCATGAACATTTACAAGCACATCATATTTATCAACATTATCTGTTTCAACTAATGGTTGACGTACGATAAGTTTTAAAGTTTCTAAACCAAAAAAATCATCTATATCTCTTTTATTTATTGTTATCTTTCCATCGCCTGGTACTAAATATACTCTAGCTACACTCTTTTTTCTTCTACCTGTTCCGTAAAATCTCTGACTCAAAGTTTTTCCTCCCTTCACTACTTGCTTAATTTATATACCTCTGGTTTTTGAGCTTGATGTGGGTGCTCAGGACCAGCATAAACAAATAACTTCTTATTCATACTTCTACCTAAAGGTCCCTTTGGAAGCATACCTTTGATTGCTAACTTTAGAACATCTTCAGGCTTCTTTTGTAATTTTTCTTTAAGAGTAACTTGCTTATCTCCTCCAATATATCCAGAGTGAGTGAAGTAAGTCTTTTGATTCAACTTCTTACCTGTAACTTTAATCTTTTCAGCATTTACTATTATTACATAATCACCAGTATCGATATGTGGTGTATATGTAGGTTTATTTTTGCCCCTTAATACTGAGGCAACTTCAGATGCCAAACGTCCTAGTGTCTGACCTTCAGCGTCAACAACAAACCACTTTTTTTCAATATTTGATGGACTTGCCATAAAAGTTTTCACTATTATTCCTCCTCTTATTTACAAAGTAAATTAATTAATAGTATACCTGTCGACACCGGGGCAGGCTAGACATTTATACAACTTAATAATTATAAAATAATTTAACGCTAATGTCAATGTGTATATGAATTTTTAGTCATTAAATACATTATTTCTTATCATATTTATTAATATATCTAATTTGTTGTCATCTTGAAATACTATGACATGCTCTATAAGCCTATCAAGTATTTCTCCTATATCTTTTCCTTTATATCCTAGTTTAATTATATCTTTACCATTTATATTCAACTGTTCTCTCTTGTATACCGGTCTTTTTTCAAGGCATAATAGGAAATTGTTATAATCATAATCTTTTAACTTTCCAAGCAAAATATTATACTTCAATATTTTGCTTGTAAGATCTATATCATATAGATTTAGCATTCGTCTAAAACCAACCTCATCCATATTAAACTTTTCCATATTACAGTTTATTATTTTATCAACAGCATATATTGTTTTATTGTCAAATCTCATATTTCTTAGTAGATATTTTATATTTGGATTACCCTTAAATAATATGCTTAACTTTATATGTTCATCCTCACTACTTAATATCATATCCGACATGCTATCAGTTATAAAAAATTTACAACCACCTTCAAAAATATATTGATCTGCACCTATTTCTTTTATTATATTAAGTTTCTTTGGATTTGGACTATTAAGCGTTTTTACAAATTCTTCACGTATTCTTTCAGCACTAATATTAACTAAATTTTTTGATAATATATTCATAGCTTGAAAGGTCTCTTTTTCAATAGTAAATCCTAATTTAGCACTAAATCTAATTGCTCTTAATATCCTTAATGCATCTTCATTAAACCTATCAATAGGATTGCCAACACATCTTATTAATTTTCTTTTTATATCATTGCAACCATCATAATAGTCAACTATATTGGTATCATGATTATACGCCATTGCATTTATTGTAAAATCTCTTCTTTTTAAATCTTCTTTTAATTTATCTGTAAAATATACGTTTTCTGGATGTCTACCATCAATGTATTCTCCATCAATTCTATATGTAGTAATTTCATAAATAGAATGATTTATAATTACAGATACTGTTCCATGTTTAATACCTGTATCTATCGTTGCTCTAAAAAGTCTCTTAATATCTTTAGGCAAAGCGTCTGTTGTAATATCCCAGTCCTGAGGCTGTTTTTTCATTATACTATCTCTTACACAACCTCCAACAATAAAAGCTTCATAGCCATTATTATTTAATATCTTAATTATATTCTCAACATTAATTGGTAATTGAATTTTATTCAAATTCTAACATCTCCCCATCTAACAACGCCATTTTTACCTCTCTACTATTGGTGAATGGCTCTACTTTCCTTAATATATTTTGGATCTTTTTCTCAATATTCTCTCTCTGATAATCATATATATATAAGTTCATTTTAATAATATCAGTAAATTCTGTATTATTAATAAATATATTATTATCGTTTAATATATAATTTAGACTCCCATATTCCTCATAATTACAATTAATATCAACATTAATACCATTATATATTTCAATCACTTTGGCATTTTTTAATGCTGCATTAGCCCCTTCTGTATATGCCTTTACAAGGCCACCAGTACCTAATAATGTTCCTCCAAAATATCTAGTTACAATGATTAAGCAATTGTCAATTTTATTATTATCAATTACATCTAAAATCGGATAACCAGCTGTTTTTGAAGGTTCTCCATCATCAGAACACTTTTTTTCGTTTTCATTTATCCTATAAGCATAGCAATTATGAGTTGCATCCCAATATTTCTTCTTAAATTCATTAATAATTTCCATCGCTTCTTGCGAACTCGTTACAGGAATTGATGTTCCTATAAATCTTGACTTTTTCATTGATATTTCATCACAAGAACCTCTATATAATATTTTTTTCATTATACAACCTCATGTATATATGGTTTTGGTATTTGTGAATTTTGGATAATATAAACTAAAAAGTCCCCAATATTCATACTTTTTGAATATTTATTTGCTTTAGATATAACATAATTATTATTGTTCGCTATAATATTACAAGTAATTGAATTGTTAGCAATATCCTTATCACTGATTCTTATATTTATATTAAACTCTTTGTTTGCTGGAATTAAAATTTTTATAAAGCTTTCAATATCAATTATTCTATACATGTATTTATTTAACTTATCAGATTTTTTATATTTACCTTTACATAAATCTATTCTTATTTCATCTAACCTCATATAATTAGCAAAAGAAGATATTATTTCTTCTTCTACCTCTTTATCAGATATAACATCTAATAGTGATTTATCTTCGCCAACATATCTTATATATCCTAATATTTTATCATTTTTTTTCGCAATATAATATGATCCGTCAAGTGCAGCTAAACACATGTTTTGATAAGTTTTATACGCAAAATCATTATTCAAATAGATATATTCTTTAAGCTTTTCACTATATAAATTATCATCTATATTATCTACTTCTTCAAAGATAATACTTGATTCTCTAGATTTAACAATATTTGAATTAAACTCTATTAATTTAATAAATTCATATGGTTCATATATTTTTTCAGATGCAGGCATCAAAAATACAAAGGGACATTTTTCTTCTTTTAGCTTTTCAAATACAATGTGTAACAACTTTGAATAAAGCCCCCTTTTCCTATGGCTAATTTTTGTAGCAACTGCAACTATGTAATAGGTGCTTATTATTTTATCTAAATAATTAAATTTATATGGATGAAGATGTATCATACTAACAACTTCATTGTCTTCTTCTATAACAAATATACGATAATTGATATCTTTCATCTGAATAAAATTATAGTAGAATTCAACAAATTTATTACTATCTTCATTAAAAGCTTCTTTATAAAGTTCTTTTGTTATTATAAATTTTTCTTTTTCTAATTCTCTTATTTTCATATTATTTTTGCATTATAGAATATTTTTTTGCTAGATAAACAGGACGATAAGACATTTTTGCAGCTCTTAATCCTTCAAGTCCCATATCATCTTCTCTATTTACAAATTCAACATTTGGATATTCATTTAATAAAAACTGTTGATTTATATAGTTATATAGACCTCTGAATTCTGGGTTAGCTTTTTCAACATGAATAAATGCCATATCATTTGTTTTTGAATAACTTCCTAATGTAAATGCCTCTAATTTAGAGTCAATGAATACACCACCCATTTTAAAATCTAATTCTTTACAGTGATCTATAACCTTCATTATTCCCTTATACTCTTGATCAAGTCTATTATAGACATCATCACTTTGCTTATTAGCATACCAATTATCTAAAAACTCTTTAATTTCATCTCTATTTTTACAGCAGATCTTTCTATATTCAAATCTACCCTCATATTGTTTTAGAAAACTATTTAGATGATTCTTTTTTTTATGCATTTTTTTCCCTTTAAGAGTTCTTAGTAGTTCCCCAGAGTATACATAATCAAAATAATCTCTATTTTCTTTAACTTCAAATTCATCCCCAAGATTAAGTATATTTACCCCTTCTTCATCTGCAATATAAATAACTAATTTTTCATTTAATTCAGTATTAAAATAATTAACTAGTTTATTAAAGCAAAACTTTAGATCTTGCCCTTTACACATAGGAAGAATTGAAAAATATTCTCCTCTCATATTAAGAACCCAATAAAGCCCCTTATCATCTTTAAAGTATTTGGCATTATAATAGTCTCCCCACATATAGTTGTCTATGAACATACTATCACATATGCCAGGATCCCTCATTTCAAAATAAGGCTTTAATTCCATATAATCCTTGGAGTCTAAATCAAATAATTTCTCTGTCATACTTCCTCTTTAATGTCTATTGCTACAGCAACAACCTCCACACCCAGAATTGCTTTCTTCAGATGAATATACATTTATCTCTGTCATTTCATTAACTAGGCATATGGCCTTTGCAGAAATACCATCTAAACTGCCAGTAAATCCAAGTCCCTCTTCTGTTGTCGCCTTAATATTAACTCTACTTTTATCAATTTTAATTGTTTTTGCAATATTTTCTCTAATGTCTTCTTTATATTCCTTTAGTTTTGGTTTTTGTGCAACTATTGTTGCATCAATATTTTCTATATAGTAACCTGATTCTTCTACAATTTCACACACCCTTTTTAATAGTTGTAAGCTATCTGCATCTTTATACTTTTCATCACTATCCGGGAAATGTTCTCCAATATCTCCCATTCCTACAGCTCCAAGTAGTGCATCCATTATCGCATGGGTTATTACATCTGCATCAGAATGGCCTTCAAGTCCCTTATCAAAGGGAATATTAATACCACCTAGAATTAATTTTCTTCCCTCAATAAGCTTGTGAACATCATATCCAAATCCTACTCGCATTTTTCATCCCTCATAAGTTCATCAATCTTAATATAAATTTCATCACGCCCACTCTTATCTAAAGCTGAATATGGATAAATAATTAAATCCTTATTTCCTAGCTTTTCTTTAATATTTTTAATTTGCTTATTGACTTGTGAACGCTTTATTTTATCCAACTTAGTTGCAATAATTATTGGTATATGTCCACTCTTTAATATAAAGTCATACATCAATTTATCATTTGATGTAGGATCGTGTCTTATATCGATCAAAAGGAAAATAGCTTTTAGTAACTTAGAATTAAATAGGTAATTTTCAATCATTCTCCCCCACTTTATTCTTGTACCTTCATCGGCTTTGGCATACCCATAACCTGGTAAGTCTACAAAATATAATTCATTATTAATATTATAGAAATTAATTGTCTGTGTTTTACCAGGTGTTGATGAAGTTTTTGCTAATTTTTTTCTATTCATTAGCCCATTTATAAGAGACGATTTCCCGACGTTTGATCTACCTGCAAATGCAAGTTCAGGCAACGAATTATCTGGTAGCTTACTAGTAATTCCACATACAGTTTCTAACTGAACCTGTTTAATTTTCATTTTTTTCCTCAACAAATAATTCTTTAATTACTTCTGACATATCTGAAACAAATTTTATATTCAAGCCTTCTTTTATTTCAGCATCAATTTCTTCAACATCATTTTTATTCTGCTTTGGTACTAAAACATTAGTTATCTTGGCATTTTTAGCTGCCAATAATTTTTCTTTTAATCCACCAATCGGCAGAACCCTTCCCCTTAGTGTGATTTCTCCTGTCATGCAAAGGTTTGCTCTTACAGGTTTTTCTAAAATTGCAGATAAAATTGCGCTAGTCATTGTAATACCTGCTGATGGTCCATCCTTTGGAACTGCCCCTTCAGGTATATGTAAATGTATATCTTTTTTATCAAAGAATTCTTTATCTATCTTATATTTATCAGCAACAGATCTTAAATAGCTTCTTGCTATAAATGCAGACTCCTTCATTACATCACCCATTTGACCTGTTAATGAAAGATTCCCTTTCCCATCAAAGCAATTTACCTCAATCTGTAATGTCCTTCCACCAAAATATGTCCATGCAAGACCATTTACAATTCCAATAGCATCTTTTTTGTTAGAATTATCATCATTATATTTTTGATTACCAATATATTCAGATAAATTTTTACATGTAATTCTTATAGATTTCTTTTTAGGATTTTCTATAAGAACCTTAGCTGCACGTCTTAAAAGCTCTCCTATTTTTCTCTCTAATCCTCTAACGCCAGCCTCTTTAATATAGGCATTTATCATCATTTTTATTGCTGAATCTGAAATACTTACTTCTTTTTTAGTTAATCCATATTCATCTAACTGCTTTTTATATAAGTGTTCTTTAGCTATATGAAATTTTTCATTTTCCGTATAACTATTAACTTGTATAACTTCCATTCTATCAAGCAGCGGCTCTGGAATTGTATTTAATGAATTGGCTGTAGTAATAAATAATACTTTTGATAAATCAACTGGGACTTCTAAATAATTATCTCTAAATGTTGAATTTTGTGCATAGTCAAGCACTTCTAATAACGCAGAAGATGGATCTCCTCTAAAGTCATATCCTAGCTTATCTATCTCGTCAAAAAGTATTAATGGATTACTTACTCCTGACTGACTTACAGCCTTTACAATTCTACCAGGCATTGCCCCAATATATGTTCTTCTATGTCCTCTTATTTCAGATTCATCTCTAACTCCACCTAAACTTATTCTAACCATTTTTCTTTCCAATGCTTTTGCAATAGATGTAGCTATGGAAGTTTTTCCAGTTCCAGGCGGACCAACAAGGCATATTATTGGTGAGTGTCCATCCGGTTTAAAGTGTTTTAATGCAATAAATTCTAATATTCTTTCCTTTACTTTATCTAGACCATAATGATCTTGATCAAGTATTTTCTTGGCATTTTTAACATCAATATTATCATTAGTATATTTATTCCATGGATAGTCAACAATAGTATCTAAATAATTTTTTAAAACACTTGAATCTTGACTAGCGGGAGATAATGACTTTAATCTAGAAACGTCTGTTAAAATTTTCTCCTTTGATTCATTGTCAATATCTAATTCTTCTACCTTCTTTTTATATATTTCATAATCATTTAATGGATCTGACTCTCCCAATTCTTCTCTTATAGCATTTAATGTTTCAACTAAGATATATTGCCTTTGTGTCTTTGACATCTTTGCTGAAACCTTACTATCTATCTCACGTCTTATTTCTATTTTATTAATTTCATATTGTAAGTGTAATAATAGAATTTGATATCTAACATCAAAACTATTCTCTTTTAATAATTGTCTTCTCTTCTTTTTATCTTCTACAACAAATGTAGATATATTAGCAATAAGTGAATCTAAATCTAGCTCATTACCAAAATCTCTATTTTGAGGTGAATTTTGAAGTTCTAAATATTTATAAAATTTATCAAGAATCTCACTCCTCATTGCATCGATAGTTATCTTATCTTTATTTAACTCAATAGATTCTTCTATCTGAACCTCAATGTCACTATAATATGCACCATTTTCTTCATATAAATCTAATAATTTACATTTATCTATTGCATCAATAAAAAATCTAGTAATACTATTATTAATTTTTGTAGTTTGAATAAGTTTTGAATAAACTCCATATTCATAAATGCTATCTGCTTTTATCTCTTTTCTATCAGAGCTATTAAGCATAGCAACATATATCATACCATCTGTGCTAAAAGCTTCTTTTGCTGCTTCTAATATATGGTTTTCAACTTCAATATCAATCCCTATCATAGCCTTAGGTAATGGTATATTACCCTCAACTACTATTGTCGGTATTTTAACTAATTTTTTATACTCCATAATCTCCTTTGCACAACATATTATTATATATTCTCAATTATAGGATCTTTCTTATTTAAAATTGTATCTGCTGTAACAATACACTTGCATTCTTTTTTTAGTGAAGGTAATTCAAACATTACATTCAACATTGCTTTTTCTATAATTGATCTTAACCCTCTAGCTCCTGTTCCAAGCTCTACAGCCTTTTTAGCAACAGCTTTTAATGCTTCTTCTTGAAATTCTAATTGAATATTATCATAAGCTAATAATGCTTTATATTGTTTAATTATTGAATTTTTAGGTTCAAGTAAAATTTTTATCAAGTCTTCCTCTGTTAGTTTATTTAAATTAACAATAATTGGGACTCTACCAATAAGTTCAGGTATCAGTCCAAATTTTACTAGATCTTTAGGATGAACTTCGTTTAGTAATTCATCATATATATCTTTCTCTTTATCATTTACTTGCTTATTAAATCCAATTCCTGTCTTTTTTTCTGATCGTTTTTCAATTATTTTCTCTATTCCATCAAAAGCACCACCACATATAAACAATATATTTGTTGTATCTAGTGGTATAAGTTCTTGTTGTGGATGTTTTCTGCCTCCTTGTGGAGGGATTAAAGCTTCAGTACCCTCTATTATTTTTAATAATGATTGTTGTACACCCTCTCCAGATACATCTCTTGTTATTGAAATATTTTCAGATTTTTTGGCAATTTTATCTATTTCATCAATATATATTATTCCATGTGATGCCTTATCAACATCAAAATCTGCATTTTGCAATAATTTTAATAAAATATTTTCAACATCTTCTCCAACATAACCCGCTTCTGTTAATGTTGTTGCATCAGCAATTGCAAAAGGTACATTTAATAGCCTTGCCAGTGTCTGAGCCAAAAGAGTTTTTCCTGAACCTGTAGGTCCAACTAATAATACATTACTTTTTTGAACTTCTACGTCACTTTCTTCAGATGAAAGTATCCTTTTATAGTGATTATATACTGCAACTGATAGTATTTTTTTTGCCTCATCCTGCCCTATAACATATTGATCAAGTACATTCTTTATCTCCTTAGGTGTCATTAAAACTATATCTTCTGCAATATTAGATTCAATTCTTTCATTAAAAACTTCAGAACAAATCTGTGCACATTCTTTACAGATTGCTCCTCCAAATTTAGATGTTAATAAGCTTCCAACAATACTTTCTGATCTTCCACAAAATGAACATTTATTTTTTTCTGCCACAATTTACTCCTAAATATAAAAGCCCCAATTTATTGGAGCTTAATTTTAATGTCTATGTTCTATAACTTTATCAATTATACCATATTCAAGCGCTTCTTGAGCTGACATATATCTATCTCTTTCGGTATCATTTTCAATTACCTCAAGAGGTTGTCCTGTATTTTCTGATAAAATCTTATTCAATCTTTCTCTTGTATATAGTATTCTTTCTGCAACAATCTTTATATCACTTGCCTGTCCTCTAGCTCCTCCAGAAGGTTGGTGAATCATAACCTCTGAATTAGGTAATGCATAACGCTTGCCTTTTGTTCCTCCTGCAAGCAAAAATGCTCCCATACTAGCCGCCATACCCATACAAAATGTAGATACGTCACAACGGATATATTTCATTGTATCATATATAGCAAGACCAGCAGATACAGATCCACCAGGGCTATTAATATAAAAATGTATATCTTTATTAGGATCTTCTGATTCTAGGAACAAAAGCTGAGCTATTATTAAACTTGCACTTTGATCCGTAACCTCTTCTCCTAAAAATATAATTCTATCTTTTAACAAACGAGAATAAATATCGTACGATCTCTCTCCTCTTCCCGTCTGCTCAACAACCATAGGTACTAGGCTCATCTATCCTCCTACTTAATAACAGCATTATCAACAATAAAGTCAATAGCTTTTTGTACTGCAATATCAAGTTTTATAGCTTCTTTTTGATTATCCTCTATCATTGTTTCAAGTTCTTTTTTATCCATTTTGTAGTTTTCAGCCATTTCATTAAGTTTAGCTTCAAACTCTTCGTTACTTGCTTCAATTTTTTCTTCTTTAACAATAGCCTCTAAAACTAAACGAGTTTTAATTCTCTTTAATCCTTGCTCCTTTAATTGTTCAACTATTTTTTCTTCTGTTTGATTGGTAAATTGTAAATATTGTTTAAAATCTAATCCTTGTTGTTTTAATCTACCACTAAAATCATTTAGCATATCTTCTGCAACACTAATTTTCATAAGTTCAGGAATATCAATTTCAGTTCCTTCTATAACTGCAGCTACTGCTTGATTTTCTGCATTAGTGTCTACTTCTTCTTGACGCTTTGCGAATAATTCATTCTTTATTTCTTCTTTATATGCTTCAACTGATTCAGCATCAGAAACTTCTTCTATATAATCCATATCAAGTTTTGGTACTTCTTTAACTTTAATGTCTTTTAATGTAACCTTAAACTTAGCCGGTTTACCTGCAAGTTCCTCAACATGGTAATTTTCAGGGAACGTAACATCAACTTCTCTTGTATCGCCTGTAAACATTCCGATAAGTTGCTCTTCGAATCCTTCAATAAAAGTCTTTGATCCAATAACAAGTGGGAACTCTTCTGCTTGTCCTCCTGCAAAAGGTTTACCATCTATAGTACCCTCAAAATCAATTATAGCTTGATCATTATTCTCTAAACCTCTGTCTCCAACTGTTATCATCCTTGCATTCTTTTCAAGATTCTTATTGATTTCGTCTTCAACTTCTTGTTCTGTTACTTCAACATTTTTCTTTTCTATTTCAACGCCTTTATATTTACCTAATTTAACCTCTGGTTTTACAGCAACCTTTGCTGTGTATATAAAAGGTTTATCCTTTTCAATTTGTTTTACTTCAATATCAGGTCTTGAAACAATTTCTAGTTCTTCACTCGCTTTATCTAAAGCATTACCATAAGTTGTTCTGATAACTTGGTTTGCAGCATCTTCATAGAATACGCCTTCACCATACATTTTTTCAATTATTTTTCTAGGTGCTTTACCTTTTCTAAATCCTTGAATAGATATATTCCCTTTTTTTGAATTATATACCTCATTTATCGCCTTATCAAATTCTTTATATTCTACCTCAACGGTAATTAAAGCTTCATTATGTTCTAATCTTTGAACTTTAATATCCATGTTATCCTCCTCGTATTAAACACTCATTTAAGTATAAATGAAAAGTCTTGTTTTGTAAAGGATATTACTGCTTTTTACATATATTTTATATACATTTTTTAATATTATTTATGTCTATAAATATTGAAATAATTATAATTTTTGTTATTATTAAGTTATCGAATTGAAGGGAGATTCCAATGAATATTTTAACAACTGGTGGAGCCGGTTATATAGGTTCTCACACCTGTGTAGAACTGCTAGAGCAAGGATATAATGTAATTGTTATTGATAACTTATATAATTCTAGTGAAGAATCGTTAAATGCTGTTGAAAAAATTACAAATAAAAAACTAAACTTTATACAAGGCGATCTTAGAAATATTGAAGATATTAGAAAATGCTTCAATAACTATAAAATTGATGCAGTAATTCATTTTGCTGGATTAAAGGCTGTTGGAGAATCAGTATCTAAACCTCTTTTATACTATGAAAATAATGTGTATGGAAGCCTTAATCTTTTTAAAGTAATGAATGAATTTAATGTTAAAAAAATAATATTCTCATCTACAGCAACATTATATGGAGATTCAACTGCATATCCTTTCACTGAAGATCTTCCTAAAGTGGCAATAAACCCTTATGCTAAAACAAAATTATTTATAGAAGATATTCTTGAAGATCTATGTAAATCAGATCCTGATTGGTCTGTAATTTCATTACGATACTTCAATCCTATCGGTGCCCACGAAAGTGGTGACATAGGCGAAGACCCAAATGGTATACCTAATAATCTACTTCCTTATATTTCACAAGTAGCAATTGGAAAGCTTGATATTTTAAATGTTTTTGGTAATGATTATGATACACCAGATGGAACCTGTATAAGAGACTATATTCACATAGTAGATCTAGCTAAAGGACATACACAAGCAATTAATAAATTAATTAATTCTAAAGGTATGAATATTTATAATTTAAGCACAGGAATAGGTTATTCAGTATTAGATATTATAAATAGTTTTGAAAAAGCTACTGGAATAAAAATAAAATATAAAATTACAGAGCGAAGAGCTGGTGATGCACCAATAGGTTATGGGAACCCTTCAAAAGCATATAATGAACTTGGCTGGAAAGCAAAATATAATATTGACGATATGTGTAGACATACATGGAATTGGCAAACTAAACATCCAAATGGATATAAAAAAGGCTCATATTAATGAGCCTTTTTTATATCACCAAGATGCCGGTTCCACTATTTTGACTCCTAGCAACTGCTAGGTGGGTCTAATTAATAACTATTCAATCTTCCAACTAAATTGGCCTGATTTTGTAGCTATTCTCAAAGTCCCTATTCAAAAAATGTAGGTTCAAAATTGTAGAATTATCGAACATCTTAGTATGTACTTATAATAACACATACCATTATATTATTCAATGCTCAATTATTTTGATATTTTTACTAAAGTAGACAATATAAATAAAGATATTATACCTGCAATAAAATATTTGCTAACCTCTCCACTAATTCCAGTTGGAGGTAAATGAGGAACCTCAAATATAACAGTTTGCTTCTCATTATTAATATCGGCATGTTCAAATATTATATTGTCTTCATTATATAGAGTATCATATAGTACTATTTCTTTGCTTTCTAAACTTGATGTATCCAAATTAAACTTTAAATGTACAACGCCATCCCTATCTTCTGGTATAAATTTAGTTTTTGCAACTACCTCTTCATTATTTACAATTAATGGCTTTCCACTTTTTTTATCAATTAATACTCCCCTTAATTCATATTCTTTCCCTGGAAATAGTGATCGAAATCTTACCTCATCTACTATTTCAACTATTCCATCCCCTTTAAAAACCTTTTCGTTATTTATGGTTGCATAAGTTTCTATACTTGGATGTCTTATGAATATAGTTTGATCAGAATTTTCAATATCATCATGTGTAGAAACTATCTTTCCATCTCGTTTTAGTTCATCAAATATTACAATATTTTCAGTATCAACCTTTGTAATATCAACATAAAATTCAATTTTAGCTTCAACCTTAGATGAATCACTATTTAATGCAATTGTTTTTGATGCCTCTTTCCCATCTATTAATATAATATTTCCTGTGTGTTTATCTATAAGTTTTGCAGTTAATTCATATTCAGTATTTGGAATAATATCTTCTATCTTAATTTCATCTGTAATCGATACAATTCCAGTTTTGTGAGTTTCTTTTTCTCCTTCAATCTTAGCAAGGCTTTTTATTATAGGAATTTTTTCATTTTTAACTTCGTATAATAATTCTTTTTCATCTCCATTTACATCTATTATAAAAGGTTCTATATTCAAATATCCATCAATTGGAGTTTCCTTTAAAGTATAGGTACCATATTCAATATTCTCAAAAATTAAGCTACCATTTTTATCAGTATTACCTTTTTTTATTAAATTACCATTTTCATCTAATAAATTAAATTCAATTCCTTCCAGACTTTTTGATGTATGGGCCTCACTTTTTATGATTTTAATATTTGCTCTTTTTATTTTATTAATTGATTCAACAAGAATTGTCGATTCATCATGTATGTTCTCATAATCTACACTTATATCTTTGTACTCTTTATCAATTTCATACATTTTTCCAGTATTTAACTCTTTAATATAATAGTTTCCATCCTGAAATATATTAAAACTAGCTTCAAAATTTTTGTCTAATTTTGAAACATCTAATAACATATCTTTTCTATAATACTCTGTATCATTTTTAGAGTATAAGCCAAATATTATTTCATCAAAAGCTATATTTTTATAATCATCATTTATATCAGAATTCTCTATTTTTTTATTTAATTTTATCTTAACTTTCTTCCTATTATTTTTAATCCCCAATGATTTTTTTACAATTTCAATATTACTATTTTCAGCATTTAATTCAACATTTATTGGTTTCTTATTTAATATATAATCTTTTTGAGTTTCTATTTCAACTATCTTGTATTTTCCTAATTTTAAATTATCAATTTCTAATCTTCCATTATCATCGGTTTCACCCAAAAATCTATATCCATCTTCACCTTGTATTTCAAACTTAACTTTTTTTAACGGTTTATCATTAAATCTATGCTCTACTACTTCATATCCTAGTTTATCAATAGATATCAATTCGGAAATATTTTCGCCAACCTTATCTAAAACAATCTTTCCTTTCTGTCGTTTATTTTTAAATCTAACCTCTACTTCATCGTTTTTACCATCAACAAAAATTTTATATGGTTCATTATTTATGACATATCCAGAATTATTAGGTACAAATATTTCTTTTATATAATATGTCCCATATGGTAGAAAATAATCAAATTTAACTATTCCTTTTTCATCTGTTTCAAATTCTTTAATACCATCAAAGACGAGTACTGATTTATTTACATCTAATATTTGAAATTTAATACCTTTTATTGGTACTATGTTCCCGTCTTCATCTATTTTTATAATTTTTATTTTTGATTTAATGTTTTCATTTTCTATATTAACATTATATATTTTATTATTTTCATTAACTGTAACTTCTAATTCTTTACTCTCTTTAGTTCCTTGAAATAAACTTTTTTGTATAATCTTATATTTTCCATAAGGTAAATCTCCACTTGTTGCTATTCCGTTTGCATCTGTTTTTAACGTTTCCACAACTTTATTTTGACTATCTAATATGTCAAAAATTACATCTTGCTCTGGCAGCTTTACATCTTCTTCGATAAAGTTATTTTTATTGTTCCATTTCTTATGAGTTTTAATTATCTTTATCTTCCCATGAATTTTGCTGTTTACAAATTCAACTTCATTTACTTCTTTATCTAGTACTATCTCCTTTACCTCATTTTTTATTAGGTATGGTTTAGGTGCTTCTATCTCTTTTATATATACCTTTTCTATATCTACTAAATTATCAATTCTTGCTTCTCCATTTATATCCGTTATAACCTCTTGTATTATGTCCTTAAAGTTATTATCCTTTGCTACAAGAAATTTAACACCTGATATTTTTTTATTTTCTTCATCACTCTTCTTTATTAAAATACTTTTTGATTTTACTTTAATTGTAAAACTTTTAACATCATTTTTTACAAATCCACCTGACATAAGATTTTGGCTATATGCACTTCTATATATTAATGGAGATTGCTCTTTTGCCATAAGTTTTTGTACAACTGGATTTTCTTGAGAAACATATACCTTAAATTCTTTTGGTGCATTTTCGCCTATATTTATTATTAACTTTTGTTTGAATCTATTAATAACATTAGTATACCTATCATTTGTATCAGTTGGATAATCTTTGCTATCAACTACGTTTATTTTCACATCATTTGCATCTGTATAGAACTCTTTACCTTCAGTACCTTGATCAAATGTTAGAATATCTCCTTTATTCACCTCAAATATTTTCCCAATATACGATGGCCAAACATCCCACTTTTCAACTTCATATACACCTGATTCAATATAATCTCTTATCAAATTTTCTCCGAACCATGCGTTAATATCTACACTCTGTCCTCCCATTTTCCATATCAAAAACTGTGTTATCGAATAATCTAATCCATCTCTTTTATCTTTATTATAATTTTCTCCTAGGAATGCCTTTTTATCAAAATTTATCCATTTTGCTATCGCTACTTTTTTTAAATATGGATCTCTATAATCCAACTCTGCTGTAGTATAATCATCTGTATGCTTCAATAAAACTGTTGGTTCTAAGCAAAATGCGTATTTACTATCAGCTTTTATAACATTTAGATTATAGCCTTTTTTATAATTAAATCCTGCATTAGTATCCCAATAAGCTTGTGCCGTCTTTTTATTATTAACTGACGTTTCATTCCATGTAATATTATGTGCTTCTGCTCTACTAATTTGTATGCTCAATAAAATTATTATAGTGCACATAATTATTGATATAATTTTCTTCATTAAAATAACCCCTTTCTAGCTACAATTGTATCTAGAAAAGGGGTATCGGTCTATTTCTCATTTATTCTATTTAATTATTTTTAGTTAATATTCTAGTCTTATAGTTTAATATAGTTAGGTTTCATTCTATCAAATGTACAAAAATATTTATATCCAAGATTTCTGCATATATCCTTTGCTTCATCAATATATGCACCAAGATGTTCAGGTTTATGACTATCACTACCAAACGTTATAATATCTCCACCTAACTCCTTATACATTTTAAGAATCTCAATACATGGTGTTGTAGAATTTAAGCTATACCTCTTATATGAAGTATTTAATTCAATGCCACTTCCATTATTTATTGTATTTTTCAATATAGCCTCTACAATATCTTTTGTTTTTTCAAATGGATATGGATAAAATTTATCATATCTATTCATCAAATCTAAATGACCCAATACACTATAATTGTGGTATTTTTCAGTAACTTTTAATAATTCATTATAGTATCCAAGTATATATTCATCTTGAGTTTTACCATTTTGATAATCTCCTGCCCAAAATTCTTTATTATCAACTTGATGTACTGATAAAATAATAAAATCAAAATTAAATTTATTAAATAAATCATTATATTTAGGAATAGTATGTGTTTGAACACCAAACTCTAATCCAAACTTTATTCTTATTCTATCTTTATATTTTTCTTTAAGATTACTATAAGCGTTATAAAGTTTTGGAACATCTGCATTGTACATTTCATATCCTTCTCTTATGATAACCTTTTCACCGCTATCCCTATCAACTTTAACGCCATAATCAATATGATCTGTAATACATATTTCATCTATACCCTTTTTTATGGCATCTCTTACGACATCTTCAATAGGATATACCGAATCATCGCTAAATTCAGTATGAACATGATAGTCCGCATAATAATCCTTCATCATACTACCTCCATAAAATTTACATATCCGGAAATTACAACTTTTAACTCTTTCCTTCTTTTCTTAATTTTATTTATTATCAGATCAGATTCTTTAAGTAATTCAATACTATCAACTTTATTTATTAATATAGTTACATTCTTTTCTTCTAAATCCTTAAACATTCCCCTATTAGACAGTAAAATATCAACAAAATCATCAATTTCTAAAAATTCCTTGTTTAATTTTACATCTTCAGGCCTTGCAAATACTTCCTTAATAGGCCCATGTAGTGAATCTATACCTACCACTAGTATAACATCTTTTATATTATCTGGTATCTCTGGTTCATATTCTCTTTGTATTTTTATAGGTCTACATTTAGCACCATCAGCCTCCACAATTACAGGATAATTATTTTGATTAATCAAGAAATTATAAATTTCATCTCGTGGTTTAGAAATTTTTTTAATACCATTTTTTAATATTACCTCGCCAACTACAACACTTAATCCTTCATTAAGACTATACTTTATTTTTTGAACATCATATTCTACGTTCTCATATAAAATATTTGTTGTAGTCATTATAATATTTCCAATTCCTCTACGTGTATAATCTAGAGCAATATCCTTAATGGTAGTTGTCTTTCCACCACCACCAATAAGGGCAACTTTTGAATTATTATTCAAATTAAATACTTTAATGGGACTGTAGTATATCCTCCCATTATATCTATACCATTTTATTGAATTTTTTCTTCCACACATAAATATAAATTATAAACGAGCTTATTCCTGCAACTATACTTGAAATAGTTATACTTAACCATATACCTGTTATTCCAAATCCTACTGACGATAGAATCGGTGCTAAAATAATTCTTGATGATACTATAATAGTGCATAAAATATTAGGTAAAAAAGTAATTCCAAGCCCTGCCAAAGCACCATTGGTTACCAATTCTAAACACATAAAAATTTGTGAAAATCCCATTATATAAAGATAATTTGCTCCAATGTCAATTACATTTGGCTCTTTGAAAAATATACTCATAAGTTCACTTGGAAAACACAGTAGTAAGAATGTGGATAATCCTCCAAAGAATAATAGTATAAATAAAGATACTATATATCCCCTTTTTGCTCTTTCCAGTTTATTAGCGCCATAGTTTTGTGCTGAAAATGCATTCATTGCTGTACCTAAACCATCAGAAGTTTTCCATGATATAGCTTCCAACTGTGCCCCTACTTTTTGTGCTCCAACAGCAAACGTTCCATATCCGGCTACCATTCTTCCAATATATAATGATACAATCGAAAAAATGCTACTCTGTATAGCAGGAGCTATTCCTAGCTTTGTTATTTCAATTATCTTTGTTCCATCTTTCCCTGAAAGTATATTTGTTCCCTTAAAATATTCTTGTTTTCTCTTTGCAATTATAAAGAATAAGATAAATACAATATACTGTGCAGTCAAGGTTGCCAAAGCAGCACCTATAACTCCTAGTTTCAATCCAAGTATTAGTAATGGATCTAAAATCATATTTACTATTAACCCAATAGAATTAGCTAATAAGCTAACTTTTGAATTCCCTAACGCACTAAATATTCCTGTGAATATTATTGCTGAAAATTGTGCCGGTATTGCAAAACTTTGAATCTTTAAATAGCTTACACCCGCATTTATTGCATTTTTTGAATCAAATCCAAATATGCTCATTAAAATATTAGGGAAAAATAGAAATATAATAGAAAATATTAGCGTTATTGAAATTCCAAGTTGAAATGCGCTTCTTATATATAGCTTTGCCCTATCAAAATCTTTAGCACCAACACTATGCCCAACTTTTATTTGTCCACCAACTCTTGCAATTGTAATAAAACATGTAGCAAGCCATAAAAAGTTGCTACATGCTCCTATTGCTGATACATAATCGGCTCCGTCTTGGCTTATCCAAAACATGTCTGTTAGACTATAAGCCATCTCAACAAACCCAGTTAAAGTAATTGGTGCTGCTAATTTAATAAGAGAGGTTCCTATTCTCCCGCTAGTTAAATCAACACTTTTCATAATTATACAATATATTCTGCTAATTTATCTGCCATATCAGTAACTTCCCAAGGAAGGTCTGATTTTCCAAAATGTCCATAATTTGATGTTGCCCTATATATAGGTTTTCTTAATCCAAGTTTTTTAATAATTCCTTGAGGTGTGAAATCAAAATTATTCTTTATAATTTTATATAGCGGCATGCTTAGATCTTTTTCTGTACCGAATGTATCAATTTTTATCGATGTTGGTTCTGCAACACCTATAGCATACGAAACTTGTATTTCACATTTCTGAGCAATGCCTGATTTTACAATATTTTTTGCAACATATCTTGCAAAGTATGATGCACTTCTATCAACCTTTGTGCAGTCCTTACCTGAAAACGCTCCACCACCATGGCTTGCACTTCCACCGTATGAATCTACAATAATTTTTCTTCCAGTTAGTCCGCTATCACCAACAGGTCCTCCAATGACAAATCTACCCGTAGGATTTATATATATCTTTGTATCATTATCTATAAGACTATGCTCAACAGTAGTATTTATAACTCTTTCTAATATATCTTCTCTTAATTTTTCAATACTAACTTTCTCATCATGTTGAGTAGATACAACTATTGCTTCGATTCTCTTAACACTTACATTATCTTCATCATATTCAACAGTAACCTGTGTTTTACCGTCAGGTCTTAGATATGGTAATATTCCTGATTTTCTTACTTCTGTAAGTTTTTTTGATAACTTATGAGCAAGTGATATTGCAAAAGGCATAAGTTCATCTGTTTCATTCGTTGCATAACCAAACATCATTCCTTGGTCCCCTGCTCCAAGTTCATCATTACTATCAATACCAAAAGCATGATCAACACCCATTGCTATATCTGTTGATTGTTTATCAATTATTTGTTTTATTTCAACAGTATCTGCATAAAAGCCAAGCTTTTCATCAGTATATCCAATGTCCCTAATTACTTCTCTTGTAATTTTATCTATATCTATGCTAGCATCTGTAGTAATCTCTCCCATCACTAGTACAAAATTATTCTTTGCACATGTTTCACATGCTACTCTTGCATTTGGATCTTTTTTTAATATCTCATCTAAAATAGTATCAGCGATCTGATCACAAACTTTATCAGGATGTCCTTCTGTCACTGACTCTGATGTAAAAAAATTATATCCCATATTACTCCTTATATTATATCTTTATCCATTAATTCTTGTAATGCTTGTAACACTACTTCTTCGCCTATTAGAGTCTCATCATTATAGGTCCCAACAACCAATTCAGTAAGCATATTTTCTTCTATATGTTGTCTTTGCTTCATTATCGAGCAATTAACAACCTTTTCAAAAGCTGCAAAACTATCGTCTTTTAATGTTATTTCATCAATATTAGCGTTTATCATTTCAATAGCATACTCAGTAAACCTATATCCTTTTAAACCTGCATATAAAACTGAATAAGTTACATAATCATTTAATATATTTGGTATCTCTTTTTTAATTGTAACCATCTTATCTAATAAATGATTTTCTAAATCTATTTCACTATTTGTGGTTGTAAATATAAGTATTGTATTATCATTAAAATTAACAGCTTTAACAATAGAATTATAAGTTTCTTCTACTATATCTTCACTATTTTTTATAATTAAAAATGTATTTGGTATTTTTGTATAAAGTTCTCTAATATCTACAATATTTAATTTATCCCCACTTATTGTAGAAACTTTTCTAGTTGATGTCATACCTCTCAGTTTACAATATGTAAGAGCAAACTGTTCAAGCAATTTTTTAGATTCTCCTTTTAATAGTATATGAGTTTTATTATATCTTCTCAAATTTTCAAAAGAGTCAATCTCGTCTACGGTTGATTCTAATATTTTCAGAGTACTTCCAAATGATGCAAAACTATCTAAATTAATTGCTGATTCTTCAGGTATAATATCAACATAATTTTCGTCAATATTAACAGTTTTTATAATATTACCATCTTTTTGATTATTATCTATGTATTCATCATCTAAATATTCATCTTCTAAATACTCATCTTCTAAATACTCATCTTCTAAATACTCATCTTCTAAATATTCATCTTCTAAATATTCATCATCCAAATATTCATCGTCCAAATATTCATCGTCCAAATATTCATCGTCCAAATATTCATCGTCCAAATATTCATCGTCCAAATATTCATCGTCCAAATATTCATCGTCCAAATACTCATCATCTAATTGTTCAACGTCTAATTGTTCATCGTCTGAAATTTCATCTTTTAGATATTCATCATCATTATGATCCATGATTTGTTCATCTACAGTAGAATTATTTTCTATATCCAATTCTTCTGGTAAATCTTGATCAGAGTCTATATTTTTTACAGTTTCATTGTCGTCACTTACTATATTTTCATCTAAAATTGCTTCATTCTCTTTGCTATCTATTTCCTCATTGATTTCTTCAAGTTCAGCAACTGTAATATTTTCTTCGTCAGCTTCTTCATCTAGATAAATTTCTTCGACCATTTCTTCTACATCTGCTTCGTCTATTACTTTATCATCAATATCAATAGCATATTCTTCCATATTTTGATTTTCATAAAGAATATCTTCATTATCAGGCAACTTTAAATAATCTTCATCCAAATAACCAATATTATCTGTATCATCTATATTCTTATTTGGATCACCTTCAATATCCAATTCACTATCTTCTCTAGACTTTAATTCTATTGGTTTTATAAGTTCTTCAGCAAAGCCTATATCTTCAACCTTATCATCTTCAACCTTATCATCTTCAACCTTATCATCTTCCAATGAATTATTAATAATACTATCATTTACTTCTTTATCTTGTGTTACTTCTTCTTTTTCTCCATCAAGAATTATAGCAAGCTCTTCATCCGTTAAATCTTCATAATCAGATAATATTGATTTATTTCTAATTTCTTCAATTTTACAAGAGTCTGATATTGCATAATTTTCAATATCATATTCCTTATTAAACATCGTCGGAGAAACTTCTAAATATTCATCATCTAAATACTCATCGTCTAAATATTCATCTTCCAAATACTCATCATCTAAATATTCATCGTCTAAATACTCATCGTCTAAATATTCATCTTCCAAATATTCGTCTTCTAAATATTCATCTTCTAAATACTCGTCGTCCAAATACTCATCGTCCAAATATTCATCATCCAAATATTCATCGTCCAAATATTCATCATCCAAATATTCATCATCCAAATATTCATCGTCCAAATATTCATCGTCCAAATATTCATCGTCCAAATATTCATCGTCTATATATTCATCAGTAAGATTATCATCAAATCTATCATACTCCTCTTCAAAGTAATCAACATCTTTTAAATCACCATCATACTGTTCATTTTCCAAATCTTTTATAGAAGGCCTATTTTCCTTCTGTTTCTTTTTACCAAACATATATATATCTTCGTCCTTATTATTATTTTCATTAGAATACATATCAATATTGCTAAGAAGATTATCTACAATATTGACTCTAGATTTTTCTTCAGTTTCAATAACTTTATTAGGCTTATAAATCTTGACATCATAATCTTCATCCTTCAATATTTCTTTTGGTTCTTCATGAATGTCATGACTCATATTTATTTCACTACTATTTTTTTTATAAATTTTATTTTCTTCCCTGATATCATCTTTTTTTATTTCATCTTCATATTGTTTAACAATATCTAGTTCATTATTATTAAGAGGTTTATACTTTCCTTTTAGTTTAATTGCTTTAGCGACATATAATCCACCATTAAACCAAAGTTCTATCTGATCACATTGATTTAAACATTTTTGTATCAACCCCGCCTGTTCATATTCTTTTGCAAGGTCATACATCCATTTTTCTTTGTAATAACTTTTTTGAATATTTTCTAAAATTGCTATAAGCTCATCGGCCGAATACCCCAATCCTTTTAAAACTCTATATTCAAGATAATTAACTTCAATGTCATTCTTATAGTTATTTTTAAACTCTGTTAAATAATCATTAGCTTCACTTAGATCATTTAATTCTAGACAGACTTTTATTAGATCTTTTAAAATACTTGGTTTAAAGCTAGTAATTTTATAAGCCTTAAGTAGTAAGAACTTACTTTGTTCAAACTCACTAATAGATGAGTAATATTCAGCTCCTTCTCTTAATAATGATGAATCTTTTACATCATCCCATTCAATTTGATTATAATCAATGATATCAGTTTTCATAATTTTCCTTATTTTAATTCAATCCTACCATCGAGCGCCCTTAATAATGTGACCTCATCTACATTCTCAATATCGCCACCTACAGGAACTCCACTTGCTATTCGTGTAACCTTAATACCCGTGCCTTTCATTATTTGACTAATATACATGGCCGTAGTTTCTCCTTCAAGATCAGAATTTGTAGCTATTATAACTTCATCAACATCATCTTGTAATCTAATCATAAGTTCTTTTAGAAAAATATCTTTAGGTCCAATATTCAATCTAGGAGATATAACGCCATTTAATACATGATATACTCCATCAAACTTACCCGTTCTTTCATATGCCATCATATCTGCAGTAGTTTCAACAACCATAATTATTTTATGATTTCTCTTTGTATTCCTACAAACACTGCATAACTCATCATCTGTAATAGTTTGGCAACATTTACAACGTCTAGTTTTATTTTTTGCTATCATTATAGTATTAGTTAAACGCTCTACATCTTCCTTAGAACTATTTATTATATGAAATGCTAGTCTAATTGCAGATTTTCTTCCAATGCCAGGAAGATTGGAGAACTCATTAATAAGCTTATTTATGTGTTCACCATAATTTTCCATTAAAACCCAAATCCTCCAAGTCCTCCAGTAAGCCCTGACATTCTTCCTTGAGATTTTTCATCAATTTGTCTCATAGCTTCATTAACTGCCGCTACAATTAAATCTTGTAACATTTCAACATCATCAGGATCTACTGCATCAGGGTCAAGGCGTATCCCCAATAATTCTTTTTTACCATTCATAGTAACTTCTACAGCCCCTCCTCCAGAAGTTGTAGTTATTTCCATACTTTCAATTTCTTTTTGTGCCTCTTCCATCTGTTTTTGCATTTTTTGGGCTTGTTTCATAAGATTAGCCATATTTCCACCCATTCCTGGGAATCCACCTCTACGTGCCATATTTACTCCTTTTCTATTTCAAAATCTATCATCTTTGATAAATCTATCTTATTAATATTTACATTTGCCATAGAAATATCAATTTCAATCGCCACTTCAATTTCTTCTTCTATGGTTTTCTTTATATTTTCTATGTTCCTTTTAAGTCTTTCATAAGCCATATCACTGCTAGTAACAATCGATAATCTATCATTTCTAATTGCAATTGATGCCTTACTAAGCCATTGTCTAATTTTTCCTGCTGTGTTTTTATTTTCCCAATTTATTGTATTCCAGTTTTTAATAACTTGTTTTATATCAGTACTTAGTTTCTTTAACTCCTCTTTATTCTCTGGTAGCAAATACTCTTGATATAGATCGTCTTTCTCCTCGCTCTTTTCAATTGTCACTTGGTTAGTATCTATACTTATATTATCTATTCTATGCTCTAAGTTTTGAATTCTTATCAATAAATCAGAAGTATCGGAATCTTCTCTAGGTATTGCTATTTTTATTAGCATAAGATCAATATACATTCTCTTATTTTCAAATTTTTTAAGATTTTCATTTAATGTTAAAAGCTTGTCGAAAACAAATGCTAAATACTCAGTAGAGAACCTATCGCAATCATTAACAATGCAATCAAACTCATCTTTACTTAAGTTATCAAATACATCACCAGTAATTTTCATTAAATTTAAATTCTTAACATAGTTAGCAAATTCATTAATAAAAACCTCATAAGTCTTACCTTCAGATATAATTTTATCAACTAGTTCATTCATCTTAATTAAATTCTTAATAGAAATATATTCAAGTAACTTGCTATATTTTATAAATGTATCCCTACCTAGTATTTTCATTATGTCATTAAGCTCTAATTTTGAATCGATTCCATATGCTGCAATCTGTTCTAATATACTCAATGCATCTCTAAAACCACCATCTGCCATATCAGAAATATATAAAAGTGCCTCATCTGAAATATCTATTTTTTCTTTATTAATCACATATTTAAGATGATCAAAAATCACATATTTATCGATTGGTAAAAAATCAAATCTTTGACATCTAGAAATAATTGTGACAGGGATTTTATTAATTTCTGTAGTTGCTAATATAAATATTATATATTCTGGCGGTTCTTCTAATATTTTTAAAAGCGCATTAAACGCGCCTGAAGATAACATATGAACTTCATCAATAATATATACCTTATACTTACCAATATTGGGTAAATATTCAGCTTCAGTCCGTATATCTCTTATATTATCAACCCCATTATTTGATGCCGCATCTATTTCAATTATATCCAAATTGTTCCCATCTAATGCTTTACATGTATCACATTTATAACATGGACTTGCATCTATTGGATTTTCACAATTTACTGCTCTTGCAAAAATTTTAGCGACACTAGTCTTACCAGTACCTCTTGTCCCACAAAATAAATATGCATGAGATATTCTATTGTTTTTAATCTGATTTTTTAAAATCGTAACTATTTCTTCACGTCCTTTGACTTCATCAAATGTTTTAGGACGCCATTTTCTATATAAAGTTAGATATGACATATTACCTCTAAGACATAATAACACTAATTTAAAAATTATACCGTATTTTTGCCATTTTAACAAGTATTTACAAGGATTTTCACATTTTAATTGATAATCAATTTCATTCATTTTTAAAATATATACACACTTGTAATGTTTACAACTTTTGTATAAAATGTTACACTATACATATAAATAAGATTAAAGGAGATTAAGATGAATTTTTATTTAGAAAAGAATACAAACAATGTTGTTGTGTCTAGAACAGAACTTAACTTAGGAGATAATTTTAAACAATTAAAGGCTGGTTCAACTGATGCTGCTACTGAAAAGCATGTGCCAGTTGTTGAAGTTAACGGTGATACTTACAAAGTAACTGTAGGATCTGTACCTCATCCAATGACAGAAGAACACTGGATTACAGAAATTTTCCTAGTTACAGAAAATGGTTATATGTCTAAGACTTTAAACTCAACTGATGAACCTACTGTTGAATTTACTACTAAGGATAAAGTTTTAGCTGCTTATGAATATTGTAATTTACATGGTCTTTGGAAAAAGGAACTGTAATTAATAGTAATCTTACTATTACAAATTTATGAGCTTTTCTATAAATATATTTACAATATATTAGATATTTATATAAAATACCGCTCTTTAATGAGTGGTATTTTATTCTTTAATAGAATCTTTACATTATCTATAATTATCCTACTAAGCTTTATTTACGCTTTTATAAATTAGTATACTCTTAACTTGTACTTATATAGCATATACATATTAATTAATATACTTAATTTATATTAAATTTAATATTTATATACTTTTTTCGAAAACAAATATACTTATATTTCTTTATCAGTTAATACGTCATTGGATAAATCCAAATTATCCAGTTATTAGATTTTCATCAATACTATTTATAGCTATTCTTTTATTTATAAGCAATTTAGTTATAGATAAGATAAGAAAAATAGAGTAAATATATATTAGCTCCTAAAGTTAGATTTTAGAGCTAACTTTTGGGGGGTGTTATAGTGCTTCTAAAAATGAGTTTTTTAATAGTTACTATTATTATTATATAATTTAAAAAATATTCCTATTAAACCTTGACAAACTTACTGTAATGTGGTTTAGTGTTAATATAAAATATTTTAGCATACAATATAAAAATATTAAAATACCTTGAAACTTATAAGCTTGTATCCCTATTGGTGCTGTAATATTTTATAAATATAACTTCGGAGGACCTTTATTATGGAATTTATACTTTTTGGAATGCTATATTATTATTAATTTTATCCTTTTTAGTTAGATATAAGTTACATATATTATCATTAGCGATACTTTCTATTGGAATGATTGTATACTTGTACCATATTACAAAATATATAAATACTAATGATTTCTCAGCTATAAGCGATATATATCCTACTACTAACACATATGTAACTATATTAATAATTGTTTTTATACCTTTATTTATTATTAAAATATTATTAGAAAATAAAAAAAAGAATTAAATAAGTAAATATGTACCGACTTCCATTTGTTAGGTTTTTAGATCTAACTTTTAGGAGTCGGTACATTTTACTTTCTTTTTATCGGCTTTGAATATTTTTATTAAAATTTTGTAATTGTTCCTTGAGGGCATGCATTAGCACATTTACCACAACTTATACATTTTGTATAATCTATTTTTGCAATACTATCAACTACGTGTACAGCATCATCTTCACATACTTTTTCGCATTTTTTACATGCAATACACCCTACGTCACAAGCAAGTTTAACAAGTTTACCCTTATCTTTTGAAATACATTTGACTTTTTGCTTTGCGCTATAAGGAATAATTTCAATCAGCTTTTTAGGGCACGCCTTTACACAAGCTTTACATGCAACACATTTTTCCTTATCTACAACTGCTATACCGTCAACGATATGTATTGCATCATATTCACATGCTTTTACACATGAGCCGAATCCCATACAACCATAGTTGCACATTTTAGGCGTTGATCCTGGTACCACTGTTGCAGAATTACAATCTCTTATCCCAGTATACTCAAATTTTTGTCTAGACTTATTACAATCTCCACCACAATTTACAAATGCAACCATCTTAACAAAATCGCTACTTTGTCCCATAATAGCAGCTATTTTTTTTGTACAACTCTCTCCTCCTACAGGACAAGCATTAACATCAGCATCTCCTATTGCAATGGCATGAGCCAATCCATCACAACCTGGATAACCACACGCTCCACAGTTAGCACCTGGTAAAACCTCTCTGACTTTTACTTCTCTTTCATCAACAGGTACTTCAAGTTTTATAGCTGAAAAGCCTAAAAATAATCCTACAAGTAAACCTACAATTGTTATGAATACTGTAGCTATAATGATCGTAATTAACATATCCATACAACTTCCCCTTATTTAAGTAGACCTGAAAATCCAAAAAATGCAATAGCCATAAATCCTGAAATAATAAGGACTATAGGCGTACCTCTAAATGCCTTAGGAATTGGGTTATTCTCAATCTTTTCACGTATTCCCGCCATTATTATCATAACAGCGCCAAAACCAACAGATGTTGCAAAACCATTTAATGTGCTTAATAAGATTCCGTAGTCTTTTTGTACATTCAACAGAGCAACACCTAGTACAGCACAGTTTGTGGTTATTAAAGGAAGGTATACCCCTAAAGCACTATACAAGCTTGGTATAGATTTTTTTAAGAACATCTCAACAAATTGAACAAGAGCTGCAATTATTATAATAAATACAAGTGTTTGCAAATAATCAAGATTTAAAGGTGCCAATAGCAACCTATATAATACTGATGTTATGAATGACGATAATGTTAGAACAAAAATAACTGCACCACTCATTCCCTTAGCTGTTTCAATTTTTTTTGATACCCCTAAAAATGGACAAATTCCAAGGAATTGGCTAAGTATAACATTATTTATTAATGACGATCCCACCAATATAACAAAAAATTCTTTCATTACCTATCTCCTCCTTGTCCGCATCCACAACAACAGCTACAACCATTTTCTCCGCTTTCTTCATCTTCTTCTATGTTAGTAGCTGATTTTAATCCTAATTTATTTTGTATTGCAGTCAATATTGCTAAAACAAAGAATGCTCCAGGTGCTAATACAAAGATAGAAATAGGTTCGAAACTTAATGGCATTATATGATATCCAAAAATAGTTCCATTTCCCAAAAGTTCCCTAAAACTAGCAATAACAGTTAACCCAATTGTAAATCCTATCCCCATACCAACTGCATCAATTATAGATTTAAGTGGATTACTTTTTGATGCAAAGGCTTCAGCTCTAGCTAATATTAAACAATTAACGACTATTAGAGGTATATAGATACCTAGAGCTTCATCAATAGCTGGTAGATATGCCTTAAGCAATAATTGAATTATACTAACAAACGCTGCAATTATAACTATATAAGCAGGGATTCTAACTTTATCAGGTATTATATTTCTAAGTAATGAAATAAATAAATTAGATAATATTAATACGACTGTTGTAGAAAGCCCCATTCCAATCCCATTACTCGCAGCCGTTGTTACTGCTAATGTAGGACACATTCCTAACATCATAACAAACGTAGGATTTTCAAAAATTATTCCATTTAATAATATATTTTTTGTTTTATTCATTATTACCTCCTAGAACTGTAAGTGCTGCGTTAACTGCATTAGTTACAGCTGTTGAAGATATTGTAGCTCCAGATAATGCCTGAATTTCATCATCTTTTGATACTTGCGATTTTACTAAATTTAAATGACTTGTCTTTTTCTCGCTATATTGATTTTTAAACTCCGGTGTAGAAATTTTAGCACCAAGTCCTGCAGTTTCATTTGCTTCTAATATCTCAATTTTTGTCAACTTTTTATCTCTGGTATCATAACCTAGTGAGATTCTTATTTTTCCACCATAGCCTTCATCAGAGAATACTGTAGCAACATATCCAAGACTGTCACCTTCTCCTTTAGCCTCTAATATTTCTTCTATTCCTACTTTACCTAGATTCTTATTTGAATTTGATATTATATCTTGTGATTCTAGTAATAACTTCTTAGCATTTTCAGACTCATCAAAAGTTTTGGCTTCTTCAAATACAGTTTTATATGCATCCATCTTTTTTTCATATGCTTTTAGTTCAATAGGCTCTTTTGTCACCTGAAAAACTAAAGCTAATAAAAATCCACTAATTAATGTAATAATGGTAAGTATAGCTGCATCTTTTAACATCAATTTTACTTTGTTATTCATTTCGCCTCCTTACCAAAGAACTTAGGAATAGTAACTCTTTCAATTAGAGGAACAACTAAATTTCCAAGTATAATAGCATATGAAACGCCTTCTGAATTAGGTGTTCTAAATAAAGCTGTCAATACTCCTAATATAACACCAAATATTATTTCCCCTTTTGGTGTAACTGGAGATGTGGTATAATCAGTTGCCATAAAAAATGCTCCAAGAATTAAACCACCCGATAAAACTTGTATCAATACAAATTTAATAGAAAAAGCTTCTTGCCCTACAAAAAATATCATAATTGCAAAAGATATTATATAAGCCAAAGGTATCCTTAAATTTATAACTTTAGTAACAACTAAGAATAAAGCTCCTATCAAAACACATAGTATAGAAACTTCTCCAATAACTCCACCTTTATTACCTAAGAATAAATCTAATAAATTTATTCCTTCTATTCCGTTTGTTTTTATTTGTGCAAGTGGAGTAGGTCCTGTAACTGTATCATAAGTGAAACTTGTCATCCTTGCTGTAAAGCTAATTAGTAAAAAACATCTTGCAGCTAAGGCTGGATTTATGAAGTTATAACCAATACCACCAAAAAGCATTTTAGCAATTACAATAGCTACAAAACTACCAATTACACAAATCCACCATGGTATTGTAGATGTAAGATTAAGTCCAAGTAAAAGCCCTGTAACTACAGCACTAAAATCACCTATACTTATATCTAGCTTCATTATTTTACAATATAAGTATTCAAACAAAACTGCTGATATAATACATAGTCCAATAGTTATAAGTGCCTCTAAACCAAATACATATATTCCCCAGATGGTTGTTGGTAATAATGCAATAATCACTTTTATCATCAATCTTCTAGTATTATCATTTGCTACAGATTGTGGTCCAACAGAAACATTAAACATTAAATTTTCTGTACTATTTTCCATCTTTAGCCTCCTTTGCCATCTGTTCACGTCTCTTTTGAGCTACCTTAAACTTACCTAACTTAAAGTTTTGAGTAAGTTTTCTCCTAGCAGGACATATATATGCACAACTTCCACACTCTATACATTCCATACCATTATGCTTAGCAAAGCTATCAAAATCATTTTTCTCAACGTCTTCCATCATAATTACAGGTGCTAAGAATTCAGGGCAAACATTTACGCACTTACCACAACGTATACAATTTGTAGCTTCATAGTTTGCCGCCTTATCCTTGCTTAAACATAATAGCGCTGATAAGTTTTTAGTCGCCGGTATCTCCATTGTATGCTGTGCCATTCCCATCATCGGTCCGCCTGCTATTACTCTAAACGGTTCACCTATAAATCCTCCTGCAGCATCAATAATACTCTGTGCCTTTGTACCATTTTGAACTCTAAAGTTATTTGGATCTTTGATACTATCTCCTGTTACAGTTACTATCCTATAATGACTAGGTATATTTTTTGCAACTGCTCTATATATAGACATACAAGTATCTACATTATGAACTATACAGCCAACATCTTTCGGCAGTTTTCTAGAATTAATTTTTTGCTTAGTTATAGCAGAAATGAGCATCCTTTCCCCACCCTGTGGGTACTTAGTCTTTAATGGTACTACAGAAATTTTATTCTCATTTGATACCTTTTTATTTAACATATCAATTGCATCTTGCTTATTATTTTCAATTCCTATATAAGCATTTGCATTTTTAAACATCTGTAATAATATCTTCAATCCTCCAATAAGTTCATCTGGATTTTCCACAAGTAACCTATAATCGGATGTTAAATATGGTTCACATTCTGCGGCATTAACAATTATATATTTTATTTCATCATCATTGCCAGGGCTTATTTTTACATTTGCTGGGAATCCTGCTCCCCCCATTCCGACAATACCTGCAGATTTAACTATCTCTCTAATTTCATCATTACTTAATTTAGTATAATCTCTTTCCTGACCATATCCTTCAATTTTTTCATATTTTTCATCATTTTCAATTATTACACAAGGTACTTTTGCTCCTGTTGTAATAACCATAGGTTCAATCGCCTTCACTTTACCAGAAACTGATGAGATTACATTTGCTGATATAAACCCTCCTGCTTCGCCAATTATCTGTCCAACTAAAACCATATCTCCTTTTTTTACTGTAGGATTTGCTGGCGCTCCCAAATGTTGAACCATTGGGAATACCATAAGTTTATCAGCTGGCAAATCAACAATTTGCTTGTCTTTTGTCAACTCTTTTCCATCATATGGATGAACTCCTCCACGAAAAGTAAACATATTACCTCTCTTTCCAACTACTCTACTGCTTTTAAAGCTTCTACCATATTAACTTTCTTTAGCTTAAAATGTATAGGTATACTTATTATTAATGTTATGATAAATGTTATTAAAATTGCTCCAATATAATCTACTATATTAGTACCTATTCCAATAAATGCTGTTTCCGGAGGCAACGCCCATACTACATATTTGAACATAGCAATACCTAATATCAACCCTAATATTTGTCCAAAAATTGTAAGTAATAGCGTCTCCCTATATACATACATAGTAATTTCTTTAGAATACATACCTAATACTTTGATAGTAGATAATTCAACATTTCTTTCTGAAATATTTATATTGGTTAGATTGTACAAAACAACTATTGCTAGGAAAATTGAACAAATAACCATTACCCATATAACAGAATTCATACTGTTTGACAACTTTGATAACATAATTTTGTTACTACCTATGTCATCTATATTAAATATATCATTAAAAGTATACAATTTTTGTATAAAATCACGTACTTGAGTCTTATCTCGATTAAGTTTTACAATATAAGCATTTTTGTATGGAACCTCTCCGTAATGACTCTCAAAATATTCCTTATCAATAAATACGCTATGGCCAATATAGTTTTCAATAATACCATCTATTTTTAAATTAATGTCTTTTCCTAAGATATTCATGTCTATATTTGATAATTCACTTGATTTTGAAATATGAGAAAGCTTAACTGTCATCAATGCCCCATTTTTTATATTAAGTTTATTATTATATATGCCTTGGAATTTTATAAGTTTACTAAAATCATCTGATATATATGCCTGTATATTCTTATATATATTATTATCAACTCCCCTGATTTTAACATTCTCTACATATACACCAAAATATTCTTGTACCTCATTACTACTACTAAGGAATTTCTCTATTTTTTCTACATCACCATAAGGATTTATACCGATAGTTAAATCGTAGTTAAATAAGTTTTCATATTGTTTTATTTCAATATCTTGTACGCTTCTTCTTAAACAGAATCCCAATAGTAAAAGTCCTGTACATCCTGCTATTCCTAGCATTGTCATCCACATCCTAGCCTTATATCTAAATATATTTCTAGCAGTAACCTTTCTAAAAAAATTCATTCTTTTCCATAAAAATTTTACCTTTTCTAAAAGAACTCTCTCCCCCATCTTAGGTGTTTTTGCTCTTAATAGTTCACTAACTCTGCTTTTTAGCATTTCATACACAGCAACTAATGCTGTAAATGCGGTACACAAATAAGCTACTATAGAGAAAAATATTATTATAAAAGGATGAATTTCTAGGCTATAATCAGGTATAATATAGCTTTTTGCATGTGCATTAAAAACCAATCTTAGGATTACCGTATGAGCTATAATTAGCCCTAGAATTATTCCTATTGTAGAAGCAATAGAACCATACATGAAAAATTTCATAGCAATTTTAGAATTAGTATAGCCTAATGCTTTTAGCGTTCCTATCTGTATTCTATGTTCCTCAACCATTCTTATCATGGTAGTAAGCGATACTAGAGTTGCCACCAGAAAGAAGAAACCAGAGAAAACATTTGAAACAACATTTAGTTTATTTCCACTTTCGTAAAAACTATAGGAAGATGTATTATATCTTGTATATACATCATAAGAAGTTCTTATAAGCATTTTTTTATGCTTTTCAATATCTTTTAATCCATCTTCTACTTTTTTTAGTGATTTTTTAGTTTCTACAATCTTATCTTCAGTCAAATATTGACTATTATTTAATGCATATCTTAATATATATCTATTATCCTGTAATTCCTTTTCCTTATCTTTAATCTGTTCTATATTTTTTATATACTTCTCTTCACTATAATTTTTAACTATACTCCATAAGCTCTTTTCATAGTCATTAATTAATTTTTTATATTCTTCACTATCGAAATCTATACTATCATCAGTAACTTTAAGCTCTAAATTATAGATAGCAATATCATTAAAAGCATTTTTATCAACATAGGCAAAGCTTTTAAAATAATTTTCTGAATTCTCTGAATATTCTTTATATACTATGTCCTCAATAGAGTTTACAAATCCAACAATCTTATATGAAGCATTTTTTAAATCTTTAGTGTCGTTATGATCAATAAGCACAATTTCTTGACCAATTTTATACTTACTTGAAAGTTTATTATCAAGCACAATTTCAGTTTCATTTTTTGGATAATTTCCATCTATTAAAATTGGCACTGTCATTTTATTATCAAACGCATTTATCTTTAACTCTATATTTGCATTTTCTACAATTTTTTTAGTGCTAGGTCTATATAAAAACTTTTTTATATAGCTCTCATTAAGAATCTTTTCCTTTATATCATTATCTATTCCTTCGACAGAAGTTACTACAATATCATATAGCTTCGTATCATTCATATAGTTTTTGACAGTATTCTTCATTATAGGCGAAGTTATTTTCATCCCTACAGATACAAATATTCCCAACATTATCATGCAAATAATTGATATAAACTTAGATTTTGTTCTCCAAATTTCTCTAAACAAATCTTTAAGTAACACTGATTTAAACATAATTCCTACCATTCTATATCATCTATTGATACAGGTTTATCATTTATTTTTATACTTCTTACTTTTGCATCATTAATTTCTATTATCCTATCTGCCATTGGTTTAATTAGCGAGTTATGTGTTATTATCACAACTGTCTTATTATTTTCTCTGCTTATATTTTGTAATAGTTTCAATATACTTTTACCTGTGTTATAGTCTAATGCTCCTGTAGGTTCATCACATAATAGTATCTTGGGATCCTTTGCCAATGCTCTTGCTATGGCAACTCTCTGTTGTTCTCCTCCCGAAAGTTGGGCAGGAAAGTTATTTATTCTATGATCTAAACCTACATCAGAAATAATTTTTAATGGGTCTATATTGCTTTTTGAAATCTGACTAGCAAGTTCAACATTTTCAAGAACGGTTAAATTAGGAATCAAATTATAAAATTGAAAAACAAAACCAATTTCAAATCTCCTAAATTTAGTTAATTCTCTTTCTGAATATTTTGCTATATCCTTATTATCGATTATAACTTGCCCACTATCACATTTGTCCATTCCACCCATAATATTAAGAACTGTTGACTTTCCAGCACCACTAGCTCCAACTATTATTACTAGCTCTCCCTCTTCAATTTCAAATGATATGTTATTATTTGCTAATATTTCAGTGTCTCCAACTTTATATTTTTTAATTTCATCTATAAATTGTATAAAACTCATGCCCTTCCTCCTCTTGTTATTATAGATTTTTACCATAATTAAATCAATAAAATAAAAAAATTATTTCTTGTTAAAGTTTTGACAATGCAACAAATATGAATTATAATTAAATCAAAATTATACCAATTAGGTAGAGTATGGAGGTAAATTATGTCTAAGATTTTATTGATTGGAGCAAATCATGCGGGAACAGCAGCTATTAATACTATATTAGGAAACTATCCTGATAATGAAGTTGTCGTATTAGAAAGAAATAATAACACAAGTTTTCTAGGCTGTGGAACTGCATTATGGTTAGGTAAACAAATTGATGGTTGTGATCAATTATTCTATTCTAGCCCAGAGGCTTTACAAAAGGCAGGTGCTAAAGTAAGTATAAATACTGAAGTTAATCGCATCGATTTTGACAAAAAAGAAGTCCATTTTAAAAATGAAAATGGCGAAGGTATTGAGTCTTATGATAAGCTTATACTTGCAACCGGCTCTATTCCTATCAAACCTCAAATACCTGGATTTGACTTAGATAATGTACAATTTGTTAAACTATTCCAAGAAGCACAAAATATTAAAAAAAGAATTGATGATGAAAATATCAAGCATTGTACTGTTGTTGGTGCTGGATACATTGGCGTAGAAATTGCAGAGGCATTTATACGTAGAGGCAAAAAAGTTACTCTTATCGATTCTGCACCTACATGTTTGGCTACATATTATGATAAAGAATTTACAGATATGATGGAAAAAAATCTTACAGACCATGGTATTGAACTTAAATTCTCTCAAACTGTTAAGGAACTACAAGGAAATGGAAAAGTTGAAAAAGTTGTTACCGATAAAGAAGAATTTAATACAGACATGGTTATCCTTTGTATTGGATTCAAACCAAACTCTTCCCTTGGTAGTGACAGACTAAAAACATTCAAAAATGGTGCATATCTTGTTGATAAACATCAAAGAACTAGTGAACCAGATGTTTATGCAATAGGCGATTGTGCAACTGTTTATGACAATGCAATTGATGATGTAGATTATATAGCTCTTGCTACTAATGCTGTTAGATCTGGTATTGTTGCTGCACATAATGCATGTGGTACTGACCTTGAAGGAATTGGAGTACAAGGATCAAATGGTATAAATATTTGGGACTTAAAAATGGTTTCTACTGGAATAAATGAAGCTAGAGCAAAATCATTAGGAATCGAAGTTCTTTCAACTTCTTTTGAAGATCTTCAACGCCCTGCATTTATGAAAGAAAATGCTCCTGTAAAAATTAAAATTGTTTATGAAAAGAGTTCAAGAAGAATTGTAGGTATGCAAGCAGCTTCAGAATATGATATGTCAATGATAAATCATATGTTCTCTCTTGCAATACAAGAAAAAATAACAATAGATAAACTTGCCTTATTAGACATTTTCTTCCTACCTCATTTTAACCAGCCATATAATTATATAACAATGGCTGCTATAACAGCAAAATAGAAAATTATTAGTATTTGACGGGTTGGTAATTTGTATCAACCCGTCATTTTTGTCATTTTATATATTTTTTTCAGACATAAAATATTAAAATTAATTATTTTGTAATATTTCATCCTGAATTTTCTCAAAAATCGTCAATAAATTTCTTTTAATAGAATTATATTTATCAATCTTGCCATATTTAAAATTTATAAAGAGAATCTATTAAACTTACGTTGTTATGTAATCTATGCATTATATAATTATATATATACTTCGCAAATAGCGTAAATTGTAGGAGGAAAATATGGATAAATCAAAACAGAACTTTTTTGAGAGATATTTTCAAATTAAAGAAAATAACTCTACAATGAAGGTGGAAATAATTGCTGGTATAACCACTTTCATAACTATAGCTTACGTATTAATTCTTAATCCAATTATTTTATCTGATCCATATACAATAATGGGACAATTGGATGTTGCTGAGAAGCTAAAAAACGGTATATTTATAGGTACCTGCATAGGTGGTTTTATAGGGACCATACTTGTTTCATTATACGCAAAGTTACCATTAGCACAGGCTACTGGTATGGGCCTTAATGCATTTTTTGCTTATACAGTTTGTCTTGGAATGGGATATAGTTATTGGCAATCTTTAGTAATTGTACTTATATCAGGAATTCTATTTATATTTATAACAATTGTTGGTCTTAGAGAAGCTATAATAAGATCTATTCCAAAAAATATTATAAATGCAGTAACACCTGGTATTGGACTATTTATAACTATTGTTGGATTAAAAAACAGCGGTATAGTTGTAAAGAATGATGCAACACTTGTTGGTCTAGTAGATTTTTCTAAATGGGGAAAAGAAGGAACTGATAACCTAGCTCTTGCTGGTGCTTTGGTTGCATTCTGTGGACTAATTATTATAGCCGTACTTCATGCAAAAAAAATAAAGGGTGCTATAATATTGGGAATCATATCAGCCACAATTATTGGTATACCTTTTGGAGTAACAAAATTACATGAATTTGATTTAAATCTTGGTAGAAAGTTCCATGACTTTTTCGAGGTATCATTCTTTAAATTAGACTTTGCTGGTCTATTTGAAAATAAGAGCTTTATCTCAGCATTATTTATGATCTTTATGCTTGTTTTAAGCTTTTCATTAGTGAATATGTTCGACTCTATAGCAACATTATTTGGTGCTGCAAAACAGTCAGGTCTTATAACTGAAAATGGTGAAATAAAAAATATGAAACAAGCTTTAATGTCAGATGCTATTTCTACTGCAGCTGGAGCACTTGTAGGTACTTCTACTGTTACAACTGTCGCTGAATCAAGTGCCGGTATTGCTGCTGGTGGAAAAACGGGAATGACAAGCTTTGTTACAGCAATATTATTACTTGTTTCAATAATATTTGCGCCAATAGTTAATATCATTCCAACTGTAGCAATTGCTCCTGCACTAGTATTTGTTGGTATACTTATGCTTGGAAATATCAAGGATGTAGATTTCAGTGATATGACAGAAGCTCTTCCTGCATTCTGTGCAATGATTTTCATGCCATTCACATATTCAATTGCAAATGGTGTTGGAATAGGACTAATAACATATTGTATAATTAAAATATTAACAGGTAAATTCAGAGAAATAAAACCATTAGCTTTAATTATATCTATAATATTTATAATAAGATATGTATCAATGACAATGTGAGGTGAGTATGAATTTTATCATCCGTGGAGATATCGCATATAGTATTGATAAGGATACTATAATAACAAAAAAAAATCACTATCTAGTTGTTCAAAACGGACTTATTCAAGCAATTTCAGAAACAAAGCCAGAATTGAACTATGAATTTTATGACTACCCTGGTAAACTTATAATCCCTGGCATGATTGATTTACATGTTCATGCACCCCAATATAGCTTTAGGGGATTATGGATGGATATGGAATTATTAGACTGGTTAAACTTTCATACTTTTCCTGAAGAGGCAAAGTATAAAAATCTTGATTATGCTAATCAGGCATATGATATTTTTGTAAATGATATAAAAAATAGTGCAACAACAAGAGCTGTAATTTTTTCTACTATTCATAAAGATGCTTCATTATTACTTATGGATAAACTTGAAAAAAGCGGATTGAAGACTTATGTTGGAAAAGTTAATATGGATAGAAATTCTCCTGATATATTAAGGGAGACTGACTATAAATCTTCAATAAGTGATACTAAATTATGGCTAGAAAAATGTCATGATTATAATAATACGAAGCCTATTATTACACCAAGGTTTATCCCCTCTTGCACAGATGAATTGATGAGAGAGCTTGGAAATCTTGTAATAGAAAATAAAATAGCCTTACAGTCACATCTTAGCGAAAATAAGGGCGAAATTGAATGGGTTAAAGAATTATGCCCATGGTCTAAGAACTATTCAGATGCTTATGATAAATTTGGAACTTTTGGAAAATATTCAAAAACAATAATGGCACATTGTGTTTGGTGTGATGATGCCGAAGTTGAATTAATAAAAAATCGTGGTGTATTTATTGCTCACTGCCCTACTTCAAATTCTAATCTAGCTAGTGGTATAGCACCAATAAAAAAATACTTGAATAATAATATGCGTGTCGGCCTAGGATCTGACGTTGCTGGTGGAACTGATAAATCTATAGTAAAGTTAGTTCCTTTTACAATTCAGATGTCAAAACTATATTGGCGCCTTGTTGATCAAGATATACCACCAATAACCTTTGAGGAAGCTTTCTATATGGCTACAAAAGGTGGTGGTGAATTCTTTGGTAATGTTGGTTCTTTTGAAAAAGGTTTTGAAGCTGATATCCTTATATTAGATGAGGACAATTTACCTACAACTATGAATAATTTAGAAATTATTGAACGTCTAGAAAGATTTTTCTATTTAACTGATGATCGTGATGTTTTGCACAAGTTTGTTTCTGGCAAACAAATATTCTAAATTACTGGCATAATACTAATAATAGACTATTTATCAAATGTTGTTGATAACATATATCTCAAATATATGTTCTAATAAGATGGAGAATTAAGGATAAATCCTATAATTCTCCATCTTCATATATAACGAATTTCTATTATTCTATCTATTTCACCGAAAACATCTTCATTGATATAAGCATTATATTTATATATCATTGAATATATGCAAGTTATAATGAGGTTTTCCAATTTTTGATGATATAGCAATATATTATAACTTTTATATTTAACAAAAAGCAAATACTCTAAAAAATATACATAATAGTATTAAACTATTAAGAAATTCTTTAGAGTATTTATCTATATAATAATGTATTTCTTTATAAAATCATTATTTTCTCTTCTTTTTATTTGCAATTAATCCAGCACCTAAAGAACTAATCAATAATAGTCCAACTGGCAATCCCACTGCTGTTTTAGGCAATTTGTTTGAATTATCTGTTACTTTAGTATTTGATTCATTAGTATTTATATTGCTATTTGTATTTTTTGACTTGTTATTGTCTTCTACTTTTTTATTATCTAAATTATCAAGATAAGCTTTGGTTTCTATCATATTAGCCATTAATTTATCTAGATCAATATTTTTAATCATATCTAGATTTACATTTCCAGCAACATTATCAATATTTCCTTCTTCCTTATCATCTTTAGGTTCTTCCTTAGGCTCATTTTTTTCCTTTATTTTGTCAAGGAAATTCTTTGTTGCTTCCATATCATTAGATAGCTTATCTAAATCAATATCCTTTAGCTTATCTAAGTTTGTTTTATCAACTACTTCTCCTTCATCTCCTGGCTTTTTATCCCCTTCCTCAGTCCCTGGTTCAGTACCTGGATTTGGCTCAACTGGTTGAACTGGATCTGGTGTTACAGTAGTTTCTTCCTCAGGCTCATCTTTTTCCTTTATTTTATCAAGGAAATTCTTTGTTACTTCCATATCATTAGATAGCTTATCTAAATCAATATCCTTTAGCTTATCTAAGTTTATTTTATCAACTACTTCTCCTTCATCTCCTGGCTTTTTATCCCCTTCCTCAGTACCTGGATCTGGTGTTTCAGTAGTTTCTTTATTTTTTTCTGCTTCTTCTTTAGCTGCATTTAATGCTTGAAGTTTATTATTATATTCTTCCAATGCGTCATCAGCTTTCTTTAAAAGCTTTTCATAATCAATTCCATGACCTTCAACTTCTGCATCTTTATCAGTATCTAATATATCAGCAGTTTCTTTCATTTTTGCTACAGTATTTACCATATCAGCAAGTGCTGTTTTATAATTATCATTATCCATTTCAGGATAATTAGCTTCTTTTTCTGCTTCAAACTTATTAGCTAATTCTCTTAAATTTTCAATTTTATCAATTAATTTTTGTCTATTTGGATCTTCAGTTGGTTTTTCCACATCATCTTTTGGCTTATCTTCTTCTGTTGGCTTAGCAGTTTTTTCTACTCTATCCATAGCCATTTCAGTAGCTTTTAATATACTATCAATATCTTCAAAGTTATTTTGATTAACTTTATCAAGTTTTTCAATTTGTTCATTGTATAATTTATCTAGTTTTTCAAGATTTTCTTCAGTATAAGTATTATTATTTTTTAAATCATTCAATTTATCTTCTAATCTTCTTTTAGCAACTTCTCTATCAAACTCAACTAACTTGTCGTAAATATTAGTTTTTAATGGATCAAAAATCATCTCCATAGCTGAGTAGTCATCTTCCTTTTCCTTAAGCTGCGCTAATAGATCAGCTTCATAAGCATCATATAATGGTGTTGTCTCTTCTTTATACTTAGATCTTTCTCTACCACTTTTAATGTGAGTTTTTAAAACATTTACAGAATGCTCATATGCATCTTTTTTCTTCTGCTCAATAAGTGATTCCATTTCGGTTAAGGCTTTATCGCCCTTTGATGTAGCTTCCTCTTTAGTCATAGCAGATTCAATATCAAATTTACTTTCATTCTGTTTCTCTAAAATAGGATTATAATAGCTTTGATCTATTGCATTTCCTAAAGTAAATCTAACAGAATTAACCAGCATTTGTAATCCCTTTACCTTTTCAGCTATTATATCATCCGTTCCTTCTTCCTTATCTTGAGCATAAACATTATATCTATCTGTGAATGTATATGTCGCTACACAGCCTAGACTTAATGCTGTAGCCAAACCAATAGCTATAATTTTTCTCATAATGACTCCTTCATTTAATAAATCTTATCTTATACTTAATTATATGTCACATAAATATTATATCTAAATTATAGCACAAATAAAAATTTAATCAAATGTATTATATAGTTGAATCTTAAAATTAATAAATTTAACATAAATATATTATTCTATTATATCTTTATTATTGGATAATCGCTTTGCATATTTCGTTATATTGTTAATGAAATAAATAGAAACAATAAATTCAGTTAATGGCATTGCAAACCATATATATCTTTCTCCTAACATTATAGGCAATAACGTTATTAAAGCACCGCTAAATATTAATCCCCTTAAAATTGATACAATAAATGCAATCTATTACCTTTACCTCTAGCAATGCTAAAAGCTATTGAACCCCCTATTCCTATTAATAGCTCTAAGCTATAAATTATATTCCATATCGGTGCAACAACCGCTAAAGCTGCAATCTCATGTGGACCATGATACTGTCCAACCATTGCCATATCTACAATTGAATAAATCGACGTTATTAAAGCTCCTCCAAATGCTGCCATAAATATTTAGCATATAGCCTTCTTATTCTTCCATTAAGTAAATCCACTGAAATTCCTCCCTTAACTAAAAAAAGCTGGATAAAGGTACAGATATTTCAATCTGCGCCTTTATCCAGCTAATTATTTCTATCGAATAATTCGCCCTCCAGCCAGCAATCATTTTCAATATAAACTTAATTTGTCAATTATACATACAGCTCTATTTTGAAAATGCTGGTATTATTTCTCCCTTAAACTTATCATTAATAAATTTTTCACTATCTGCTGATTGGAGAATTTCCATAAATTTCTTAAATTTTGGTTTGTCTTTATTCTCTTCTTTTACAGCAACAAGATTAGCATATGGATTATTATCTCCACTTTCTCTAAATAATGCAGTTGATGGATCAATATTAGCACTAATTGCATAATTAGAATTAATTATTCCTATAGCAACATCATTATACGCCGTAGGAATAACAGGAGCATCAACAGCAGTAATTTTTAAATTTTTCTTATTTTCAACTATATCTTTCTCAGTAGACTTAATGTCTCCCTTATTCTTTAATTTAATAAGTCCATTTTGTTCAAGCAGAACTAATGCCCTCGCTGAGTTAGATGGATCATTAGGTATTAAAACCTCATCGCCTTCTTTTAATTCATCTAAAGAACGTATTTTTGTAGAATAAGCTCCAAGAGGCTCTAAATGAACACTGCCGATTGATACTAAATTAAAACCATGATCCTTATTAAATTGTTCTAAATAAGGTTGATGTTGAAAATAATTAGCATCTAAATCTCCATCATTTAAAGCAATATTTGGTTGAACATAATCATTAAAGGTTTTAACTTCAACCTCAAGTCCAGCTTCCTTAAACTTTGGAAGTAAATTATTTATTATTGGCTCATGAGGTGTAGGAGAAACTCCTATTACAATTTTATTATCTTCTTCATTATTTGTTGTATTAGCTTGTTTTGATGAGCATCCTGTAATTACTAGCGAACTAAGAGTTAATGCTACTGCTATAATTTTACTAAGTTTTTTCATAAATTATCTCCTTTTATTTATTTTTTTTGCTATTGAAGTTCCAATAACTTGTATAAGCTGTACCAAGATTATAATGCAAATTACTGAAACAAATAATATATCGAATCTTCTTTGTTGATAACCATACCTATTGGCAATATCTCCAAGGCCTCCTCCACCTAAGAGTCCAGCCATAGCCGAATATGAAACCAAATTAATTATAGTTATTGTTATCGAATTAATTATTGATGGTAAAGATTCAGGTAATAATACATTTTTAATTATCTGATATTTTGTAGATCCCATAGATTTTGCAGCTTCTACTATACCTAAATCTATCTCATTAAGATTCCCCTCTATAAGTCTTGCAACAAAAGGAGCTGCTGAAATAGTCAAAGGCACTATAGCTGCTGTTGTTCCAATTATCTTACCTACCAATAACCTTGTAACAGGGAATACAAGCATCATTAATATAACAAATGGTAGTGATCTGAAAATATTAACAATCCAGTCAAGTATTATATATACAGGTTTTATTGGTTTTAACCCTTTACTACCAACTATATAAAGTCCAATTCCTAATGGAAGTCCAATAATAACAGATATGAGCGCTGAAGCAAATACCATATAAAGAGTTTCGGGAATAGCATTAATAGTTAGTTCAAAAGCATTATTCATTAACTTCCTCCAAAACTATTCCATTTTCTTTTAAAAAGCTTTTTGCTTTCTTAATCTCATTATCATCACCCAGCATTTCAATGTACATATATCCCACTCTACCATTATTCAAATTATTAATATTTCCAGATATTAAATTTATATCGATACTAAAATTTTTGATACATTGAGAAAGGATTGGTCTATCAGTTGTATCATTATTATATGCAATACGCAATATTTGTCCCTTAAACTTTGATAAGTCAATTTTTGAATTATCTTCATTATTAAGAGTAAGTGAATCAACAAATGTTCTTGTTAATAAAGTTTTTGGATTAGTAAATATTGATTGAACATCATTTTCTTCAATCACCTTTCCTTTTTCCATAACTGCAACACGATCACAAATTTCTTTAGCCACTTCCATTTGATGCGTTATCATTACAACAGTCATTCCAAATTCATCTACAGCCTTTCTCAAAATTTTTAATATTTGAGTTGTATTTGCTGGATCAAGAGCAGAAGTTCCTTCATCACTCAATAGTATTTTAGGATTTGTTGCTAATGCTCTCGCAATTGCCACTCTTTGCTTTTGTCCTCCAGATAGCTCATCGGGATAGGCATTTCTTTTTTCTTCTAAATCAACAAATTTTAATAACTGCTTAACCCTATCTTCAATTTGTTTTTTAGGAACATTAGATATTTTAAGCGGATAAGCAATATTATCATAAACATTTTTTTGATAGAATAAATTAAAGCTTTGAAATATCATTCCTATATTTCTACGCTGCTCTAACAATTGTTTTTCATTCAATGAACTAATATTAATTCCATCAATTACTATTTTGCCTTCTGTTGGAACTTCTAGTCCATTTATACATCTTATCAATGTAGACTTACCTGCACCGCTAAGACCGATTATCCCATACACACTAGCACGTGGAATGTCTAAATTAACATTGTCTATTGCTCTAAATATTTTACTATCAATATTAAATTCTTTAACTAAACCTCTTATTTCAATCATAGTCATTATTATATCAGTTTTCTGTTATGTTTCAATACTTTAGCATATATATAAAAACGGCAGTTTGGTATAGGATTTATATATATCAACGTGAATAGATATAGTTGATTTCTAAGGTATACTAAATCCTATTTATATATTTATTTTGGATATGAATATATCTTATTTACTACAACAAGTCCAGCATATATACCTACACAAACAGGTTCTAACCGTAGGGTTAAGTTGATACAGAGTGAATTATTCATACTCTTACATCTTTCAGACATGTACAAATGTCCCCTTACACGATTTGAATAGAGAGTCATTGGTGAATGTAATAAGATTCTAAAAAATAATAATTTAATAACTATTAATATATTAGGTGATTTGAATTATACCTTTGGTAAGCAATTAATATAATTACTTGTATATTTGTAAGGATGAAAAATCATAGGAAAGGAATTAGGGCAAAGATTATTATATCTGCTAAAAAAGCAAAATATCACTTAGAAGTAATTAGCTGATAGGTTAAACACCACAGGGCAACTCTATCTAAATATGTTTCTGGTAACAGAGAGCCTAAGGCAGATATGCTTGCCAACATTGCCTCTACCTCAATACCACGTCAGACTATCTACTTGGGATAAAACAGGATAATTTTTATTTTCCAAAAGTTGAGCGCATATTAGCGAGAAATTCTGCCACAATGACAGAAAAACAAAAAAAGGCACTTATTTCGGCTTTATTTGAAGAGGGGTGATGAATTATATTTATATTATCTAATACTCGATGCGAAGAAATAAATGAAGCTGTAGTTGAAACATTTGACAAATTAGACATAAGATGTATCCCAATAAGTGGGGACGTAGCAGGAAATACAAGTCTACCGCCACACCGCAGGCAAGGACAAAAAAATGAACTACCGCAGCGATAGTCCAAAAAACATCTACTTCGTATAGTTATGGATTTCTTTATTTATCTTAACTTCCAAAAGAAAAGCATCTCCTTTTTGGCATAAAAAAATCGCCACCTGTAATTAAGTGACAATTTTCATTCTAATATTCTGTTGTTATTTAATAAGCCATCTGTAATCCTTGCGGCAGTCAAGGATATATTCTACATAGACCGTATCATCTTTGATTTGATAAAGAACAAGATACCACTTCTCAATGAACATCTTGTGATATTTATTGGGCGTAATATACAGTTCCTCAAAGTAGGGGAAACGCTTCGGCATATGCTTTAAAGAGAGCATTGCTGCCATAATCTCTTTTTTCTTTGCCACCGCTGCATCTTTATTGATCTGTGCCATAAAAAGGATGTTCGTCCCTAACATTCTTTTTGCTCTATCGGAAACAATGACTTTGTACTTACTGTTTGCTGCCATACGCTATACCTCTGAAATCACTTCGTCGAGATAAGCGTCCAGTTCATCAAGCGTGCAACCAGTTCTTCCCGCCATTCTGTCCTCCTCAACCGCAAGCAGTTCCTCACGAAGTTTCAGCATCTTCTCCCTGCGGTTGTAGGTTTCAATATCCATAACGACTAAATCCCCCTCGCCATTCTTGGTAAGGAATACCGGCTCTGCGGTCTTTCTGCACATTTCGGCAATCTCGTTATAATTCTGACGGATTGCTGCGGATGGACGAATATTCATAGCTACACCTCCCATTTGTATTTGGTAGTAGTATTCTGACCATATTATACTCATTTTTTGCCACCGAGTCAATATCGCAGAAAAATTTACAATTATAAGCTTTTCTTCTTGGCATTAAACTATCCTTATAATTTATCTTTAGAACTCTAAATGATGATTCATGGGTATCCATGCCATAGTTATCTTTTAAATATTGCCAAAGTACCCTTTTATATTCAAATACCTTTTTTTTATCTTTGCTTTTATTTGAATAAAGTAAATGATATATAACATCATAATAAGCATCTATTTTAGAATGTTTGACTCTCTTTGGATTTTTAATAAAGCCTAAACAATATTTTTTTATAGTTCTTCTGTCAACATCAAATTCTCTAGCAAGTCTACTATAGTTAACCCATATACCATTTTGTATTAATGGTTGTAATTTATTGCGTCCATAAGATTATTTATTTCTAAGTTTATATTTATATACATTCAAATATCATGTTTCATCTCCTTGATTAAAATGATATGTAACCTATATTTTGTACATTTTTATATTATCAAATTTATGTATTGATAAAACTATGAGAAAATATTAGGATAAGTTCGTCCATATAGTCATAAAAATTAACAGATAATATAAGAAATAGTATTTTAAATAAACTAATAATACATAAACAATAAAAACAATACAGAAAATGGAAAAAGGAGGAGACTGTAATTAGTTTTGTGTAAACAATAAAGATCTATGTATCCTCTTGGATTGATGTTAAAATAAATATTAATTCAGGAGGAATTTTTTATGGCAAGAAGAAAAATGGATCCAGAACGTGAAGC
>JAEZWQ010000046.1 GCA_023420085.1 Bacillota bacterium
CTGTTGTAATCATCAAGAAATCCAGGGAAAAATCATGAAAGAAAAAGGACAGTTGAGTCGCTGTCCCAGTCACATTACCTTTGTGTTGGATATAGACACGAAGGAGGTAAAAGGAGCGTGCTCAACATGTCCAATATCAATCATATCAAAGACGCGTATCGTAATGGAGATTCATACGCCAAGATCGCAAGAGACACGGGGTTTGACGTTAAGACGGTGAAGAAGTACATCATGCAAGAAGATTTTTCGCCCAAGTTACCCTCTGTAGTTTCCCGTTCAAGTATCCTTGACCCGTATAAAGAAATCATTAATTCATGGTTGGAGTCCGACAAAGATAGCTGGCACAAACAAAGGTATACAGCTATGAAGGTTTACAAGGATCTGGTCAAAAAAGAAGGCTATACAGGTTCATACCCTACAATCCAGCGGTACGTGAAAAAATGGCGTCAAGAGAATTCCCAGGTCAAAGCATTCCAAGATCTCATTTGGTACCCGGGTCAGGCCCAGGTGGATTGCGGAGAGGCTGACTTCATCGTGAACGGTATGAGACGAAGAAAACTCTATTTGACGATGACCTTCCCCTACAGTAATTATGGCTTGGCACAAGTCGTCGAGAACCAGGAGTCCATCTGCGTTTGCGATGCCCTTCAAAAGATGTTTGAAAGAATTGAGAGGGTTCCTGACCTACTCATTTTTGACAATGCTTCTGGCGTTGGCAAAAAGCTTGCCAATGCCATCATGGAATGTCACTTCTTTGCGCGATTTAGAGCCCATTACGGCTTCGACCTGAGAATTTGTAATCCACATGCAGGACATGAAAAAGGCAATGTGGAAAACAAAGTCGGTTATGTGCGTAGAAATTATTTCGTTCCCGTTCCCCATTACACGGACAGCGAACGATTTAATCGGGATCTCTTAACAGAGTGTGAAAGCTACGCTCTAGAAACTCACTACGAAAAAGGCGAGCTTGTCGGCGAGCTCTTTCAGGAAGAAATCCAGAAAATGAGAGCGCTGCCAAAGCATTCTTTCGATGTTTGTGAATACATGAATCGCACAGCCAATTCGTATGGCCAAGTCAGAGTGGATGGACATTATTATGCCAGCAGAACAGAGGATGCGGGCCGAGATCTCCTTATTCGACTGCGGGCTAGAGAGGTGACCATCTTTAGCCCTAATGGCTCTGAGATAGCTAGTTACAAGAGGCAATATGAAGGCAAGGCAAGTCGAAATGTCCTGCCCGAATTGAGTCTCAAGCATCTTTCGAGGCATCCAGGAGCATGGGGAAATAGCCAACTGAGAGCAAGTCTCAATGAAGCTCTGAGAAAACAATTAGACGATCTGGACGCCTCTACAAGACGGGAAATCTTGAAAACGCTCTCTCACTTGTTAGAAGAGCATAGTTTCCAAACACTTTTAGAAGCCCTAGAGGGGGTGTTAAACAGAGAGCATCTGGATGTCAATGCGATTTCAGTCCTTGCGGCTCGGATTGAAGATGGCGAGATAAATATGACGGTCAATAGTCAGGGGCTGGATCTGTCTGTTTATGACAGCATACTGAAAGGAGCCTTACGATGACTGCGCCACAGTGGGAAAAGATTGAGGAATTATCCGCGTACTGCAAACAACTAAAGCTGTCACAGCGCATCGTCGAGCATTGCAAAACCAGAGATAGCAGAGATTTGGAGTTTCTCTTAGAGCTTTTTGCGAGTGAAATCTCAGCGAGGAAGTCAAAGCGTATTTCGATGAGGTTAAACCTTGCTGGTTTTCCTATGCTGAAAACATTTGATAATTACGACTTCTCAGGGGTCACCTTTCCTCCAAGTCTCAGAAAGGAAGAATTGTTAGAGCTAAACTTTGTGGAAGAAAAGCAAAATCTCATTTTATATGGACCAGTAGGCACAGGAAAAACACACATGGCTGTAGCATTGGGAGTTATGGCTTGCCAGATGGACATGAATGTCCGTTTTTACACGGTTGCTGGCCTAGTCACCAAATTGGGCGAGCACTACCGCAATGGCAAGTTAGAGAGACTGAGCAAGGAGCTGTCAAAGCTGGATTTACTTATTCTTGATGAATGGGGCTACGTCCCTGTCGACCGACAGGGGAGCCAACTTCTCTTTAGAATTATCGGGGACAGTTATGAGCGTAACAGCTTGGTAGTGACAACAAATCTAGAATTTTCTAAATGGGGCTCTATATTTACCGATGAACAGATGGCTGCGGCAATGATAGACCGTTTGGTACATCACGGCCATCTACTTGCTTTTGAGGGACAAAGCTATCGTTTAACTCATGCGCTCATGCGTAAAGGAATGACGAAGATGATGGAGGGTCAAGATGTTGTAAATTAGAAAAAATCTGGAGAATGACTCATCTTGATTTTTCCAGGGAAAAACTCTTGATATGGACAGGGAATTCCTGATGATTTTTTCAGGGAATTCATGTTGACAAAACACATCCATCCTCAGGCAGAGGCTTGAGCTTTTCTTTTTTGAGGAGAAGCTGAGGCGCAATGCCCGTTGTACCGTGTTCTAAGCCATTGACAATCTCGAGCCACCGCATGGCTTGGTTATT
>JAEZWQ010000049.1 GCA_023420085.1 Bacillota bacterium
AGCTCCATACCCGAACCTCACCGTTGCCGATATTTTCTTCATAAGTTGTGTCTGCGACAGGAGCCGGGTTTACCTTGGAGCCGTTGAGCTTACTACCTTCTTTGCTTGGCAGACGCTTCGTAATCTCCTCAGGTAAGGGAGTTGTCTTGTCTTCAGACTCAAACTTATAGATCACGCTATATAGAGGAACGATTGGCGTTGCAGGGATGACCTTTTGGAATGTCCAGGTACCAACGAACTCGTTGTCACCGCGGACAAGTTCCATGTCCGGCTTGTCGTAGCCGGTAAAGGTCCACTTACCGCCTTCAACCTCAACCACGGTTTTACCCGGCTGGGTCGGGGTCACAGTCGTACCAATATTCCCATTCTGATCATCAGGGGTAAGACCTGCAGGATCCTGGCTCACCTTATTCGCGATTTCTTCAGGAAGCTGCTTACCCGGTGTGCCAGACACGAAACGATGCGTGTACGGGACCGTGTCAACCGCGTAGGTCCACTCACCAATCAAGACGTTATCAGCCTCTGTGTTGGTAAGAGTAAGAGGAGAATTGGTGTAGGCAACAAAAGTCCACGTGCCCTTATCAGTTTGGTGAGTTGTCTTGGTCGGGTTCTCAGCATTGACCGAGTCACCAACATAATGCGTGCCAGTCACTGCCGGAGCATAAGTCTGGATTTCAGCAGGCAAAGGCTCAGTCACATCTTGAGCAGCAACATAGCGGTAGCTGTAGGTGGTCTTTAGTGTGTAGGACCAGGTGCCTACAAACTTATTCTCACCCGTACGGCTGAGTGTGAGATTTGGCTTGTCATAGCCCTGGAAGGTCCACTTACCGTCCTCATCGAGAACCTCAGTTTGTGTTGGCTGTGTTGGCTGAACCTGAGTTCCAAGGTTACCTTCCTGATCATCAGGGATAAGACCGTTGTCAGCAACCTTCTTGGTGAGGACCTCAGGAAGAGGCTTGTTGGCTGCAGGATCGGCCACGAATTCATGCGTGTACGGAACCGTATCAGGTGCGTATGACCAGTATCCAACAAATTCATTAGTGCCATCTACAAGCTGAAGTGCATCTTTCTCATATTCCTTAAATGTCCAGGTACCTTCAGCATCCTGGTAGGTTTGGCTCATAGCAGCCTCAGCATTGACCGAGTCGCCAACGTAGTGATCCCTAGTGGAATCAACATCAGGACGTAAGTTTTGAATTGCTGCTGGGAGTTCTTTTTCTACCTCAGGTGCTTTCTCGTAACGGTAGGAGTAGGTTACTTTCTTGACAAAGTTCCACAGCCCCACAAACTCATGCGTTCCTTGACGAATTAAGGTGAGTTGATCAGGCGTGTAGGTACCGCTAAAGGTCCATTTACCATCTTCTACCTTATATTCGTCGGTGTCAGGCTGAGTTGGATGTACGGTTTCACCGAGATTACCTGTCTGCGCATTGGGGGTAAGGCCCCCTTGAGCTTTTGTCTTAGAGATCATCTCGGGAAGCGTCATTCCTTGAGTGCCACTCTCGTAACGGTGCGTGTACTGAGTGGTGTCAATAGCGTATGACCAGTAGCCGATGAACTTATTAGGCTGCCCTTTAGCGACCTCCAAGCTGTCTTTCTCGTAATTGGTGAAAGTCCATGTGCCAGTGTCGTCTTGGTAAGTTTCTTTCTTCGGACGATCAGCCCGGACAGAATCACCAACGTAATGCTCGCTGCCATGAGAGGTGGGCAAGAACTCATCGGTGTTAATGACCGCTGGAAGATCTATATCTACACCTTGAGCCTTCTGATACTCGTAGCTAATAGCTTCTTTGTCTTGTTCTTTCCAGATTGCGTAGACAACCGTGTTATCGGTGATCGTAGTGGTGCCGGTAAACATACCCGTTTCATCATTCGGGTCGTGGGTTTTGTCTTTATGCCAACCAACGAAAGTCCACTTTTTCCCGGCCGGCCCATCTGGGCGGGTCGGGTTGTCAGGGTGATTATCTCCGGTTGATCCACCATTGGAAATCTTGGAGACAACCTTGTGGTCATCTTCCTCTTTATCAGGGTAGTTGTACTTGTAATTTACCTTGTAGAGGCGCTCCCACTCACCAACAAACTTGTTTTCGCCATCCTGAACGACAAGCTCAGTAGCAGACTTGCCATTGTGGGTATAGCCGTTAAACTTCCAATCGTACTCGCCTACAGTAAGCTCTTTGACTGGTGTCTGGTCCTTGCTGGGATCTTGAGCGATCGCAGACGTACCGATCTCATGCCGTTCATTACCTGGCAAGAGGTCTTTGATCTCTTGCGGAAGTTCTACATTGTCTTTACCAACAAACTCATACGTCACTGGTGCAGTCGTAGGAGTAGGCGGAACAGGTTCAGATGTCATCTCCCATACGCCAACGAATTTGTTGATTGCAGGATCAGAATTGTCGTTGTACTGAGCAGTAACATTGTGCTCAGTTTCAACACTTTCTGTATTCGTTTTGGTGTTGTCAGTGGTGTAACCGTGGAAGGTCCACTGTGAACCATCGGCAAGAGTGACTGAATCCTTAAACTGATCTTGCGTACCGTCTTGTTTGGTGTATGTATCGCCGACTTTGATACCGGTAACGCTAGCACCGGCAGAAAACTCTTCTGTAAGCTTTGGCGTCAAGGCAACAAGCTCATCAGGGAGGGAAGTCTCAGGGTTAGTCTTGTCAACAAACTCGTAGCTAACCGGAATCTTGAGTTCTCGAATACCTAAAACATACTTTCTTCCGTAATTAAGTACGTTTTTCACTGTTTGTGGAGAATTATCCCTTGCGCCAGGATAGTTGATAGTATCAAAGAGATTTCCAAAAGTTGCCATGATAAACAACTCTTGGATCTTAGCCTCGTCATATTCTTGATATTTTCCGCCTAGGCTTGAGCCAGGTAAATACTCAGCAATAATCTGTTCTTTACTTGGAAGAGTTGACGGGATATTCTTTCCGGCCAGAAGATCATTCGTAATCGTCTTTTCAGAAAAGTCAATATTGTCGCCAGCATCACCCTTAAGGATTTGTTCTTTTGACTTAATATAAGTCTCAACACGTCTGTTTGTGGGGGATGTAGATCCTGCCTTAGGAATTACCTCGTGGACATTTTTCTGTCCATTAACATTATCGCCGAGCAATTTTGAGAATGCATTATTGGCTGTACCCTTGTGATACTTATTAGAGTTCATCCACAAAATAAGGTTATCCAGGTTATCTTGGCGCTCCTTAATACGATTTTGAATATGATTGAAGAGATCTACCATATTCGCGCCAGTTGAATACGAGCCAATCAGCTCCTGCATGAATGCCTTATCTTTATCGTAATTTATATCTATTGTTACGAAGTCGGCAACTTCATTCAACTCAAAAATAAAGCGTGTATAACTAGAAGGTTTTCCGGTAATATGACCGCTTGTATAATTGAAACCTGGAGCTGCTTTTTCATAGGCCTGATACATTGTCGACCAGCTACTGCTTGGTTCAACTTCGCCGCCTGCTGCAGATTTTAGAGTTCTTAAATCTCTCCCAGTTGGTTTTGCTTTATCCTGGGTCATAAGGAGCGTCAGGATCTCGTCTGTTATCGTACCATCTGGATTTCTTTTGGCATCATACAAATCATAACGATACGAAAAATGCTCAACAATTTCGTAGCTAAACGATCCAGCAGCAGCCCAGGCGCGCTGCGTATTCATAAAACCTGCCGGTAGGGCAAGCAACATAGTGATGACAAATACCAGAAACCCGAAAGGCCTCTTTTTTGCATACCGAGCCACTGGAAACCTCCATATCAAAATATCGTGCTAGTATACAGGTTTCATCTTTATCTAGATCAAGACAATCCCCTTAATTCTAACATCCGCATCCCAGCCTGTAAACCTCAGATTCACTTCGACTGTTTTCAGATAAATTGCAGACTTTTACCCCTACCGTACAAGCCCGACAGACAAGACACGCTACCAAGGTGCACTAGCTAAAAGAGGACCCCCCCTCAGATACACCATCTATCTACTAGACTCCAAAAAGTTAGCCCCCCCATCAGGCAACCAAGAAGAACTCTCACCACAACCCATCACTGTAGAAGAGATGAATATAGCGACTAGACCCGTACCACAGCCATCATACAATGACATAACTGCTATCTCATATGCTAGTCAGAGATATTTTATAGCTGCACATTAAGCGGATGTTCAGTTGTTGCGGATAGGGTTCATACTTTGTAGACGTATGCATGAGCGTGAGGTAGTGCAGCAATGCTCTCCCTCCCTCTTACCTACGCGATAGTCAATATTTTTGCTCGGCACAGACGTTAGATCCTTCACCATGATCTGGATGAGGTATGAACCACCGAGGGTAATGCATTTTTATGATCCAGCTAATCTAGGATGAAACATCATTCCCGCATTTTTTTGGTAAAATTGGAAGAGAAGTCATGTTTCAAACCATACACACAACTTTGCCCCCAACCTATCAATAACGAATATCGAGCTAATCGATATGAAAAGTTTCAATCTCATTCCATCTAGCAACCATCCTCTCTATCACTCACACGATTCTGCTGATTTCTGGCTACTCTTATAACCACTACAAAATCAAGTGGAAGCAAGAAAGACCGCTGGTCACCTAAACTTTTTGACGCAAGCCTTAACCTTTTGACGCAAGACAAAACCGGGCGCAGGTGTATGCAAAATTTTTCGCCAGCCTCACTACACCAAGCAAAACGAGCCTCCGAACGGTTTCTCAAAGCGCCCTCGCGCAGACCCACCAACACACAACCCCAAACCGCGCAAAACCCTAAAAACCGCCATCTACCAGCGTTTTTACTCAACAAAAAAAGCTCCCACCATGGGGGGCTTCCAAAATCGATACAGTGTATCAATTGAGTGTCTAAGTGGAGCGGACGACGGGATTCGAACCCGCAACATTCAGCTTGGGAAGCTGACGCTCTACCGTTGAACTACGTCCGCAATTGCTTCGACGCATCATTATAGCAGCGTTACCCCCGACCACAGACATGCCCTGACAGCAGCGCTCACCCCGGCTAGGATTTGGCGCGTGACCGACGGGATGCTGCGCAGCGACGATCCACTGACGCGGCTTGCGCTGTCCCACGACGCCTCCCGCTTTCTGAAGTTCCCTGCGGAGGTTGTGGTCGCGTCCAGCCTCGACGACGTCCGCTCGCTGTTCGCTGAAGCCCAAGAGCAGCGCCGTCAGCTCACTCTGCGCGGCGGCGGCACGAGCCTCAGCGGGCAGGCCATCAGCGACGACATCCTCGTAGACGTGCGCCGCAGGTTCCGGCACATTGAGGTGCTCGACGATGGAGAACGAGTGCGCGCGGGCGCGGGGGCTACCGTCGCGGAGATCAATGCTCGGCTACGCCGTTTCAGACGCCGGCTCGGTCCGGACCCGGTGAGCGGGAAATCCGCCACGCTCGGCGGGGTCCTCGCCAACAACGCGACGGGACGAATGTTCGGGCTGTCGCAGGACGCGTTCCACACCGTGGAGTCGATGGTGGTGGTGCTCCCGAACGGGCGCGTCGTCGACACCGCGGCACCCGACGCCGACCTCGCGCTCAGCTGGGAAGAACCGACGGTCGCCGGCGGCCTCGCCATCCTTCGGCGGCGCCTGCGCGAGGATCCAGAGTCGCTCGGCACCATCGCTCGCCTGTGGTCGATGCGCAACGCGATGGGCTACCAGCTTCGCGCGCTCACCGAATTCTCCAAACCATCCGCTATGATCCGGCAACTCATGGTGGGCAGCGAAGGCACGCTCGGTTTCATCGCCGAAGCCACCATGCGCACCGTCCCCGTGCTCCCCGCCCATCACGCGAGCCTTGCCGTGTTCCCCACGCTCGACGACGCCGTCGAGGCGGCGTCGCGCCTTGTCGAGCTTGGATTCGACGCGATCGAGTTGTTCGACGGCGAGGCCCTCCGCGTGGCCCAGTCCCTGCCCGACGCGCTCCCCGACATCGCCAATCTCGAACTCGACGAGCACGCCGCCCTCTGGCTGGAACTGTGCGACGAATCCCCCGGCGCGCTCGAGCAACGCCTGGATAGCGTGAGGGACGCCGTCGCGGAACTCCCCGAGGTGTACGACGTCACCGACGAGGCCCCCGCCCGGCCGTTGTCGCACCTGTACCACGACGTGCACGTCGCCCTCGCGCAGCGCCGCCCACCCGCGACGACGCTGGTGATGGAGGATTGCAGCGTGCCGCGCGAGCACATCGTCGACACCATCCGCGAGCTGCGTCGGCTCTTCGCCCGGTTCGGCATTCAGCAACCCGCAATCACCGGGCACCTGACCGACTGCACGCTGCATTTCGTGTTCACGGAACGTTTCTCGGCTGCCGAGCGGCTGCGGAAGTACAAGCGCTTCATGGAGGCCTACGTCAAGCTCGTGCTCGCCAAGGAAGGTGTAGTCAAAGCACAGTACGGCACTGGACGCGCCATGGCACCCTTCCTCGAACGACAGGTGGGCGTCGAGCTCTACGAATGCATGCGCGAGATCAAACACCTCTTCGACCCGTTCAACATCATGAATCGCGGAGTGATGTTCAACGAGGCCCCCGACGCGCACCTCGCCAACCTGAAACTCATGCCGACGATCTCCGACGCCGTCGACCGCTGCATCGAGTGCGGTCTATGCGAGCCGACGTGCCCGTCGGCCGAACTCACGTTGACGCCGCGGCAGCGCATCGTGCTACAGCGCGAGATCGCCGCCCGCCAGCATGACACCGAGCTGCTCGAAGCGGTTGCCGAGAACTACCAATATGCCGCCATCGACACCTGCTCCGTCGCAGGCATGTGCCAGGTGGCTTGCCCACTCGGCATTGACACCGGCGAGCTCGTACGACGCCAGCGCAGCGCGAGAACGACGGAGGCCAGCGAGCGCAGCTGGGACCGCGCCGCACGCAACTGGGGACGTGCCACGTCGCTCGTCTCGACGGCGAGGTCGACGGCCAAGCGCATCCAGCCCGTGGCTCGATCGCTCATCGCGTTGGGGCGTAAACGCTACGGTGGCGACAGCGTCTGGGCCTATTCCGACGATCTCACCGGCGGGTCGAAGGTGCGCAGGCGCCCCCGTCGCGAGCAAACCGCCGAGGATGCCGTCGCCGCGTACTTCCCCGGATGCCAGCAGACGCTCCTCGGCGCACGCGGCGAAGGCGTGTTCGACGCGTTCAACGCACTGCGCCTGCGCGCCGGCGTCGCCGTTACTTTGCTCAAGGCATCACGGTTGTGTTGCGGCATCCCGTGGAGCAGCCGCGGCATGCGGCTCGGCGAGCAGACCATGACGGGTCAGGTGCGACGAGCCCTCGCGCCCCACGCGAACCAGCCAGTCATCGTCGATTCCTCCGCCTGCACGCACGCCCTACAGGCGATGCTGCAGCCGTACTCGGAGCCGTTGCCGGAGATCATCGACGTGGTCGACTTCGTCGCGACGACGATCCTGCCGAAGCTCACGATCAGCGAACGCATTGGCTCGCTGCTGCTGTACCCGTCGTGCGCCAATCACCACCTCGACAACCTGGATGCGCTGCTCACCATCGCGCAGGCCGTGGCCGATGAGGTCGTCATCCCGGCGACGTGGAACTGCTGCGGAGCGCACGGCGAGCGCGGCTTGCTGCGCCCCGAGCTACCCACTGCTGCGACGCGGCTCGCCGTCGAGGACATCAACGCGCGCACCTTCGACGCCTACGCATCCACGACGCTCACCTGCGAGGTTGCGATGAGTAGGGTCAGCGGAAAACCGTTCGTGCATATCCTCGAGGTGCTGGCGTCCGTCTCGCGCGGCTAATGCGTGCTCGTTAGGATTTATACATGCCTTCGATGGATCCCCTCTTCGCCCCTCCCACCGAGCGGTGGCAACCGATCTCCCGCAAATACCTGACGGTAAAGCTCATCAGTATTGCCATCGGCTGGACGATCCTGGGCGGCGGCATGCTCGTCGGCGCGTACTTCGCTGCGGCTGCGGCCGAGATGCCGTGGATCTTCTGGGTGGCGCTGGTGGGCGTGCTCGCACTCATCATCTGGCGGTTCGTCCGCGCGCCCCGGGTATGGAAGCGCTGGGGCTACGCCGAGCGCGACGAGGATGTGTACGTCACGGAGGGTCTGTGGCAGCGCCAGCTCACCTGCGTGCCCTACGGGCGCATGCAGCTCGTCGAAGTGAATTCCGGCCCCATTGAACGCATGTTCGGCCTAGCCAGCGTGCGGATGGTGACGGCTTCGTCGTCCGGCAGCATCACCATCCCCGGCCTCGACCGCGAAGCGGCTGAGGCGATCCGAGACCGCTTCATCAACCGCGGCCAACACCTGCGAGCGGGCATCTGATGTCGCAGCCGTTCTCCGACGCGCCCTCCCCCACCGTCGGCGCACCTCAGGCTCCGGCGCCCCGCAAAGTGGAGCGCCCGTCGCCCCTCACAGGGCTCGTCAACGCCTGGTTGGTGGCCATCGCCGTCGTCGGCTTCGTCATCAACATGATCATCCAGGAAGACATCAAACTGGATGAGACGCCCATGCTGATCCTGTGGATCGCCCTCGGCGGCATCGCGCTCGTCGCAGTGCTCGCGCTGCTCATTGGCGTCATCCAGTGGCGCACCACGACGTTCGTCATCGACGACGAGTTCCGCATCGAGAAGCGTTTCATTTCGACGTCGATGACCCGCATCGATTTCACCAAGGTGCAGTCGGTGGACATCACCCGGCCCATCGTCGCGCGGCTGCTCGGCCTCGCCGAGGTGAAGATCGACGTCGGCGGCGAGGGCGGCCAGGCGCTGCGATACCTCAAACTCGACCGAGCGGAAGCCATGCGCGACACCCTGCTGGCCCGCATGGAGCACGACGACCAACCCACCGCTACCCCCGACGGGGCACCCGCCCAGGCCGGCGGCGCCGTCGAAGAAGTGGTGTACAAGGCGCAGACCGGCAACATCGTGCTGGGTGCGTTCCTGTCGTACGGGTTCGGGGTCACGCTAACGGTGCTGATTTTGTTGATCATCACTCTGGGCCCATTCGGTGTATTGGCTGGTCTCGGCTGGCTGTGGCTGACGGTGCTCGCTGTGATCTGGCAGATCCCGAAAGCGCTGCTGAAGTACTGGGACTTCACCATCGTTCGCACGCGCAAGGGGCTGCGCATTCAACAGGGTGCGCTCACCCGCGTGCAGACCACGCTGCGGCCAGCTCGCGTGCAGACGGTGTCCCTCCATCAGTCGCTGTTTATGCGCTGGGCGGGGTTGGTGAGCGTCAAGATTTCGGTGCTCGGCAACCAGGCTGCCTCCTCCGAGGAACAAAACAATGACGGTATCGACATGGTCATGCCGTTCGGGAAATTCGACGAGGCCCGGCACGTCATCGCGCTGTTTTGGCCCGACGTCGACCCCACGGCCTTCACGTGGTGGAAGCAGTCGCCGCGCGGTCGCTGGCTGACGTGGTTCGGGCAGCGCTGGTTCGCCGTCGAGGATTCCGCCATCGCGCAGCGTCGAGCACTGCTCAGCGACGACGTCGAGATCGTTCCGCACGCCCGGGTGCAGGGGCTGGGCATCTCGCAGGGGCCGCTCCAGCGTCTCGCGAAGGTGGCGAGCGTGCAGGTGCAGGTGATCGACGGCGCCCCCGACGTGAGCGTCTCTCACCTCGAGCCGAGGCACGCCCGCCAGCTGTTCCACGACGAGCTGCAGCGCTCAAGCGCTGCCCGGCGAGCGAAAGCCCAACAGGTACCCGGTACAGTGCTGCCATGAGCAGCATCTTTTTGGGCATCGATATTGGCGGTTCGGGCATCAAAGGCGCCCCCGTTGACCTCACCACCGGTGAACTGATGCAGAGCCGTCTGCGCATTCCGACACCCGAGAAGTCGACACCGAAGAACGTTGGCGATGTGATCGGTGAGATCATCGACCACTTCACCCCCACCATCGGCGACGTGCCCGTCGGCATCACCTTCCCTGCACCGGTGGTGCACGGCGTGATTCCGTTCATCGCGAACTTGCACCAAAAGTGGGCTGGATTGAATGCCGACGAGTTCCTCACCGAACGCCTCGGGAGGAACATCACGCTGGTGAACGACGCGGACGCCGCCGGCCTCGCGGAGGTGCGGTTTGGCGCGGCGAAGAATCACCAGGGGGTGGTGATTGTGACCACGCTCGGTACGGGCATCGGATCGGCGATCATCCACCGCGGTGTGCTCGTGCCGAACTCGGAGCTCGGCCACCTCGAAATCGACGGGTACGAAGCAGAGAAGCGCGCGGCGTCGTCGATTAAGGATAAGGAAGGCCTCTCCTACAAAGACTGGACGAAGCGCCTGCACCGCTACTACTCGCACGTCGAGATGCTGTTCTCTCCTGACCTGTTCGTCATCGGAGGTGGCGTCTCGAAGGACTGGGACAAGTTCGGCCCGAACCTCGGCATCAAGACCCCCGCAGTGCCGGCTGTGTTGCGCAACCAGGCCGGCATCATCGGCGCGGCGATGGCCGCAGCCGACGCGCAGATCCATCCCGAGGACCACTAGTCAGCGCTTTCCCCCCCCGGTGGTTGAGTAGCGAGCGAAGCTCGCGTATCGAAACCCCGCTGCTTCCCGGTGGTTGAGTAGCGCCGTAGACGCGTATCGAAACCACGGCCCTGCGTCTCGATACGGCGACTACGCCGCCTACTCGACGATCGGGCAACGAGGGCGCGCATCCACCAGGTGGTTGAGTAGCGCCGTAGGCGCGTATCGAAACCACGGC
>JAEZWQ010000054.1 GCA_023420085.1 Bacillota bacterium
TATGAGTCATCCATGGAGAAGACAGAACTTTATTGACTTTAGAAATAGACAAACGCACCGGGATAAAGCCTCTTAACCCGGTGCTAATAATTCATTTTTTTTGGGACATTTTCATTTTCCCTTGACAACTTTAATTAGACTTTTTGGTAAACGCATATCTAAATCCTGCTCCTATTAAATTCCCTAGTAGCGCTAATACTATATATACAATTAGATACATATATGCAGATGCTCTAAAATATAATATGAATGCTGGTAAAAATAATCCAGCTGCTATAAGGAAATATCTTACCTTAAATCCATATTTGATTCCATATGCTATAGATACTATAAACACTATTATTGGTAATATGCCTAGCATTAATAATATCAACATCGCTAAATCATTTACAAATATTATTAAAATATTATATGCTATTGCCAAAATCAAGTAACAAATTATTTCAAACATTTTACTTCCTTACAAATATCAACTTATATAGTTCATAACAAACAACTGGTATTATAGATAACCCTAAAATCACACCCCAATCAAATAGACCAATTGAATGAACATGGAATACATTTGCTAACCATGGAGTATAAACTATCACTACTTGTAAAAATAACCCTAGGAAGAATGATGCTACAAGCATTTTATTTTTGAATAATCCAACCTTAAATAAACTTTGTTTACTGCTTCTAAGATTAAATGAATGGAATAATTGTGATGTACTTAGTACCATAAAAGCCATTGTTTGTGCATGAACTAACGCATCTTCTATAAGCGCATTATGTTCTGTATAAGCACCTTGAATTACTTGTCTCATCAAGTCATCAATATTATGTACAGCTATTATTCCATCTGTATACCTGATTATACCAATAATAAATGCTGCCATTGTTATTGCACCAATCAATAATCCATTAAATATTAAAAATCCTATTCTTCCTTTGAAAAAACTTTGCTTTGGATCTCTTGGTTTTTCCTTCATAACATCTGCTTCTTCAGGATCAATACCTAATGATAGCGCAGGTGTAGTATCTGTAACTAGATTAACCCATAAAAGATGTATTGATTGAAGTGGTGTTGGAAATCCTATAATTACTGATATCAAAATTGCAAAAATTTCCCCTATATTGCATGATAGTAAATAAAAAATTGCTTTTCTAATATTTGAGTAAATATGTCGTCCTTCTTCCACAGCTTTAACAATAGTCGTGAAATTATCATCCATCAAAGTCATATCTGCAGCATTTTTAGCAACATCTGTTCCAGTTATTCCCATTGCTACTCCAATATCTGCTGCTTTTAGACTTGGAGCATCATTAACTCCATCTCCAGTCATTGAAACAATATTTCCATTAGCCTTAAATGCACTTACTATTCTTACCTTGTGTTCTGGTGAAACTCTAGCAAATACACGTATATTTTTTACTCTTTGAGCAAGTTCATCATCGTTAAGCTTTTCGATTTCATGTCCAGTCATGCATTGACTTATATCTGATGCTATCCCTAAATCTTTAGCAATGGCAAGGGCTGTTATAGAATGGTCACCTGTTATCATAACAGTTGTTATGCCACTTTCTTTACATACATTTATTGAATCTTTAACTTCTAGCCTAGGAGGATCTATCATACCAAGTATACCTACAAAGACTAAATCTTCTTCTAACCCGTCATTACTATCACTAACCTTGTAAGCTAGTCCTAAAACCCTAAGAGCTTCATTTGACATAGATACAGTCGCATTATGAATTTCATTTTTTAATTCATCTGTAAATTCTTTTTCTTCACCATTTATAAGAATTCTATTCGAAATATGAATTATATTATCTGCTGCACCTTTTGTAAATGCATATCTTTCACCCTCAAACATATTAACAGTTGTCATTAATTTTCTGTCTGAATCAAAAGGTATTTCAAATTTTCTTGTATACTCTATATCTATCTCTTGCTTTATGTATCCATATTTCTTTGCTATATCAACAAGCGCAATTTCCGTTGGATCTCCCGTTGTCTCTGTAGCATCAGAACATAATGCCATCCCTAAAAGCATATACTTTTCTGCCCTATTTGTTTTATCTAATTGATCAGCATCTTTATATAGGGAATTAACATAATACTTTTGTACTGTCATCTTATTTTGAGTTAGTGTACCTGTCTTATCCGAACATATTATACTAACTGAACCTAGCGTTTCAACAGCAGGAAGTTTTCTTATAATGGCATTTTGCTTAACCATTCTCCTTACTCCCATTGCCAAAACTATTGATACAATGGCTGGCATTCCTTCTGGTACTGCAGCTACTGCAAGTGATATTGCAAGCATGAACATTTCAATCATACTTCTATTTTGAAGTATACCTATAATAAACATTACTACACAGATACCTAAAGCTACAAATCCTAAAATCTTTCCTATTTCTCCAAGTTTCTTCTGTAAAGGAGTCTTATCTTCTTTGGCTCCAAGCATTCCTGCTATTTTACCAATTTCAGTATCCATACCAGTTCTTACAGCAATTCCTTCCCCTCTTCCGGCTGTAACAAGGGTTGAAGAAAATGCTAGATTCTTTTGATCACCAATCATTACATCTTTATCATGTATGGTCTCTATACTTTTAAGTACTGGTACAGATTCTCCTGTCAATGAAGATTCTTCTATTTGTAGACTAGCAGCTTCGATTAATCTCATATCACATGGTACATATCTTCCTGCATCAAGCAATATAACATCTCCCACAACAATATCTGCAGAATCTATCTCTAATATTTCACCATTTCTTTTTACATACGCCTTTGGTGATGATAGTTTTTTCAATGCATCCATCGATTTTTCAGCCTTAATTTCTTGGCTTACTCCAATTACTGCATTTATTATTACAACTATAGCAATAATTATAGAATCACTTATTTCTGAAGTAATTCCTGAAATAATTGCTGCAATAGCTAAAATAAAAATCAATGGATCATTTAACTGATCCCATATCATACTAAAGATTGACTTCTTTTTACCTTCAGTAACAATATTTTGTCCATATTTTTCAATCCTACTTTTAGCCTCTTCTTTTGATAGTCCTACCTTACTATCTACTGAAAATTCTTTTTCTATTGTTTGTATGTCTTTATTAAACATTCATCCTCCATTATGATGCAATTGTTATAAAATATACCTTATTAGCTCCAACTTCCTTTAGCTTATTGGCACAAATATCAATAGTTGTTCCCGTAGTATATATATCATCAACAATTAAAATATCTTTATCAATAATATTATCTCCAGAAAACTTAATAGTGCCTTTCATAGTTTCTAGTCTCTGATTCTTATCTAATTGATTAAGTGGTTTAGTATTTTTTATCCTAATTAAACAATTATTAAAAGGTTTATCAATAATACTAGCTATTTCTTTTGCAAGAAGTTCAGCCTGGTTATATCCTCTTTTCACTAACCTTTTTCTATGAATCGGAACAGGAACTATTATATCGATTGGAATATTATTTACTAAAATTTTTTTTGCCATTTCTCTAGCAAAAAACTTTGCATATTCCTGCCTTTTATTATATTTAAATCTTAAAATTGATTCCTTTAATTCTCCCGTGTAAATAAATGTTGATATTCCTAAATCATAATAATGATTATGTTCATTACACTCTCTGCATATGCTACCATTTGGTATATATTTTCCACATATACAACAAGACTTTTTACCAATGATTTTAATTTTAGGAATACATTTATCATGAATATATCCATCTCTTATTATCTCATCGCAAATAGGACATCTACGTGGAAATAAAAGATCCAATATTTTCTTCAAAAATTCCATAATTATCCCTTAACTTTTCTTTTAACCCTGTAAATCTTTGTACTTTTGATATATTATTTACCATATCACTAAAAACTTTTTCTTCTCCAATTATTACAACAACTTTCTTAGCTCTAGTTATAGCTGTATATAATAATGAACGCATTTTTAGATTAAATGGAACAGACTTTAATACTAATATAACTGCTGGATATTCAGAGCCCTGAGACTTATGCACAGTTATAGCATAGGCAAGCTCAACTTCATTTATTTCAGTCTTTGAATATGTTGTATACTTATCATCAAATTCTACAGAAAAGCTACTTTTATCTTCAATAGCATTTATATATCCGACATCTCCATTAAAAACTCCATTAATTCTTTCATCACCTTTTGGTATAACATCTTTGATATAATTATTCTTAGTATGAATAACCTTATCTCCCAATTTAAATACCTTTTCGCCAAAACTTATACATTGAATATTACTATTAAGTTTTTTCTGCAGGATCGAATTAACGGCTTCTATACCATATTCAGTTGCTTTTTGAGGTATCAATATCTGAATATCATCATTTGTAAATTTATATCTATCAGCTAATCTTGTTATTGTTGATAATAGTTGCTCCTCAAAATTCCTCTCGTTTACCTTAATAAAAAATAGATCACTTTCTGAATCATTTACAATGCTTACCTTACTACCATTCAATACTTGATTTGCGATTTTTATTATTTGACTATCCTTATTCCCCTGCCTATATATTTTTGTTAGATATATTACAGGTATTACATTACTTTCAATAATATCACGTAAAACATTTCCTGCAGATACAGAAGGTAGTTGGTTCATGTCGCCAACTAATATTATATGCGTGTTTCTCTTGCAAGCATCTAATAGCGCTGAGAATAATGATAAGTCAACCATTGATGCTTCATCTATTATAAGAACATCTGTTTCAAGTTTATTATCTTCATTTCTTCCATAAGATTCAAAATCATTATCTGTTGGTTGTATTTCTAATAATCTATGAATAGTTGAAGCTTTATATCCAGTAACTGCTGACATCCTTTTTGCTGCACATGCTGTTGGTGCAACAAGTTTTACACTCTTTTGAGAATTTAAAAAATATTTAAGTACTGTATTAATAACTGTTGTTTTTCCAGTCCCTGGTCCTCCTGTAATTACTACGAAGGTATTTGTAACTGCCTTACAAACTGCTTTTATTTGATCCTCATCTAATATAATATCAAGACTATTACCAATATTCTTTATTCTTGATATCATAGATAATTCATCAATTTCCAGTACTTTATTCATTTCTCTTATCTTTTGCGCTACTTTTATTTCCTTTTTGAATATATATGATAGGTATATATTTACAGATTTACTCTCTTTACACAACTCAAGAGTAATTATATCTTCAAAATAAAGTTCCTGTATTATTTCTCTATATTCTTGATAATCTAAATTTATCTCTAAAATGATCTTTACTCTTTCAAATAAATCATTATCTCTTACTAAAGTATCTCCACAGTTTAGCGCTTCTTGTAAAACGTGAATTATTGCAGATTTTTTTCTAAATATACTATCTTTTGGAATCCCTAAGTTTAAAGCAATCTCATCAGCTTTTTTAAACCCAATACCTTTTATTTTATTTGCAAGCTCATATGGATTTTCCTTGACTGCATCAATAACATTATTCTTAAAGACCTTTATTATCTTATATATAAACTTTTGACTTATATTTAACTCTGCTAAAAATCCATACGTTTCAATCTCATTAGAATTTTCTGCATATTGCATGCATATTTCTTCTGCCTTCTTTTTGCTTATCCCCTTAATAGTAGCAAGTTTTTGGGGTTCATACATAAGTATATTATGTGTTTCTTCACCGAAAGCATCAATAATCTTTCTAGCAGTTTTTTCACCAACATGTTTAATATTATTTGATGATAGATATGAAAATAATATATCAATATTATCATACCTAATAGGTTTGGAATGCCTTACCTTTAGTACTACATTCCCATAATCATCTTCTGTTAACTCACCTTTTAATTCCAGTTGAGTTCCTACATCTCCTATTGGTATACACCCTTTACAGGTAATTTCATCCCCATCCTTATCAATAAGTCTTAAAATTTTATATCCGGTATCTTCATTATGAAACCAAAGTTTATCTACTGTTCCAGTTACAATAAATAAATTATCTATATCTTTCAATATGCTTACCAGTTCCTTCTACTGCTACACCTATTGGATCATCAGGCCTTATAGCCATAATTCCAAGACTATTTTCTATTAATTCATCAAACCCTTTTATTAATGACCCTCCGCCAGTCAAAATTATTCCTCTATATGTTATATCTGCTGCCAATTCTGGTGGTGTTTTTTCTAGTATGAAATGTATCTCATTTAATATCATTTGAGTTAATTCTTTTAATGCATCTGCTATATCATTAGAACTTATTGTAATTGTAACTGGTAATCCATTCATAAGATCTCTTCCTCTAATTTCCATATATGATGGTATCGATCTATGAACTACGGACCCTACATCTTTTTTTATTTCTTCAGCAGTAACCATTCCTATAAGCAAATTCTTTCTTTTTCTTATATATCTGACTATTGCTTTATCAAACTCTTCTCCTGCAATCCTTAGTGTAGAGCTTATAACACATCCTCCTAAAGATATAACCGATATATCAGTTGTACCTCCTCCAATGTCAACAATCATATTTCCTACTGGCTGATCAATATCTATTCCTAGGCCAATAGCAGCTGCTACAGTATTCTCAAGTACAATAACATCTTTTGCTCCAGCTTGTATAGTAGCATCTTCAACTGCCCTTTTTTCTAGATCTGTTATTTGTGCAGGTACAGTTACGCATACATTTGGCCTTTTCCAGCCTCTTTTTCCAACAGCCTTATTGATGAAATATCTAAGCATTTTTTCAGTCATTGCAAAATCAGATATTACTCCATGTTGCAATGGATTAATAGCTACTAGATTTCCTGGTGTCCTACCTACAACATTTCTTGTTTCATCTCCCACAGATACAATCTTATTAGTCGATTTATTAAAAACTACTGTAGATGGTTCGTTTAATATTATCCCCTTTCCCTGCTTATATACTAAAACAGATGAGGTCCCTAAATCAATTCCTATATTTATTGACATCTTAATTACCTCTTAACTTTTCGAATAACTTTTGTATAGCCTTCCCTCTATGACTAATTGAATTTTTTACATCCGGTTCTAACTCTGCTGCGGTCATGCCATATTCAGGTAGGTAAAAAATCGGATCATATCCAAACCCATTTTCTCCAGCTGGTTTATGTGCTATATATCCATCAAATTCTCCTCTAAATATCTCACTAGAACCATCTGGATTTGCCATAGCAATACAACACACAAACCTTGCTCCTCTTTCTTCTTCCGGTACATTCTTTAATCTATCAATAATAATACTATTTTTAACTTCATATGGGGTATCATGTCCTAAATATCTTGCTGAATATATTCCTGGTTCATTATTAAGCGCATATATTTCTAACCCACTATCATCAGCTATAACTGTTTTCCCAATTTTTTCTGCAACTGTTCTTGCCTTAATAAGAGCATTCTCCTCAAATGTATTGCCATCTTCCTCAATTTCATCATAATATCCAATGTCTTTAAGCGAAGATATTTTAATACCTTTAAGAATCCTCTTGAATTCATCAATCTTATGACTATTCGATGTTGCTATTATTATTTCTTTCATTTTTCACTGGTTTCTTTCCTAAATATTGATATAAGTATGTCTTTAACATACCATTATATATCTTTCTATTTTTAGTTGCTTTTTTACCTATATCATCCTCTATATTATTATAGCCACTTAAAATATAAAATGACCATGTATCAAATTCTCTTATTTTTTTTCCAATGGTCCTATATATGCCCGAAACCTCTTTAGTATCTTCTAATCTAATCCCATATGGCGGATTTGTGATTACAAAACCATACTTTTTCCTACTAGAAAAATCAGCTATATCTCTTTCCTGAAAATGTATGATATTATCACATCCCATAGCCTGAGCATTAGCTCTTGCACCTTTCAATATTCTAAAGTCAATATCATATGCCTGAATATCAATATCTCTATCATCAACGATTTCATCAAAAGCCTCCTCCCTAACGAGAATCCATTCTTTTTTAGAAATCAAGTTTGTCCAATCCATAGAAACAAATTTTCTTTTTATTCCCGGTGCAATATTTTTCGCAATCATTGCTGCTTCAATAGGTATTGTTCCACTGCCACAAAATGGGTCAATCAATAACCTATCTTTATTATAAGGTGTAAGCATTATAATAGAAGCTGCGAGAGTTTCTGACATAGGAGCCTTACTAACAAATGTCCTATACCCTCGTTTATGAAGAGATTCTCCTGACGAATCAAGATACACTGATACCTTATCTTTCAATATACTTATACGAACGGGATATTTTGCACCACTTTCTTCCATAGAAATTCTTGTGTAAAATTTAGTAAGCCTATTTACTATCGCTTTTTTGCAAATAGATTGAATATCCCTTGTACTATATAATTTAGATCTAACTGATGTGGCTTTTGTTATAGGAAATTGACCATCTTCAGGCACATATTCTTCCCACCTTATTTTATATACATTATCAAATAACTCTTCGAAACTGTACGCATTAAATTCAGCTAGCAAAATCATTATTCTTTCTACAGTTCTAAGAAACATATTTGCCCTTATTAGACCATCAAAATCAGCCTCAAAAATCACTCTACCATCACTGACTTCAACCACATCATATCCTAAATTTTCAACTTCTCTTCTTGTAACAGCCTCTAGACCAAAATGGCATATAGCTGCTAGTTTAATTATCTTCATCGCCTATTCCTAAATATTAATACTATTAAAACTATAAGCAAAATTAATATTACAGGAGCCCCTCCAAATATAGCAAATTTAAATATTGAGAATATCCCTTTAAATATAGTGCTTATTATAGCTAATAGTAATAGAACAACAAAAAATACTATTAATATCGCTTTCAAGCAACCACCTCCACATGAATACGACCTTCCATGATCACGATTTTCGTTTGAATAAAATTTTCTTGATCTTCCATTTCTATTATCATAATCTTCTCTATGCCTTGAATTATACGAATAGCTCGATTTATCGTTATATGTAGCACTTTCATAGTTCTTCTTATACTGATTTTCACTATAATCGTTATTAAAATTATAAGAAGCTCTACCACTTATTTTATCAGCATCTATAATACTTCTAGCTATAAGATTAGGGTCACCTAGCTCCTCTAATATATCATCTTCACTTCGTCCCTTTCCTCTTTCAATATAGAAGTAATTAGTATAATATTTAATGTTCTTTTCAACTTCCTCTTCAGGAATTTCTCCACTCAAGGCTATAGAAAGTTGTTTTAAAAAATCCTCCAACTATACCTCCATATACTCAAATAATTTTTCAGCCTCTTCTTTTTTACTCGTATCTTTAAGCTGTAAAATTCTAGCTTTAACCATCGATTCTCCAAAACGAATCTCAATTATATCTCCAACACTAAGCTTAAATGATGGTTTTACTTCTTTTCCATTAACAAAAACCCTACCACCTGAGCAAGCTTGTGTTGCAACCGTTCTTCTTTTAATTAGTCTTGAAACTTTTAAAAATTTATCTACTCTCATAATTTTATTAAAAAAGGAATGCCTTAGGCACTCCTTTATCATTAGTTATTTATAATATCCTTTAGAGCTTTACCAGCCTTAAATTTAGGTGTCTTAGAAGCTGCTATTTTGATTTCTTCTCCAGTTTTTGGATTTCTACCAGTTCTTGCACTTCTTTCACCAACTTCAAATGTACCAAATCCAACTAATTGAATTTTGTCACCCTTCTTTAATGAATCAGTAACAATGTCAGTAAATGATTTTAATACATTTTCAACATCTTTTTTCTTTAAACTTGTTGATTCAGCTATAGCTGAAACTAATTCACTTCTATTCATTATAAAATATCCTCCATGAATACATATCTATACTTTTTTAGTTTATAAAATATACGCCTAACTGTCAAGAAAAATATTAAAAATACAGTAAATATATACTATTTTTCCACTTGACCATCATCAAACTTTTTCCAAAAACCTGGATTTACTTTAAATGATACATTATCAAGTACAGATTCATTAGTCTTCACTTCATTAATCCAGCTATTTATCAATTCCATAGCCTTTGATTGCTTTAATATTGGCAAGTTTGTTTGTTGCGCCTTTGTTTTTGTTTCATCAGAATCAACATCATTTATTTTAACTACATAATAAGCAACTAATGTATCTCCAGATTTAAATTCAAATATACGATTTTCATCTTTACTCATGCCTAAAATCGCATCTCTTATTTCATTATTTACATTAGTAGAAGGTATATCTTTAACCTCTATTCCATCTATCTTTGTAATTCCATTTTCTTTCACTATATCATCTATAGATTTTTGCGCATCTAACTCTTCTTTTATCTTATCAGCTGTAGCCTTAGCGCCTTCAGGATTATTATTTATTGGAATAATAAGTTGTGAATAAGAAACAGCATGTTCAATATTTTGATTAACTTCTATCTTATTCATTACTTCACCTTGGACTTTATCAGCTAATGCATTCATAGTTAAAAATTCTGTTAATAATTCCTCTGTTATAGGTAAGCCTTTATCAGCAAAAAATTCTACTAAAACATTTCTATATGTTTGTCCTAATTGTGTTTTTACTGTATGCTCTATTCTTGTTTTCTCAAAATCTGTTAATTCAACTCCATAATTTTTAGCATTTGCAGATATTACTAAAGCATCTTTTAGTTGAGATATAACTCTGTCTTTTGTTGTTTTTATAGAATCTTCATTCCATAATTCTCCAGAATAAAGCTTGCTTGAATCTGCTTGAAGTGTAGATGATTCTACTTTATATTCTTCTAATAATGTAACAAACTTTGCCATTTTCTCACTTATTGTATGTCCATTATATGTTAATAACGATGATTTTTGTAATGCTTCATCTGTTACATTTCCTATAGCCTCACTAAAACTTGAAGCACATCCAGTAAATAAAACTGTAGATGCCAAAGCTAGTGCAGCTACTAATTTGATTTTTTTCATCAAATTCCTCCTTGCAAATTTAAAATTACAAGTTATTATATAACTTTTTTAAGAAAATTTCAAGGTTTTATGGATTATTTCGTCTATATATCTGGTTTAAAAATGATAATGTCTTAATATAATCAAAATGATTATGTCCCATTTGGTATAATTATCTTCTTATAAGGAGGTAGTTGATTTGAGAAAGGTTATATTAAGAATGAATGAACATATGAAG
>JAEZWQ010000007.1 GCA_023420085.1 Bacillota bacterium
CTTCAGTAGCTGCAGCTTCTGTAATATATGAAATTGAAAACTGGTCATTACTTAAGCAAACGGTTGTACATTTCGTAATTATGCTGGTGACTGTCTTCCCGTGTTTACTTGTTAGTGGTTGGTTTAAACTAAATAATATTTTGGATTATATTAAAGCATTTGGAATATTTTTATTTGCGGGAGTAGTGCTGTGGAGTATTGCTTATTTTATTTTCAGAAAAATTTTCGCTAAATAAGAATTTGGGAGGATAAGACCCCGTTTGTGAAATCCTCAAATACCGATTCTAAAATCTCTCTACGTCAACTCAACCTGGCTGTCCCCTCAGCCAGGTTTTTATTCCCCTATCTCCACTCCTGACTTGAACTGCACTTTAATCCTCCCCTCATCGATGGTAATGCGATCGATGAGGCGACCGACGAGGGCTTCATCAAAGCCAGTAATCTCTGGCTGCTGTTTTTGTAGGAAGCGGATGGCGGCTTGGATCTTCTTCTTGGTTTCTTTCTGTTTGGCAAGGCTGGTCTGTGCTGCTTGCTTTTGCTCCTTCAAGCGATAGATTTCTGCTGCTAGCGCATCGTGTAAATGTCAATATAAAAATGTACATTTTTATATTGACATTTACAACCTGATGAGAGGCATGACATTCAGTATGAGCTGAATTTAGAGGACTGTGTATGGACACAGTATATTGATGGTACGCCGATTAAAACAGAGAATTTTGATTATGAGAATAAGGGAGAAAATGAAGCTCTCAGGAATATGAAAAATGAGATTGAGCTATCCTCTTTCAATGATTTGATATATGTGGATTCAGAGGATTTGAAAGCTGCTCTTGGACTTGATATTGATGATGAGGGTAATTTCTATGATCCACTTTCTAAAGACCTTGATAATGATGGTATTGCTGATAGATACGACAATGACTTTAAGGACAGTGATTATTTTGAGTCCACTTATGATGTGGAGGATAACTTAAATACAAAAGTGGAAGCTGTAACTAAAACAGAGAATAAGTCATCTATTCTAAGTCAGATACGAGCTTATCAAAAGGAAAGTAAAGCAGAAGAAAAAAAATGAAAAAGAACAGGAATTTGCAAGATAAGGGGAGGGTAACCTCCCCTTTTACTATGAAAGGAGAAAAATATGAATTACAAAACAATGAGAAACGAAATAGAAGATATGGTAAAGGATAATTATAAGGACTTCATTAAAACGATTATAAGTGTTGAAAAAGGTATCAATGATTAAAGTGCTTTGGACAAGATCTATAACGATTATATGAGCGATAACACAGTAACTTTGCTACATGAAGAGTTAGACTACATGATTAATAATTTAAGAGAATAAGTGCAAATAAAGGATATACCTTATGTTAGTGATGAAAAAGATAATCTTGTTAATATTGTAGGAAATGTTGTTGGAAAGTTGGAAGTATTAGAGCATGAAAATAAATTTGGAGAATCTTTTTCAGTTGTAATTTTCTTTGTTGCGTCAAAGGATGATAACGGAAATAAGGTATATCATAACTGCTCTGCTTATGGAGAAAAAGGATTACTTCCAAAACAATTTCAACAAGGAGATTTTGTAAACTCTTTGGGCAAGTTAGGACATCTATTGATGATAACGGCAAGGAACACAGCAATATCAGGATACCTAAAGGCAAGAGAACAGATGAAAGAACAAGTAGAAAAGAAAGATTAGTACTAGGAGCAATCAAGAAATATCAGGCTTAAAATAAGGAAAAACCAAAAGAAAAGAAAGAAGCAAGCAAAGAGATGGAGAGATAATATAGTAAGTAACGAGTATTTTTAATTGATAATTTTTATGTAATTTCTGCTGAATCTCAATATAGTTATTTTGACTTAGATATGAAAAAGTTGTGAATTTATCATTTGGGTATTGATAAATGTTTGAGGGTTCTATATTCTAAAATTAGGTCGAGAATAATAGATCAAAGGAGGTGAGTTCAATGAAGAATTTGGTACGACAGTATCGTGAAGCTAAAAATTTAACGCAGTATCAGTTAGCTAAGAAAGTTGGACTTACTAGGCGTGGAATTTTAACACTTGAAAAAGGTGCAAGTGCTCCAAGATTGGATAATGCGGTAAGAATAGCCAAAGTGTTGGATGTTGATTTAGATGTTCTGTTTTGTGTCGATGAATACTTGGCTACATTAAATATTTCTAAAGAACATTCATGTAATCCAGCGAGGTATAAGAACGGAGACTATTCAAACTCTGGAGAATGAGAAGAATAAGCATGCAGAAAATGTAATCAAGAGAGGGGGATATACTTAAAAAATTGTACTTATGTGTTGTTAGTTTCAATAAGTAGTTTCATTTAATGGTTTTAAGTTTTACGAAGAGGTAAACTTATGAAAAAGTTTTATTTTAGTGCCGATCTAAATGCAGGTACAATTATTGGAGCAGATTTTGATAGTGATGGAGATTGGGATCATATTGCTTTCGTTACAACTGCAGAAAGTAAAGTAGGTAGTTACGGATATTATGATTATAAAGTAGCACAGCATACTGGCAACTATTTGGCATGGGCTAGTTCTGACACAAATGGATGAGAAAATATTGGAAATAATGGAGGAACATATGCCATTATTCGCCAATAATATGATACGGCTGTCATTGCAGATTCTATCCATACTTCCCATCCTTCTTATTAAGAATTCGTATGGTCATGCTGCGATAAGTATCTATAATCGATACCCCATACTAGTAATAGCATTATGTGTAATTCTTTTGTATGGTGTTTTGAGTAAGGCGAAATTCAGTTTATGTTGTGAAATTTTAAGTTACATATCGTTGTTTTCTCTGGTCTTATTTAGAGTTGCCATTGAGATGGAGGGATTTATTACGTTGAATAGTCACTTATATGGAGTAACTGAATATGTAAAATTCATAATTGGAGTAATTTTATTCTTAGCTCTATTAGTTTACTATTCAAAAAGAATTGTATGAGAAATATAAAAATAATGAAAAATATTTTAAATACAAGAAGGCAGCGTTTATTTGTTCAATATTGGATACATGTAGTAAGTTAGAACAATTAGGAGTAATTAGACAAGTGGAGGGGATCTAGCATGAAGTATTTCTTTATGGTAATAGATTATATCATACCGGTTCTAATGATTGTTTCATATTCATGGTGGAAAAAAATTGCTAATGGTGATATTAATCGTTATTCAGGAATGAGGACTTATTTATCAATGAAAAATAAAGAAAACTGGAAGAAAGCAAATTTGTTATGTGGGAAATATTGTTTTATAGTAGGTATAGTTTTATTTATTTTTGTTACTTTAATGAGGTATATTGAAATAGTTTCAATGGAATGGAATTCTTTAATTGTTACATCTATTAGTATTATCAGTATAATTGCGCTAACCTTATTCGTAAATAAAAAAATTAAATAAGGGTAGTTTTGTATTCAATGTGATATTATTGATTTTTGAAGATAATTAATAAGATTTTATATTAAAGCATTATATGGAATGGGATTATTAAATTGTGAGAAATAGAATAAAATAATATAGAAAAGCATTAGGATATCATAACATCATTTGGATAAAAAACTAGGAGTTTCGAGAGTGAGCATAAATAAAACAGAAACTGGTAAAGTTGTTTCGAGCTTGAAACTAGCCAATGATATTTTGTGATGAATATATTTTTAAAGAAGCAGTATCGTTAATATTGCTTCTTTTTTGTCAATTAAAGAAGTGTTATAGGACAAAAAGAAAGGAGAATTTTTAGATGAAAGAATTAGAAAAAGTAATGGAACAAATTGAGAAAGAAGCAGATAAAATTGAGAAAGCACAAAATAAAATTAAGTTACTCACTCAAAAGAAAAATAAGCTTAAAAGGAGTGAAGAAACACAAAGAAAAATATAGAAAGGTGGAGTGTTTGAAGCCTTTGAAAAAGAAATTACAGGTATGCAGGAAGAAACAAATAATGATTTAATCTATGGCTTTTTAGATTATGTATTTTCTGATAATCCAAATAGAGAAAAGCTAAAGGAACTTACAGAAATTTATCTTGGAGCTAAAGAGATTAATATAGAAGAAACTAAAAATCCTAATGATGAAAATGACAGCTTAAAAAATCAGAAAGTAGAAAACTCAGTTGAAGATATGAAAGAGGTTTTTTAGAGAATGAAGATTAGACAGGTGGCTCTTATGAAAAGTAAATATGAAAATTTATGTAGCAAAGTGGAGAGAAATTTTAACACTTTGCTTTTTTATTGATTTTTAATCAAGAAAAAACAAAGTTCACAGGGGTTTAAGGGGTGGGGAGTAGCTCCCTTTAATTCAAAACGGATTTATCCTTTTGAATTCCTTAGCTTTCTGCAAGAACGCAAAGCACAGAATGTAGTCGGTGTATCTTTGCTCCCTTTGAAAAAGGGAGTAAAGATACCTATCATCATAAAGATACTAAAATATGAAAATTGAATATTGAATATTGGATAGGGATTAGCAGATAGAAAAGTTTTAAGAAAATTCTATCTGCTTTTCTTATGTCCGAAGATATAAAATAAAAAATGAAAGGAGCAAAACAAAGTGGAAATCAAAAGTTTGCATACCCATGTAGATATAGTTTCAAGATCTAAGGGGGATAGCGTACTTGCAAAGGCTGTATATAATGCAAGAGATAAATTAAAAGATGAATATTATGTAAAAGTCCATGATTACTCTAAAAAATATGACCTTGTATTTTCAAAAATATTCTTGCCGGAACATATACCAAAAGAGTTTTCTAACAGGGAATACCTATGGAATAGTGTTGAAAAATTATAGATATAAAAGTCAAGATAATTTGTTGCAGATAAGAATCCCCAATTTGTAACAATAGGTAATCTTTTTATAATTTTTATGAGGTTCCTATGCTAGAAATATAATATTTGTAAAATTTCCTATGACCGTTTGGGTGCTGATCAGATGCTACAAAACCTTGAGGAGATGGGAGTTATGATACTACTTTTTGGCAGAAATATAAGGATATTTACTACCGATAAAAGAACATATGAAAATAATACTCGTATAGAAAAAAGTTCAGGGAGGTGATCTTGTACTTTAATGGAATATGGACAACATATTTATTAGGACAGTCCTACAGGGAATATAAATGCCTATAATGAGAAGTCTACAAAAAATTTAGATGGAGCCATAGCAACTATAATAGCACTTGATAGATCGATTATATGTAGTAATGTTAATACTGAGAGTGTTTGTGAAAGCAGAGGTGTTTTGTTTATGTAAGTATATATTTTTGAAATATAGATATGAGAAATCTGTACTTATTTCAGAAAAACTAGATTTTTTGAAATAAGAATGGTATAATCCTTACAGTATTTCAAAAAGGAGAGCTGATAGATGAAAAAGGAAAGAGCGGGAAATTTAAAAAAACAATTGTCAGGTGAGATGACATATTATTCTTTTTGTCCATCAAAATTACCTCCGAATCCTAAAATAGAAGTTGATAATGATATGACAGAGAAGTTAATAAAGGCTCATAAAGTATTAGCAATACTTGATGATAGAGCAACAAATATTCCAAATATTGATTTATTTATTTCTATGTATGTACAAAAAGAGGCTCTTCTTTCATCACAAATTGAGGGCACTCAGGCAACATTAGAAGATATTTTTAATCCTAATATCAATGAAAATATCAATGCAGATGTGGATGATGTTGTTAACTATATCAAAGCCACAAAATATGCAATAAAAAGGTTGGAAACATTACCTTTATGCAACAGGCTGCTTTTAGAAACTCATAAAATATTACTATCTGGAGTAAGGGGAAAAGAAAAAAATCCTGGAGAGTTTAGACAAAGCCAAAATTGGATAGGTGGCGCAGGATCTACTATAAAAACAGCAAGGTATATACCACCAGATGTTTTATCCATGAAAGAGTCTTTATCTGACTTAGAAAAATATATGAATGCAGAGGATGGGCTAGATGATTTAATAAGAATTGCACTTATTCATTATCAGTTTGAATCAATTCATCCATTTTTAGATGGAAATGGGCGTATTGGAAGACTGCTGATTATGCTGTATTTACTTAACAAAAAAACTATAAAAACTCCATCTCTATATTTATCTTTTTATTTAAAGGAGCACCGTATTGAATATTATGATAGGATGTCGGCAATTAGAAAAACAGGAGATTATGAACAATGGATAAAATTTTTTCTAGAAGGAATCTACGTTAGTGGAGAATCAGCTATAGTAACTGCAAATAAATTAATTTTATTAAGGGATAAAAATATAAAAAGATTAGAGGATGAAAAATATACGAAAAGAACACTTGATACTATGATGAAGGTATTTCATTACTTGGAAGCACATCCAATTATAGATATAGGAAAGACAGCAGAAGATTTATCTATAGCATACAATACAGCTTCTTCAGCTGTAGATAAATTTGAAAAACTGGGAATCCTTTATTTAGTAAAGAAAAAAGGAAGGAACAAAGTATACAGTTATAAAGAATATATTGATATATTAAGAACAGGAACAGAAGTTTTAATATAGACAATACTACAAACAAGTGAAAGCATCTACTAATAACGGTAGGTGCTTTTTCAATGATGCGCCTGGTGTCATACATTTCTAACAGATGAAAGTTCTGAATTCGTCCGACAGCGGGAAGAATATAGCCAAGCCAGCGGGTTGTTCTATAAATTTGATAATATGAAAATGAACAAAAGATATCATATCTGAGAATTATAATAAGATTGCCTAATTTGTGACAATATAGACGCTACCAAAAAAGTGGGGAAATTTAACTTAAATTTTATATAAGTGTATGTAATATATTTATTGGCAATGAAATTTACTGTAAAAGTGGGACTGTAATTAGGTTTTGGACTTGATAAACGTGCCATACCAAAGAATGAATCAATATGATCGGCTAATTCATTGAATTCATTATAGATACTTACATTGTCTGATAGACCACATTTAAAGAGGATTATGTTTTGATCATCACTTTCATTGCTATCCAAGCTATAAACAACAGAACCTAAATCAATTGCTTTTTACATACAGCTTTCCCCATGATACTTGATGCGCAAGTCACAACGTATGTTTTACCTTCATACCCCAAAAAGTCTTTAATGTCTTTACTTCATTTATTTTAATGATACAATTGTCTCATTAATAAAAAACTTTCAATAAGTAACACCAATATCCTTGTTGCTTAGTGAGACAAAACGTGGAGTTTTGTCTCATGTATAAAATTCAAACTTATTAAAAAGTTATATCTATTTTTTATTCAGAAACTTATAAAATTTAGATTGACAACGTTTACAATTGCGACTATACTCTAAGTGAGAAATTGGGGTTGTAACTTCTTAGAAGGCTTTTCCTAAAAAATTCGGTTGAATTTTTTAGGTGTCTGACTAAGAAGTTTTTTGTATATTAGGAGGTTTAGTTATGAGTGGTTATCAAACATTATTTGGTAAAAAAGTAGAAAATAATTTATTTCCTTTTTTCTGGCAACATGGAGAGAATCATGAGGTTTTAGGAGAATATATTGATAAGATTTTTGAGTCAAAAATGAAAGCTATATGTGTAGAAGCTAGACCACATCCAGATTTTGTAGGAAGTAAATGGTGGGATGATATGAGCTTTATCATTAAAAAATTAAAAGAAAAAGATATGAAAATGTGGATTCTAGATGATTCTCATTTTCCAACAGGATATGCAAACGGAAGAATTGCAAAAGATTATCCAGAATATTTAAAGCTTTATGTAAATTGTCGACGTTATGATGTACATGGACCAATTCCTCAGGCGAGAATTGATTTAAAATTGTTAAAGGGGAGAGTATGGGATAAGCCAGAAACAGATGTTAATGTTATTGGTGTTTATATAGCAAAACGCCTTCAACAAGAAACAGAAGGTGATCCTATTATGGCAGAGACATTAATAGATATTACTAATAAGATGGATATGTCAAATCGACTACTGACACTAGATATTCCAGAAGGTGCCTATAGTATTTTTGTAGTATTTGAAACTAAACAAGGGTTGGAAGATGCTACAAAAGACTATTTGAATCCATTAGTTAAAGAAGCAACTCAGGTTTTAATTGATGAAGTATATCAGCCTCATTATGACCATTATAAAGAAGAATTTGGAGAGACTATTCTTGGCTTTTTCTCTGATGAACCTCGTTTTGGAAATGCAAAGGGTACTCAATGTTCAATTGGAATGGATATGCCGCTTCCGTGGAGAAAAGGATTAGACGAAGAATTAAATTTTGATAAAAAATATTTTCCTCTTTTATGGATAAAAGCAGATGGAAAAGAGTCAGAAATAAGATTACTTTATATGGATTTAATTACAGCTTTATATAATGACAACTTTACTAAGGTTTTAGCGGATTGGTGTGAACAACATGATGTATGGTATTTAGGTCATAATATAGAAGATAATGGAGCACATGCACGATTAGGTTATGGAACAGGTCATTATTTTAGAGGACAAAAAGATATGCATCTTGCTGGAATCGATGTTATAGGAACCCAAATTGTGCCAGGTATGAATTATCATCATGATGCATACAGTACTGGGGGAAGCAATGGGGAATTTTACCACTATGCTTTAGCAAAACTAGGGGTTTCAGCATCACGTTTGGATCCCAAAAAAGAAGGAAGAATTATGTGTGAAGCCTTTGGTGCTTATGGTTGGAACGAAGGGTTAAAGACAATGAAATGGATTGCTGATAGCTTAATGGTACGTGGTGTGAATTATATCGTACCTCATGCATTTAATCCAAAAGAGTTCCCAGATTGGGATTGTCCTCCACACTTTTATGCTCATGGACATAATCCACAATTCCGATATTTCAATGTGCTAAATCAATACATGAATAGAATAATGTCTATTTTCCGTAATGGGACAGATCCCTCGGTGATTGGTCTATTTTATCCTGCAGAGACAGAATGGGCAGGAGAATATACTCCAGTTGAAAAAGTAGCAAGAGAATTAACAATTCATCAACTATCTTTTAATATTGTTTCTAGAGATTATGTAAAAGAAGCGAATATAAAAGAAGGAAAATACTTTATTAATAAAATGGGATTTAAAGTACTTATTTTTCCATATGGAGAATGTATTCCTTCTGATATACTGAAGAATTTAGCTAGTATGTTAAAGAATAATATTACAATAATTTTTTTAGAAGCATTTCCAAAAATAATTTTAGGAAAATATGATTTAAATGATTGGGATTATATTGAGCAAAATAGTATAGTTATTCCTACGTATGAACTTGGAAAATATTTAGGAAAATATCAATCAATTCAGTTTGATAAGGTAGTAAATGATTTAGTGCTTGGGGAATATATAAGAGAAGATAAATTTATCTATATGTTATTTAATGAAAATGTAAGTAAAGATATTTATGTAAATATGACTTTTAAGGAGAAAGGATACATTTATGAGTATGATGCATTTGAAGATATTTTATATGAAGTAGATTCTAGCCACCTTTCTTTAACACCATATCAATCTAGGATTTATATAGTTACTCAAAATGAATTAAATGCTGAAAAAAGAAAGCAAATATTTGATTATTATAAAATGAAATTGCCATTAAAGTGGAAAGTGAAATATTCAGATAGTTTATCTTATCCTAAATTTCAAGATGTATTGAATATGGATTCATTAGGGTTTATACATTTAGTTAAAGGGTATGAAGATAAGGCTGGAACAGTGCAGTATTCTTCAGAAATAGAACTAACAGAACTACGACATACTATTCTTGATTTAGGAGATGTATTTGAGACTGCTCAAGTATTTGTAAATAGGCAATCTGTAGGTATAAAGATATGTAAACCTTATATATTTGATATAACTAAATACATAAATAAAGGGAAGAATCAGCTATGTATTGAAGTTACAAATACATTAGGCACGCAGGTTAGAGATTCCTTAAGCCATTATTTACCAATTGAACCTTTTGGGATTTATGGCCCAGTAAAATTAAAAATAGAAAAATAAAAAATGTTGACAGCACTTACATTTTGTTATATATTTTTATTGTAAAAGATATCAATAGGTTTGTAACTTCTTCGAAGGCTTTCCCTAAAATCTTTTAAAGATTTTTGGACTGCTCGTGAAGAAGTTTTTTTGTTGAAGGAGGAATTTATATGTTTGGTTTATTTAAAAAAAAGAATATAAAATCGTTGCACCGATAGATGGAAAGTTAATTCCATTAAATGAAGTACCGGATCAAATGTTCTCATAATAACTTATGGAAGATGGTTTTACGGTAATACCAGAAGGAAATACAATTATAGCACATTTAATCAGTGTAACAGAAAGTGTTTTTCCTACAGGATATGCTGTAGGTATTAAAACAAAAAATGGAAGTGAATGTATCGTAGATATTGGTTTAGATACAGTGTAATTAAATGGAGAAGGCTTTAAACCATTAATTGAATAAATAGCTAAAATTTAAGCAGGAGATCGTATGATTGAGATTGATAGAGTTCTTATATCATCTAAAGGATATAATTTGACTATTATGATTGTATTTCAATCAGGATATAGCTATGAATTTGATTTTGGGAAGGAAGACTATTAAAAAAGGAGAAGAGTTGATATAGATAGAATGAAACAAGTATTTAATCCTTATTTACCTAGTTGGGAATATGTTCCAGATGTAGAACCACATATTTTTAAAAATCGCTTATATGTATATGGATCACATGATCGATTTAATGGGACAAAATATTGTATGGAACCGTATGTTTGTTGGTCAGCACCTTTGGAAAATCTATCTGATTGGACATATCATGGAGTAATTTATACAGGAAAAGATGATGTTTTAAATGATACAGGTGAGCGTTTAATGTTTGCACCTGATGTTGTAGAACATAATGGAAAATACTATTTATACTATGGTTTGGATACGGCAAATACGATATCTGTAGCTATTTCTGATAAACCAGAAGGACCATTTTCTTTTTATGGAAATGTGCGTCATAAAGATGGTGAAATATTAGGGTTAAAAGTAGGAGATGAACAACAGTTTGACCCAGGTGTATTTAAAGATGATGATGGTAGTATCTACTTATATTCTGGATTTTCATCTACTATAGAAGTAATTGAAAGAATAAAAAAGAAAATCAATGATCCTAATATAGAATTTAATATATCTACTAATGGAAATTTAGTTATGCAACTGGAAGATGATATGTTAACAATTAAATATAAACCGAAAATGCTATTACCAGGAGTTAGTAATTCTACAGGTACTGGATTTAAAGGACATGAATTTTTTGAAGCTTCTTCTATGAGAAAATTTAAAGGAAAATATTATGCTATATATTCTAGTGTGGCAGGTCATGAACTTTGTTATGCCATGTCAAACTATCCAGATAAAGAATTTGAATATAAGGGCGTTTTACATTCAAATGGTAATTTAGGGATAAGTGAAAAACCTTTATATTATTATGCAAATAACCATGGATCTGTTATAGAAATACATGGAGAATATTATGTATTTGGGCATAGACATACAAACTATACACAATTTCAAAGACAAGGGGTTGCAGAAAAACTTTATATGAATGAAGATGGTACTTTCGAGCAAGCTGAAATGACTTCATGTGGGTTAAATAATAAACCATTGATCGGAAAAGGATGTTATCCTAGTTATATTGCTTGTGTACTTCAATCTAAGGATGGTGCGTGTAAGGAAGATGTTTCTATTGATAGAGAAAAACATCCAGCAATTACACAGGATGAAGAAAAAAAAGCTTATATTACAAATATTCAAAATGGAACTATTATTGGATATAAATATTTTAAATTTGAAAAATTAGAAACTATTTCAGTAGAAGTTAAGGCAACAGAAGATTGTATTATATCTGTAAAAACAGATTTGGATGAAAAAGATATAGCTACAATAGAAATAAGTGCTTGTAACTCATGGACTCGTTTCTGTGCTAAAGTAGATGAATTGAAAGGAACTCATGCATTATATTTTATATGTAGAAGTAATGGGAAACTTAAATTTCTTTCTTTTAAATTTAATTAAGCGAAATTAACTTAATGTAATTAATTTATATTAAATTAATATAAAAATTAAGTGAATTTCACTTAAATATTATATTGACAATGCTTACGAAATTGATTATTATAAAGGTGTAAAATCAAAAATAGAAAGTTGATAGTACTGGGGTTGGAAAGAAAATGAAAGTTATTCGAAATATCAATAACAATGTAGCAGTTTGCTTAGATGATAATAATCATGAAGTAATTGCTTTTGGGAAAGGGATTGGATTTCAGAAAGCTCCATACGAAATAGAGTTAGAACAGATAGATCGAACTTATTACAATTTAGACTCACATTACATTGCTTTATTGGATGAAATTCCAGAAGATATTATGGAAGTCACAACAGAAATTGTAGATAAAGGCACTGCATATCTAGGCATAGATTTAAATAAAATATTTTGGTTTTCACTTTGCGATCATATAAACTACGTGGTTGAAAACGCCAAAAAGGGGCTTGTGATAAGTAACCCTATGACGAATGAAATCCGTCATTTATATGAGAAAGAAATGCTTTTAGGAAGATGGGCAGTAAAGCATATTAATAAAAAGCTTTCAATTCGACTTCCTCAAAGTGAGGAAGGGAATTTAGCATTACATTTTATTAATGCAGTGCAAATGATTAAACAATCACAAGAGAAAGATGATATGGAACATTTTGTTGAAGATATTACAGATATCATTGAAAGCGAAATGAATATCATTATTGATCGAAATGATTTTAATTACTCAAGATTTGTTACACATCTTAAGTTTTTATTGAAACGTTTACATAAACTAAATGAATCGATTTCAGATAATGTAAAGATGTATGAACAAGTCTACAATAATTATCCTGAAATACAAGGAGCTATTGTAAAAATAAAAGAATATATTATGGTAGAATTATATATAGAACCAAGTAAAGAAGAGCTGTTATATATAATGATACATATAAATCGCCTTTGTGCAAGAGATGGATTGTAACCATAAAAAGGGCTTTACCTGATGCATATTGGTAAAACATACTAAATTTGTTTTACTAATATGCATCAGGTTTTTATTTTAGCTAAAACAAGATAAAAAAGCGCGCAAATTATCTTGTTGGTATATATAGAAGCTATATGAGAGAAAGGTAGGAAATAGTATGGCAAAATATACTGAATTCTGTATCCAGATTTTAGAAAATGTTGGTGGAAAGGACAATGTATCTGGTGCAGTTCACTGTATGACAAGACTAAGATTAAATGTAAAAGACAGATCTAAAGTAAATGTAGATGCAATTAAGCGAATTAAAGGTGCAATTGGGGCACAATTTTCTGGTGATCAATTCCAAATTATTATTGGACAACATGTATCTGATATTTATCCTGAATTTTGCGCAATTGCTGGTGTTGGAGCTGTAGAAGGAATTGATGAAAATTTGGATAAAGAACCATTTAATATTAATCAAATTCCTGCGAAAATATTAGATTATATTTCTGGTTCTATTGCACCTATCATTCCTATTATGATGGGTACAGGATTCTTCAAGATGTTCTATGCAGTTCTTGGTCCTGACTTATTAAATATAATGGCAAATGAAGAGCAGTTTATGCAAATTCTTTATATAGTAGGTAATGCTGGTTTCTATTTTATGCCTGTGTTCGTTGCATGGTCTGCAGCTAAAAAATTAAATACTAGTATTCCATTAACATTATTAATGGGTGTATTGTTGATTGATCCAAATATTTTGAATATTGTAACTGCTGGAGAACCATTTAATATTTATGGACTCATTCCAATGCAATTAAATAACTATTCACAATCTTTATTACCTATCTTATTTGTAGCTTGGGCAATGAAATATGTTTATCAGTTCTTTACAAAAATCATGCCTGCTTCAATTAAAGTAATTGGTGTACCATTCTGTACAATTGTTGTAATGGTTCCATTAATGTTCTGTGCTTTAGCACCTCTTGGTAACTGGATTGGTATGTTATTATCTGTATTCTTTAAAACATTATATAACGTAGCTGGACCATTAGCAATCGCTTTAATTGCTGCATTCTGGCCTTTCTTAGTTGCGACAGGTATGCATATCGCTATTATTCAGATTGCAATGATTAATATTACAACTCTTGGACTTGATCCTATCGTTTTAGCTGGATCTAACATTGCAAACTATGCATTAATGGGTATGGTTGTTGCTTACTTCATTCGTACTAAAGGTGAAGAAAAACAGATGGCTGGAGCCAACGTTGTTACATTAATTGTTGGTGGTATTTCTGAGCCTACATTATTTGGTATATTATTACGCAACAAAAAAGCTATGATTACTCAAATCATTGGTGGATTCATTGGTGGTCTAGTTGGTGGTTCCCTTGGAGTTGCTGTTTATACATTAGGTACTTCTAACTTCTTAACAGTATTACAGTATGCAGGAGGTCCAGGATCTAACTTTATCAATGCATGCATCGCTTGTGCAGTTGCATTTGTTACAGCATTGGTAGTTGGTTTAGCAATGGGATATGGTTCAACAAGTGACGGATTAAAAAATTTCAAAGGGAAAAAAGTTTTAAAAAAAGCCTAGAAAAATAAGGTTCAAGGTAGTCCCTTGAACCTTTCATCATTTTATACAGAGTGTCGAATAATTAAGTTTGTATTCATTTCAATTTTGATATGAGCAACATCTTTTTCCTCAATGGCTGTAATTAAGCGTTTTGCTGCTACAGTTCCCATGTAAGCTTTTGGAACATCAATTGTAGTCAATGGAGGATCTACATAAGTAGAATAAGGAATATTATCAAATCCAATAATGGAAATATCTTCTGGAATTCGATATCCTTTCTCTTTAAATGCTCGCATTGCCCCTATCGCAATTTCATCATTATCTGCAAAATAACAAGAGGCAAGAGGTTCGTTACGATTTAAAATTTCTATCATATCGGCATAAGCTCCATCTAATGATGGAGAAAGTTGATGAATAATAGATTTAGAAGTAGGCAAAGAATTCTTTCTTACTGCATTAAAGAATCCTAATGATCGTTCATTAAAATTAATGATTTCATAAGTAGAATGTAAATAACCTGGTTGTTTATGATGTTTTTTAATTAGATAATCTGTTGCAGTTTCAGCGCTATCCACGTTATTGATTGTGACACAATCAACATTTAAATTAGGGAAATACGTGTCTAACAAAACTATAGGAATATTTAACTGTTCAAATGGAGAAAATTCATTTCTAGACATTGTTGTACCTAAAAGAATTATGCCTTCATAATCATAAGTTTGAAGAGATTGTACTTTCTCTTCGATATTATCTAAATCATGAATATAGTGGACATAAATCTGATAACCATGTTCTTTAATTGTAGTTTCTACACTAGTAGCTAGCTCTGTAAAGAAAGCTGTATCAAATACAAAGTTTTTATGAAAAAAAATAAAAGCAATTGTATTAGATTTGTGTTTTTTTGAATTAATTCTAGAAAAGTCATATCCCATTTCTTTTGCAACTTCGAGTATTTTATGACGCATTTCAATGCTTACACCTGGTCTGTTGTTTAAAGCCATAGATACAGCTGCAGCAGAAATACCTAGTTTCTCAGCAATTTGTTTAGCAGTTACTTTCATAGTGACACCTCATAATAATTAATCTAATTATAACGAAAATTTAGAAAAAAAAGAAGATACTAAGTGAAATTAAGGAGACTAGTGATGATAAAAGAAATTAAATTCATACCAAATACTCCAAAAAATTATCCTTTTGCAAGTGCATCTAGATATATTGATTTGGAAGGGTTGGGTTATCAAGAACAAGAATATTTTATAAATGGAACAGCCAATACATATAAAAGTGTTGGAAAAACTGGGCAAGTAGAAATAGAATCTAAAGATGTTGATTATGTAAATCGTATTATTGTTCGTTCTCCAATAGATCCTAATAAAGCAAGTGGAAATGTTGTTGTAGAAATAATAAATCCAACATCATTTATGGAAATTGATCGTATGTGGATATTGGGACATCAGAAATTTATGCGCGATTGTGATATTTATGTTGGAATTACTAGTAAACCTAATACTATTCCAAAATTATTAGAGTTTAATTATGAACGCTACAAAGATTTAGCTTGGCCTAATCCTAAGAAAGACATACCTTTTTCATTCACGAATGAAGATGTGATAAAAAAAGGATTGATTCCAGATATTGATATATCTTATGAGCCAGGTTTATTTTGGGATATGTTAACTGATTTATCATGGCTTTTAAGAGGAGATGATTCATTAAATCCGATTGCTGCTTATAAACATGATTTTATCTATTTAACTGGATGGTCACAATCTGCATGTTATTTATTCCGTTATGTGAATAGTTTTGCTTATAGAAAAGAAATAAAAAAAGATGCGCAAGTATTTGATGGTTATTTAGCTGCAGGAGGTGTACGTGATTTAATCATTCCTGTAAATCAATATGAATCATGTATGGATTATGATTTTCGATTAAAGCGTATTGAACATATGGAACAGCCATATATTTCAATTCAGACAGAGAGCGAGAATAGTAATTGGGATGCTTTCCGCACGAAACGACAAGATAGCGATTACCCATATTTCATGTATAGAGAATATGAAGTAACAGGTGCTAGTCATGATACAATGTTCAGTTATGTTAATTACTATAAAGAGGATACGGATTTAAGTAGAATTAATAAATTACCTAAATACATTGGAAAGCATGCATGCGGAAATGATTATCCTTCTCAGATATTATTTGCGGCAGGATTTAAAAACTTATTTCGATGGGTTAGAGATGGAGTAGGACCAAATCATTGCGAACGAATTCCAGTAGACCATAATGGGAAAAATCGAAAAGATGCTTTTGGAAATACTTTGGGAGGTTTACGTACCTGTTTACTAAATTATCCTACTGGAAGATACCATAGTTATAGCACGATAGAGCCAGGACAAAGTTTTGTGGATGTATTATCTGATAAAGATCCTTTGTTTGGATATCAAGAAGAATTTAGTGCATCACTATTAAAAGAACTATATGGTTGTTTGGATAATTATAGAAGACTTTGTGAAGAAGATACAAAAGAACAGATTTCAAAAGGATTCATATGTAAAGAAGATGCAGAACAACTTGTTGAAATAGCAGTAAATCTTGCGAAAGAAAGAGGGTTAAAGTAATGGAAAAAGTAGAATGTTGGAAACCAATTATTCTTACGTTAAAAACTAATAAAGTATATAAAAATCCTTTTTTGGATTGTGTTATAACTGTGGAATTTACAGGTCCACATAATCAAGTAATTATTCGTGAATCATATTGGGATGGAGATAATATTTTTCGAATTTCTTTTGCTCCAACAGAAATAGGGATTTGGAAGTACCGTATTCATTGTGAGGGAGAATCTGATATAAATCAAAAAAAAGGGGAGATTAAATGTATTCCTTATACAGGTAAGTGCGATATTTACCAACATGGTTTTCTTAAAATTAGTGATGATCATCGTTATTTTACCTATGCGGATGGAACTCCATTTTTTTGGTTAGGAGATACGCATTGGGAATTTGCTTATAGAGAAAAATGGGATATATCAAATCATCCTGCAATGAAGAGTATGTTTAAGGGAATGGTTGATCGACGTGTAAAACAAGGATACACAATATATCAAACAAATTTAAGAAGTGATTCTTTAATGGAGGGAGATAGTCTTTATTGGAAGGAACCCAATGTACCTAATGTTCAATTTTATCAAAATGAACTAGATCGCCGTATGCATTATATAGCAGATAAAGGTTTAGTGAATGCGTTAGGTTTTGCATGGTTCATGTCAATAGAGAATCAAATAGAAAAGTATCAAAATCTTGCTCGATATATCATTGCTCGCTATGGAGCATTACCAATGGTATGGACAATAGCGGGTGAAACTGGGGGATATGAAAAATCAAAACAACAATTCTATATAGATTCATGGAGAGAAGTTGCTTTAACTGTTCAGAAATTGGATAGTTACCAACATCCTAGAACTGCTCACTACACGAACGAAAGACCATTTGCTTCCTACTATCAAGATGAAGATTGGTTTGATTTTACATTAAATCAAGCTGGACATGGGGATTTTGTTGTGAGTATAGATGACTATAAAGCATTTTTAAAAGAACATAATAATAAACCATTTGTTGAAGGGGAAGTTTTTTATGAATTCTGTTCAACACTAGAAGAAAATGGAACACGATTGTGTACTGATGATATGTTAAGAAGAGTTGCTTATTTAACCATACAAGCAGGTGGATGTGGCTATACTTATGGAGCTCAAGGTATTTGGGATAATGTTTGGGAAAAAGGTGAAAAGAATAAAATGAGAATCTTCAATCAATATGATATACCATGGTATGAGGCAATTAATGGTCTAGGAGGATATCAAATGGGATATATGAGAAACTTTTATGAAGATCAAAAATTTTGGGAATTATACCCATATCAAACAAATAATGAGAGTATAGGTGATCCATTTGGAAAGAAAATGCCTTTAATAAGTGTAACAAAAGATAAAAAGCATTGGGTATTTTACTACCCGGAATCAACTCGAAAAAGCGGAGATATTTATGGATTAAATAATACTGTTTATGAAATGCAATGGTTTAATCCTAGAACTGGTATTTATGATGAATGTAAAAAAGAAATTAAAATAGAAAATAACACATGGGAAATACCAAATAAACCAGATCAAAAAGATTGGTGTTTAGTTCTAAAGGAAAAATAGGAGGACTTATGGCAAATATAAAAATTGGGTTAGCTCCAACAAGGAGAAGTATCTTTTCAGCACCAGCAGCTGAAGAATATGCAAATCTAACAAGAAAAAAATTAAGAGAAATGAAAATCAACTTTGTAGATATTGATGATATTGCGCGTGATGGTTTATTACATGATGACAACGATCGTGTCGCAATACAAGAAAAGTTTAAAGCAGAAAAAATTGATGGATTATTTTTTCCACATGAGAATTTTGGTACAGAGTATGAGGTAGCTAGATTAGCGAAAGAACTAAATGTACCAGTTCTATTATGGGGACCAAGAGATGAAAGGCCAGATGAAAAAGGAATTCGTTTAAGAGATAGTCAATGTGGATTATTTGCGACAGGAAAAGTATTACGTCGTTTTCAAGTTCCATTTACATATTTGTGTAACTGTAATTTAGAAGATCCTGAATTTGAAAGAGGAGTAAAAAATTTTATTGCTGTATGTAATGTTGTAAAATCTTTTCGTCAAACACGAATTCTTCAGATTGGACCAAGACCTTTCGATTTCTGGTCAACGATGTGTAATGAGGGAGAATTATTAGAGAAGTTTAATATTCAACTTTCTCCAATTCCAATCCCAGAATTAACTACAGAGATAAAAAAAGTAAAAGAAGATAAGATTGAAGTTGAAAAAACGATGTCTTATTGCAAAGCTAATTTTAATATTGCCATTCGTGATGATGAATTAGAAAACGTAGCAGCTTTAAAAGTAGCTATGCGTAATTTAGCTACAAAATATGGATGTAATGCTGTCGCAATACAATGTTGGAATGCACTTCAAGATGAAATAGGAATTATGCCATGTGCAGCAAATAGTTTATTAAATGAAGAAGGATTACCAGTTGTTTGTGAAACAGATATTCATGGTGCCATTACAGCAATAATGGCAGAGGCTGCAGGTGTGGATGAAGCAAGAACTTTCTTTGCAGACTGGACAGTACGCCATCCAGATAATGATAATGCTGAATTACTACAACATTGTGGACCTTGGCCAATTTCTTGCGCATCATGTAAACCTACCATTGGTTATCCACTTGCTTTCAATCATCCAGGTGCTGTAGAAGCATTGGCAAAAAAAGGAGATATGACACTTTGTCGTTTTGATGGAGATAATGGAGAATACTCATTATTATTAGGAAATGCAAAGGGTGTGGATGGACCTTATACAAAAGGAACTTATGTATGGGTAGAAGTTAAAAATTGGAAACGATTAGAAGCAAAAATTGTTGAAGGCCCTTATATTCATCATTGTGTTGGTATTCATAAAGATATCGTTCCAGTTTTATATGAAGCATGTAAATATATAGGAATAAAACCAGATTTATATGATGATAATGAAGAAGAAGTGAAAGCGTATATTCGAGGTGAATAAAATGGATAAATTAACAAGAAAAAGCTATGAACTAAGAAGAGATATTATTGAAATGATGCATAAATCAAAAGCGGGACATGTAGGGGGTGACTTGAGTGTTGTAGATATTTTAACAGTATTATACTATGACATTATGAACGTTAGTCCAGAAAATTTTAAGGATGACAATCGAGATCGCTTTCTATTAAGTAAGGGTCATTGTGCAGATGCATTATTTGTAGTTTTAGGAGATAAAGGATTTTTTGATAAACAGGAAGCAATTGATACCTTTTCACAATATAAATCAAAATTTATTGGGCATCCAAACACAGAAGTGAATGGAATTGAAATAAATTCAGGTTCTTTAGGACATGGTTTATCTATAGGAGTAGGTATGGCATTAGCTGCTAAAATTGATAAAAAAACATATCGAACTTATGTAGTATTAGGCGATGGAGAAATGGCAGAAGGATCCAATTATGAAGCAATGATGGCAGCTCACCAATATAAATTAGATAATTTATGTGTAACAGTAGATTTAAATAATTTACAGATTAGCGGTACAACTGATGAAGTTATGTCAAGTGCATCTATGGCAGAGAAGTTTGCTTCTTTTGGATGGAATGTAATTGAAGTAGAAGATGGTAATAGTTGTAAACAACTTTCAAAAGCATACAAAGAAGCGGGACAATGTAAAGGAAAACCATCTGTAGTAATTGCACATACGGTAAAAGGAAAAGGAGTATCCTTTATGGAAAGTCAAAAATCTTGGCATCATGGAGTTATGAGTCAAGAACAATATGAACAAGCAGTTAAAGAACTTGAGGAGGTTTTATTATGAATACAATTACAAATAGACAAGTAATCTGCGATGTTTTATTAGAAAAGGCAAAAGAAGATAAAGATATTATAGTAGCTTGTTCAGATTCTCGTGGCTCTGCTTCGCTAACTCCTTTTGCCCAAGCATACCCTGAACAGTTTGTAGAGGTTGGAATTGCAGAACAAGATTTAGTTGGAATTTCAGCAGGATTAGCTGCATGTGGAAAAAAAGTATTTGCAGCTTCACCTGCAAGCTTTCTTACAACTCGTAGCTATGAACAAGTCAAAGTTGATGTAGCATACTCTAATACAAATGTTACTTTAATTGGAGTCAGTGGTGGTGTCAGTTATGGGGCGTTAGGAATGACGCATCATTCTTGCCAAGATTTTGCCGCTATGTCTGCATTAACAGGAATGCGTGTATATGTTCCTAGTGATCGTTTTCAAACAAAAAAACTTGTAGAAGCTTTATTAGAGGATAATGATCCTGCCTACATTCGTGTTAGTCGATCAGCTACTGAAGATGTATACGATAAAAATATAGAATTTAAGTTAGATAAAGCAAATGTATTAGGGGAAGGAAAAGATGTTTTATTAGTTTCATGTGGAGAGATGACGCCATATGCAAAAAAAGCGATGGAAGAATTAAATCAAAAGGGAATTTCAACTGGATTAATCGATATGTATTGTTTAAAACCATATGATGTAGAAATATTATTGAAACAAGCGAAAGATGTAAAACTTGTAGTTACTATTGAAGAACACGCGCCACAAGGTGGCTTAGGAAGCATGACTGCACAGGCATTATCAAAACATTGCCCTAAACGTTTAGTTGAGTTAAGCTTACCTGATGAACATTTGATTTCTGGAACTAATAAAGAAATGTTTGCGTATTACGGTCTAGATAATAAAGGTATTGTAAAAGCAGTGGAAGAAGCATTATGAATTATATTTTAAGTATTGACCAAAGTACGCAAAGCACGAAAGCACTTTTGTTTGATCAAAAAGGAAATATTGTAAAGAGAATAGATAAGAAACATAAGCAAATCATTAATGAATTAGGATATGTTTCACATGATCCTATGGAAATCTATAGAAATACAATAGAAGCAGTAAAAGATTTAATTGATACTAGTAATATTGATGGTAATAAAATTAAAGCGTTGGGTATCAGTAATCAAAGAGAAACAACAGTAATGTGGGCTGCTAATGGTGAGCCATTAGCAGATGCTGTCGTTTGGCAATGTTCAAGAGCCAGTGAAATTGTAAAACAATATGAAGTTTACAAAGAAGAAATATATAATATTACTGGATTAGTTTTATCTCCTTATTTTCCAGCAAGTAAAATGAGATGGTTAATTGAAAATGTAAAGCCAAAAGGAAAATATTATTTTGGAACCATAGACACTTGGTTGATTTATTGCTTAACTAATAAAACTTCTTATAAAACAGATGCATCTAATGCTTCAAGAACACAACTTTTTGATATCCATACAGGAACTTGGTCAAAACGTTTATGTGATTTGTTTAGAGTTGATTTAACGTCTTTACCAGAAGTGTGTGACAGTAATTCTTGTTTTGGATATACTGATTTTGAAGGATATTTAGATCACAAAATTCCAATTTATGGAGTTTTAGGAGATTCACATGCAGCGTTATATGGACAAGGCTGCCATAAAGAAGGACAAGTAAAAGCAACTTTAGGCACTGGTTCATCCATCATGATGAATATTGGAAAAGAATATAGAAAAAGCAATAATGGATTAACTACTTCATTAGCATGGAAAATAGATGGAGTTACAGAATATGTTTTCGAAGGGAATATAAATTATGCGGGAGCAGTTATTTCATGGATTCAAAATGATTTAGGATTGATTAAACATCCTGGCGATACTATAATCGCAATTAATGATAGTAATGTTGAAGATGAAACTGTATTAGTGCCAGCTTTTTCAGGACTTTCAGCTCCTTATTGGAATGAAGATATTCGCGCGATGTTTTATGGAATAAGTCGTATAACTAAGAAAAATGAATTAATTAAAGCAGCAGTAGAGAGCATCGCATATCAGATTACCGATGTGTTAGATGCAATGACTGGAGATAGCGGTATTGCTTTATCAGAGGTAAAAACTGATGGAGGACCTAGTAAAAATACATATTTAATGCAATTTTTAAGTGATATGGCAAGAACAACAGTATTAGTATCGGAACAAGAAGAATTATCTGCAATTGGTGTTGCTTATTTAGCAGGGATTACAGCAGGTGTATATAAAAAAAAAGAAATATTTGCTCAAAGAGAATATGAAGTTTATCGTTGTAAAATGGAAAGAGATAAATGGAAAAAACACATAGATCGATGGCATAATGCAATACATGTATTATTAAAGTGAATATGCGAGGAGGGAATAAATGTTACAGGTTTCAGATAATAAGCAGTATTTATTAAAAGATGGAAAACCTTTCTTTTATCTAGCAGATACTTGCTGGTCAGCTTTTACTAACATTACAGATGATGAATGGGATTATTATTTGTTTAAAAGAAAAGTACAAGGATTTAATACTATACAAATTAATATATTGCCACAATGGGATGCATCAGTAACTGATTTGAATTATTCTCCATTTATTAATAATGATCCTTATCAATTAAATGATGAATATTTCGATCATGCTAGACAAATGTGTATAAAAGCAAAAGAAGAAGGCTTTACTTTAGCATTAGTTGTACTATGGTGTAATTATGTTCCAGGAACATGGGCATCAAAGATGATTCCAGATGGAATTCTTCCATTTGATTGTTTATCAAAATATGTAGAGAAGATACATGAAACATTTACGGATTTAGAACCACTATATATTATTAGTGGTGACACAGACTTTTCAACTGATGAAACTATCAAATATTATGAACATGTTGCCTCAGTACTTAAAGGTTTAGCACCTTCTAGTCTATATACTACACATATTAAAGGAAGATATACATATATACCAGAAAAGCTATATTCTTATTTGGATTTGATTTTTTATCAGAGTGGACATAATGCTAAAGACTTAAGTATGCCATATTCTTTAAGTGAAGAAATTCAAAACAAATATCATGGTAAACCAATAATTAATTCGGAACCATGCTATGAAGAAATGGGATATTCAGGAAATATGTATGGAAGATGGATGCGCTATGATGTTCGCCGAGCAGCGTATGTCAGTGTATTATCTGGTGCGTGTGCTGGAATTACCTATGGGGCTGCCGGTATTTATAGTTGGCACAAGGTTAAAAAAGGTTTTCCTAGTTTGTTAGGAGAAGGTTTTGATATGCCTAAATCATGGGAAGAAGCTATGTCTTTTCCAGGTGCATGGGATTATGCATATCTAAAAACATTATTTGAATCTTTTGATGTCTATGGACTGACTCCTTGCCAAGAAGTCTTAATTAATAAAACAGATAATATTAGAATAGCCAAAGCAAAAGAAGATTTATATTTGATTTATGTGCCTTATAATACAAAAGTGCGCTTAGCTAAAGATTTCTCAGGATGGAAGGTAAAAACGATTGATTTAACGAATCGATTTATTGCTTATTCTGATTTTGAAGTAAAAGAAGGAAATACAATTATATCTATGCATCCATTCTATGAAGATGCATTAATTGTAGTGAAAAAAGAAAGTTAGGTGAAAGACAATGGAATTTCAAAAAGATTTTTTATGGGGAGGTGCAACAGCAGCAAACCAATGTGAAGGTGGATTTAGTGAAAGGCATAGAGGATTAGCAAACGTAGATGTTATTCCTCATGGAAAAGATCGTTTTTTAGTAATGGCAGGAGAACTTAAAATGTTAGAATTAGATAATAAACATTACTATCCTGCATTAAAAGGAATTGATTTTTATCATCATTATAAAGAAGATATTGCAATGTTTAAGGAGATGGGATTTAAAACTTTTCGATTAAGTATTGCATGGAGTCGAATTTACCCAAATGGAGATGATGAAATCCCAAATGAAGAAGGACTAAAGTTTTATGAAGATATCTTTAAAGAATGTAAAAAATATGGCATTGAACCATTAGTTACAATTACTCATTTTGATTGTCCAATACATTTAATAAAAACATATGGTGGATGGAAAAATCGTAAATTAATTGATTTCTATAAAAGATTAGTAATAACTTTATTCACACGTTATAAAGGGCTAGTTAAATATTGGTTAACCTTTAATGAAATTAATATGATTTTACATTTACCTTTTATGGGAGCAGGATTGGTTTTTGAAGAAGGGGAAGATAAAGAAAAATCAAAATATATTAGTGCTCACCATGAACTTGTAGCTAGTGCTTGGGCCACAAAAATTGCTCATGAAATAGATCCAAATAACAAAATCGGTTGTATGATGGCTGCAGGAGATTACTATCCATATTGTTGTAAACCAGAAGATGTATGGGAAGCAAAAATGAAAGATCGTGAAAATATGATGTTTATTGATGTACAAGCACGAGGTTATTATCCAAATTATGCAAAAAAACGTTTTGAAAAAATGGGAATTGAATATCCATGCCAAGATGATGATGAAAAGATTTTATTAGAAAATACAGTCGATTTTATTAGTTTCTCTTACTATTCTTCAAGATGCATAACAACAAGAGATGATATAAGTGAGAGTACAGGAAATGCATTTAAAGGAACTAAAAATCCATATTTAAAAGAAAGCGAATGGGGGTGGCAGATTGATCCTTTAGGATTAAGAATTACAATGAACTCCTTATATGATCGTTATCAAAAACCATTATTTATTGTTGAAAATGGTTTAGGAGCTAAAGATGAATTAGTAAAAAATGATCAAGGAGATTATACGGTAGAAGATGATTATAGAATAGCATATCTAAAAGCGCATATTGAGGCAATGAAGGCTGCTATAAAAGAGGATGGTGTAGAGTTATGGGGATATACTCCATGGGGATGTATTGATTTAGTAAGCGCATCTACAGGAGAAATGAGTAAACGATATGGATTTATTTATGTAGATTGTGACGACCAAGGAAATGGAACATTTAAACGTTATAAAAAGAAATCATTTAATTGGTATAAGAAAGTAATCGAATCTAATGGAGATAATTTAGATTAAATAATTAAATAAAGAGATTTTATATAAATGACTAAAATATAAAAAGATAGGAAACAATATAAAATAGATTATTCTTTATGTATATGATTCCTATCTTTTTTAATAATAATATGGCTAAAATAATTTTTAAAATAAGAGTCGTAGTATAAATTATTTTCTGTAAACCCCTTGATTGATGATAAAAACATAGTTTTAAATCTTTGATTTATATAAATTATTTTTATACAGTTTTTAATTATAGTATACAAAGTATATATATAAAGGTTCGCTACATATTTAGTATTGGTAGTTTAATAATTAAAATATACCAGCATAATATTTTAATTATTACTGGTACCTATTTTTAAAATATTAAAGACATATTGATACTTTTGATATAAATAAAAAAACAATAAAAGAGACTATAATTAAATTTGTGTAAATAATAAAGATCTATATATCCTCTTGGATTGATATTAAAATAAATATTAATTCAGGAGGATTTTTATGGCAAGAAGAAAAATGGATTTAGAACATGAAGCGCTAATAAAAGGGTTATTACAACACTATCAACCTAGAGATGTTAGCGACGTTCATGAGATGTTAAAATATTTACTAGGAGATGTTCTATAAATAATACTAGAATTTGAACTATATAATCATCTCGGCTATTGTAAGTATGATTACAAAAACAAGGAAATAGACAATAGTCGTAATGGTTTTAGCCTAAAAGAAGTTGCATCTTCTATGGGAGATATTGTTCTAAATATACCAAGAGATAGACAAGGAGAGTTTGAACCACAAATATTTAGAAAATATCAGACAGATATCTCTGGCATAGAGAATAAAGTATTATGAGTGACAACAAGAGATATATCAGCAGAAATGATATCACGAATAACAAAGACAGGGACTAATCTCAGAGCAGAAAAAATATCTTAAAAGTGCTATAATACATTGAAATATGTTTATGAAAAGGAGGTATTATGCAGCTTTTAGATATAAAAAGAATGGCTCATAACATTCTTGAAAATCAAAAAATAGAAAGTTGTTTTATCGAATATAAAAAGTCGGCAAATTTTAAAGATAAAATTCTAAAAACTGCTTGTGCCTCTGCCAATAACTACATGAACAATGAGATAGGCTTATTATTTGTCGAGATTGAAGAAGTTGATAATAAAGAAACAGGAGAAAAGGCAATTCCTAAAAGACCAATAGAAGGGATAAAGGAATCTAAAGTTGAAGGGATTGAAAATGAATTAAAATCTCTTCTTTCCAATATCCATCCTAAAATAAATTACCATATTATTACGGACAAAATTGATGATGAATATTATATTGTCGTTGCGGTAGAGAGTGGTAGTAACGGTCCGTTTCAAACAAGTGAAAGAACAGAAAAAGATAAAGATATTAGATTAAAGGCGGGAAGATACATTAGAGTCGGTAGAGATTCAAGACTGCCAAATCCAACTGAAGAATTTGAACTTTTGAAGAAATTTGCAAATTTTTCTTTTAGTTCCAATTTGAACGATACAGCCACCATAGATGAGTTAAGCTATGAATATATGAAAGAATATTTGCTTCAGACAGGAGCAAAGAAAGATGTTAGAGAAATGTCTAAGTTGGATATGGCAAAGAGTATGGGACTTATCAGTGAAAGTGAGTATGGTGGTTATAGAGCTAAAAATTTTGCTGTGTTGATGTTTGCGGAAACACCAAATAAATTTATTCCAAATGCCCATGTTGAAATCATAAGAGAAATTGACGGAACGGATAAAATGGAATCAAAAAGATTTGATGGGCCAGTTTGGATACAGGCAAAACAAGTCAGCAAATATTTTGAAGATAATATTATGACTTCATATACCATAAGGGAAGCTGATAAAATTGAACATAAGATTATCTATAACTATCCTCTTACGGCATTTGAGGAACTTGCTACTAATGCTATTTTGCATAAAGAGTATGATACGCCAGAATATGTAGGAATATATATTTACAAGGATAGAATTTCTTTTGTAAACCATAACAGACCACTTCCTCCTGTAACTATTGAAGCTCTTAATAGAGATAGAAGTTTTGATAGAAGACAATATCTTAATAAAGAACTTAAAGAGATGTTCTTTTCTCTTAATCTAATTGAGTCTTACGGATCAGGGATAAGGCGTGCAAAAGATGCACTATTAGAAAATGGATCTCCTGAGCTTAAGTTTTATCCGGACAATGAAGATGATAACTATACTAATGCAGTTATGGGTGTAAACAAAGAATTTTTGAAAGACTTTGACAGTAGTTATAATGAAAAAACTACCATGAAAACTACTACTAAAACTACCATGAAACAGGAAGAGATTATTAAAATAATTGCTGAAAATCCTCATATAAGTGCGAAAGGAATGGCAGAGAAACTAAATCTTACTATTGACGGTGTGCGTTATCATTTAACTAAAATGAAGAAGTCTGGACTTATTCGATATAAAGGCTCAACAAAATTAGGCCAGTGGATAATTATGAAGTAGTGGTAAGTTGCAATACACATAACCAAAAGGTGATTAGAGTAAAATCTAACCACCTTTTTTGTTTGTAAAAAAAGTGGTAAAAATGCGAATAAATGATTTTCATAACATTTTGGAACTTGTATAAAAGTTATAATAAGATTACCCAATTTGTTGCAGATGAGAATCCCTAATTTGTGACAATATAGACGCAACCAAAAAAGTGGGGGAATTTAACTTGAATTTTACACCCCATGATAAAAAGTTGAGGTTTGTATTTCTATTAATATATAAATTCTACCAATATATAAACATATATCAAAATAAAAATAAGAGGGATTAAGATTAATATTTCCCTCTTATCTATTACCATTATCTATTTAATTTTTCTCTAAGGAAATTAGAAGATGATTTAAGCTTATCTAAATCCCCTTCTTTCTTGTACCAAAATTCACCAGTGAATAGTTGAACATTTTGTTTAAAAAGCAAATCTATACATTTTTCATATTCTGTATGACCACTACCAAAATCCATATCACGATATACATTTGGTACAGTTTCCTTTAGATGAGAAGCAAATATGTGAGCTTTTCCAGAATCAATTTCATTTTCAAGACTTATATTATATTTTACACAAGCATTTTTTAAATTACCGATATCAGGATAAATACCTAAATATGGAGAATTGATAAGATTAACATATTTCATAGCCTTAGTAATTGTATCCATAAATTCTGTTTCCATGGTTTCAAATCCAAGATTCACTCCATATTTACTTGCATATTGAACGGATCTCATCAGATTTTCTTCAAAATACTTCTTTGTATCTTCAGTAGATTCTTCATAATATACATCATAACCAGCTAATTGAATAAGTCTAATTCCCAATTTATCAGCAAACTGAATAGCACGATACATAATATCCAAACTCTTATTTCTTATCTCAATATTTGAAGATCCTAAAGGGTATTTTCTATGACCAGAAAGACACATAGTTCTGATCTTTGTAGATGACTTATTAATAGCATCTAATGCTTCATTAGAAAAATTATTGTACAACCTTTGAAGTTTATAATCAGTCTCATCAATGCTTATTTCTAAATGATCAAATCCACTCTTTTTACAAAGGCATAGCTTTTCTAGTATGGTAAAATTATTAGGCATTGCTTTTTCATATAATCCTAGTAAATATTTATTTTTGTCCATAATATGCATTTGCTCCATGTTTTCTTAAATAATGCTTATCCAAAAGAGATTGTGATATAGGATTATTATAATTAATAGAAATATCATGCCAGTTCATAAAAGCGACTTCTTCAAGGACAACAGCATTAAAAACAGAATTATATGCATCTTTCCCAAAAGTAAAGGGACCATGGCTTGCAACCAATACTGCTGGGATATCCATAGGGTCTATACCTCTTTTTTTAAATTCATCAATAATTACAGTACCAGTATTTGCCTCATAGTTTCCGTTTATAGCCTCACTAGACATATCAGAGGTACATGGAATTGTTCCATAGAAATAGTCAGCGTGAGTCGTACCTAATGCATGAATATCTTGTTTGGCTTGAGCCATTAGAGTCGCCCATTTTGAATGAGTATGGCATATTCCCCAAATATTAGGAAAAGCTTTATAAAGTTCAATATGAGTATCTGTATCGCTAGAAGGATTTAGTTTACCTTCGACAACATTTCCTTCTAAATCAACAACAACCATATCATCTGGAGTCAATTTATTATAATCGACTCCAGATGGTTTTATAACAATATATTTTCTAGTTTCATCAATTTGAGATACATTACCCCATGTGAACTTTATCAAATCGTACTCTGGAAGCTTCATATTAGCTTCATATACTTTTTGTTTAAGTTCTTCAAGCATATTATTTCTCCAATAAACCAGAAGATTGAATTTTTTCTTTTGCTTCATCAACTGATAATATATTTTTCATACCTATGACTACAGTACCTTTTTTAGCCGCATCATCAAACATATTTACAAAGTTAAGTGAACAAAATACAGCATCAGCAGTTCTAGCTTGTGCTTTACCTTCACTTATTGAACAATGAGATATATCAACTTTAACTCCTAAATCTTCAAAAGCTTTCTTAACTTTCATCATCATCATCATTGATGTGCCTGCTCCATTTGCGCAAGATACAATAACTTTCATTTTAATTCTCCTTATTTATTGATTCTTTATAAGCTTCGTAGTCCTCAGCTATCATAAAATAATATTTCTTATTCTTACGATATTGAATTTGAGGAATAGCTATTAGGAAAAGAACAACTATGACTAAACCTGCATAAGATAAATACTTCATTATTACAGTAAATGTTGGCCATACAACAGCCCAGTCCCACATACCTAGATAACCACCGTATGCAGCTAATCCAACCCATCCAGCAATAAGAGCAGAACCAAATACTTGGCATAGACCTGCTAGGAAAGGCATAAGCATAGCAGCCTTAAATCCACCTTTATTATTTGAGAAAACTGCAATTGTTGCATTATCAAAGAATACTGGAACAAATCCTGCAATAATAATTGTTGGACTTTTTAAAAGTATTAATAATATAATAGCTATGAATTGACCCAATGCACCAAATAAGAAACCGATTGTTATAGCGTTTTGTGAACCAAATCCATAAGTAGCAGCGCAGTCGATTCCAGGTACAGCACCAGGTAATATTTTACTAGAAATACCATCAAATGATGCGGTCAATTCTCCAACGAATGTTCTAACTCCTAGTTGTAGTATAGCTAAGTATACAGCAAAGTTCAATGAACTTGTTAATATATAGAAGAAAAAGTTTGCTTCAGGTTTTAGGAATTTATGATCAACAAGATAAGGTTTTCCTAAAATTAATAATATAGCACCAAAAAATACTGTCATTAAAATTGCTGTAGATACCATATTTTCATTAAATATTGATAAAAATCCAGGAAGTTCTATATCTTCAAGCTTTTTACCACTTTTTTTGCCTTTTTTGCTACCAAATAATTTTTCTGATAGCCATGAGAAGAACTTAAGTCCAAAAATCTGTTGATGTGCAACACAAAAACCAGCACCATCTGTTAAATCTTGTGTTATTTCAACTGTTAGATTTGAACCTACAGCCCAATATAATCCAAGTACTAGAGCCATAATTATCAATATTTGTGTATTTCCTAATTCAGGGAAAGCAAATAGCACTAACCAAAATGCTGTTGCAGCTTGTTGAACTTGAACGTGGCCTGTAGTAAATACTGAACGAATTTTTGTATATTTTTTAAATAAAACAAGTAAAATATTGAAAACAAAGGCAATAAGTAGAAGTAAAATTACCTGTGAAAAAGCTCTACCAGCCTTATTCATAGCTTCAGTAACAGCATTTTGACCAAAATAAGGATCAATTACTGTTGCAGAAAGGTTAAACTTCTCTTTTAGTCCTACTAGAATAGGTCTAAAACTTGATACCAATCCACCACTACCAACAGCTAAAATCATATATCCAACAGTTGCCTTAATGAATCCAGCTAATGACTCATACCATTTTTTACCTAATAGTAAATAACCAACAAATACGATTAAACCTATAAAATATGCTGGTTGAGTAAGTATATTATCAACAAACCCTTGACCAATTGCTTTTAAGATATCCATATTCCTCCTTTTAATAGCTATAAGTTATATTTATCAACTAAGCTATTTAACTCATCTATATTATTAATTTTTTTAAGCTCTTCCAATAAATCTTCATTACAAAGAATTTCAGTTAAAGCTGTGAGATTTTCTAGATGCTTTTCTGGATTTTGACTAGCAAGTGTAAAGAAAAGTTGAGCATCTAATTCACGGTCATTTTCATCAAATGCTATAGGTTTATTAAGTTTCATAAAACCAACAGCAGTATTATTTACACCTTTAGCATTTTCTTGACAATGTGGTATTGCAACAAGTGGTGCAATAACTATATAAGGTCCATATTTTTTAATACATTCAATTATATCTTCAGGATAGTTTGACTCTACAGTATTATCAGCAATTAATGATGAACACGCTTTTCTTATTGCGTCTTCCCAGCTGCTTGCTTCATCAAAAAAGTTATAATGATTTTTTTCGATAATTTCTCTAAACATATCTCACCTATAAGATTGATCTAAATGGAACATTAGGCTCTTCAGTAAAGCAATCTTCAAAGCCACGTCTATAGTGAAATTCTAGCTTGTTTTTGTCTATAGGCCAAATATATTTGCCTCCAACATCCCAGATATATGGGTGGAATTTATAGTCTAGTGCTTCCTTTTTGTAGTTATATAGCATCATTATTTCTTTAGGATCAGCCTTGAAGTTTGTCCAAACATCGTAGTGAATAGGAATAACGACCTCACATCCAAGTGCTTCACCCATACGAAGTATATCAATACTTGTCATTTTATCTTGGTTACCTACTGGATTTTCACCATAGCTACCAAGTGCAATATCAATCTTATGATCTTTTCCATGTTTAGCATAGTATACTGAATAATGAGAGTCTCCACTATGATATACACTACCTGCAGGCATTTTTATAAGGTAGTTAACAGCCTTTTGGTCCATATCAGTAGGACAAATACCTCTAACATCATGATCATTTGTTACTAGACAAGTTCTATCAAAACTATCAAGTACAACAATTTCAGTATCTTTTATTTTGATTACATCACCTGGTTTAACAACTTTACAGCGCTCTTCAGGCACACCATAACTTAACCATTTTTTAACTGATTCTTCTGGTCCAATAAATGGAACATCATCTGCACAATTTTTCATAACAGCAGCGGCAAAAAATGGATCTATATGATCATTATGGTAGTGTGTTGATAATACTGCATCAACAGTAGTAACTGCAAATGGATCAAAAACAATAGGTGCAGCTCTTAAATTTGGTTGTAGTGCTTTACCTCCTGTCATATTTCGCATTTGATGAAATGGTGCCATTTCTTTTGTTTTTTTTGTTCTTTTACCATTTCCAAACCAAAGATCAATGGCAATATTTGTATTGTTTTCTGTCTTGAACCATATGCCGGTACAGCCTATCCACCACATGGCAAATGTTCCTTTTTCGACAACTTCTTCATCGATTTCTTCATTTAGCCATGTTCCCCATTCAGGGAAGGCGCCTAATATCCAGCCTTCTCTAGTTATTTCATCAATTTTACTCATAAGCCCTCCTTTTAAATATCTATTTGATGAATATTGTTATTTAAATGATAACTAATAATAATGATATAGACAAGCTGTTTATTAATCTTTTGAGTACATTTTTATGTACTTTATGAACATATATAACAATAAATAAGAAACTTTACTAAATTTATAAAAAGATTCAATTATTTTATTGAATATATGATACTTATTGATATAATTAGGGTATGAAAGTTAAAAAAACAATAGTTAATGAACGAAGAAATAATATATTAAAAATAATTGACGATGAAGGAATAGTTTATATAAATCAATTAGCAAAAAAATTTAATGTATCTAATTTAACAATTAGACGTGATTTAGATGAGCTTGATAATATCGGGAAGATATCACGTTTTCATGGTGGTGCAAGGCCTATAGAAGATGGTAAAAATTCTGTTAATTTTAAGAAAAATATGATTAAAGAAAAAATTGCAGAAAAGAGTGCAGAATATATTGTAGAAGGAGATATTATATTTATAAATTCATCTTCAACAGCTTTGCTTGTATTAAAATATATTAAAGATATGCATGTTACAGTGATAACAAATAATGCTAATGCATTAAATATAGACATTGATCCTAAAATTAATCTTATGCTAACAGGTGGAAAAATAAGCTATCCTAAACATACATTAATTGGAACATTTACAATGGGAAATTTAAAAACTATAAAGGCTGATAAAGTTATATTAGGAGTTAGTGGGATAGACATTGACGAGGGAATAACTACATCAGTTATCGATGAAGTAGAGATTAATAGATATATGCTGCATAATAGTACAAAAGAAAGAATAATAGTTGCAGAATCTTATAAATTTGGAGAAATTGATAGCTTTAGGTCTAGTTCAGTGAATAGTGTTACAAAAATTGTTACTGACCATGGAATTGACTCTAAAACGATAAGTAGATTTGAGAAAAAAGGTATTCAAGTTGTAATTTCCTAGAGTAATTATAGTATTAGTATTTTATGAAAAAGTTAGTATATTAGGAAACAAAGAGATCTTCTATGAAAATGATAACCATAGAAGATTTTTTTCATATATAATAAAAAAACCGCTATATACATATATTATACAGCGGCGTATTATTGATATGTTAAATCAATTGTTATAGTTGATTATAAATGTGATGAAATATTTAATATAACACTTATATCTATTCTACATTAAATACTTCTTTTATCTTATCTTGGAACTTCTCAGCTTCTAATCTTGGATTTTCGGCATCTCTAAGGCCTCTTCCGGCTATAAATGCATGTACCTTTAAATCCTTGAATAGTTCAATAGAATTTAAATCAAGGCCACCAGTTACGGAAACTTTAAATCCCATATCGATTAATTTGCGTATTTTTTCAAAATCATTTTCTCCCCAAGTTTGTCCTGATAGTAAAGCGTCTCTCGATTGGTGATAAACAACCTGATCTATACCTATTTCCTTCCATTGTTTAGCTTGCTCAAAAGTCCAGTCACCATATAGTTCAACTTGTAGTTCTTCAACTTCTTTTAATGCTGCTTGCATGGTTGGAATTGTAGCGCAGCAAATAACTGTCATCCAGTTTGCACCAGCATCTGCACAATTTTTAGCAACAGTTTTTCCAGCATCTGCGCATTTTGTATCAGCAAGAATGATTTTGTTCGGATATAATGCTCTAATAGCTTTAACAGGCTTCATGCCCTCAGTAAGACAAAGTATTGTACCTACCTCTAAAATATCAACAACATCACCTAATTCTCTTACAGACACTAGAGCATCTTCAAGTGTATTATTATCCAAAGCTAATTGAAGTAGTGGTTTATTCATAATAACGTCCTTTCGTAAATTGTAATTATCTAGATTATAATAGTATTAATATAACTAGTCAATAAATTCATTTAAAATGTTCTAAAAGAACATAAAAAAAAGGAACTATCTAAAGTAGGTAGTTCCTCTAATATTTAATATGGATTGATTAATAAGCAGATTTGAAAATATTTATAACCTCTTCAAGTGATGCAGTTCTAGGGTTAGTTAATTGGCAGGCATCATTTTTAGCATTTTTTGCCATTTCTTCGAAATCTTCCTCTTTAACACCAAGCTCTTTAAGATTTTTAGGGATTCCAACTTGTTTACTCAAAAGTTTAATCTGTTCTATTGCAAGTTCTGCTGCCTCATCAAGAGTATATCCCTCAGTATTAACTCCGCTTCAGCAATGTTTCTAAATCTTTCTTTACATGACATCATATTGAAGCTACATACATGTGGAAGCAAAATGGCATTACATACACCATGAGGTAAATCATACATACCACCAAGTTGATGTGCCATTGCGTGAACATAGCCTAGAGAAGCATTATTAAACGCAGCTCCTGCTAAATATTGAGCGTAAGCCATTTTATCACGAGCTTTCATATTTTCACCATTTGCTACAGCTTTAGGTAGATATTTGCTAATTAACTCAATTGCATGTATAGCACTAGAATCAGTCAATGGAGTAGCAGCAGTTGAAACATATGCTTCAATTGCATGAGTTAATGCATCCATACCGGTTGCTGCTGTAAGGCTTTTTGGCATACCTACCATTAGTTCAGGGTCATTTATAGCTATAAGAGGAGTTATTCTCCAATCTATGATTGCCATCTTTATATGTCTTTTTGTATCAGTAATAATTGTAAATCTTGTGATTTCAGATGCTGTACCTGCAGTTGTATTAATAGACATAAGTGGAACAAGAGGTTTTGTAGATTTGTCAACACCTTCATAGTCAGCAATTTCTCCACCATTTGAGGCTAAAAGACCAATACCCTTTGCACAGTCATGAGGTGAACCACCACCAATAGATATAATGGAATCACATGCTTCATCTTGGTATTGTTTGAATCCATCAACTACATTGTAGTCTTTTGGGTTTGGTTCTGCACCATCGAAAACAGAAGTCTCAAGACCAGCATTTTTCAAGATTTCAACAACTCTATTTGCAAGACCACATTCATTTAAGAACTTATCTGTTACAATAAGTGGTTTTTTCATACCAAGAGATTTGGCTAACTCACCTGTTTCATTAACGCATCCTGCTCCAAAAACACTACGTGTTGGTAAAAAATAATAAGTACTCATACATATACCTCCTAATTATTAGATATAATTAAATTGAGAAAATTATATCTTTTAGATATGATAGCACTAAATATTTTTGTTGTAAAATTTATATACGCTATGATTAAGAATGAGAAATCCATAAAATTATATATGATAAAATTTTTTAATGTGATAATTTTGATATGATAATATACAAATTCTAATATAATTTTTGGTTAATTCATACAAAAACTAAATGAATATTATTGATAAAAAGGTTGACTAATGATGGCCTATTAGTAAAAATGTAGAAAATATTTTAACTTTTAAATTCGTTGACTAAAGAAATAGAGATTAGTTTCAATGTTTAAATTATAGTAAATAATGATGCTATGTTGTTAATAAAATCTTGTTAAAGAAAGCTATAAGTCGTATAATGGACAAGGATAATTTTCTATGATAAAATTTAACGTATCGAATGAAAGGAGACTTCGCAAGTTATTATGGTAACAGCAGGAGATTTTAAAAATGGTTTAACTATTGAATATGATGGAGGAGTATATCAAATAGTTGAATTTCAACATGTGAAGCCAGGGAAAGGTGCAGCATTTGTAAGAACCAAGTTAAGAAATATAAAGAGTGGTGGAATTGTTGAAAAAACATTTAGACCAACTGAAAAGGTTGAGAATGCAGTAATTGAAAGAAAAGATATGCAGTACTTGTATTCAGATGGTGATTTTTATCATTTTATGGATGTTGAGACTTATGATCAAATAGCATTGACTGAAGGTCAGATAGGTGATTCATTAAAATTTGTAAAAGAAAATGAAATGGTTAAGATTTGTTCTCATAAGGGTGAAGTGTTCTCAGTTGAACCACCACTAAATGTTGTATTAGAAGTTACTGAAACTGAACCAGGAATTAAGGGAGATACAGCAACAGGTGCTACAAAGCCATGTACTGTTGAAACTGGAGCTACTGTATTAGTACCACTTTTTGTTAACATTGGAGATAGTATTAAAATTGATACTAGAACTGGAGAATATTTATCTAGAGCATAATAATAAGGAGAAAATATGTCATTTAATTCTATGACCCTTTTATTTAGTTTTATTGGTGGGCTTGGAATGTTTTTGTATGGTATGACTTTGATGAGTGATGGATTGCAAAAGCGTTCAGGAGAGAAGCTTAAATCATTACTAAATATACTTACTAAGAATAGGTTTGTGGGAGTTTTAGTTGGAGCATTAATTACGGCTATTATTCAGTCAAGTTCTGCTACAACAGTTATGGTAGTAGGTTTTGTTAACTCAGGTTTAATGAATTTAACACAAGCTGTTGGTGTTATTATGGGTGCCAATATAGGTACAACTATAACAGCATGGATTGTATCATTAAATCAAATAGGTTCTTTTCTAAAACCGGAAGCTCTTGCTCCAATTGTTCTTGGTATAGGTGCATTCTTCGTAGTTTTTATTAAGGACAGAAATAAGAAAGATTTAGGTGAGATACTAATAGGATTAGCCCTTATATTTATCGGTCTAAATTTTATGTCGACGGCTATGAAGCCACTTTCACAGATGCCAGAATTTATTGATCTATTCAGAACTTTTGGGAACTTCCCTATACTAGCGGTATTAGTTGGATTAGGAGTAACAGCGCTTATTCAAAGTTCATCTGCTTCAGTAGGTATATTACAGACTTTAACCTCAACTGGAGCTATTGGGTTTGGAGCAGCTGCATATATAACGTTAGGTCAAAACATTGGTACATGTGTGACTGCGCTTCTTTCAAGTAGTGGAGCAAATAGAGTAGCGAAAAGAGCTGCTATAATACACTTATTATTTAATATTGTCGGTACAATTGTATTTGCCGCAATCATGTTTGTTGTTTTTAATTTTATAAATCCGGCACTAGGAAGTAAGACAACAGATAGTGTGCAGATTTCAATATTCCATACAATATTTAATATTACAAATACATTAGTTTTATTCCCATTTGCTAAAATACTTGTAAAGATTTCTGAGTGGATTATACCTATCAAGACTGATGAGGAAATAGAAGTTGATGATGTAGGAATAACAAAAAAGCATTTAGACATAAGATTGTTAGAAACACCTCTAACAGCGCTTAACGTAGTTAGGGATGAAATAAAACATTTAGCTAAGGTTGTTGAAAAGAATTTAGCTAGAGTTAAAACGATTATTGAAAGCGATGATATGGATAAAGCTAATAAGATAATCCGTAAAGAAAAAGAAATTAATAGTATGACGGTTATCATAACGCAGTATCTGGTTGAAATTAGTAAGCTTTCATTAAATAATACCCAAAGGCTATATATTGATGATTTACTTTATACAGTAAGTGATATAGAGAGGGTTGCTGATCACTGTGAGAATATTGCAGAAATAATTATAGAAAAGGTTAATAATAAAAGGGAATTTTCAAAAGAAGCACAAGAAGAACTTGTAATGATAATGGATTTAGCAAGAAGTTCATATCTTAGTGCCATTGAAGCGAGAATTAATGACAATAATGATGCAGCTATTCAGTCTATAAAGGCTGAGCAAAAAATTGATATCCTTGAAGAAATGTATAAAAAATCACATTTGAATAGGATGTCAGAAAATAATTGTGATGCTCAAACAGGAGTATATTTTATGGATATAATTAGTAATCTTGAAAGAATATCTGATCATTCAAGTAATATATCTGGATATGTACAAAGTGAGCATTACACTAATTAACGGAGGGGAAATGAAAAAGTTATTAAATGAATTTAAGCAATTTGCGCTTAAAGGTAATATTCTTGATTTGGCAGTTGCAGTTGTAGTTGGTGGCGCTTTTAGTGCTATAGTTAAATCATTTGTAGATGATATTATAATGCCACTTATTGGTATTTTAATGGGTGGAAAAGGAATTCAAGATTGGAGTGTTACTGTTGGTACTGCTGTAGTAAAATATGGTAGTTTCTTACAAACAATTCTTAATTTCTTAATTATAGCATTTGCTTTATTTATTGTTGTAAAAGTGTTTAACACTGCAAAAGAAAGACTATCTAAAAAAGAAGCTGAAGAAGAAGTTGTAGAAAAGGTTGATGAAACAAAATTGATTCTTTCTGAAATTCGTGACATATTAAAAAACAGATAGAAGGTGAATAAATTTGAAAGAAGAATGGAGATATATTTCCAAACATAAATTTCTAATACTAGTTATTATAATGGTTGCATTAATACCAGCTATATATAGTAATGTGTTTTTAGGATCAGTATGGAGACCTTATCAATCTATTGAAAATCTTCCTGTTGCGGTAGTTAATAAGGATGAGGGAGCCAGGATTGAAGATAAGATAATTAACGTTGGAAATGATCTTGTTAAAGAATTAAATGAAAAAAAGAGTCTTAAATTTGATTTTATAAATGATGAAGATAAGGCTATTGAGGAACTCAACAAAGGTAAGTACTATATGGTACTGAAAATTGATGAAAATTTTTCAAAAAATGCAAGTAAAATTCTTAACAAAGCTCCATTAAAAATGGAACTGGAATATACTATTAATCCAGGTCTAAATTTTATATCTACAAAAATAACAGATTCTGCTATGAAAGATATTCAAAAGGAGCTTATTAGGACTATACAAGGTACCTATATTAAGCTCCTTTTTGATAATATAGATAAGCTTAGGGATGGCTTTACAAATGTAGCAGAAGGTACAAAGCAGATTAATGAGGGAGCAGAAAAATTAAATGCCGGACAAAATGAACTAAATAAAGGTATTAATTCTTTTGTTGATGGTAGTAGACAACTTAATACAGGCGTAAATAATTTAAATTCAGGAATAAAAGAATATACTGATGGGGTTAATAAGCTTTCGAATGGACTTAATCAATTATCTTCAAATTCTTCGAAGATAACATCAGGATTCGAACAATTTTCAAATAAGGTAGGAGAAGGTCAAAAATCCATTAGTAATGGTTTTAATGAGCTAATATCTAACTTAGAAAAAATTGGTAGTAGTTTACCTAAAAATGAAGATATTGAAAAGTTGAATAAAGCATTACAAGATATAAAAAAAGGTGCAGAAGATTTAAATGTTGGTAGTAAAGAATATTTAAGTTATATGAAGTTGCTTAATTCAGGAATAGAAAAATTAAATGATGCCCATAATCAGACAAATGAGTCTATATCAAATGCTCAAAAGCAAATGATGGAATTTTTAGATTACGTAGTTTCGTTGTTTCCTGAGGATCAGCAAGAAGATGTAATGGCAAAATTGATTGATAGATTAACTAAAACAGATTTAATGATTTTAAGTAATAAGTTCAATGAACTTAAAGAAGGAAGCGAAAAACTTTTGAACTTATCAAATTCATTGTTAGGTAATGAGGAAAATGAAACTGGAACTTATAAATTAGTAAATGGAATACAAAGATTAAAAGATGGAATAGATGCTTATAGTGAGCAACAAAGTAGACTTAACAATGCAATGGCTATGTTAGCCTCTGGATTTAACAATGATAATAGTTTAATTAGTGGAATTAAAAAGCTTGAATCTGGTGTGAATTCTTATACAGCTGGAGTAACATCAGGGATTTCGGAGTTATCTAGTGGGGTAGGAAGTTATATTAGTGGAGTTAATGATGCTAGTAACGGTGCAAGTGAACTTAATGGTAATTCTTATAATTTATTAAATGGAAGTAATAGATTGGCCTCATCAATAGGTATTTTAAATTACAATAGCAACAAATTATTAAATGGTTCTAATGATTTGCTGGTAGGAAGTAGGACTCTATCAAATGCTACAGATAAGATGTATAATGAGATCAAAAAATCGGTAGATCAGGCAGTTGATTATAGTTTTGATGAAGATAATGCAAAAGTATTTGGTGATCCTTTGAGGATAAATAGGCATGAAACATCGGTTGTTGTAAATAATGGACATGCGCTTGCGCCATATATGATGACAATATCATTATTTATTGGAGCTATGGGAATTTGTATGGTATTTCCATTTAATAGAAAAAGATATAGCAATAGTAATATTTTGGTATGGTGGTTAAATAAGTTAAGTGTACTAATAGTTGAAGCATTTTTACAAAGTATTATATTAGTGTTAAGCCTAAAGTTATTTTTAAAACTTCAACCATTATATTTAACAGATTTATTTATAATAACGTTTTTTTCATCATTTGCCTTTTTATCAATTGTTTCATTTTTTGTGGTAAATTTTGGAAGTATTGGAAAATTTTTGTCAGTTATAGTATTAGTTTTACAGTTGGCAACGAGTGAGGGGACATATCCACTTGATTTATCAAATCCAGCTTTTAAGGTTATTAGTAAGATATTACCTGCTACATATTCAATAAGGGGTATGAAAGAAGCAATATCAATAAACGGTTCAATAGGAATGTATATTTTAGTATTGATATTATTTATATTAGTATTTAATGCATTTACATTAATGGTACTATGGATAGGAAGAAGAAAAAATTGGCAGATCTATAAGTTAAATGATGAAAATAAAATAATGTATTAGTTTAGCATTAACCCTATATTTAATAATATTATTTATATATTTTTAGCTACTACAATACATAAAAAATTTGTTTTAGAATACCTCTGCAAACATTGTTAATAGAAATGATGATTGTAGAGGTTTTTTTTATTTTATGGAAGTATTAATTTGAGATAAAATTGATAACTAAATATTTATAAAAACCTCATAAATTATTAAAAAAACATTGAAAATAGTTTATATTTTCAGTATAATTAAAGATATTTGTTTACTTTTATAAATTACCTATATTATTTAAATAATATAAAATATTGAACACAAAAAAAAAAAAAAATAAGCTGATTTTTAAATTTTTTAATATATAGGTATAAGTTTGTTGGAGGGGAAATGAAAAGGAACATGAAATCAAAAAGTGCAAAAATAGCAAAAAAGAGTAGTATAGCACTTTTAACGGGTGCAATGTTATTGACAAGTTTGCCTTTTTCTACTGAATATGTAATGGCAAATAGTGAAATTTATAAGCCAGCACCTACTGGAAGTTATAAGTTGACACGTCAAAATATAGGACATGTTTATTTTACAGGACAAGATTTTGAACAGGACGGAAAACAGGGGAAATATGATCGTAACCAAGAGGCCTTTGCAACTCGTTATGCAAAAATTATTCCTATAACAGATGAAAACCTTGATTATGAACAAGAGTGGATGGCTATTTTCAATATGGGGATTAGTGATGAGCTTTATGATGAAGTAACTAAGCAAGGTACTTATTTTTATAAAAATGATGGTCAATGGGTAAAAAAGATACTAGATGAGGTTGGAGAGCCTCATACTTCAAATCCATGGCTTTCTATTATGCTATCAAAGGATTTGAAGTTAGTTGGAAATTGGGATTTTTATGTTCTATCACCCAAAGATGCAAAATATGGCGGTAATTATATCTCAAGTTTTGAACAAATAGTAAATCGTGTAAAAAATTATAATAAAGATGACGAAATTTTCAGAGCAGAAATGAAATCTATGCCTGCTAAAGGTAATGAAACACATATCCAAGATCTAGATAAGAATGAATCATTAAAGCAATTTGCAACACTTAGTTTAGATGATAATATTGCTGATGGTGAGTGGACACGATGGGCTACATCATTCCTTGAGAATGATGGAATTAATCAACAGAAGTATGATTTTGGGCAAAGTCAAGGTGAAGAATCATTTGAATTTAGAAATATAAAAACTGCTTCAGATAAAACTATTGAAAGATATTATAATCCTAATGGTGTAAAAACTTATAGCAATACTAATCAAAGCCCAATACATTATCTATTAAATGATATGGGGCAAGGTATGCGATTCTTGTATAAAACTGATGGGAATACTCGAGATGGACGTGTTGTCGTTAGGTTTAAAACAAAACGTACTCCTATGGATTTCTTTAAAGATACAAAGTGGAATTTTGTTAGAAGAAATAATTCTGAGCAAGAGGCCCCAAAATCGACTTTCGTAGCAGCTGGATATAAGAGTTATGATAATTCACAAGTGCGTACTCAAGTTGATGCAGCTATACCGAAAATTGCTTTGGAAGATAGAGATGGTGATGGGCTAAATGGATATTATGAAGCATTAATTGGAACATCAGATGACAATAAAGATTCTGATAATGATAGACTGTTAGATGGAGGGAATGTAAATGATCAATATGGAGAGTTCCCAATTGCTAGTGATCAATGGTTGCACTTCCAAGGTAATGAAAATAGCTCTGTTCAGATTAATAAGTCACGACTTCATTTAATAAAAGACTTTGTATATAAACCAGGGACTAATCAGATAGGTACATTCAAGGATCAGAGCAAGGGAATGTACAAAATGCTTGGTGAAGACCCTGCTGTAGGTAAGGTTACCTATGAGATACAAGATAAAGATAGAGAAAATGGGACCTCTGGTGGAAAACTTTTATATCGCCGTGGAACAGTTATTAAAGGGAAAACAGCACCATTTGCAACTGTAGCAATGTATACAGGTAGCAACCCAAAGGATAAAGGAGTTTATCCAATTGGAGAAACGGTAGCCGACAAAGATGGAAATTATGCCTTGACTATGGGAAAGGCTCTAAGGCGTGAGAATGACTTAAATAAATGGGGGAATGATATCGTCTTTACTGATGTAGATAATCGAATTCCTCAACATGATAAATGGACTAAAGAGCAATTTGATGGGATAGTTCGTAATAATGAAGAAAAAGCCTTTATTATGGCAACTTCTGAAGGGTCTGATGGACGTCCAGCATTTATTTATGGAAATTATAATAGTACAGTTATTCCACTATCATTCATAAAAGATGAAATCAAACCTTTAGAAGAAATTGCGAAGGAAGCGTTAGAATTAGGATTTGAAAAAACATTAGTAGTAGATAAGAACAATCCTTATGAAACTGATGCAGTTGGTAAAACTAGTATTGAAAGAGTTTCTGAAGCAGTAAAGAAGAATCCAATTGTACGTGATTATTTTAGTATTGATACTACATCTGTAACGTGGAATTTTAATAGTGATAAAATTCTTATTCCATTACAACGTGATAATTTTGATACACCAGGAAAGGAATTATATAATTTAGAGGTTCCTATTGACCTTCTTGTTGAAGAAAAGAGAAAATTACAAAATGAATCAATTGATACTGTATATGATGATTCAAAAGAATTAAACTTTACATTACCTGAAGGAGTTAATAAAGGATCTGATAATTTAAAAGAAGGCGATAAGTATGTAATTTACGTACAAGATAAGACTGGAAAGAATAAAATAGATCCACGAACAGAAGTAATAAAACAAGAAATGTTAGATGAGCAACGACGTGTATCTGAGACAATTGATACAGATATAGTTGTTGGAGATAAAATAGTTATTGCTATTTTAGATGAGCAAGATCGTGAACTAAAAAGGTTTGAAACAACTGTACAAGAGCGTAAATCTTCTGTTAAACCAACAGATCCAAGGCGTGAGGGTACTAAAATATTATTTAATCTCCCAGATCCACTTGATGGAAATTACGATGGTGCAAAATCTAAATTAGTTGATCCAACTGGTACAACAGATATTAAACCAGAAACAATAGGAAATGTTGTACAAAAAGATGGAAAATATGTACTAGAATTCGACGCTTCTCAACTACCAGAAGGAACTCCAGTAAGAGCACAGTTTACAGAAAAAGATAAAAAATCATCAGTATCTGATGAACATATTATATATGATGCCACACCAGTTGATACCTTTGATATAGCTAATGAACCACTTACTAATGACCAAAAAATAACTATTACTGTACCAAATGGCATTTTAGAAGGTGATGATGTAAAAGTTACTATCACAAGGGGAACTGATCCTGCAATTGAAGTACCTAGTAAATATAATCCTGATGAGGCATATGGCACAAAAGTAAAAGTAACATATAGTGATGCGCAAGGAACTAGTCAAGAAAAAGAAATTACTTTAGAAACTGAAATAAAGGTAAAAGAATTAACAGATGAAAAAGTTAAAGAGCTTTTAAAGGCTAATGGAGTTCAAGATACTGATACTATTACTATTAATAGTAAAGATATTGAAGAAAAGAAATATGATCTTGACTTGACAAATAATCAATTACAAAAGGACGATAAAGTAAAAGTAACAATTACAGATAAAGCTGGTAATGCTAAGGATAGTACAAATACTAAGACAGTTGTTGATCCAGTAAATACTACTCCTGTTTCAGCTAAGCCTACCATTGACAAAATTAATTTAGATAACCCATCAATAAAAATAGGTAATATTGATGAAAATGCCAATAAAATAACTGTAACATTAGGAGATGCTGGAACAGTTGAATTAACTAAGAAAGATGGTGCATGGACTTTACCAGAAAATATCAATGGAAGATATACAATTGCCGAGGAAGAAGTTGCTGGTACAGATCCTAATACACCGGTTAAGAAGATTGTATTAACTCCTAATGAAGGGGAAAAGAAAGCTATTGAAGATAAAGATATCACTGTAACTGTAGAAAATACTGATGATAAAACTAATCAAAAACAGACATCAGAAGCAGTTAAATTTGACACTACAAAACCTGGAAAACCAACAGTTACTGTACCAACTACTGGAGCAACAAGTGTTGAGGTTACCTTACCTGATAATGCTGTAGAAGGTGATACTGTAACAGTTACTATTGGTGATAAACCTACTGCTAAAACTGCTACTCATAAAGTAACAGCAGATGATTTAAAGGGCGAGAAGAAAGTAACAATAGATGTAAAAGATGCATTAGAAAGTGGTAAAAAAGTTACTGCAACTGTAACAGATGCAGTAGGAAATGTATCTGATAAATCTGATGAAGTTACTGTAACAGATCCAACACCACAAGTAACACCAGCTAAACCAGTAGCATGGGCGTTAAAAATACTTGATACAGACTTGATACTAGAAGAACCAGAACATGCAGATTCAATTGAATTTAAATATACAGAAAAGAATGGAACAGTTCATACAGGAAGTATACAAAAAAGAATAGACCCTAATACTCATGCTATAACTTGGGATATGTATGACAGCAATGCAGATGGTACACAAACACCAAAAGGATATGCTACTTATGATGCAGATAATAAACGAATTACAGTTAAAGTGGGTAATGTCGTTCATAGTACTCTAACAACTAAACTGGATAATACTCTTGAAATTGTAGCTAAAAATGGTGAACTAGAATCTGAAAAAACAGTTGTAACTGTAGATAAATTAGCTAAGAAGTTAGACCAAAAATTAGATGATAATGCTATTCCAAAAGGATATAAACAAATAGCATTTAAGGCTGATGAAAATAAAGCAGTTTTAAATAAAACTGAAGAAACAGAGGGAGTAAAAGAAGTCTATTATTTAGTTTCGACAACAAATATTAGAGGAAGTTTACCAATTACTCTAAGGTATTTTAATGGTAACCAGGGAGATTCTTTACCTACAATTACAGCTAAAAAAGGTTATACTGTTGCAGCTGAAAATGATGGTTGGGATACAGAAAAAACTCAAGATTTAAATGGTTTGAAAAAGAAAGAACCAAATAAAGACCAACCTATAACTGAGATAAATGCTGTATTAGTTCGCAATCAAATCATAAAACCAACTAGTGATCAACAAAAGGTTGAAGTAAATAATACAGGTAATCTATCTGTTGAAGATAAAGAGTCAGCAAAGAATAAGCTTGAAGAACTAAATAGAGATAATCTACCAGAAGGAACACAATATGCTGTAAGCGAAGATGGGCAAAATATATCTGTTACAATACCAGGAGAAGATAAACCAGTAAACGTACCATTAGCTGATCTAGTTAAGCAAAAACCTGCTCCAACAGATATGGCAAGTAAATATACACCAAAAGAATTAGAAGAAGCTGAAAAGGTTAACGTAATAAATAAAGATGATCTATCTACCGAAGAAATTAATGAAGTAGTTAAAAAAATAAATGATAAGAATCCAATCAGTGATAAGGATGGAGAACCAGAAGAAGGAAAACTTCCAAAGGGAACAATAATTATTCCTGCAACAGAAGAAGAACATGATGGTAAAATAGCTGTTATATATCCAGATAATAGTAAGGATTATATTGATATTTCTAATCAAGTAAAGCAAATGTCTGAAGATGACATATTAAATTCAGCAAAAGAAGCTGTTAAAGAAGCTAAGAAGAATCCTTCAACTGATAATATTGAAAAAGCACTAGAGCTTATTCAAGGACTTCCTGAAAGTAAAAAAGAAGAAGCTAAGGAATTAGCAACTCAATTAAAACCAGTAGTTGATGCTAGAGAAGCTGTAGAAGAAGCTAAAAAAGCAGTAGGAACACCTGAATTTGAAGAAAAGGCAAAAGCTGCTGAAGAAGCAATAAAAGCAATGGATCCTGAAAATAATGATACAGATGCACAAGAAGGACAGAATAAACTAAAAGAGGAACTGGATTTAGCAAAACTAAAAGATTACGTAGCTAAAGATGAAGAATTCAAAAAGACTAATGACTATACAGGTGCTGATTCTGAAAAACAAAAAGCATATGATGATGCAATTACTAAAGCAAAGGAAGTACTAGATAAGGCTGAAACTGATGAAAAACCTAGTCCAAAAGAAGTTAAGGATGCCTTAGATAAGCTAGAAAAAGCTATAGGTGATCTAACATCTAATATGGCTGATAAATATACACCAGTTGAACTTACTGAAGATAATGACAAGGTAGTAGTGGCTGATACGGGTTCTATAACACCTGAAGAAAAACAATCAGTTCTAGAAAAGATACAAGAGAAGAATCCAATCAGTGAAAAAGAAGAACCTGAAAAAGGAAGTCTACCAAAGGGAACATTAATTAAACTTGGCGAAGGAGACGACGCTGATAAGGTTATTGTTGAATATCCTGATAAGACTACAGATAAAATTGACATAAATAATCAGGTAAGAGAAAAGACAGAAGAAGAAAAACAACAAGAACTTCAAGCAGCAAAAGATAAGGCTAAAGAAGAGATCGACAATCTACCAAATCTAACAAAGGAAGAAAAAGAAGCAGCAAAGAAAAAGGTAGATAAAGCTACTGATAAATCTGGTGTAGAAGATGCATTAGAAGAGGCAAAGGCAGCAGATAAGAAGAAATTAGATGATGCTAAGGCTGCGCTACAAGAATCAATTGATGCAGCAAAAGAATCTAAGAATACAGAAGACTACACAAATGCAGATCCTGAAAAGAAAACTGCATTAGACAATGCAGTAACAGCAGGAGAAGCTTTACTAGATGAAGATCAAACTCCATCACCAACATTAAAACAATTACAGGATGCAACAACTGTAATCAATAATGCAAAAGATTCTCTAAATGGTGATGAGAAGAATCAAGATTTAGATCGAGCTAAACAGGATGCTAAGGATGAGATTGACAACCTACCAAACTTAACTCAAAGCGAAAAGAAAGAAGCTAAGGATAAGGTAGATCAAGCTCAGGATAAAGCTGGTGTAGAAGAAGCATTAAAAGAGGCGAAAGCAGCAGACAAGAAGAAATTAGATGATGCTAAGGCTGCACTACAAGAATCAATTGATGCAGCAAAAGAATCTAAGAATACAGAAGACTACACAAATGCAGATCCTGAAAAGAAAACTGCATTAGACAATGCAGTAACAGCAGGAGAAGCATTATTAAATCCAGAGAAAGAAAAAGCACCAACACTAGAAGAGCTAACTAATGCAAAAGAAGCTATAGATAATGCTAAAGGTGCTCTAAATGGTGATGATAACAAATCAGATCTAGATGCAGCAAAAGAAAAGGCTAAAGAAGAGATCAACAATCTACCAAATCTAACAGATAGTGAAAAGAATGACGCTAAGAAAAAGGTAGATGAAGCGCAAGATAAGACCGGTGTAAATGCAGCATTAGAAGAAGCAAAAGCAGCAGATAAGAAGAAACTAGATGATGCAAAACAAGCACTTAAAGATGCAATCGACCAAGCAAATGCTGCTAAAGAAACAGAAGACTACACAAATGCAGATGCTGATAAGCAAGATGCATTAAATGATTCTGTAACAGCAGGAGAAGCATTATTAAATCCAGATAGAGAAAAGGCACCAACACTAGAAGAACTAACTAATGCAACAGATGCAATAAATACTGCAAAAGATGAACTAAATGGTGATGAGAAGAATCAGGATATAGATCAAGTTAAAAAGAATGCTAAGGATGAGATAGAGAATCTAGAGAATCTAACACCAGAAGAGAAACAAGTAGCAAAGGATAAAATAGACCAAGCTGGAACAAAAGAAGAAGTTGCACAAATACTAAAAGAAGCAAAGGCAAAGGATAAGGAAGAGGCAGATAAGAAGAAAGCAAAAGAAGAATTACAAAAAGTAATAGACCAAGCCAAAGCATCAAAAGAGACAGATAAGTATAAGAATGCAACAGAAGAGGCAAAGAAGAAACTAGATGAAGCATTAAAGACAGCAGAAGAAGTGTTAGGAAAAGAAGATGCAACACTAGAAGAGATAAGGGAAGCTGGAAAGGATTTAAGTGGAGCAATAGATGGATTAGATGGCAAGGCACAGAGTGAAGCAGATAAGAATAATCCAAAAGCACCAGAGACTAAGGTAGAGGTAGAAAATCCAAACTCATTAACAGAAGAAGATAAGAAGAAGGTAGAAGAGGAGATAAGAAAGACAAATCCAAATCTACCAGAAGGAACAAAAATAGAAGTTGGAGAAGACGGAACAGTAACAATCACATATCCAGATGGAAGCAAGGACAAGATACCAGGAAGTGAAGTAGTTACAGGAAAGGAAACACCAACAGAAGATAAGAATGAGTTAAAGAAATCTATAGACGAGGCAGATAAGGCTAAGGAAACAGATAAGTATAAGAATGCAGATAAGGAAAAGAAAGAAGCATTTGATAAGGCCTTAGAGGAAGCGAAGAAAGTCCTAGAGGATAAGGATGCAACAAGCGAAGATATAGCAAATGCGAAGAAGAAGCTAGAAGATGCAATGAAGAATCTAAATGGAAAGGGAACAAGACCAACACCA
>JAEZWQ010000018.1 GCA_023420085.1 Bacillota bacterium
GGCTGAAGCTCATAGGCTGTCCCAACTGCGATTGTGTCGATAAAGACTTCTTCGTCCTGACCTGGTAGAGGCTCGCCTTGCTCGTTCACATACTTGATGATCACGCGCCCCTGAGCAGCTGCTGTTACGACATAATACCCAGACAACTTGTTTAGCTAGCCTGCAATGCAGCAAGGCAAGTTCACATCTTGCGTTTTACGAATTTTACAAATGTGACATTCTTGCGCAGATCTCAGTTCCATCACCATCTTCTTTTCGATTAAATAAGGTAGTAAAGAAAAGCCCTTGCCTATTTCCTGATACAAGCCTTTCGCATCACAGCTAGCCCTTACTGGCCGTGGATGCCCAACGTACCCACGCCACAAAGGGCCTTAGTCAAAGACTGTGAAAGCCAAGCGAAAATGTCAACCTAAGTGCTAAGCGAATATGTCATCCTTGCGTATTGCTTAAGTATAATAACTACTTAGCAAGGAGAATGCGATTATGAAAAAATAATTACTATATCATATGTAAACATTAATTTAGCTAAGGTAAAAAATGGAGATACCTTAAAAGGCTGCAAAAAACATTATATTTAATACAATAATATGCCTTAGGAGGTAGATTTATGAAACGTCAAAAAAAAAGATTAAAAGTATTATCTTTATTTTTTTGTTTAACATATATATTCTTATTTTCCACAGGAGGGGTGCTTAAGGCGAGTACAGGTGAGGATTTGTCACTTTACGAAGTTCAACAAGCTGAAGATATTATCGATCAAATTTCCAACTTAGAATTACAAGCGGCAAATATACTTGAAAGTGCTGCTGAAGATACCTATAACCAATTAACGTTAATTAAATATAAAATTGGTCTTCTGGAAAAAGCACTTATTGGTTTAGGCGTTGACAGGGCCACTGATGAAAGTATAAATGCAATGGTAAGAAGTGATGAAGCTTTTAGAACAAACCAGGGTCTACCTCAGCATAATCAAGCTAGTATTCTTTCAGCAACCCCTGGAGATAATATAATAAATACATATATTGGAGCATATAAAGTTTGGCAATATAGTACAACATATCAGGGCAAAAAAAAACAAAATCATATTATTTTTCAAGGAAATGGTAATGATCCATATCTCCATAAGACAAAAACAGGACATATTTATAATTCGATTTCTCCCAATACTACCGAAGCTACTCGATGGGTAAATGAAGTCATAAAAGTTTATGCCTCGAAGGCATTTGGCTCAATACCTGTAGTTGAATGGTTGCCTTATGAACTTTTAGGGGTTGCTAAACCCAAACCTAGCGCAATTTCCTCAACTGGAAATGCGACTGTAGTTACATTAAATGCGGTAACTACACAAAAGTTTGTATTCGTATGGAATGAGTCTGCCCAAGACTGGGTTTATTCGTTATCGGTCAACAAAGTAAATTATTCTGAGACAAGAACAGTAGCTATGAAGATAAATGGTGTAGCTAGAAATAAAAGTGTAGATAAGGGACCTTATTATGTTAATGGTGACTATTACAATGCATCATCACTTGCAAACTCATACTCAAATGGGTATGAAGCCGTTAGGTGTATAGATTCTATTTATGCATATAGTCGCTCCAAAGATCAAAATGTTATATCAATTGATATTTTAACTCCAAGATTTGTAGCACACATGCTTTACTAAACTAAAATGGAACTTCTCTCGCAAGTGATAACTTGTCCTCTGCGGGAGAAGTTTAAGTCTTTTCACCATAATCTACGAAAATTAATGTAATTATATTTCTTAAAGTGAGCGGAGTATAATATGAAAAAAAGAATTTAGTATTTTTGTTATTCGTCTTCCTACTTATTATCGTATTGGTAATAATAAACATTCCTATTTCAGAAAACATCTCTGTTGAAAAAAGATTATTTGAATGGGTTCAGGGAAAACAGGGCCAAGACTATACTCTTGTAATAAACGGAACTATTACCAAGAAAATAATTAGTAAGCAAGCCTCTTTTGAAGGTGACATATATATCAAGGAAATTAGTGATCTCCTATTGAAGGATGTTCAAATGCAAATTACATTAAAGAAAAATGAAACGGTTAATCTTTTTCTAACACGACCAGGTATGTATGATCATGCTAATGAAAATATTGCAAAGAACGAAACACTAGGGATTGCTAGCATTCAAGGACTTTTTAATAAGATTATAATATTTCCTCATGAAAAAGAATCGCCTTCATCTGTGGTAATCTCAGATAAATTATTTTTTGCAGAAAACCTAGAAGATGCTAACGAAATAATTTCCAGCTTAAAGAGTATGGATAATTTGGAGATTCATTAAGACAGCTACCATATGATTCTCATCCCATCGAGCTAACAAATTTTCGCCTGTGAAAGCCAAGCGAAAATGTCACCCTAAGTGCTAAGCGAATATGTCATCCTTGCGTATTACTAAGGCTCTTACTTCAGTAAAAGCGCCAGGGTGACTTGCTTTTCCCCAGTCTACCACGTCGAGAAAGTTCTTCCTGACTAGGACTCTGAGCTGCTTGTGACGGCTTCGAAAGCTTGGTACTCTTAACTAGACTCCTTGCTTCTGTGGTTGGAAAGCAGGAGTTCTTGATGAGGACCCTAATGCCGAGTTTCTTGCTATCACACACGGTAATTTTGAGGCTTGGTTTTAGGGTTATTTTTGCCTCAGCATCATCGATGCGATACTTCTTTCCACGAAAACTAAAACACAAGCCGGAGTTTAGGGTTCTTAGTTCTTGATGGGCAAAGCGCAGGTAGAGTTCTTCGTCTGAAATGCTGGGTCGGAAGGCGATTTCATCCTCCTGAGGTGCACAGGAAAACTTCGCGTTAAATCGCTCGATGATGTCCGGTACCAACGCATTGGCTTCCTCTACGGTCGACACGCCTCGTTGCTTTAGGTAGTAAACCAGTCGGTCTTGCAGCGTTCCCCACAGGCGTTCAATTCGTCCTTTCGCCTGAGGTGAAGCGGCCCGGATTAAGGCAATCCCGAGCTCGTGACAGGCTCGTTTGAAGTGGGGTTGTTTGAACTGAACCCCAGCTAACTGCTCCTCGAGTTGAATGTCTTGTTCTTCTTTTGGTCCATAATGAAAGACCGTTCGTCCATCGGTATAGATGGCAAGGGGAAGACCATGCTTCTGGTTCATCTGTTGCATGCATTCCGTATAGGCCTCGAGGGTTTCCTCTTGGGCAAAGTGAAGCCCGACAATTTGGCTCGTTGCATCGTCGATCATGCCGTGGAGATGAACCTTTTGTCCGGTGGAGAACCAATCGTGCTGGCTGGCATCGGCCTGGATCAGTTCACCTTGTCGCTTACGTCGGTCACGGACACGGTGGATCGTTCGTGTTTTGCGGTGTTTCTTCGGGGATGAGATACCTTCACGATTCAACAGGCTTTGCAAGCTGCTTCGACTGATGTGAATCTGGTAATGCTCAAGAAGGATCTCTTGCATATGGGTGAAATTGAGTCCTTTCAGTTCCTTCTTCGCCAGCTCAAGGATCCTCTGAATCGTTTCCATGGGGATCGCATTGTGGGGAGTTCTCCCGCGATTTCCGTGAAGAACTGCTTCAATGCCCTGCTCGCTTGCCTTTCTTTTCAAGCGTTGGATACTTCTCACACTGAGATCCAGGGTATGAGCTGCTTCTTGATTGGAAATCAGATTCGCCAAGACTTGTTGGATGGTGTGCATTCTTAGACCATCCTGATGATCGATAACCATAAACATCCTCCTAAAATAAATGAGGAGGGTGACAAATTCGCCTGGCAATTTGCCATGACATTTTCGCTTGGCAATTACACCTAAGGCGGCCTTGGTTGACAGCGCTTCGCTTCGCCTACTAAAATGAACGAAGCACATGCGCGCGTAGCTCAGTAGGATAGAGCGACCGCCTCCTAAGCGGTAGGTCGTACGTTCGAATCGTATCGTGCGCACCAAAGACCTCGGTGACGATCTTCACCGGGGTTTTTTGATGCCATATTCTTTATCTGGAGCTTTAGACCCTCCTTTGACAATGCCGATATCTGGTAAAAATGTCATCTTTTCTCTATACTATAAACGGTCCTAAAGCGACATAAGCTCATTTAAGGAGGGTATGAATGAAAGAAAAGAAAGTTTTATTAATCGTGATGGACGGCGTCGGCATCACGGCCGACGGCGACGGTAACATGGTGGCCCATGCGCATAAGCCGACCTTGGATCGACTGATGGCAAACGACCCTTGGATCAAGCTAAAGGCGCACGGTGTGGCCGTCGGCTTACCTGACGATAGCGACATGGGGAACTCGGAAGTGGGCCATAATGCCTTGGGCGCAGGCCAGATTTATTCTCAGGGTGCGAAACTCGTGAATGAATCCATTGAAGACGGGAGCATCTTTGATTCGGCCGCCTGGCGTACGTCCGCTGAGCGTGTGAAAGAACATCAGAGCACCTTGCACTTTTTGGGCCTTTTTTCAGACGGAAATGTGCACTCCAACAT
>JAEZWQ010000039.1 GCA_023420085.1 Bacillota bacterium
TCTGGTGCTGCGTTATTATTTCCATTTAAAATAGTCTGTTTACTAGCACGTGATGATGATACTGAAAAAGTAACCTTAGTATCACCACTTTTATTTCTTTGTACATAACGTGGTCCATCTACAAAAACATTCTCATTAGCACCAAAATAATTTACTTTATAAATTTCTGCAGTTTCATAATACTCAAAGAAAATCTTGTCTGTAACACCTACATAACTTAATGGTTGAGTGCCTGATGCATGTCTATCCACATATGTATATGAACTTTCTACACCGTCATCTTGAGTATTTGCCATTTTGAAAAATACTCTCTTCTTAGGTTTTTTCTTACCAATTTCCCTATAATTAGCCTCTGTTATAGTTACATTGGTATTATTTCCCAAGTCTCTTACATAGGCTCTGACAAATGAAAGCCCTGGTATCTTTGGTGCTGTCTTTTCGTTTATTACCCCACCTTGAAAAGTCGCAAATTGCTTTGTATAATACGTTTCATTTTCTCCATTTTCCTTGATGACCTTAATAGCAACATCAAAGCTTGTATTATTATCAGCTTTTACATGTCTTTCTATACTATTAAGTGGCAATAGCCCAATAATTAATAAAATTGCTATAAAAAAAGAAATTATCCTCTTCTTAAAACTGCTCATCACACTCTCCTCACACTAACTCTAAAATTTATACTATAATTATCTATATTTAAATATTTTAACTCATCCTTCATTATATTGATTCTCCCCCCCCCTTGTCAATAAACTCTACCTATTTAATGTACATTTTGTGAAATTTTATATCTATTTATGATATTTTCTACTTGATTACAGTATTTCTATAATCTACTTACTAAATCTAGTAGTATATTTTTTATAATCCTCTGCTCTTCCAATAACTATCCATATTATTCCACTAAAAAAAAGATACTAGTATATATACTAGTATCTTCTATCTATAACTAAACTACTTAGTCAACTCTCTTAGGTTTACAAATCTTTCTTCACCATACTTAAAGTCATCATGTGACTCCTTTGTTATATGATTAACCTTCTCAACCTTTATTGCACATACCTTGTACTCACCAGTTCCAGTTACTGGATCATAAGCGTCAACTGTTAGTTCATTTACAGGAGATTCCTTATAATGAAGAGTCATCCAAATCATACCTGGTTGAACTCTATCAGTAACAGTTACTCTAGTTACAACTTCACCTCTTCTTGAAGTAACCCTTATATAATCAAGTTCTTCCACTCCAAGTCTTTTAGCATCTACAGGATTTATTTCCGCTAATTCATAAGGTCTTACTTGATCAAGTGAACTAGAGAATCTTGTAGTTATATTATAGTGATATATCATTCTTCCTGTTGAAAGCAACATTGGATATTCTTTATCCGGCAATTCATGAGGTGGTATATAATCAATAGCTCTCATAAGCCCCTTTCCACGAGCGAACATTCCTTGGTGCAAGAACTTTGTTCCTGGATGACTCTCAGTTGGACATGGCCATTGTAGACCTACCTTATCAATCCTCTCATAACTCATACCTCTGTATGAAGGCATTGCTTTTCTCATATCTTCAAAAATTTCTTCGGCATTTTCAAATTCAAATCCTTCATCTCCCATTGCTTTTGCTATATCACATATTATCTTCCAATCTTCCCTAGCCTCAGCTGGTGGATTCACAGCCTTCCTTACTCTTTGGACCCTTCTTTCAGTATTAGTAAAAGTTCCATCTTTTTCTGCATAACATGAAGCCGGTAAAATGACATCAGCAAATTTTGCAGTTTCAGACATGAATATATCCTGAACAACGACAAAGTCCATAGAGTCAAATGCATGTTTGACATGATTTGCATCAGGATCCGATAATACTGGATCTTCTCCCATAACATACATAGCCTTTATTTTACCCTCAACTGCTTTATCAAACATTTCAGGAATTTTCAAGCCTATTTTATCACTTAATTTGGCATTCCATAATTCCTCAAAGAATGCATGAACATCAGGATTATTTACTGGCTGGTATGAAGGGTATGTATTTGGCAATGCTCCAAGATCACAGGCTCCTTGTACATTATTTTGACCACGAATAGGATTTATACCCGCAGACTCTTTACCAATATGTCCTGTTAACATTCCAAGATTTGCTAAACTTGATACATTATCAGTTCCACAAATATGTTCGGTTATTCCAAGAGTATAGAATATTCCCGCCTTATCCGTTAGGGCATATAATTTTGCCGCATTATATATAGCCTCCTCAGACAATCCAGTTATCTTGCTAACATAATCCAACGGATAATCTTTAACCTTTTCTTTTACAAGTTCATAGTCTTCACATCTTTCTTCGAGATACTGTTGATTATGCCAGTTATTCTGAATTATGATATTCATCATACCATTAATTAATGCAATATCGCTTCCCGGTTTTAATGGAAGCCATATATCTGCCATCTTAGCAAGTTCCGTTTCTCTAGGATCAACTACAATAAGTTTACAACCCTTTCTAACAGCTTGCTTCATCTTATTACCAATAATAGGATGTGCCTCTGTTGCATTAGATCCTATTACGAATAGCAATTCTGCTCCTAAAATTTCATTTATGGAATTTGTCATGGCTCCACTACCAAGCGTAGTTGCAAGACCTGCAACTGTAGGAGCATGTCATGTACGGGCGCAATGGTCAATATTATTTGTTCCCATTGTCGCTCTTACAAACTTTTGCATTACATAGTTATCTTCATTAGTACATCTTGCAGAGCTTAATGCTGCAAAAGAATTACTACCATATTCATCTCTAATCTTTTTAAATTTATTTGCTATTAAGTCAATAGCTTCATCCCAACTAGCTTTTCTAAACTCACCATTTTCTTTAATCATAGGATATTTTAATCGCTCATCAGAATGAATCATATCTGTGTGAAATCTACCTTTTATACATAAAGATGTTTGATTAACAACAGCATCTTCATAAGGCGTTACCCCTATAACCTTACCATTTTTCACATTTAGATTAAATTGGCATCCTGTTCCACAAAATGGACAAGTGGTTGTAACCTTAGTAGTTTCAAAATCTCTAGTACCTACAAGCTGTTTATTAAGCAATGCAGCAGTTGGACATACAGATATACATTGACCACATAGTCTACAATTCTTTGTATTTAATGGAATATCATTCCCTGTATTAATAAATGAATCAAAGCCTCTATTTACAAAATCAATTGTACCCGTAACTTGTACTTCCTTACAAACTCTTACGCATTTACCACACTTAATACATTTACTTTGATTTCTTATCATCACAGGATTCTTTTCATCCTTAGGATAGGCTTTTATTGCTCCTCTATATGTGCCACCTCGGACACCATATTTATAACAATAATATTGTAGTTTACAATCCCCGACCTTATCACAAGCTAAACAATCAGCAGGGTGATTTGAATATAAAAGATTAAGTATATCTTTTCTTATTTTTGTTAATCTTTCAGACTCAGTCTTTACAACCATCCCTTCTCTTGCACGTGTTGTACATGAACTTTCAAGTTTCCTTGAACCTTCAATTTCTACAACACATAATCTACATCCGCCAAAAGGAGATAACGATTTATCATAACATAAATTTGGTATCTCTATGCCTATTTTTTTGGCAGCCTCCATTATTGTCGTGCCTTCATTAACCATAACCGATTTTCCATCAATAGTTAAATTAATCACTTTTCCTCCTACCATGTTTCAGTATTTGCAGCATTTAGATAAATATTTTCTAAATCATTTTTATGCATCTGTTCCATATTTTTTAATCCAATGAATATATTTTTGATCTGCTCATCATCACAAGAATTAGCTAACTTTTCATAATTTTTCATTGCTATTTCTTCTTTTTTTACAGCCAACTTCATTGCATCTATAAAATTCATGTCACATGTTAATTCTGGTTCCTCTTCAATAGTTTGAGAAATCCCATAATCCTCACTTGGAATAATATTTATAGTTTTAGCATTAGATTTTAAGAAATCCTCAAGATAATTTTTATGTTCTAATTCTTCCTTAGATAATCTATTAAAAACATCTTTTAACCCTTTATCTATAACTTTATTAGAAGCATCTTTATAAAATTCATATGATTCAATTTCATCATTAATAGCTTGTTCTATAATTCTTTCCAAATCAGATCTTGTCATTATTCCCTCCACTTATTTTATCTTCATATTCTTTTCTAAAATGTCTCATTGTACTAATAACTGGTGTACATGCAGATTGGCCAAGACCACATAATGAAGCAGAGTGTATTGTATCGGTAAGACTTTCTAATCTATTTAAATCAGACTTCTTACCTTTACCAGCCATAACCCTTTCAAGAGTTTCAAGCATTCGTTTTGTACCCTCTCTACATGGAACGCATTTACCACATGATTCCTCTACGGTAAAATCCATAAAATATCTTGCTACATCTACCATACAGTCATCTTCATCAAGAACTATCATATCTCCAGAACCCAAAATTGAATCATATTGTTTTAATGAGTCAAAATCTAGGTGAGTATCCAAGTAATCACTAGGTACACAGCCACCGGCAGGCCCACCTGTAAGCATTCCCTTGAATTTCTTACCATTCCTGATACCACCACCTATATCATAAACCATTTCCTTAACAGTTATTCCCATAGGTACTTCAACTAATCCAGTATTATTTACTTTTCCGTCCAAGGAAAATACCTTTGTTCCCGTTGAATTTTCAGTACCAATTGAGGCATACCAACTACCTCCATTTCTTATTATTCCCGGTATATTTGATAATGTTTCAACATTGTTAAGAACTGTTGGTTTTCCCCATAGTCCCTTTTCAGCTGTCCTATATATTTTAGGTCTAGGCATTCCCCTTTTACCCTCAATAGACTCCATCAAAGCTGTACTCTCACCACAAACAAATGCTCCAGCCCCAAGCCTCAATTCAATATCAAAAGAGAAATTTGAACCAAAAATATTATTCCCAAGACATCCATATTCTTTAGCCTGCTTAATAGCTAATCTTAACCTTTCAATAGCAGTAGGGTATTCTGCTCTGACATATATAAAGCCTTTACTTGCACCTACAGAATATCCAGCTATTGCCATCCCTTCGAGAACAGAGTGTGGATCACCTTCCATAATAGCTCTATCCATAGTAGCACCAGGGTTTCCCTCATCAGCATTACATACAATAAACTTTTGATCAGCCTCTACCCTAGCAGTGCTAGACCACTTTCTACCAGCAGGAAAACCTGCTCCACCCCTACCTCTAATGTTAGATTTTAGTACTTCATTTAAAGAATCTTCTGGTTTAAGTTCTGTAACACATTTAGCAAGTGCAAAATATCCATCATGTGCTATGTACTCATCAATATTCTCAAGCTCTATTGTCCCACAATTTCTAAGAGTAATTTTCATTTGATTTTTATAAAAAGGAGTTTCATTAAGAATCTTAATCTTATCGCCCTCAATCTCCTCATCATATACTAAATCCTTAGGTATTATATTATCTCTAAAATGACTGGTTACAATTTTTTCTACATCACATTCTCTAACATGAACATATCCAACACAATCAGGATATACAACAACATTTGGTCCTTTACTACATAATCCAACACATCCAACTAATAAAACATTTATTTTATCAGATAGATTATATTGTTTAATTTTATCTCTAAATATATCTAGTAACTTTTCACTTCCTTGAGCTGAACAACCTGCCCCAGCACATATTAATACCTCTTTTGGAGAGTTAATATCAATTTCATTACAATACTTTTGTCCAGATATACCTTCTCTTATCTTTATTCTAGGATAATGTTTATTTTTTATCTCAATTAATTCATTTATTGTCATAACTATCTATACTTTCCTAATATTTCTTCAACTTTATCTATATCTACATTAACATATGTATCTTGATTAATTGTCATTACTGGAGATAAGGCACAAAGTCCATGACACTTAGATGATCCCAATGAAAATAATCCATCTTTCGTCTTTTTACCAACCTTTATTCCAAGGATCTCCTCAACTCTTTTTAATATCTTTTCTCCTCCTAGTACATAACATGAAGTACCTGTACAAACATCAATATGATATTTCCCTTTAGGTTCTAAAGAATATTGAGAATAAAATGTTGCCACACCATAAACTTCAGATAAAGGTTTTGCCATTTCTTCTGAAACTACTTCTAATATACGCTTAGGTAAATATCCAAATCTTCTTTGTGCCAACTGCAATGCAGGCATAAGTCCACCTGGTACCTCTTTTAATTCCCTGAGTTCATTTCTCAAAGACTCAATTTTATCTAAGTTTTCTAATTCATTAAACTCACTCATTATATCCTCCGCATACTATCCTTTTTATAATCTTATTCCATAATATTGATTAATTCAAATTTATAAGCATAGGGTAACTGTTATCTTTTTAACAATTGATCATTGATGTAGTATATTTTTTAAACCATTGGGCATTTTTCTTATAAAAATTCTATATTTTTAGTTTTTTTCATATTTTTTATCTGCCATAATTGTAGAAATTTATTCCCTTTTATATATGTTTTTATATATTTTAGAGCTATAATCCATCTTTTCCATACTATTATCACACATATATCTAGACTTTTTGCATAATGCAAAATAAAAATAATTGTGCAAATCGCTATGATTAGTTTAAATAACGTCTAGTTTATATTAATCCTATTATGGAATATAATATATATGGAGATGTTATGGAAAAGAAGAATTTATTTAGATCATTATTATCAATAGATGAATACTCAAAATTGTTTATTAGTAAATATGGAAAAATATCAACAGGAAAAAATATAAATGAGTGTTTAAGATTTGCTGTAGATGATATTAAGAAAAAAATATCATCTGGTTTAATAACTGCTACAATTGAACCAAATCATATTATTAAGGCTGCAAAATCACTATTACTTGAAAAATATAATACTGAAATCAATCCTGTGATTAATGCAACTGGGACTATTATACATACAAATCTTGGTAGATCACTCATATCTGAAAATATTGCAAAAAAAGCTATGCAAGCAGCAACAGAATACGTTGATCTTGAAATGAATTTATTTACTGGAAAGAGGAACCATAGAGGGGTTCAAATCGCAACAGTTATAAAAGAGTTATTTGATGTTGAAGATGCATTAATTGTTAATAATAATGCTGCTGCAATATTACTAATATTATCAACTTTTTCAAAAGATAAATCAGTTATTATCTCTAGAGGCGAAGAAGTTGAAATAGGTGGATCCTTTAGAATACCTGATGTTATGAAAAGTAGTGGTTGTAAATTGATTGAAGTGGGAACAACAAATAAAACATATATAAAAGACTATGAAGATGCGATAGATGAAAATACATCGCTTATAATGAAGATTCATACCTCAAATTTTAAAGTTGTTGGATTTACTCATGAAACAGATTTAAAAGAACTTAATATACTCTGTAAAAAACACTCAATTCCACTTGTATATGATTTAGGAAGTGGCTGTATTTACGATTTTGCTAACTACTTTAGAATTGATGAACCTTTTATAAATAGTCACATCATTAAAAATACAGATATTATAACATTTAGTGGCGATAAGCTATTAGGTAGTTGTCAAGCTGGTATAATTATAGGAAAACATTCTTATATTGAAAAGCTAAGGAAAAATCCAATGTATAGAGCATTACGTGTTGATAAAATAACTATGTCAATCTTACTTGAAACATTTAAATTATATAGAAATATTGATGTAGCAAAAAAAGAAATCCCAACACTTTCAATGCTAACAGAAAGCTATGAATCCCTTTACGAAAAGGTTAACTTCATATTTAATGCCATTAGAGATAATTTCAATTGTAAAATAATCGATTCATTTTCAACATGTGGTGGTGGAGCTATGCCGACATTAAAAATCAAATCGCCTGTTTTATCAATAACACACCCATATGTTAGTGTAAATGAACTAGCAAATAAACTTAGAAATAATAAAATCCCTGTATTAGCAAGGATACAAAATGATACCCTAATAATTGATGTAAGAACTGTAAAAAATAATCATATTGAAAAAATAATAAATGTTTTAAATAACTTGGAGTTGATTGATAATGAATAATATTATAATAGGTACTGCCGGTCATATTGATCATGGTAAAACAACTCTTATCGAAAAACTAACCGGTATAAATACAGATTTCTTAAAGGAAGAAAAAGAAAGAGGTATATCAATAGATATTGGTTTCACTTATTTAGATCTTCCTAGTGGAAAAAGAGTTGGTATAATTGATGTGCCGGGACATGAAAAATTTATAAAAAATATGATGTCTGGGGCCAATGGCATTAACTTAGCCCTTATAATCATAGATATAAATTCAGGTATAATGCCACAAACAATCGAACATATAAATATACTTACTCATCTTGGTATAAATAAAGCAATAATTGTATTAACTAAAGTTAGTAAATGTAACTCAGATTTATTAGATAAAAATAAGAATAAAATAAAAGAATATTTAAAAACAACCATTTATAAAGATGCTCCAATTGTTCTTGTTGATAGTATAACAGGATATGGCATTAATGAACTTCTATCTACAATTGATAAAATAATAAAAGATAAAGAAGTAAATATAGAAAGTATATATTCCACGATTAATATAGATAGATCTTTTAGCATTAAAGGTTATGGAACTGTAGTAACTGGAACTCTTAAAAATAATATAATTAGAATAAATGATAATATAAAAATTTATCCTCAAGAGGTTGAGTTAAAAATAAAAAATATTCAAGTTCATGGAGAAAATACTAAAATTGCATATCCAGGACAAAGAGTTGCACTTAACATAAATGGACTTTCTTCCGAAAATATAAAACGTGGAGATATTTTATCAACTAATAAAAGTTTAAAAAAGACAAACAAAATAAATATCAAAATAGCATTAGTAGAGAATAGATCAATAAAACACTGGGATAGACTAAGATTATTTTATGGTACTGATGAGTGCTTTTGTAGGATTTCTATTCCTGGAAAAGCTACACTAAATAACTGTAAAGAAGAATTTGTACAACTTAGATTGGAAAAAGATGTATACTGTGATATTAATGATAAAATAATACTTAGAAGCTTTTCACCAATAACAACAGTCGCTGGCGGAATAATTGTAGACACAAATCCTGGAAAGATAAATAGAGTTGATTATAATACACAACTTTTATATGAAAGTATCATTGAGAAAGATTACAAAAAGTACATTGATTTGTTAATTGGATTAAATAAAAAAATATTAATAACAAATGTTGAAACCCTATTTAATAGAAAAATAAATTATATTCCAAACAATACGATAAAAATTGGCGAATATATATATAACCAAACATATCTAAATAATCTACTAAATGAATTTGAAAAATATGTAATTGATTCAATAAACAATCAACCTAGTATGATTGGTATTCCAAAAGAAAATATAAAAGATCGTTTTAAATTGAATAATGATTTGTTTGAATATTTATTAGAAATTTCTAAAAATATTAGAATAGATAAATCACTAGTAATTCCAAAAAAAGGTGATGTTAATCTAAATAATCAAGAAAAAGCAATATTTAATAATATGCTAGAAGATATTAATAAAACAAGTTTTAATTCATTCATAAAATATTCAGACTTAATAAAAAGTAATATACATAAAAATATATATAAAATCATATTAAATAAAAATCTTGCCATGGAGTTAAATGATGGATACATAGTATCAATCAATGTATTTGAGGATGCCAAAGATTTGCTTATTAAATATCTTAATATAAACAAAAAAATAGATGTTAAAGCTTATAAAAACATACTTGAAAATGGTAGAAAAAATGCTATTATATTACTTGAGACTTTTGATAAATTGAAAATCACAAAACGTCTTGAAAATGATAGGATTCTATATTAATAATATGAGTAGAAATGGGTTCTGGTGTTCCCTCAGGTCTTCAAAACCTGTACGAGGAGTTAAGAGCTTCTTGGGTGAGTTCGATTCTCACTTCTACTCGCCAGAAAATTCATTCTGTTTACAGAAAAAAGCCTGAAATATTAATATTTCAGGCTTATAAATTTTAACTCTAAAACTATACCCTTACTTTAACAACAAGCTTTCTAGCACATTCATTTTTTTCAATATACCCAGGACCATGTATATCTTCTGGAAAGAAAATAACAAACTCATTTTTCATGACATTAATACAAGTTAATTTATCAGATTTATACTTTTGATAATCATTTTCTTGTAAATATTCATCAATAGGATTCGAATCATCAATATGAGCATAATACATACGTTCTGAATTAGATAAAACTATTTGTATATCAGCATATCTTTTATGTCCTTCTAGAAAGATGTCATCATCATTTTTTAAATTATTTGTTGCAATAAAAGCATATACATCATCATCGATAATATCAATTCTAGATCCATCCTCATATTCGTTTTGATCAAATGACTCTAAAAATTTAATTGCTTCATCCAGATTTTTTGAAATACCATAATATCTACTAATATTTTTTAAGTTTGAATAAATCATTATTTCTCCTTTATATAAAAACACGGTGTACATATGTACACCGAAATAATTAATCTTCTACTGGTTCAAAATCATCCTTAGATACACCGCATAGTGGGCAAACCCAGTCATCTGGAATATCTTCGAATGCTGTTCCTGGTTCTATTCCGCTATCTGGATCACCAACTTCTGGATCATATTCATATCCACAAACTGAACATACATATTTTTTCATCATCTATCTCCTATCTTTTATATATTATTTAACGAGTTTAACTCTCTGTATATTTAATTGTAACATTTATCTATTGACCTGTCAAATAAAAGCATTAACTAACCTTAAAATTTAAACAAAAAAAACAGCTATAAAGCTGTCTATCAAGCGTGACCCCAAGGGGATTCGAACCCCTGTTACCGCCGTGAAAGGGCGATGTCTTAACCGCTTGACCATGGGGCCAAAGCTCCCCCTGTTGGACTCGAACCAACGACAACACGGTTAACAGCCGTGTGCTCTACCGACTGAGCTAAGGAGGAATAGTAAATTCCAATAATGAAAAACCAAACTGCATAACTGAATATATTGGTCAAGACTTCGACCTATTAGTATGAGTCAGCTAGTATATTACTATACTTACACCTCTCACCTATCTACCTCATAGTCTTTAAGGGGTCTTAT
>JAEZWQ010000022.1 GCA_023420085.1 Bacillota bacterium
GGTGTGTATCGGCTGAGTTGCGGCTTGCCTCCCGACAAGTATTGCGACCTATTTGGGGCAAAACCCAAAAGGCCGGTAAAAGGACAGATTGTTGATCTCCCTATAGACTTCACCGCCTTAGATCAAATCATCCCGCATCCGATTTATGCCTGGATGGGGTGGGTTTGTGTCAACAATCCCAGCAAAGAAACCCTAAGCCGTTTCCTTAAGTTAATGGATTTCAGCTACGAGAAGGCGAAGCAGGCTTATATCAAGAAAACCTCTAGTAACTGAATATATCTAATGGCGGCGCACCTAAACCTCTTAACCCCACCCCCAAGATATAACCCAAGATACCGTACAAGACACTGATCAAGATAGCGACCAAGACAGGGCAGAGGCCAATCACCAACCGCCCACTCAACCCGACTTGAGTGCTCTTTCCTCCCTCTCAACCCTAGCTTGAGACAGTGACTCAAATCGAAGGTCGCTATATAGTTAGTACGAATACGAAACTCGACACGTTACCCAGAGCGAGCGCATACACAGTCTGACCATGTGTTTTCCTTGTTCAATTCCCCAGAGCGGAGGAACTGCCCACACGCACACATATCAATCCCAACGGCTCATGGCATGTTGAAGCTGTGGTTTTGATGAATAAAATACAGAATTAAAAGTATGAAAAATGCTTGAAATAAAGGGATTTGATATTGAGTTCAATTAAGGCCAATCTCATAATCTCTTTTTTTATATTCTTGACAGTAGTTCTATAGTCTGCTTATAGGTAGGCTCGAGTTCAAAAACTGTTTTTTGGGGTGTTAAGTGTATAGGATTATTGTAAGTTCTTTAAAGGGGGTTTTAGAGAGTAAAAATCGATTCTTTAAAATATTTTGTATATGCCTCCTCTAAGGAAATTACAAGTTAGAAAATTTTAAGTGATAGGAGTGTGATTTATTGAAAAACAAAAAATTACCTGTTTACGGAATAGGTCCAGCTTATGTTATTAGTTGCTTTATTTTAACAGCTGTAGGAATTGCTATAAGAAATACTGGGTTTTTAAAGCAGGGGAACTTACCAAGTATAAAATATGTGGTAACCATAATAGGGATAATATTTATCTTAGGTGGATTGGCACTATGGGTATATGCAGTGATTATTCAAAAAATAGGATTGGAGATTAAAAAAGGTAATCTAGTAACATGGGGTGCATACTCCATAGTAAGAAATCCAATATACTCAGCATTTTTAATGATATTTACAGGAAGTCTAATCATAGCACACAACCTATATCTTTTTATTCTTCCTTTGGTATTTTATATTTCCTTAACAATATTAATGAAAAATACGGAAGAAAAATGGCTGTTTGAAAAATTCGAGGATGATTATATGAAATATTGTCAAAAAGTCAATAGGATTATACCTTGGTTTAGACGAGGGTAAGATTAGATTGATAAATATAAAAGTAAAAATAGTTGACATTTATTTTGTATCTTTTAAAATATAAAAAAAAGGAGATAGAGGCGTATTTAGCTGAAGCAGCTCATGATTAATAATTATAGATGTTAGGGGAGGCAGCTTCAATATAAGCTATAATGGCCAACAGGGGAATATGTATGAAAATTATGAGTTTGTAGAAAACTATGGTAGACGGGTATTCTTCGAATTAGATGAGGATAGAACAATCATATACTCGCCTAGTGGACAGTACTATAGGATACAAGATAAACGAGTACAGGAGAGGTTAACTTTAAAGTATAGTAAAGCTGTTGGAGAAAAAATAGGGAGTATTTTGGCCAGGAACCGTAGCTATGTCGGTCTGATAGGTGAGGATTATGAAGATATTGAAAAGGAGATTCTAGACAATTATAAAGATTTAGAACCAAATCAGCTTGATGACCTTATTGAAGAAATGTATCAAAACAGGACTCATTTTATAGATGACGGGGAGTAAAAAATGAATTTAGATAGAATTAAGTATCAATATACCTTACTTTGCTTACCGTACGGTGCACTGAGAGTAAATAATTCAGACATCAAGGAGAAGGCAAAGGATTTTGATGTGTCAGATGACGAAGCTGAATTTATCTGGGATGTTATCGGTACAATAGCAATGGACCAAGATGTGAATGGATACCTAGACTTTCATGAACATGCAACATTTACGCTTAAATCCGATATAATTAAAATGTTAGAAATAACTGAACCATATAAAGATAAATGCCCAACATTTTATGAGGCCCTATTATACTGCCTTGAAAATGAGTGCACTTTATATGCATAAATTTAGAAAATTAAAATTATAAAAACGTAAATGTTCAAATTCAATACATTTATCTATGGAGAATAATACGCAAGCTGATTTAATACACATCATGCCATTTGACATTGGCTGCTCATTCTTGGATTATGAATATGATGAACTTATCTCCAGCGGTGAAGAAGGAATATAAAAAGTTGTATGTTGCTTATAAGTTGGATACTAATTTTGTTAATATTGTCTTCCAAAAAAAAGATTGCGTATTTCGATTAATATGAAGTTTTCAGAAATTAATGATCCCAACGGTATTTGTATGGATATCACAGGTTTAGGTCGTTTGGGAAATGGTGATGTAGAATTGTTTATGGAGCATAAGGATGAATTAAATCAAATTATGGAAATTGTGAAGCAATCTTATGATACACAGGCAGAATAATGATCTGGGAACGTTAAAGGAGGTTTTCTATTTGAAAAAGAAAAAAGATGAAATAACCATCCGTTCCAGTGCAGCAGAAAATCTGACCTATGTTGCCTCAGTCGGAGATCAGCAGGATAGTATTGAGATGCGCTATGATGATGAGAATATATGGCTGACGCAGAAGATGATGGCCACGTTGTATGGAGTTGATG
>JAEZWQ010000005.1 GCA_023420085.1 Bacillota bacterium
GTATTTATAAGAAGTTGAGGCAAGAGCGCCTGTATAACGTGAGTGCGGCTCAGCTGAAACTTTTTTTAACCGAGTTGCTGTCAGCCAATGAGGCCAGCGATTTGTTTCATCACATCTTTGGCTTAACGGATAAACCCACCGGAATGGAGGTATTAAGGTATGTGCGTGAGATATTGCAAATACTTTATAACTGTTTCCCGTTGAGCCAGGAAAATACTAATAACGAAAAGGAAGAGCAAGGTGAGCCATTAATTAATTTGACTTTACACCAAGCGGTTATCCCTCACCTTATGAGGGGGGTAGATGAGGTGATATCTTCGGTTCAAACAACCGAGAATGCTCAGAACCTTACCTCGTCGATGGCTTATAATATATTGCGTACGTTAATACGAAACTCTCGAATTCCTTTTACCGGAGAGCCGCTGAAAGGCTTACAAGTAATGGGAATACTTGAGGCTCGCTGCCTGGATTTTAAAACTCTATATATCCCCGATGCCTCGGAAGGTCTATTGCCTCAAAAACGTCGGGTAATGGGGATTATCCCGTACGTATTGCGCTTGGCTTTTGATATGCCTACGTATAAGTGGCAGGACAGAATACGGGCTTACAACTTTTTTCGGCTTATAGCTAAAGCAGAAAAGGTGGTGTTTACGTATGATGCTACCAAAAATAGCTATTCAACAGGCGAAATATCCCGATACCTATCTATCCTGAAGTACATATATGGTAGAAACTTAAATACACAGGGAGTGGCCTATCCTTTAATGCCCATAGGTAAGGTGCAGAGCGTAGAGATAGACCCCGAAAGGCTAAAAGCATACAGGGACGCCCTTGTGTTGGACAAAGAGAAGGGGAGGAGGTACTTATCGCCATCGGCCATAAAGGACTATATTCAGTGCCCTCGGCAGTTCTACTACAAAAAAATATTAGGGATAGAGCAGGAGGAAGAGCCCGAGGACTTGGTACAGGCTAACGTATTAGGTGATATTGTACACAATACGTTGGGTAAGTTACTCGATAGGTATAAGGGTAAGCCTATTGATAAGGCCGAGATTAAACAATGGCTTTTGCCCCAAGACCCTACAATAAATAGAATACTTACGGAACAATTTACCGAGCAAAAAATACGTATTAAAGGTTATAACGAAGTGCAATATGGCGTGGCAAAGCATATGGTACAAGAGACCCTGCGCAAGGAGTGTGCAAGAAAAGAGCAACTTATATATATAGGAGAGGAAATCCCTTGCACGGTGCGGTATCCCTTAGCCGGTATGCATGTGAACCTTGGGGGGCGTTTGGACCGTGTAGATGTTTTGCCAGGTGAATATATTCGTGTAGTGGATTACAAAACAGGTCGCGATGTGCGTACCTTCTCGTTGGAAGACTTTGATGTGAAGAAACCCCTCTTCAATGGGGCTGCATTCCAAATATTAGCGTATTGCTTGATGTTAGAGTATTGCAACGATAACTGTTGGAAGCAACAATACGGAACCTGCAATTTATTACCTGCTTTATCCAAAACCGTGGAAGGAGTAGGTGATGATTTCCTTAAGTGGAAAAAGGACCGAAAGCAGGAGGACTTACTTTCGTTTGCCAGCCTAAGAGATGACTTTAAAGCTAAGTTTGAAAGCATTTTGCTGAGGATTGTACGGGACGACCAGGAATTTCGCCCAGTTGTTGATAAGGATACAAAAACGGAAGAAAAGGCGTGCCTCTATTGTCCGGCTAAGGGAATATGTATTAAGGATAAAAAGGATTGGGAAGATAATACTCAGATACCCAGCTTGTAATATGCCACAAATTAAAATCCATAACAAGGGGTATAACCCCTATGAAGTAGCACTAAAAGAGCAACAAGAGTTATTCCAAAAATTAATTAGTGCAAAACAAAACGGCCTCCAATTACCTAACCACCTATTGCTCAATATCCATGAGCCTGTTATTACCTTGGGGCTACACGCTAAAAATAACAACGTATTATTACCCGCCAACCAGTTAGCGGATATGGGTATTAAGGTGTTCCAAACCCAAAGAGGTGGCGATGTAACCTATCATGGACCGGGACAGTGGACAATCTATCCTATTTTGGATTTGGAGTCCATAGGTATTGGGGTACGCGAATATGTGTTTAGGTTGGAACAGGTTGTACTGGATATGTTAGCCCAGTATGGTATTCGGGGCGAACGCATCTCGGGAGCTGCTGGAGTGTGGGTTCGTAGACCCGATGCCTACCCCGAAAAGGTTTGTGCTGTAGGCATTCGTTGCAGTCACTTTGTTACAATGCACGGTATCGCCTTAAATGTTAACACTTATCTGCCCCATTTCCGGCTAATTAATCCCTGTGGTTATACCGATAAAGGGGTAACCTCCTTAGCTGCATTATTAGGACAAGAGCTGGATATGAACAGGGTTGCACAAGACTTTATTGCTCACTTTATAGCTGCATTTAATTTGGATATGGCTGAGCCCGAAATTTAAGAACCTGAAAAATTTTACCTTTGCGGTGCAATAAATTATGGAGCAGATACCTCCGTATAACCATTTATTTAAAAATTGACTATGGCAGATTTTCTATCTTTTTTCTCTTACGTTAAAGTGACGGAGGTGTCCAGTGTTTTTATCGTTCTTTTTGCAGTGATAGATATAATAGGAGCGATACCTATTATTGTGAGTTTGCAGGAAAAAGGACAGAAAATAGAGCCTTTTAAAACTTTCTTTTTCTCGTTGCTTATCCTAATTACTTTTTTATTCTTAGGTCAAGCTATTTTGAATTTGCTGAGTGTGGATTTGCAGTCCTTTGCTGCAGCTGGTGCTATCATACTCTTTTTCCTTGCTTTCGAGATGATTTTTGGTATAGAATTCTTCAAGAATGATAGCCCCTCTGGCTCTGCCACCTTAGTGCCGCTCGTATTCCCTTTAATTGCTGGTGCTGCGTCGTTCACCACACTGCTTTCTTTCCGAGCACAATACCATGTAATTAATATCATTATTGCTACGGTATTAAACCTGTTGGTTGTTTATTTTGTACTGCGCAATATCCGTTATGTAGAGCGTGTATTTGGCAAAGGAGGCGTATATGTTATGCGCAAGTTTTTTGGTATTGTCCTTTTGGCTATGTCCGTAAAACTATTCACCGAAAACTTGGCATCTTTAATAGGCCAAATAAAAGGTTTATAGTATGGGATGCACTTGTGCGGTATTAAAGCATAAAATAGTATCTTTGTAATACACAAACCCCTGCGTAAAAGGGTTAGGTAAGAAACAATTATACCATAACTAAATTATAAGTTCAAATCATGGTAAACTATAAAGATTTAGGCTTGGTGAACTCCAAAGAGATGTTCGCAAAAGCTGTTAAAGGCGGTTATGCTATTCCGGCCTTTAACTTTAACAACTTAGAGCAAATGCAGGCCATTATACAGGCTGCAGTAGAAACAAAATCGCCCGTTATCCTTCAGGTTTCAAGTGGTGCTCGTAAGTATGCAAACCAAACTTTGCTGCGTTACTTGGCGCAAGGAGCTGTAGAGTATGCCAAAGAATTAGGCGAAGAGGCTCCCCAAATTGTATTGCACCTGGACCACGGGGATACGTTTGAGTTATGCAAGAGCTGTATAGATATGGGCTTCTCTTCTGTAATGATAGATGGCTCTGCTCACTCTTTTGAAGACAATATTGCATTAACTAAGAAAGTAGTAGAATACGCACACCAACACGATGTTACCGTGGAAGGTGAGTTGGGTGTACTCGCTGGGGTAGAAGACGATGTGGTAGCCGAAAGCCACACCTATACTCGCCCCGAAGAAGTGGTGGAATTTGTTCAGCGTACAGGGGTAGACTCTTTGGCTATATCCATAGGTACCTCTCACGGAGCAAATAAATTTACTCCCGAACAGTGTACTCGTAACGAAAAAGGGCAGTTAGTGCCTCCCCCTTTGCGCTTCGATATCCTGGAGGAAATAGAGAAGCAAATCCCTGGGTTCCCTATCGTGCTTCACGGTTCTTCTTCTGTACCTCAGGATGAAGTAGAAACAATCAATAAGTATGGTGGTGCTTTGAAGGACGCAATAGGTATTCCCGAAGAACAATTACGCAAAGCGGCTAAGTCGGCTGTATGTAAAATTAATATCGACTCCGATGGCCGTTTAGCAATGACGGCTGCTGTACGTAAGGTGTTCCACGATAATCCAGCAGAATTCGATCCTCGTAAGTATCTGGGCCCCGCTCGTGAAAGCCTGAAAAAACTTTACAAGCACAAAATCCAGAATGTATTAGGTTCGGACAACAAGCTCTGATAACCAGTATAACAAAGAGAGAGGGTGTGTCGAAATAGGCACACCCTCTTTTTTTTTGCCCATAGCCACAGCACGGGAAACCAACA
>JAEZWQ010000009.1 GCA_023420085.1 Bacillota bacterium
TTACAGAAGATTATGAAGTTTCTAATACATTACACATGGATGTAAGTGTAGTAGAATTATTAGGTCATGAATTCATTGTTCACGGAGATATTGAAGGAACAAGAGTTTTATCAAAATTAAATGTTGATGTAAATAAATTTGATACAGACGTTAAAGAACTTAATCTAGTAATTGATGCTAATAAGCTTCATCTATTTGATAAAGAAACAGAGTTAAGTTTAATTTAATGAACGGGCAAAAGTTTGTTGAGTGGTTTTTCAGTTTTTCAGAAAAAGTGGTTGCTTATGTAATCAATGTTTTCTTTGTAATATTATTTGCACTACCATTATTGTTAGTGGATTTAACATTCAAAGAAGATATGATTAAAACTCCACTAATCTTTATACCACTCGTTACATTATATTTAGTAGCTTTGAAATGTACAATATACGCTGGATATTCAGTGTTTATTAAAGATGGATATTACTACAAACCTTATTTTCTAAAATCGTTAGTAGATAGATTCTTATTAAATTATTTATTTAATTTAGTTTTTATAAGCTTATTATATGTAGGTTTAAATAGTGTATATATAATTACTCAAGAAATTAGTAAATTATTTTATTTAATATTTTTTATGATAATTCTTTTATTAGTTCCATTACTTTTATACACTAATATGCAATTTGCTATTTATGAAAAAACTAGTATAAGGGATATGATAAATAATTCTATATTATTGACATTTATGTATGGGATTATTTCTATAATAATTGCGGTTGCATTTTCGTATTTAGTTTATAGATTTCAATTTAATCCATTTTTAGTAGTTGTAGTAGGTATACCTGCTATATCTGCAATATTAGTATATGTGCATACACTTATTGAGAAAAATCAAAAAAATAGAAGGAGTAAATATGAAAAAGCAAAAAATGTCTAAAGACAGAAGAAAACGTAATAATCAGATTGCTTTATTTACTATACCTGGATTTGTTTGGATGATGGTATTTAGCTATCTTCCAATGTTTGGGTTACTTATAGCTTTTAAAGATTTTAAAAATACTACGGGGAACTTCATTTCAAGTCTATTTGCTAGTGAATGGACATTGAGAAATTTTAGAATATTTTTCACTTCAAAAGATGCGGGATTGATTTTAAGAAATACAATTTTCTACAATCTAGTATTTATGGTATTAAATATTGTAGTTCCACTATTGATTGCTATTATGCTGCATGAATTATTACAAAAAAGAATGGCGAAAGTTTATCAAACAGCTTCATTCTTACCATATTTCCTATCATGGATAGTTATTTCATATTCAATATATGCATTATTGAGTCCACACACAGGTTTAATTAATAAAATAATTACATTCTTTGGTGGCAAAGGAGTGGATTGGTATAGAACACCAAAATATTGGCCATTCATATTCACATTCTTGAGTGTATGGAAAAACTTAGGATATAATACGATTATTTATTTAGCTGCACTTACAGGTATTGATAAATCTTTATATGAAGCGGCAGCTATAGACGGGGCATCAAAAGTACAACAAGCAAGATATATTACAGTTCCATTATTAACACCTGTAATTATAATTATCTTTATATTAGGACTTGGTTCAATATTTAGATCAGACTTCGGTTTATTCTATCATATACCAATAACTGGTGGTGGTACTGCAGCACTAAGAAATATTTCAGAAGTTATAGATACATATATCTATAAATTATTGATACAAAGTCAAAATATAAGTCAATCAGCGGCTATTTCATTTGTACAATCAGTAATAGGATTTGTTTTAATATTCTTTGCTAATAAGATTGTTAAGAGATATGACCCTGATAGGGCTATCTATTAGAAGGAGGGATATATGGCTAAAAGAAAATATAAAGATAGTACTGCTATATCAAATGGTACAAATGTATTATTCCATATTGTATTAATTGCAGTTGCTGTAATGTGCATATTCCCATTACTTTATGTAATTTCAATATCTGTGTCTACAAAAGAATCTATACAAAGACATGGATATCAATTAATTCCTTCAGAATTTACACTTGCTGCATATAAAACATTACTATCAGGTGGTACAAGTATTATAAGAAACTTCTTAAACTCAGTTGCAGTTACAATAATAGGAACAATTTGTGGTTTAGGAGTTATTACAACATATGCTTATGCAATGTCTAGAAATGACTTTGCTTATAGAAAATTCTTCAATACAGTAGCTTTTATACCAATGTTATTTGGCGGTGGTATGGTTGCTAACTATATAGTTATGATAAGATTTTTAGGATTGAGAGATAATCCTCTTGCTCTGCTATTACCACTAATGTTTAATACATTTTATTTAGTAGTTATGAGAACATTTTTCCAAACATCAGTTCCATTTTCACTAATTGAAGCGGCTATGATTGACGGTGCATCAGAGTTTTCTATATTCTTCAAGATTGTTTTACCTATTTCATTACCAGGTATTGCAACAATAGGACTTTTCCTAACTCTTGCTTACTGGAACGATTGGTTCAATGCTATGATGTATCTTGAAACGAATTCAGAATGGACAACACTTCAATATTTACTAATTCAAGTACAAAGAACTATTGAAAATGTAGTTCTAAAAGGAAGTCAAATGGGATCTGCGGCAAGAGATGTTATGAAGGATTTACCTTCTGACGGTATAAGAATGGCGATTGTAGTAATTACTACATTACCAATTGCTCTATCATATCCATTCTTCCAAAGATACTTCGTACAAGGTTTAACACTTGGGGCAGTTAAAGAATAATTAGAAATTAAATATAAATAAAAATATCTGTTAGAAAATTTCTGCAGATATTTTTTATTTAGAAATCTGAAATTATAAGTAATAGTGCTTAATGAAAATCTTACAAATTATTTACAAAATGAAAATAGTTGCAGGGCAATAAATCAAAGGGTGAAATTTTGAAAACGTATTCTAATAATATGACATCGTTGCCAAACTTTCAAATTAATAGTAAAATAATGTTGTGAGGATGATAGATGACTATCACAATCAAAAACAAATATATCAGGAGGATGATATGAAGAAATTAGTAGCTTTACTACTAGCGTTAGTATTAGTATTCTCATTTGTTGCATGTTCTCCATCAAAAGATGGTGGTGATACAGGTAAAGAAACGAATACTGAAACATCAAAAGAAGGTGGAGATACAGCTGATGTACCAGTAATTAAATATATGGTATTAGCTGGCGGAACTGGAAAAGACAAAATTGAAGAAGCATTAAATAAAAGATTAGATGAATTAAATGCTGGATATCATGTAAGTCTTATCGTTTATGGTTGGGACAACTATGCTGAAAAAGTTGGTTTAGCAGCTAGAGGAGCTGCAGCTAATGAAGAAATCTTCGACTTAGCTACAACAGCTTCATGGTTAGGACCTTACGTAACATTAGTTAACGAAGAAA
>JAEZWQ010000051.1 GCA_023420085.1 Bacillota bacterium
GGCCTTAGAGGAAGCGAAGAAAGTCCTAGAGGATAAGGATGCAACAAGCGAAGATATAGCAAATGCGAAGAAGAAGCTAGAAGATGCAATGAAGAATCTAAATGGAAAGGGAACAAGACCAACACCAGGAGGAGGAACAGAGCAAGGAGGAAGCGGAGATACAAATAGAGGAGAAACAAATACAAATGAAGTGGTAGAGGAGACAGGAGTAAGAGAAGAGGGCAAAGGAAGTCTACCAAAGACAGGAGTAGGAGTAGGAATCCCAGTTGTATCAGCTATAATCGGAGCAATAGGAGCATTTATCACAAGAAGACGTAAGGACGAAGAATAGAAACTAAATAATACTTTCCAAACAAACATAACGTAAAGCTCATAGCAGATTAGCTATGAGCTTTATGTTAACCATTAAATTTAGTAGGGATTATAACTTATAAAACAAAACTATAATATAATAATATTTTAGCATTAGTTATTGAAAATTTGTTAAATCATGGTATAATAAAAAGAACTGCGACAAAATCCTTGCTCCAATAAGGGGCCGCAGAGACCGAAAGGAGGAAATATGAGAAAGTACGAATTAGCTGTTGTTTTAAACGTGAAGCTAGAAGATGAAGAAAGAGCTGCAGTTATTGAACAGATTAAGGATTATATCACAAGATATAACGGAACTGTTACAGATGTAGATGAGTGGGGTAAGAAAAAACTTGCTTATGAAATCCAAAAAATGAATGAAGCTTATTATTACTTCATCCACTTTGAAGCTGATAACAATTGTGCTGGTCAATTAGAACAAGAACTAAGAATAATGGAGCCTGTTATCAGATATCTTTGCGTAAAACAAGAAGCGTAAAGAAAGGGGAAATATGAATAAAGTTATTTTAGTAGGAAGATTAGTTAGAGATCCAGATATTAGATATTCTGCCGGAGATACACCTATCTGTATAGCAAGATACACTTTAGCTGTTGATAGAAGATTTAAGACAAAAGACAATGTGACAGCAGATTTTATAAGTTGTGTTGCCTTAGGTAAGAGTGGTGAATTTGTTGAGAAATATTTAAGACAAGGTATGAAAATTGGAGTTGTCGGTAGAATAACAACTGGCAGCTATGAAAAGAATGGACAAAAAATTTATACTACTGAAGTTACTGTTGAAGAACATGAGTTTGTAGAAAGTAAATCTTCTAGTTCAAGTAGCTCAAATACTGTTACTAATGAGGTTTTTGAATCTACAGATAATGATGGATTTACTTCTATGGTATCAGGTATAACTGAAGATATACCATTTTAATATATGGAGGAAATAATGGCTTATAATAATGATAAAGGATTTTCTAAACGTCCATTAAGACGTAAAAAGAAAATGACATATTTTGATTTTGAGAATGGTCAAGTTGATTATAAAGATGTTGCAAAGTTAAAGAAATTTGTTTCTGAAAGAGGGAAAATTTTACCTAGACGTGTTACAGGTGCTTGTGCTAAACATCAAAGAGCAATAACTTTAGCTGTAAAGAGAGCTAGACACATTGCTTTAATGCCATATACACTTGATTAATTTTGTACTATAGTATTTTTATAATAATAAAATATATAAAACCATAAAAAGTCGATATACAAACGTATATCGACTTTTTTGTGATAAATCTATTATTGTATCTTTGCATATGCTATAATAATACTATGTGATTTACATAAGGAGGAGTTTATGAAGTTTTTTATTGATACAGCAAATGTTGAGCATATTAGAAAAGCGAATGATTTAGGAGTTATTTGTGGGGTAACTACAAATCCTTCATTGATTGCTAAAGAAGGAAGAGACTTTGTTGAAGTAATAAAGGAAATCACTGAAATTGTTGATGGGCCAATTAGTGGAGAAGTTAAAGCAACTACTGAAAAGGCAGAAGATATGATTGCTGAAGGTAGAGAAATAGCAAAAATACATAAGAATATGGTAGTAAAAATACCAATGACTATGGAAGGACTAAAAGCTGTTAAGGTGCTTTCTAAAGAAGGAATTAAGACAAATGTTACATTAGTATTTACAGCAAATCAAGCTTTATTGGCTGCAAAAGCTGGAGCAACTTATGTATCACCATTTGTTGGTAGACTTGATGATATTTCTGAGGATGGAAGCGAACTTATAAATACTATCGTTGAAATATTTGATATATATGGATTTGATACTGAAATAATAGCTGCTAGTATTAGAACACCAAAGCATGTAACTGAATGTGCTTTAGCAGGAGCGCATATTGCGACTGTACCTTACAGCGTTATTGAACAAATGTTTAAACATCCACTAACTGTGGAAGGAATTGAAAAATTTAAAAAAGATTATTTAGCAGTATTTGGAGAATAAAATGGAGAGAATAGAACAAAAAGCAGTTGATGCACTAAGAATATTATCAGTTGATCAGGTTCAAAAAGCTAATTCAGGACACCCTGGATTACCACTTGGAGCCGCTCCTATTGTTTATGAATTATTTGCCAAACATATGAAACATGTACCATCATCACCAAATTGGAAAAATAGAGATAGATTTATACTATCTGCTGGTCATGGTTCTGCTCTGTTGTATTCATTATTACATATGTTTGGTTATGGTAGTTTATCATTAGAAGATTTAAAAAATTTTAGACAATTAGATTCTAAAACACCTGGCCATCCAGAATATGGACATACTGTTGGTGTTGAGGCTACTACAGGTCCTCTTGGTGCAGGTATGGGTATGGCTGTAGGTATGGCAATAGCAGAAGCTCATTTAGAAGAAGTATTTAATAGAGATAGTTATAATATTGTTGATCACTATACTTATGTATTAGGTGGTGATGGATGCTTAATGGAAGGTATATCTTCTGAGGCGTTTTCTCTTGCAGGAACATTAAAGCTTGGAAAATTAATTGTATTATATGATTCAAATAATATTTCAATAGAGGGATCTACAGATATAGCGTTTACAGAAGATGTATGCAAGAGGATGGAAGCGTTTGGATTCCAGGTATTAACAGTAGATAATGCTAATGACATAGATGCATTGGGAAAAGCTATTGAAGAGGCAAAATCTGATAAAAATAGACCATCTTTTATTGAAATTAAAAGTGTTATTGGATACGGTTCGCCTGTTGAGGGGAAAGCAAAAGCTCATGGGGAACCATTAGGGGCTGATAACGTTAATGAACTACGAAAAAATTTAGACTGGAATAACTCTAATGCATTTGAGATAGATAAGGAAATTTATGAACACTATAAATGCATTGCTGATAAAAATAAGAAATTTGAATCTGATTGGGATGAACTATTTGCTAGATATTCAAAAGAATATCCTGAATTAGCTAAATTATGGGATAAGTATCATAATAATATCACTGAAGAAATATTTGAAGAAAGTTTTTATAAAAATGCTGATAAATCTCAAGCTACAAGAGCAAGTAGTGGAGAAATAATTCAAGAATTAAATAAAATAATTCCTAATTTGATGGGAGGTTCAGCAGATCTTGCACCTTCTAATAAATCTTTTATTGATGGAGAAGGTTCATTTAGTGCTGAAAATAGATCAGGCAAAAATATTCACTATGGTGTACGTGAATTAGCTATGGCTGCAATAGGTAATGGTATATTATTACACGGTGGAATTAGAACATTTGTTTCTACATTCTTTGTATTTGCAGATTATTTAAAACCAATGGCTAGATTGTCTGCTCTTATGAATATACCTCAAGTATATGTACTTACTCATGATAGTATAGGTGTTGGTGAAGACGGACCAACTCATGAACCAATTGAACAATTAAGTATGTTAAGGGCAATGCCTAACTTCTATACATTTAGACCAGCTGATAGATTTGAAACAGCTTGTGCATGGAAGTTTGCTATGACAAAAAATAATGCTCCTTCTGCTTTGGTTTTAACAAGACAAAACTTATCTCAAAATCCTCAATCTTCTCTAGAAGCATTAAAAGGAGGATATGTTTTAATTGATAGTAACAAAGAAGTTGCAGATGGTATACTTATTGCATCTGGATCTGAGGTAGAATTAGCTATAAAAGCTAGAGAGGAATTACTGAAAGATAATATTGATGTAAGAGTTGTAAGTATGCCTTGTATGGAACTTTTTGAAGAGCAAACATGTGAGTATAAAAAGTCTGTGCTTCCTTGTGACGTTAAAAAGAGAGTATCAATTGAAGCAGGTGCTACATTACCTTGGGGTAAATATGTAGGTCTTGAAGGAAAATCAATTGGTATGACAACTTTTGGAGCATCAGCACCAGCAGATAAGTTATTTGAAAAATTTGGATTTACTGTTGAAAATATAGTTAAGGTATTTAAAACTTTATAATGATAAGACTAACTTGTTTTAGAAAGCCAATTAGAGATAAACGTTTTATTAAGATTATAATGCCTATACTTGAGAATAAAGAAATCCTTAAAATGAAAGATTTTATACAGCATGGTAAAACATCTACTTTAGAACATTGTGTAAATGTTGCATATATTTCGTATAAGATATGTAGACTTTTTAAACTTGATTATAAGAGTATGACTCGTGCCGCGTTAATGCATGATATGTATTTATATGATTGGCATGATGACATACCAGAAGAAATTGATAAATTAGGCAAACATGCATTTTATCATCCTAAGGTTGCTTTATCTAATGCAATAAGGAATTTCAAACTTAACAAGAAGGAAAGAGACATAATAATGAGACATATGTGGCCTGTTACCATTATTCCTCCTAAAACGAGTGAAGGATGGATAATAGTTATAGTAGATAAGTATTGTGCAATATATGAATTTTTCTTAGACTTGAATAAAAAATATTTTAGACATTAATGACTATTGAGTACATATTTAGCAGATATGGGATCATCCAGATTATTTGCTTTATATGTACTCTATTTTGTTTTATAATATATGTAATAAGACTATTAAAAATATATCTAAATTATTAGAAAGGCAGTTATGCAAAAGAAAAATATAAAAAAAACTAGAATAAATAATGAAGTAAAAAGAGCATTATCTACTATATTAGAAAATGATATACACGATATTAGAATTTCACCTATGACATCTATTATGGAAACACAGGTCACACAAGATTTAAAATTTTGTAAGGTTATAGTTTCGGTACTTGGAAGTGAGGATGAAATTAATTCTACAAAAGAAGGTCTTGAATCTGCAAGAGGTTTTATGCGAAGTAGATTAGCAAAGTTATTAAATCTTAGAAATACACCTGAGTTAAATTTTGTTATGAGTGATTCAATTGATTATGCTATAAAAATGTCAAGTTTAATTGATGAGGTTATTAAAAATGATGAATCTAATAGACGAGATTAAGGATGCAAAAACCATTGCTATTATTGGTCATGTGAGACCTGATGGTGATTGTATTGGATCTACCACAGCCCTTTATAAATATATAAATAATTATTCTAAAGAAATTAGTATAGATCTAGTTTTAGATGATTTTAGAAATGTTTATTCTCAGATAAGCGTAGTAGATTGTATAAGGAATCAACCAAAATATAAAAACCATGATGTATGTTTTTGTCTAGATTGTGGTGCACTTGAAAGGCTTGGTAGATTTGCCTATATTTTCAATAATGCAAAAAAGAGGATAGTTATAGATCATCATGTAACAACGAAAGATTTTGGTGATATAACACTAGTAGATCATACTAAAAGTTCAACATGCGAGTATTTATATAATTTTCTTGATAAAAAACTTATTGATAAGGATGTTGCTTCATCATTATTTACAGGATTAATATCTGATACGGGAGTTTTTAGATATAGTTGTACTTCGCCTAGTAGTTTCAAGATGGCATCTGAGCTTATGGAATATGGTATAAATAATTGCAGAATAATAGAAGAAAGTTTCTATTCTAGGACTTATAAATCAAGTAAATTTTTGGCAAAATGTATAATAGATTCAAAACTTATATTTGATGATAAAGTCATATATACTATAGCAACAAAAAATAGTATGAAAGAGATAGGCATTACCAATACCGATATTGAAGGAGTAGTTGAAATATTAAGAGACACCGACTCTGTTGATGTTGCTATATTTGCTTATGAGATTGAAGAGGATAGATATAAATTAAGTTTGCGATCAAAATCTATTGTCGATGTAAGCAAGGTATGTGCTTCATTTGGAGGCGGAGGCCATGTTAGAGCTGCTGGTTGTACTCTTATTGGTAAGTTTGAAGAATTGTTTAGTAACGTATTAGATGAGGTCAAAAAACAGCTATGATTAATGGACTATTAGTAGTTGATAAACCTATTGACTGGACTTCTCATGATGTTATAGCAAAATTACGTTCTATTTTTAAACAAAAGAAAATTGGACATACAGGTACGCTTGATCCAATGGCAACAGGAGTATTGGTTGTTTGTTTAGGAAGATTTACAAAGCTAGTTGATAGAATAACAGCAATGACTAAGACCTATGAAGTAGAGTTTGACTTAGGGTATGAAACCGATACTGAAGATAAAACTGGAACGATAATAAATACATCTAAATTAAATCCAGATAAAACCAAAATAAAAGAAGTTATATATTCTTTTATTGGAGAGCAAGAACAAGTGCCACCAATGTATTCTGCAATTAAAGTTGATGGTAAAAAGTTATATGAGCTAGCTAGAAAAGGTGAATTTATTAATATTAATGCCAGATTAATTAACATATATAATATTTATAATATAATGATTGATGAATTACATATAAAGATGACTGTTGAATGTTCAAAAGGTGTATATATCAGAAGCTTAGTGAGAGATATTGGAAGAAAGCTTGGATGCTATGCATGTATGACAAAGCTAAGAAGAACAAGGGTGGGCAGTTATAGTATTGATCAATCATACACAATAAATGAAATAGAAATGAACCCTCAATGCTTACTAGATATTAGACAAATACTTCCCGAGATGAAAAAAATATATGCAATAGAAAAGGCAGATAAATTGCTAATAAATGGGAATCAAATACCAATAAATTATATAAAGGAAGATGTGGCTAATGGGGAGTACTTGTTGTATGATAGCAAAGATAATTTATTTGGTATATATGAAGCTAAAAATGATAAGATATATCCGAGCATAATATTATATACAGAAATAGGTAGTACTGGAAAAAATTTATTATGAGAAACTATGATAATTTTGATAAATATACAGATGAATGCTATGCATCTATTTGTATTGGAAAATTCGATGCAATTCATTTAGGACATCAAAAATTAATACATAAAGTTGTTGAAAATACTAATAGCGATACAAAATCTATTATTATATCTTTGAATGATGGAGCAAAAACTTTATTTTCCGAAAAAGAAAAAATAAGTATTTTAGAGAAATTTAAAGTTGATTACTATATAAATATTAACATAAATGAAATAAAAAATATGACTGCAACAAAATTTTTAAATGAAATTATTATCAATAAAATTAACGCTAAATATATTTGTTGTGGTAATGATTTTAAATTTGGAAGAAATAGAGAAGGCGATGTAAATTTACTTAAAGATTTTTGTATTAAAAACGCTATAAAACTTGAAGTAATTGATAAAATAAATATTGATGAAAATGAAATTAGTAGTTCGATAGTAAGAGACTATTTGTTAAGCGGGAATATTAGACAAGTTAATAAGTTACTAGGATTTAATTATTTTATTTTTGGTGAGGTTGTTAAGGGAAATCAAATTGGACGAAAAATAGGAGTACCAACAGCTAATATAAAATGGCCAAATAAAAAAATACTGCCACCAAAAGGAGTTTATGTAAGTAAAGTATATTATAATGCTAAAGAGTATTATGGAATTGCAAATATTGGAAATAAACCTACTATAGGCGATAAGATAAGCCCATTGTTAGAAGTTAATATTTTTGATTTAAATGAAGATCTATATCATAAAAAAATTAAAGTTGAGTTATTAGAATTTATAAGAAAAGAAGAGAAGTTTTCTACAATTGAAATGCTAAAAAAAGTATTATATAATGATATAAAAATGACAAAAAAATACTTAAAGGATATTGGTGAGTTATGATAAAATTTACAAATATTACAAAAAAATTTGGAGATAAAGTTGCAGTTGATAATCTAAATCTAGAAGTAAGAGATGGAGAAATATTTGGATTTTTAGGTCCTAACGGAGCTGGAAAAACAACTACAATTAAGATGTTAACAGGTATATCTACTATTGAAGAAGGCGATATATATGTTAATAATGTACATGTTAATAATAATTCGTATGAATCTAAAAAATTAATTAGCTATGTACCAGATAATCCAGATATTTATAAAACAATGACAGGAAGACAATATATCAATTTTATTGCAGATGTTTATAATATCGATGAAAAAACAAGAGAAAGAGAATTTGAAAGATTAGTTGATATTTTTGATATTAGAAATGATATTGATGGATTAATTAGTGACTTTTCACATGGTATGCAACAGAAAGTATGTTTAATAGCAGCTTTCATACATAATCCTAAAATAATAGTATTGGATGAACCGATGGTAGGTCTTGATACTAAGAGCGCATTTAATCTAAAAGAACTAATGAAGGAAAAGTGTAGGAATGGGGCTACAGTATTTTTCTCAACACACGTTATGGAAGTAGCAGAAAAACTATGTGATAGAATTGCTATAATTAATAAAGGTAAATTAGTTGTTCAGGGTACTCTTGATGAAATTAGAGAAAATGCTATTGGTAAGGATGAGAGTCTAGAACGTATATTCTTGGAGTTGACAGAATGAGAGAGATATTAGTTTTATTAAAAAAAGAATTATATATTAGCTATGGATTTATTTTTAACCTTAAAACTAGATGGAAATCACCTAAAAGTAGAAGAAATATTATTTTTAGCATTGTTTTCTTTATATTTTTTCTAGTTTATTTTGGGTTTATATATAAAAATATATTATATTTAGTTGATGATGCCATAAAAAATTCTAATATAGATTCATTAATATTTTCAATGATGTTTATTATGACTATACTAGTATTATTCATTGGGTTACCAACAATCATAAATAAGCTTATATACAATAATAATATTAATATTTTGATAAGATTACCATTAAAGATTAAAAATATTATTGCATCAGACATAATATCTTTATCTATTGGGTTTGTTACATATTGTTTTATCTTTGTATATCCAATGTTATTTTTGCTTGGATTTAAGATGAATTATTCAATAATTTATTACATACTTGTTGTTATTAATAGCTTGTTTGTTTTGATAATCAATGTATCAGTTATATTTTTGATAAGTACATTACTATCATATATTTTAAGTAAATTGCCAGGAATAAAAAATGCAGCTCAATATATAGCAATGATATTATTTTATATAATTTTTTTAGGTATTGGTTTTGGCGTTCAATCATTATCAATGAATACTGGAAATAGTAAAGGTTTATCATATTTATTTAGCTTTAAATCTGAAGGGCTATTGCCAAGCATTTTTCCACATATAAAACTTTATATGAACTCATTGATTAATATAGATTCAAATATCATAAAAACAATTATATATACAATAATTCTTCTTGTTATTGCAGTTTTAAGCATTATAGTAATAATGAATACATGTGATAAATTATTTTTAGGGATAGTTAGATCTGGTAAAACTAAGGCAAAGAAGATTAAGTTAGGAAGCAATAAGCAAAATAATATATTAACAAACTTATTAAAGATTGAGTTTAGGACTATTTTAAAAAATCCTTCAATTGCTATGAATGTTGTAATGCCTATTTTTATTTTCCCTGTAATAATTATAGTAGCTATTATATTAGCAAGTACACAATCTGAAGAAGCACTACCAGAGATAAAAAGCTTAGTTGATACAATAAAACCTTACTACCAAATTATAATTTCACTTGCAATTGGTATGCTATATAGCTATTTTACATCAGGACTACAACCTGCAACACTATCTACAATATCAAGGCATAAAGAAACTTTGTGGTTAATGCAGGTTTTACCAATAAAGCCAGAATTACAGTTAAGAGCTAAGTTATTAATGGGGCTGATAATGAATATGATTTCTGCACCGTTAATTATTGGATTACTTATATATACTGTAGGTCTTAAACCATTAATTATATTTGGATTTATTATAGGATTATTTATTGGATGGCTTTTAGGATTGAATATTGGATTATTACTTGAGGTTTTGATGCCAAAACTTGATTGGACTGAGCTTATAAAATCAGTTAAATCAAATCCTGTTTATTTCATATCTATGATTATTTGCTATGCGACAATATTTGCAATAGGTTATCCATTTTATCTAATTGCAAAAGATAAAAGTTTTAATGCAATGTTGAACATATTAGATAAGTATATATTATTAGTAGCATTAGTCTTTGTACTACTTATAATCAGTCTATATACTATTTCTGTTAAAATATATAGTAAAAGATTGAGTAAGTATTAATCAAAAATAATATGTATGCTAAATAATACAAATAAAAATATTGATACAAGTTTTATTAGTGTAACAGTGCTAAAAATATATACAAATATATAAAAATGATTAAAAAAATATTTGTGTAGATTGCACATAAAAACTAAATAAAAACAATTGAATTATATTGAACCATTGGCTAACTAATGAGAATATATTTTATATAATAGTGCGTATATTGTGAATGTTGCGCACTATTTTTTTGTGTAAAAATTATTAAAAAAAAACCATTAAAAATAAATTAGCATATGTAAATTTTGATCAAAATTAATTGGAATATTTAAAGATTAACGTTAAAATATAGATAGATATTTTTTTAACAATCTTTTATGAAGGGAGATAGTGATGGGGTTCGCCTTTGATATGGAAAAGAATAAAGAAAGTGTAGAAGAATTTAGAAAGATATTGGCTGAACATAAGGGTGATCAGTATGCTATACTTTCAATGCTACAAGAAGCACAGAGCAGATTTGGATATATACCTGAACCAATTGTAGATATGATGGCAGTTGAAATGGGAGTGCATAGTGCAGAGATATATGAGGTAGCAACATTTTATGCACAATTCACATTTATACCAAAAGGAAGAGTAAATATTAGTGTTTGTACAGGAACTGCATGCTATGTAAAAGGAGCAAATGATATTTTAGCAGAATTTTGTAATAAGTTAGGACTTAAACCAGGACAAACAAGCAGCGATGGAGCTTATTCTATCCAAGGAGTTAGATGTATTGGTGCGTGTGGACTTGCTCCAGTTGTACAAATAAATGATGATATTCATGGACATCTAAAGGTTAAAGACGTACAAAAGTTATTAAGACAATATAAGGGAGTGAGCAAGGGTGATGAGTAGAATTAATAGTTTTGAAGAATTACTAAAAAAACAAGAAGAATCTAAACCATTACTAGATCTAAGATTTCATGCTTTTGAATCTGATAAGAAAGAAATTTTAATATGTGGTGGTACTGGATGTACTTCATCAAAAAGTTTTGAACTTTTAGATGAGTTAAATAAATATATAAAGGAATTTGGCCTTGAAGATAGGGTGACAGCAGAAATTACTGGATGCTTTGGATTCTGTGAAAAGGGACCAATAGTTAAGGTTTTTCCTGATGATGTTTTCTATGTTCATGTTATGCCAAAGGATGCTAAAGATCTAATTGAAACACATTTTGTTAAAGGGGAATTATTAAAGAGATTACTTTACAATATGCCTAGTACTGATGAAGTTGTTCCAAAACAAGAAGATATTCCATTTTATAAAAAACAAATGCGTATTGCTTTAAGAAATTGTGGATTAATTAATCCTGAAAAAATTGAACAATACTTTGCAAATGATGGATATCTTGCACTAGGCAAATGTTTGACTGAAAAATCAAGAGAAGAAATAATTGATACAATTAAGGCCTCTGGATTAAGAGGACGTGGAGGCGGAGGATTCCCTACAGGATTGAAATGGCAATTTACATATCAATCTGAATCTGATGAAAAATATGTTATTTGTAATGCAGATGAAGGAGATCCAGGAGCATTTATGGATAGATCTATCCTTGAGGGAGATCCTCATGCAGTACTTGAAGCTATGACAATAGCAGGTTATGCGATAGGAGCTCAAGAAGGAGTTATATACATAAGAGCAGAATATCCTCTAGCAATTAAAAGACTAAGAATTGCAATAGCGCAAGCAGAAGAGTATGGAATGCTAGGAGACAATATACTTGGAACGGGATTTAATTTTAAGATAAGATTAAGCCTTGGTGCAGGTGCCTTTGTATGTGGTGAAGAGACAGCGTTAATTGCATCAATCGAAGGTAGAAGGGGTGAGCCAAAGCCAAAGCCACCATTCCCGGCTCAGAAGGGACTTTATGGAAAGCCAACACTTATTAACAATGTTGAAACATATGCAAACATTACACAAATAATACTTAAAGGTGCCGAATGGTTCAGTGGAATTGGTACTGAAAAATCAAAAGGTACAAAGGTTTTTGCCTTAGCAGGTAAAGTTAATAATATCGGACTAGTTGAAGTACCAATGGGTACAACTCTTAGAGAAATGCTTTATGATATTGGTGGTGGTATTACAAATGATAAGAAATTTAAGGCAGTTCAAACTGGTGGACCTTCAGGTGGTATGATAACTGAAAAGGATCTTGATGTTGAGATTGACTATGATTCATTAATGGCACGTGGATCTATGATGGGATCAGGTGGTATGATTGTAATGGATGAAGATAACTGTATGGTAGATATAGCAAAGTTCTATCTTGAGTTTACATTAGACGAATCTTGTGGTAAATGTACTCCTTGCCGTATAGGTAATAAAAGACTATATGAAATCCTTGATAAAATTAGTTTAGGTAACGGTACAGAAAAAGATTTAGTTGATTTGGAACAATTAAGTAGAACAATCCAAGCAACATCACTATGTGCACTTGGACAAACATCACCAAATCCTGTTTTATCTGCTTTAAACAACTTTATGGATGAATACAGAGAGCATGTTGAGGAACACAAGTGTCGTGCAAAAGTTTGTACAGGTTTATTAACTTATAAAGTTATTGAAAAAGATTGTATTGGTTGTACTAAGTGTGCAAGAATGTGTCCTGTTCAGTGTATAAGTGGTAAGACAAAAGAACCACATGTAATTGATGCAAGTAAATGTATTAAATGTGGAGCTTGTCTAAATGGATGTCCAGTAAATGCTATTATAAGGGAGTAATACATGGTTAAAATAACTATAAATAATAAAGAGATAGAAGTTAAAGAAGGTACAACAATATTAGAAGCGGCAAGAGCACAAGGTATCAAGATACCAACACTTTGTTATTTTGATATGCATGATGTAAACTTCAAAAATAATATTGCATCATGTAGAGTTTGTGTTGTTGAAGTAGAAGGAATGAATAGATTATTACCTGCTTGTGCAACAGAGGTACAAGAGGGATGGAAAATTAACACATCTTCAGCAAGAGCTGTACAAGCAAGAAGACATATTGTTGAATTATTGTTATCAAATCATCCAAAAGATTGCTTAAGCTGCGCTAAAAACCTTGATTGTGAATTGCAAACATTGGCTCATGATTTGGGTATTAGAAAGATTAGATTTGAAGGTGAAATGTCTGATCATCCAAAAGATTCTGGTAATGCATCTATAATGAAAGATCCTAATAAATGTATTCTTTGCAAGAGATGTAAGACTGCGTGTTCTGAAATGCAAACAGTTGGGGCGCTATCTACAATAGGTAGAGGTTTTAATACATATGTTGGTTCTCCATTTAATAGATCTATGTATGATACTACCTGTACTTTCTGTGGTCAATGTGTGGCTGTTTGTCCAACAGGAGCTTTAGTTGAAAAGAGTTCTTTAGGAAAAATATGGAGAGATTTACACAATCCTAATAAAGTAGTTGTAGTACAGACAGCGCCTGCAGTGCGTGTTGCATTAGGTGAAGAATTTGGATATGAACCTGGTACAGTTGTAACAGGACAGATGGTAAATGCTCTAAGAGAATTAGGATTTAAGTATGTGTTTGATACTAACTTTGCAGCAGATTTAACAATAATGGAGGAAGCTGGAGAACTAGTTCATAGAATTAAGCATGGTGGAAGAATACCAATGTTAACAAGTTGTTGTCCAAGCTGGGTGAATTTCTTTGAAAATCAATTCCCAGATTTATTGGATATACCTTCAAGTTGTAAATCACCACATCAAATGTTTGGAGCAATGACAAAGTCGTATTGGGCTGAAAAAATGGGTATAGATCCAAAAGATATTGCAATAGTTTCAATTATGCCATGTGTTGCTAAAAAATATGAATCAGATAGGGCGGAACTTGCTGATGAAGGTGGTCAAAATGTTGACTATGTTATGACAACTAGAGAATTAGCTCTTATGATTAAAGAAGCAGGTATTAATTTTAATGACCTTGATAAAAATGGTGATTTTGATAATCCTATGGGAGAATCTGCAGGAGCAGGAACAATTTTTGGTAGTGCAGGTGGAGTTCTTGAAGCAGGATTAAGGACTGCATATGAATGGCTTACAGGCGAGGAATTAAAGGCTGTTGATTTTGAAGCTTTAAGAGGTCTTGAGGGAACTAAAGTTGCTAATATTGAATTACCTGATAGAACGCTAAGAGTAGTCGCAGTAAGTGGGTTAGGTAATGCTAGAAGACTTTTAGAAAAAATAAGAGATGGTGAAGAGCACTTTGACGTTGTAGAAATTATGGCTTGTCCTGGTGGATGTATTGCTGGTGGTGGACAACCATATCATAAGGGAGATCTATCTATATTAAAGAAGAGATCAGAAGCAATATATGGTATTGATAAAACCAAGACTATCAGAAAAAGTCATGAAAATCCATCAATTAAGAAAATATATGATGAATTTCTTGGTGAAGTTTATGGTGAAAAAGCTCATAAATATCTTCATACTCATTACCATGCAAAACCAAGAATGTAATATGTTAATTTAAGTTATAATTATTGGAGAATTAAGGGGATCCTTAATTCTCCATTTGCATGTATATAAAGAGGCTCTTTGTCAAATGCTGTTGGTGACATATACCCGATGATATATTTATAATAAATTGGAATATTTAGGGAGAGAAATTATCTCCCTTTTTCCATTTTTTGTGTTATTTTTATTGTTTATGCTTTAT
>JAEZWQ010000057.1 GCA_023420085.1 Bacillota bacterium
GGCCTTAGAGGAAGCGAAGAAAGTCCTAGAGGATAAGGATGCAACAAGCGAAGATATAGCAAATGCGAAGAAGAAGCTAGAAGATGCAATGAAGAATCTAAATGGAAAGGGAACAAGACCAACACCAACACCAGGAGGAAGTGGTTCAGATAGCGGAAATACAAGTAATACAGGAAATGCAGATACAAACAATGCAGGATCAGATACAAATGAATTAGTAGATGAGAGTGGAACAAGAGAAGAGGGCAAAGGAAGTCTACCAAAAACAGGAGTAGGAGCAGGAATCCCAGTTGTATCAGCTATAATCGGAGCAATAGGAGCATTTATCGCAAGAAGACGTAAGGACGAAGAATAGAAACTAAATAATACTTTCCAAACAAACTTTATAGAAATGAGGGCGTACATTATAGTACGCCCTCGTTATTTATAATAGTAGAATATTAAAATTTATTTAAGATATCATGATGTCCAATATCTAAGAGAAATATCAATTCATTATCCTCATAAAACCAAATGATCCTAATGTCCATATTAATTGAAGATTCCCATATACCATCAGTACCTTGTATCTTCTTACTTCTTAAGGATGGATGAGTAGGATTTTCTATGAAAAATTTAAGTTTATTCTTAGTTTGTCTTTTTTCTATATCAGATAATTTTTTAAAATGTTTTTGAAATGCTTTAGAATAAGTGATTTTATAGGACATTATTTATCTAGCTCCTCAAATAGGGAGTCAATAGAATCAAATACTGGTCTTTTTCCAGCTTTTATAGATTCCTTAATTTCTTCAACCTCAGCTTTAAGGTTTTTTATTATATGTTCAGGATATACTGCAACTGGAATAAGAACTATTTTTCCATTATCTTCAATTATTTCAAATTGATCTCCTTGATTTAATTTCATAGAATTTACAATATCCTTAGGTATAGTAACTTGTGATTTAGTTTTTAATTCAACTAACATAGCAAACCTCCCTAGTTAGAAATTCGTATTTTCTAACTTAATTATAAGTATTCACAATAGAAGGGTCAAGTGAAAATGTATTTATAGTATTAGAGTAACTATACGTAGCATATCTATATTTAGTTTTTAAATTAATTTTATAACTAGATATGTTAAATATAGAAAATCAGCAGAAAATTGTTTTTAAAAATAAACATTATAAAACAGGTATGAATTCTTGTAGAATAGAATTTTAAAAAGTATAATTAAGTTTATTGATTAAAGAAATTTAAGTATTGACAATATTTAAATAATATAAAAACTTGAACATAAAAAAATAAAGACATTAAACTGATTTTATAGAAATGAGGGCGTACATTATAGTACGCCCTCGTTGTTTTTAAAAAAGTGCAATACATGTAAGCTTAGAATATAGAATATAAAACTACATATAATAGGTGAAAAAACATTAAAATATAGGAATTCATATTGAAATAATTAAAGATATTAACTATAATCCATATTATTAGTTAAATAAATTTAAGTATCTATAATATTTAAATAAAATCAAAAAATAAATATATAGATAAATAAAAAATGGAGATTAAATAAATCATTTTATTATTATAGATACGTATGTCGGAGGTAATATGAAAAATAGTAAAGGAATGAAACTTGCAAAAAAAAGCGGAATCATTTTACTAAGTGGAGCTTTAATTACACAAGCGCCTTTTTCAACTCAATTTGTAATGGCTGCAGAAAATAATGTATATCAGCCAAAGAGTTCCAATGATCTAAAATTACAAGCAACAGATTTTGAACACGCCTATTTCATGGGACAAGATACAAAGATAGATGTAAGAGATGATAAAGGTAATAACAAGTTAAGAAGTGAAGCAAGAGTTAAGGTTATCCCATTAACAGATGAAAATGATAATCATGAACAGGAATGGATGATTATCTATAACATGGGACTTCATGATGAGTTGTACAATAGCTTGCCAGAAAATGAGCGTGCCAATGTAGACCTAAATGATGAATTTTCAAGACAACAATATTTAAATAGACAAGATGTATTACTTAACTACACAAGTAAACCAAATTTATCATTTACATTATCTAAGGATTTAAAAGTTGATGGAAATATTGATGTATATGCAGTAGGAACAACTGATAATGGCAAATATATTTCAAGTTTTGATGACATAAAAAATAGAGTTTTAGCTAACGATCCTAATGATGGATTGATATTGGCTCATGCTCAACAAAATCCGACTGCTGCAAATGCTACATTAATTCCAAAGAGCGATAAATTTAATGAAACAGTTGGGCAGTTTGACTATCAAGACAAGAGTAAGGCTGATACATGGGATAAGTTTAAAGAATTCTATATGGCAGCTGATGCTGGTGGAAAAAATGCTTTTGAATTTAGAAGTATGAAATATTCTACAAATCCAACTATACAGATGATGTATAATCCACAATATGAAGATCCTTATGCAGGATGGAGCAGAGATTTTAGATGGAGTGTTGGAAACATAATATTAAATGATGCAAACTATGGAGCAAGGTTTGAATATTCTGAAGATGATAAACCTACAAGATTTGTATTGAAGTTCAAAACAAAAAGAACACCACTAGATTTCTTTGAAGACAAGTTTGATTTTGTTATGTATTCTGATAAAAATGGTACTGATAAGAACGGTGAAAGATACGACAGTAATTCTAAGCCAATGACTACATTCGTAGCTGGTACATATAAATCTCACGATGATTCAAAGGTATACCATGAAACAGATTTCACATTCCCAACAATGGCTTTTGCAGATTCTGATTCAGATGGCTTATCAGACTATTATGAAAAGCTTATAGGAAGTGATCCTAATGCAGAAGACACTGATAAGGATGGTAAAAATGATTGGGATGAATATTTACGTAAGAATAGAATTAACAGTGTAAAGAATGCTAAATCAAATGCAGATGGAACTAATTATGATACTTCATCAACCGATGGTAGATATAAGATACCTGCATCAGATCCAGCTGTAGGACAAATAAATATTGAGCATAAGGTAACTAAGGTTAAAGGTGATATTGTAAGAGGTAAAGCAGTTCCTTATGCAACTGTTGCTATGTATGCGTTTGATGAAGCAGGAAGACAGGGGCAAACTCCATTAGCCGAGACAGTTGCAGATGAAAATGGAGATTATAAACTAGTAGTAGGTAAGGTTTTAAATAGAACTAAAGATCTTAATGTTTATAGAAATGATATTGAGTATCAAGATGAGGAAAAACGTATACCTACTTATAGTGAATTTGATCAAGCTAAACTTGATGAACTTGCTCCAGCTGGATCAAAGGTTAAGGTTAATATTTGGTCAGATGGAAATGACTATAGACCATCATTCCTTATTCCTTATGTAACTGATGAACAACCAATAGTTGAACCAGCTGAAAAAGTTAAGGAAATATTGGAAGAAAAGGATCTTGATATGGATGAAGCTATAAATCCTAATGATCCTGAAGATGTAAAGAAAATTATTGATAAGATTAAAGAGGATGAGGATTTAGCTCCATTTATTGATCCAAATGCTAAAGAGGGTGAAAATGCTTATATCCTAGGAGATAACCTAGTTATAAATACTCCTAGTGGAGAAAGACTTGAAATACCCCTTGAAGATCTTGGTGTATCAACTAGAGAATTGGGTAATATTACTGTAACTCAGCCTAAGGAAGAGGAAACTAGTATAGATATAAATCTTCCTGATGGAGTTCAAACAGGAGATAAGATAAGCATTAAGGTTGGAGAAAATGAGGTAGTAAATCGAGAACTTACACCTGATGAAATTGCAAAGAAAAAGGTTACTCAAACAGTTGATCCACTTGTAAAGGATAGTACTATAGAGGTTAAGTTAACTGATGATAAAAGCGCTACATTAAAAACTGCTACAACAACAGTTGCTGAAAAGGATAAGACTACAAATAATAATCCTGTAAAAGAAAAGCCTGTGGTAGACAAGATTAATGAGGATAATCCATCTATTAAGATAGGAAATATTGATCCTAATGCTGACAAAATTACGGTAAAGGTTGGCGATGGTGAGACTATTGAATTAACTAAAGGTGATAATGGATGGACATTGCCAGAAGATAAAAAGACTAATTATGATTTAACAGAAGAAGGCGATGGAGATAGTAAAAAATTAGTTGTTACACCAAAGGACGATACAACTAAAAATAAACTTGAAGGCAAGGATATAGTAGTTGATGTAACTAATACTGGTGATGATACAAATACTACTCTATCATCTGATCCTGTAAGATTTGATACAACGAAGCCATCAGCACCAACAATTACTGAAGCTGAAAAAGATGGTCAAGTAGTTAAAGTAAAAATACCTAATGATTCTGTTGCAGGCGACAAGGTCATTGTTAAAGTTGGTGAAGGAGATAATCAAGTAACTAAGGAATATAAAATAACTGATAAAGATGTTAAAGGCGACAAAAATGTAGAAGTTAACCTTGATACTCCGTTAGCAGTTAATGATATAGTTACTGTTGTAGTTGAAGATGAGGCTGGAAATACATCAGATAAAGTAACTAAGACTATTACAGATTCTGAAACACCAGCACCTACAAAACCAGCAAAACCTGAAGTAGATCCAATAAACAAGGATGATAACATTGTAAAAGTTAAAGTGCCAGCAGGGGAAAATGATAACAAGGTAGTTGTTGAACTTCCAGGTGGTTCTAAGGTTGAAGTAACAAAGGGCGAAGATGGTACATGGAAGACTGGAGATGGAACAGAAGTACTTGTAAAAGAAGGTAAACTAGAAATTCCAGTAGATAACACTACAATAAAAAATGGTGGAGATGTAAAGGTAACAGTAGAAGACAAAGACGGAACAAAGTCAGATGAAACTACTATTACAGTTAATACAGATGGATCGGAAGAAAAAGATTCAGACAAGAATGATCCAAAAGCACCAAAGACAAAGGTAGAAGTAGAAAATCCAAGTGCCTTAACTGATGATGAGAAAAGCAAGGTTAAGGAAGAAGTCGAAAAAGCAAATAAGGACGAAAATGGAAAGTCTAAGCTACCAGATGGAACAACAATAACAGTTGGAGATGATGGAACAGTAACAATTACATATCCAGATAAGTCTACAGATAAAATACCAGGAAAAGATGTTGTTACAGGTAAGGAAAATGATAATCCTTATAAGATAACAGAAGGTGATAGCGAAATAACAATAAAAGATCCCGATGATGCAGATAAGATTGTTATAAAGATACCTACTGAACCAGAAAAAGTTATAACATTAGAAAAAGATGGTGAAGGAAACTGGACTAGTGGAGATGGAGTTACTGTAGAAAAAACTCCAGAAGGCAATCTTATAGTTAAATTACCTGAAGGTGTTGTTATACCAGCTCCTACTGAAGGAAAAGATAAGGTAGAAATAACTGTAGAAAAAGATGGCGAAGTAAAGGAAAAGAAAGAAGAACCTATAAACAAACGTACTGAAACTGAAAAAGATTCAGATAAGAATGATCCAACAGTACCAAAGACAAAGGTAGAAGTAGAAAATCCAAGTGCCTTAACTGATGATGAGAAAAACAAGGTTAAGGAAGAAGTCGAAAAAGCAAATAAGGACGAAAGTGGAAAATCTAAGCTACCAGATGGAACAACAATAACAGTTGGAGATGACGGAACAGTAACAATTACATATCCAGATAAGTCTACAGATAAAATACCAGGAAGTGAAGTAGTTACAGGTAAGGAAACACCAACGCCTACAAAACCAGCAAAACCAGAAGTAGACCCAATAAACAAGGATGACAACACTGTAAAAGTAAAAGTACCAGCAGGGGAAAATGATAACAAGGTAGTAGTTGAACTTCCAGGTGGATCTAAGGTTGAAGTAACAAAGGGCGAAGATGGTACATGGAATACTGGAGATGGAACAGAAGTACCTGTAAAAGATGGTAAACTAGAAATCCCAGTAGACAACACTACAATACAAAATGGTGGAGATGTAAAGGTAACAGTAGAAGATAAAGATGGAAGAAAATCAGATGAAACTACTGTGACAGTGAATACAGATGGATCAGATGAAAAGGATGCAGATAAGTATACACCAACAGTACCAAAGACAAAGGTAGAAGTAGAAAATCCAAGTGCCTTAACTGATGATGAGAAAAACAAGGTTAAGGAAGAAGTTGAAAAAGCAAACAAGGATGAAAATGGAAAATCTAAGCTACCAGATGGAACAACAATAACAGTTGGAGATGATGGAACGGTAACGATTACATATCCAGATAAGTCTACAGACACAATACCAGGAAAAGATGTTGTCACTAAGAAGGGAACAGCTGATCCTACTGATACAAGTAAAGATGATTTGAAAAAAGTTATTGATGAAGCTGAAAAGACCAAAGGCGATGATAAATATAAAAATTCAGACAAGGAAAAGAAGGATGAATTTGACAAGGCTTTAGACGAAGCTAAGAAGGTTCTAGAGGATAAGGATTCTACTAAGGAAGATAGAGAAAAAGCGAAGAAAAAATTAGAAGATGCTATTAAGAATCTAAATGGAAAGAGTGATAATAACAATAACTCAGGAAATACAAACAATGGAACATCAGATTCAACTAATGTTGCTGATGAAAATTCTTCAAGTAACAGTGCTAATACTCTACCAAAAACAGGAGTAGGAGCAGGAATCCCAGTAGTATCAGCTATAATCGGAGCAATAGGAGCATTTATCACAAGAAGACGTAAGGACGAAGAGTAAATCAAAATAACTTTTATCAAAAAATTATAAAAATAATGAGGGCATAGAATAATATGCCCTCATTTCTAAATTAATAAATATAATTAGTAATATCAGAAAATTAAGTATAACAGTTGATGTTACAAAACTGAATGGAGCATGAGAAAGAAAAAATACTTATATTGTTTCATCGGTATAGATACAAAAAATTTCCTCAATTTATTATCTTAGTTGTTCTTATTTTTTAGAGACTTGAGTACATATTATTCTATATTATTAACCACTTTAATAACATTGACTAAGTATAATGAATACAAGTAAAAGTAGCTAATATATAGATTTAAACTATAAATATATATTTCACATATTTATTAAAAAATTGTAAATTAAAATAGAATTATTATACATTATAACGTCTAATAAATTAATATATACAAATGAGATAATTATTTTTATTTCAAGACTTATATGAATTGTACAAAAAAGATAAAAATGAAATGAGTTTTTATATAAAAATTGGTTTTAAAAGTAACAGATTTAAAAGGTAAACAAAATCATAGTGTATAATAGACTAATAAAAAGGAGGACAGTATGTACGTAGGTAAGAGTGTTAACCGTATAGATGCAGTTGATAAAGTTACTGGTAGGGCTAAATATACCCAAGATTATCATATGCCAGGTATATTAACAGCCAAAGTTGTTAGAAGTAATATTGCTAATGGTAAAGTAGTAAGCTTTGATTTATCAGAAGCGGAAAAAGTGCCTGGAGTTGTGGCAATCTTTACTTGCTTTGACGTACCTAAACATGAATTTCCTACAGCAGGTCATCCATGGTCAGTAGATCCAAAACATCAGGATATTTCGGATAGACGACTATTGAATGAAAGAGTTAGATATTATGGAGATGATATCGCTGTAGTTGTAGCAAAAGATAACGTAAGTGCTGACAGAGCTAGAAGACTTATAAAAGTTGAATATGAAGAATATGAACCTATTTTAAATGTTGAGGATGCGATGAAAGAGGGGGCAACACCTCTACATCCAGAAGTAAGAGAAAATAATATAATTGTAAGAAGCCAATTTAAGATTGGAGAAGATAATTTTGCTGATCTTAAGGATAAGGGATATAACTATGTTGAAGGAAAGTATAGCACGCAGGTAGTTCAACATTGCCATATTGAGTTACCAGTATCTAGGGGATATTTAGAAGCTAACAAAATAGTTCTTGTTTCATCTACACAGATACCTCATATAACTCGTAGGGTGTGTGCTCAAGCCTTGGGTTGTGGAATTGGTGACATAAGAATAATAAAACCTTACATTGGTGGAGGTTTTGGAAACAAACAAGATGTTTTATATGAACCATTAAATGCATGGCTTGTAAAGATGTTAGAGCAACCTGTTGAGATATTCATTAATAGAGAAGAAACATTCTCATCAACAAGAACAAGACATGCAATAGATATTAATCTAAAAACTTACGTAAGTAATGAAGGTAGATTAATTGGGCGTTGGTATGAAGGCTTTGCTGAAAATGGAGGATATGCTTCTCATGGTCATGCAATATGTGCTAACTGTGCAAATGAATATAGAATGATGTATCAAGATGAAAAAGTTCTTGAGTCAACATCATATACAGTTTATACAAATAAGCCAGCTGCTGGTGCGATGCGTGGTTATGGTATTCCTCAAGCTTGTTTTGCGATGGAATCACATATGGATGATATTGCGCTTTCAATCGGAATGGATCCGGTAGAATTTAGAAAGAAGAATATGATGAAGGAGGGATATGTAGATCCTCTTACAACTATTACATGCTATTCATCTAAGCTTGAAGAATTACTTGAAGAAGGTAAAAAATATATTGATTGGGATAATAAAAGAAAAACTCTAGGTAAAGACACAGGTGTTAAGCGTCGTGGAGTGGGAATGGCTCTATTCTGTTATAAAACTGGTGTATATCCTATATCACTAGAAACTGCAACTGTTAGAATGATATTAAATCAAGATGGTAGTGTTCAGGTTCAGATGGGAGCTACTGAAATAGGTCAGGGAGCAGGGACAGTATTTGCACAAATGGCAGCAGATACTTTAGGATTAAGCATTGAGAAAATTCATATGATGCAAACTCAAGATACTGATACAACTCCTTTTGATACAGGTGCATATGCATCACGTCAAACATATGTTTCAGGAATGGCACTTAAAAAATCTGCGGAAGTATTAAAAGAAAAGATTTTATCAAGATATAAGAAACTTACAAATACTGATGGGGACTTTGATATTAAAGATGATATGATTGTCAATGGTAATGAAGTTTTAATGTCTGTAGAAGAATTGGCTATGAATGCTACATATGGACTTGATGATAGTGAGCATATAACATCTAATGAAACTCATCATTGCACAACTAATACATATTCATTTGGTGTAACATTTACAGAGATTGAAGTTGATACAAAGACTGGTAAAATTGAAATTTTAGATATAATAAATTTACACGATAGTGGAAAGATAATTAATCCTAAGGTTGCTATGGGGCAAGTACATGGTGGTATGAGTATGGGATTAGGCTATGCACTAGGTGAAGAGTATAAGTATGATAATAAGGGAAAACTATTGAATGGAAACTTATTAGATTATAAGATGCCTACTGCAATGGATCATCCGGATTTACATGGTAAGTTTATTGAAAGTTTTGATGAATCAGGACCTTATGGTAATAAATCATTGGGTGAACCACCGACTATAGCTATAGCGCCTGCAATAAGAAATGCATTCTTACATGCTACTGGTGTGGCAATCAATTCAATTCCTCTTAATCCACAGAAGGTTCTAGAGGAACTAGGAAAGGGAGGGCTATAAAATGTACGATATTGAGAAGGTAATTGAACCAAAAAATCTTGATGAGGCATTAAGGTATTTAAGTGAAAATGAAAATTCTATTGCAATATGTGGTGGTAGTGATGTTCTTATAAAAAATAGGGAAGGTAAATTGTTGGGGCTTGATTATGTGTGTATTAGAGAGCTTGATGAACTTCTTGGGATAAGTGAAGATGCTGAGGGTAATATACATATCGGTGCGGCAACAACTTTTACAAATATAGAGAATAATGATGTAATTAAAAGAAGGTGTCCATATCTTTCTTATGCTGTAGGACAAGTTGGTGGACCGCAGATAAGAAATATTGGTACTATTGGTGGAAATTTATGCAATGGTGTTCCATCTGCTGATTCTGCTACAAGTGTGGTTATATTAAATGCTGATTTAGTTCTTAAAAGTGTGAGGGGAACAAGAGTTATCAAAGCCAATGAATTTTTTGTATCAGCAGGAAAGACTGTTAGAGAAAGAGATGAATTATTGGTAGAGATAGTTATACCAAAAGAAGAGTTAGATGGATATGTTGGTAAATATACAAAATATGCAATGAGAAAGGCTATGGATATTGCAACTCTTGGTGTTGCGATGAAAATAAAGGTTGCAAATGATACCATTGAAGATATAAAAATTGCATATGGTGTGTGTGCTCCAATTCCTTTAAGGGGAGTTATGCTTGAAAATGAAATTAGGGGAAAGAAAATTACTGATGATCTAATTTCGATAATTGAGAATAACTATAAGAAGGATATTAATCCTAGAGATAGTTGGAGAGCATCTAAGGAATTTAGAGAAAAAGTAGTTAGTGAAATATTAAAGCGTAATATTTCTGATCTAGTTGTTAAGGTTGGAGGTAAAGATGTATACAGTTATTGATATGGTTGTAAATGGAGATGAAGTATCTATACCAGTGGATTCAAGAGAGACACTGCTTGAAACTCTTAGAGATAGACTAGGTTTAACTAGTGTAAAAAAAGGGTGTGAGGTTGGTGAATGTGGTGCTTGTACAGTGCTTATAGATGGAGAACCTATAGATTCTTGTATATATCTTGCTGTATGGGCTAGAGGTAAGGAAATAATTACGGTTGAAGGTCTTTCTAATGGGAAGTGTCTTCATCCTGTTCAACAGGCTTTTGTTGATGAAGCAGCTGTTCAATGTGGATTTTGCACACCGGGATTAATTCTTACTGCTGTAAGTATAGTCAATAAAAATAAGAGATTTACAAGAGATGAGTTAAGAAGAGAGATTTCTGGGCATCTTTGCAGATGTACAGGATATGAGCATATTTTAACTGCAGTAGAAAAAGCTATAGAACAAAATCTACAAACAAAATAGAAGTGTAATATATCAAAGCCCTAGAAGTAGCCTTCTAGGGCTTTAATAAAGCAACGGTAAAGGAGTTATGAAAGAGATAATCTAGGTTGTTAATGCTAAAGTTAGTGAACTATTAGTATATGCTAGAGTAGATTAACATGGGATATAAGAGAGATGTTGATGGTACGCAGTAGACCATATTATATATGCGTATGCATAAGAAATAGATTGTATAGCATATGAAAATATTTACTATTTCTAAGTATAGAAGAGTTATAAATATGTACAGATACATTGATTATATATATTGTATTGGTTAGGGGAAAAATATTATTTTTTCATCTAACCTCTTTTTATGTAAAAATCAAATACTATGCATAATTCGTACGGTTTATCAAGTTAATGCAACAAGGGGGGGGGTAGAGTGATTGAAAAAATGTGAAAAATTTAGAGATATGTTAAAAAAATGTTGAATAAATATGGATATTTTGTTATTATTTAAATAATGCCATAGTATGCATAAATATGATTAAATAATATAATTATTATAATAGTATACTATAGAAAAATAAGAACAATTATACACAAAAACTATTAAGGAGAGTACGGATGAAAAAAACATTATCGTTGATTTTAGCGATATTGTTAGCATTTACTGCAGTTTTACCATCGGCAGCTTATGCTGAAGATATCGTTAGAACAAGAAAACCTAGAAGTATTAGACCAGGAGACAATAGAGCTAATGTTTCTAAGTATTATTTTTATGAAACTGAAGAAAAGGCAGAAGCAGCACAACAGAGTCATACGCCTGGCGGGGAGCCTAGTAATACTGGGCTAGTATTATCTCAGGTAGTTTATGATAATGTTTACCCAGCTAATATGCTTTATCAACCTCCTTTTAAAGAATATCATGATAAGCTTTTTAAGGGTTGGTTTTATAAGAGTAATGGAACAGAAACTGAGGTTGAATTCTTAAAGCCAGTAGAAGTTAGTGGACAAAAGGAGTTCTTCGTATATCCTAAGTATAGTACGATGATATATGCTAACTTTATGGAAGGCACCTCTGTTTTGGGGTCTGCAAAAGTTGATGAGAATGGCCAAATTAAAGTGTCTGAATCAATACCACCTCAACCAGAAAGAACTGATAAAAAGTATGATGGTTGGACTATTGGCAAACCGTATGCTTCGGTTGAAGAAGCTACTAAAGAAAATGTGTTATTTAAATTTGGTGAAACTAAACTTACAGAAAACACAAATTTATATGCGATAGCTAAGGATATAGTAAAAATTACATATGATCTACATGAATTCCCAGGAACTATTGGTAAGGAACTAGATAGAAAAAAGGTTGAAGCTGATGGTGTATCTGTTATTACTAAGGGTGGAACATGGGATGAGAAAGCAGAAGTTTGGAATAATGGAACATCAATAGAGCAAGAACTAAATGATCATCCAGAAAACTATGGATATTCATTTGATACATGGTATGTAGAAGAAGTTAATCAAGCTGCATTAGATAGTGCAACTGAAGGTACGGATGCTATTAAAAAAGTTCCTCTAATGGTAGATGGTGGTAAGTACTATTATAAGACTAGCGATGGAACTAAAGGTGAACTTTTTAAACCTTCTGAATCTACTATTATACATTTAGGTTTAACTCCTCTTGATAGAAACTTCCGTCTTATCTTTATGAATGAGAAAAGGCCATCGCCTAACTATCGTCCAGATGGTAATGTAGAGGGAGCTAACTATGTATACTATGGAGATGATACCAAGTATAATGAAAAACAATATGAGTATTATGCAACTATAGATGTAAAGAAGTTAGGAAATGGGAATACTACTATTGGAGGCAAGAATCTTGAAGAAATACTAAAGGCTAAGGTTGGATCTATCCTTAGAGTTGGTAGCAGTCCTTCTGATGCGACTTATACATATTTAAACATTGGCAACCTACCAAAGCCTGAAGATTTTGCGGGCATAATAGCAAATCAAGATAGCTTAAATGAGCAAGATGTTAAAAACCTTCTTTATGGGTTTGAGTATAACGAGAATAAAACTAAGACAGAGGCTGAAAAGATAACTAAGGATAATGTCCTTGAGCTTGATTATGGGCTAGTTAATAATGATAATACGGCTGCGCTTGTTGTTTATTTAGATCGTCGCGTTATTGACCTAGCATTTTTGCCACTATTAAGTCCAGGTCCAATGCTAAATGTTCATAATAATATCGGCTCTAGTAGTGGAGTATTTAATTCAGAAAGTTTCTTCAATGCTGTAAGTGATTTTGTTACGTATGATGAAGGAGAAAAATTTGATGCCGCAGAATGGGAAGAAGAACATTACAATAAATTAATGCCTTATGATCCTGAATATGGTGGCTTTCCTGATTTGCCTTATGATTGGTCAGCCGTAAAAGCTTATAGTGATACACTTTTAAATAATGATGAACATTATGAATTTTCTGGTGATCCAGAAGCACCAACTGCGAATGACTATTTCCTTGGTGCTCCTTTAGTGAAAGACTTGGTTTCTAAATTTCCATATTTTTTAACAGGAATTTTTGGAAATAAAATTTATTTCAAATTTTCTGAAAAAGATTGGAAGAAGTTTAAAGGTTTTTCGGCTACTACGATAACTAATAAAGAAGGTACTAAAATTGAGCTTCCAGCAGCTAATGCTTCGGAAGAAGGTAAAAAATCACCATCCTTTGTATATGGTCAAGATACTTTTACAAGATGGATTGGTATAATCAATGCCATGAATGAAGAAATGTTTAAAAACATTCGCGGTTTTAATGAGTATGCTAATATCCACACATTCAACCCTGATTTGGATATGGCATTATATAACAATAATGCTAAAGTCAGCTTTAAATTTAGAGCAACTGGAAAAGGTGGTAAGGGTTTAGTTGAACAAATTGTACCAATTACTTTAGAACGCGATTTTAGAAATTCGACTGAAAAAGCAATTTGGGATGATGATAAAGACACATATAGTGAATATACTCAACTATATGGAAAGATTTTAGATGGTGATATGGGCACTCGTTTGACAATAAATGAAAGCGAAGCCAAAGATCCTAATAATCATAAAAAACTCATTAAATTAAGTAATGGTACTCCTACTTTCTGGCTTGGTACTGAGTTTAATTATCAGACTAATCGTATGCCAAAGAGATATAGTGCTGCCATTGTACCAATTGAAGTAACTGAAGCAGAAAAAGATAAATCTGCAGATGAGAAAAATAAAATTATTAGCACTGAATTAGGAACTAAAGTCGGAACGCCTGAGTTTAAAAAAGTTTGGGAAAGTGGTGCTAAAGATTTTATTAAAAAGCGGGTTATTTCTTTCGAAGGTAAGCCAGCAGTATTTGTTACTCGTGATTCAGAATCAACCGGATTTAACCAAGCAGAGTATAAGCCACTACCAGGCTTTACGGTTATTGGTGGTGAAAACTATGATGCAGATAAAAGTAAACAAATTGGCTCTGTCAGTCAAATTTCATCTTATGAAAACTTAAATAAAGGATTAGAAGCTTATAATGTTGTATTAAGTAGAGTAGCTACTGATAATATGGAAGAAGCTGCTAAGACTGAAAGTATTGATGTTCGAGGTAATAAACAGGCTCCATTATGGTGGATAAATCCTGATAAGTTGATAAAAGCTGATGGTAGTGGATTTAACTTTAATTTGACACAGTATCCATGGCAAGGCAAAGATTTTCAAGAGAAATTAAATAACAATCAATATTTAGGTAGAGATCCATACAACTTTGATATTTCATTTAAGCAAACTGTAAAAGATAATGATAGAAATATTGATCCTGCCGCATTTGAAAATGGTAATAGTATTCGTGAAGTATTAGAAAGTACGTATACCCCTGAAGAAGGTAATAAAGATAATTCTCTTGGATATTACTTCAATACTAATGATAATGATACCTATGTAGAAAATAACTATGCAGTTCCTCTATACTACGTACGTAATAAATACAAACTAACATTTGAACTTGGTGAAACACCTAAGGATACGGAACTTACAAATCAAGAATTTAATGACATCCCATACAATGCACTACTAGTAGGTAGCAAGCCGGAAGATAGACCTTACTATGATGGAGCAGGTCTAGAAGAATATGTTAAAAAATTTACTGACAGACTACCTCAACGTGATATTAATGGAAATATTACAAACAAAGACAACCTAATATTCAATCAAAAAGGTGATAAATATTTCGCCGGATTCTACCTTGATCCTGCTGGAGTATTTAAGTTTGATCCTACAACAATGCACATGCCTGAACATAACATGAAGGTATTTGCTGTATGGAAACCATATGTATATAAAGTATACTTCCATGCACTAGAATCAACAGTTATAGGTGCAGACAACAAAACAAATATTAGATATATACAAGTTGTAAAACCAAATGAGTTTGCAGCTCCAGTTGGTAGTCAGTATGCGCAACTACCTACAGGTATGACACGTGATAACTTCCTTGGTTGGATGGAAAAAGGAAAATCTAATGTATTTGATTTCTTAAAACCGATAACTGGTGATGTACATCTATATCCAAAATGGAAATCACAAAAGTCTAGAATAGTTTATGTGTATGATTATGATTTAAATAAAGAGAAACTTTCAAATGAAGACTTCAATAGTATAATCGAACACTTATTAAATAATAAAAAAGAAGGTGAAAATCCTGTAGGTACAGAAACAAATCCTTTCAAAAAGGATGATGTATTCTTCCTATCACCATATACATACACAATTGATAGGGACTTACATGTAAGATCGCCTCTAGGATTTAAGGATGATACAACGCCTAAAGAAGTTTTACAACCATCAGCACCAAAAGGCAAAAAAGCCTTTGGAAAAACCTTCCTTGGATGGACAATCTACTATCGTGAAAGAAATACTGATGGAACAAATATTTGGAATGAAATAAAAGGTAGAGAAGATAAGAATAAGATTTACTACTATAATTCATTATTTAATCTTGACCTAAACAACACTACAAAAGTTCATGGTGTTGGCGATGGAATAATGTTCTTCGTTGCAAACTGGGGAGAAAGTGTTGGAGATACAAAAATAACATTCCATTCTAACTACCAAAATGGAACACCGGAGAAGGAACACGAAGTTATATTGAAGGGTGGAAATCTATTTGCACTACCAAATATGACTGAACAAATAAATAAAGGAAATAATGGAGTTACAGATACTACAGTACTAGGCTGGAAAAATGGAGACTACTTCTTTAAGGGATGGTCAACTCAAAAAGATGGCGGAAATCTATACTACAAACCGGGAGATAAGATATATGTTGATTCCCTAGATGAAATGACATTTAACCACCTATATGCTATATGGGACGAAGGAATCGAAATAACTCTACAAAAAGTTTGGAAAAATGTTGACCCTGTAGAAGGATTTAAAGTTGGACTTTTACGTAGAGAACTTGGAGCAACTTCAAATGATGGATTAAATGGATTTAAACCATTAGCAGAAACAATACAGGACGTTCCTACAAATGATACAAAACTTACATGGAGAATGCCAAAAGTATCAGAAAATGGAAAGAAGTATATATATGTAACTGCTGAGTTTAAAGCTGACCAAGAAGAAGCATTTAAGTCAATGGCTAAATGGTCAGATCTTGGAATAAATGTAAGTTTCGATGAAGGTGTAGATAAGGTACAAGAATTTGGAAAAGTTTCAAACGTTGATGCAATGTCTTCTGCAACAAGAAGGTTTGAAAATGAACAAAATGGTAAAGAAGGAATTAAATTCGTTCTAACAAATTCAAAACAAGAACCTAAAGAACCTACAGATAAACCGACCGTTGATACACCACCTGTTGGAGGAGATACTCTTCTAGTTACACCACCAGAGGGTGCGGATAGAATACATGTAGAAATTACTGATGGTGATACAATAAATATCATGAAAGACGGTGATAAGTGGTATCCAATTAAAGAAAATGGAGAACCAGACAAAGAGAACGAAATTATCGTCGAAAATCGTAAGGTTAAAATACCTGTAAAACCTGAGCAATTAAAATATGATAAACCTATAAAAGTAACAGCAACGGATAAGGCAAACAACAAGAAAGAGTCAGAAGCAGTAATAGTAGTACCAGAAGTACAAACATCTGAAAAACCTACAGATATAAAACAATTACCAGGTACAGATGAAAATTCTATAATAACAGGTAAAGGTGTACCGGGATCAACAATTACTGTATATGATGAAAATAATAATCCTATTGCTAGTACAAAGGTAAATGATGATGGAAGCTGGACTGCAGAAGTTCCTAAGAATAAACTAGGAAATAGTGATCCTGCACTTGTTAAAGTATCACAGACAGAAAAAGATAAACATCCATCACCACCACCTACAGATCCTACAGAATACACAACGATTGATAAAAAAGGACCTGATGCACCTGGAGTAGATGCTCCAAGAGAAGATAGCGAATCATTAAAGGTAACACCTAAGGCAGATACTGAAAAGCTAGTTATACAGTTACCAAATGGTGATACAAAAACATTTGTAAAAGATGATGATGGAAAATGGTACCCACCTACAGAGGATGGCACACCAGATAAGAGTACAGAAGGATTAACTCCTGATGCAGATGGTAAGATAACCATCAATAATGTTGGACCATTTAAACCAAATGAAGATATCTATGTAACAGGTTATGACGAATTTAATAACCCATCAGATAAGACACATACAAGGGTAATTGATAAGGAAACATCAGCTGAACCAAACTTTGATAAACCAAATGTTGGAGATAGACAGGTTACTATTACACCAGCTAAGGATGCAGAAAAATTAGAAGTTAAACTTGGCGATGCAGAACCTAAAAAATATGTCAAAGATAATGATGGAAAATGGTATCCAGATAAGGGTGACGGAACACCAGATAAGACTGATCCAAATTCAGGAATTGAAGAAAAAGATGGAAAAGTAATTATTCCAACCGATCAAATAACTGAAGGAACAATTGTAACCGTTACACAAACAGAAAAAGATAAAAAGCCAAATTCTAAGAGTGATACTCCTAAGAGAGTTCAAACTAATAAAACTACTACAGATCCAATTACAGATGGAGATAGTTCTATAACAGTAACACCTCCACCAGAAGCAGACACTGTAGAGATAAAACTAGAAGATGGCACTAAGATAACAGTTGTAAAAGATAAGGAAACTCAAAATTGGTACCCTGCTAAACCTGATGGTTCAGCAGATAAGGATCAACCAAATATTGAAGTTAAGGATAATAAACTAGTAATTCCAGTACCTGAAGAAAATAGAACACAGATTAAGACTGGAAAACCAATAGTTATTGTTGCAACAGATAAAGAAAACTTAAAAGATCCTTCTGAACCAGAAGTTGTTGTTGTAGGACAGCCAAAGACTCCTGAAGTAACTGATCCAAAACAAAGCCCAGGAACAAATGAATATGTAGTTGTTACTGGAAAAGGTGAGCCAGGAGCTACAGTTGTTGTAAGAGATCCAGCTACAAAAGAAGTGATTGGAACTGCTGTTGTAGATGATAATGGTGATTACAAGGTAAATATCCCAAGAAATAAGGTTCCTAATGATAGCAATATTTCAATAACACAACAAGGTAAAAATAAATTTGAATCTGATCCAATTGAGCAAACAGTGGATAAAGAACCACCTGCTAAACCAGAAGGAGATTCACCAGTTGATGGATCAAAAGAAATTAAGATAAACACACCAACTGATGATACTTCAAAGATTAAGGTTACTCTTCCAAATGGAGAAGAAGTAATGCTAAATAAAGATGGAGAAGATTGGAATTTAGAAGATCCTAATTCAGGATATAAGGTAGAAAAAGGTGATGATGGTAGCATAACATTGAAGCTACCTGATGATGCTGAACCACTTAAGGTGAATGAATCTATCCTATTAAATGGATATGATGAATTTAATAACCCTTCTGAAACTACAAGAATTACTGTAATTGATAAGGATCCAAGCTTCATCCCAGAAAATATTAAACAAAAACCTAGAGATGAAGATGGAAATGTAGTAATTGAGGCAGAATTACCAGATGGTGTAACTAAAGAGCAGGCTGAAAAGGCTACGATTACACTTGTAGGTAATGACGGAAATACTATAGAGGTAACTCCTGAAATAGTTGAAGAAAATGGAAAAACTAAGTTGGTTTATAAAGTTCCTGATGGTAATATTAAAGAAAATGAAAGAGTTACAATAAAGGTTCAAGAACCAGATAAGAAGATTTCAAATTCTGATCCATCAGAAAGAATGAACATTGATCCACCTACACCACCTACTATTAAGACACCAAAAGATGGAGATAATAGTTTTGTACTTGTACCACCGACAGAAGAAGATACTAAAAATATAACAATAAAGGTACCTAATGATGAAAATCCATTAGTATTAACTAAGGGAGATGATGGAGAGTACAAATTACCTGATGATTCAGAGTATAAAATTGAAAAGAATGAAGATGGAAGCATACGTGTTACACTTCCAAATAAAAAGACTCTGAAAAATGGAGAAAAGATAACAGCTAACGCTAGCGACAATATGAATAATACTTCAAAGGATGGAGAAACTACTGTTGGAGATAGAACTGTTTCCGATAAACCTGTACAAAAAGAAACGGAATATACTGATCCTTCAAATCCAACAGAAGATTCAGCTACTATTATAATTGAAGCTAATGTTGATCCTAACCTTGTTGAAAAGGATACTGTTATAACTTTGATACAAGATGGTAAAGAAGTTACTGATAAAGATGGTAAGCCTATAAAAGGAACGGTTGATAATAATGGTTTAGTTACATTTAAAGTACCAGCAAATAGAATTGAAGAAAAACCTGTTAGCATAAAAACAAGTGATAATGGTGTAGGTAAGGAATCTGAGCTTTCAAATCAAATTGACAAGACACCAGCTATTATTACTGGAAACCCAAGTGTTAATGGAAGAGTTGGCGATGAAATAACTCCTGTTACAATTGAGGTTGATGATAAAACTGCAACCGTTGAAGTACTTGGAGATATGCCAGACGGATTAAAACTTGAAGGAGATCCAGAAAATGGATATAAGATTACAGGAACACCAAAAAATCCTTCTACAGAACCTATTACATTAATAACTACTGATGACCATGGAAATAAAAAAGTTACTAAGGTTCCAGTAAGTATTGTAGAAAGAGAAAAGGTTGATACACCTGTTGTTGAAGAACCAGAAGCTGGAGATACAACTATAAAGGTAACTCCACCAACAAATGCAGATAGAATTGAAATAACTCAACCTGACGGAACCAAGACAGTTATTAAGAAAGATCCTAATGATAACAATTGGTATGAATATATATTCAATGGAGATGGATATGATGAAAAAGTCGATGAGCCATTAAAGATTGAAGATGGTAGAGTTATAGTAAGTACACCAAAGAATGATGATGGTGAACCAGTTCCTCTAAGACCTGGTGAAAAGATTACAGTTCAAGGCTTTAATGATGGAGATGATCTAACTCCTTCTGATAAAGAAGTTGCTGTAGTTCCATTATCTAAACATCAAACTGATAAACCAAGGTTATATGAGGTTGAAGAGAGATCTGCAGTATTTAAGATAGCTCCACCTCAAGGAAATAATCCATACAAGCTTGCAGATAAGCTAATAGTTACATTTAGCAAGAATGGAGTTGACAATGGCAGACTAGAAATAGTCAAAGTTGGAAATCAATGGATGGATGAAGCAGGGAACTTATATACACCTGCTGCCGATGGATCATTTGATGTAAAAGTTCCTAATGGAATAGTACTAGTAAAAGGTGTAACAATTTCTGCGATAGCTATTAATGAAAGATTATCTGCTATTAGAAGTGAATCTACTTCTGTAGGAGTAGGAATAGCTAAAACTGCGACACCAATTCCACCAGTTCAAACTGAATCAGATAAGTGTGGAATAGTAGTTGTTGAAGGTAACAAAACTGATGATCCTACTATTGAGGCTGGAGATACTATAACTGTATACAATAAAAATGGAGAAGTTATAGGCTCTGCCAAGGTAAAGAATGATGGAACTTATAAGATTGAAATAGAAAAAGATAAGATTTCAGAAGATGGTACAATAGTAGTTACTAATAAAAATGGAGAAAGACCTGAGTCTGATCCTGTAAATACAAAGGTTGATATTGTATCACCTGTGCCAGAAATAGTATCTGAACTTAAGAAAGATTCTGCAGAAATAATTATTAATCCTGACAATAGTGAAACTGTAGATGTAAGTAAACTTATAGTTGAAATTCCTATCGAAGGAGAAGAAAAACCAGTTACAATAGTATTGACTAAAAATAATGATGATGGAAATTGGTCAAGTAACAATGCTGAATATAAGGTTGAAGAAAAGGATGGAAAAATCGTAGTAAAAATACCTAACGATAAGGATCTAATTGAAGAAGGAACTCTTGTAGTTAATGGATTTGATAAATTTGGAAATTGTAGTGCTAGAGTTGAGAAGAAGGTGACAAAGACGGAAACACCAGACCCAGGAAAACCAGATCCAGGAAAACCAGATCCAGAAAAACCAGATCCAGGAACACCAGATCCAGGTAATCCAAGTTCAGGCGGAGATGGTAATGGTGTAACTGATAAGGAAAAAGATAAGTTAGCAAACACTGGAGTACCAGTAGAGGCATCATTAATACTTCTATCAGCTATTAGTTTGGCAGGTATAACAATATCTAAAAAACGTAAAGATGATAGATAAAAGAGGTGGGCATATGCCCATCTTTTTTGTATGTGTGAATTGCCTTTGTTTATAGAATTATTGTTATCTATGACAAATTAAGTGATATTAGATTTAAACCGTAAACGTACCATATTTGTTAGGATATTATTTTTATGGCATAATGCGATAACACACAGGAGGATATAACCATAATTGGAGATAACATAAACCTACTACGTAATACACATAATTTAATGCGGACTGAATTTGTAAAATTATTTGCATTTTACGTAATAGTCTTAGTAGATATGAAAATGAAAATAGTATGGTATAAATAGAACTAATTGATAGTATTTGTCAGAAATTTAATGTTTCACATATTGACATTATTGGTAAAGGTAAAAATATTGATATGCGTTGAAAATTATCAACTTACTTTAAAAATTGAAGAGGCTAAATAACGTGGAGCAGCCGTATTGTTTGAGACATACATATACCAAGGTGGTCAAGATATTGATTTTGATGATAAAACTAATCTATGGATTTTAATGATTGATGATTTGGATGAATTGACTAATACAAAGATTTATCTAATAGATAGCTTTTAAATTTGATAAGATAAAAACGTACAGGAATGTTCATTTTAAAATGTAAATTTTCGTGTTGATATTTATAGGGAACAAGCCTTATTTACAGAAAAAGGGATGTATATTTGCGGCATATCTTATGCTGGAGATTGCAGATAACAGGGCTGTTTTGCGTCTATGATTCTCTAAAAAAATAAAAATCTTCTCGCAAAAGCTGCGAAAAGATTAGGTTTAAACAAGTGGAAAGCCGACCTTTAAGATAGAGATCCAGTCACTTTTGGTATAAAGGAAACGAATAACTGTCACCTGATTTTTTTCCACCACATAAAAAGCGAGATAGTTTTTTACTTGTATGAAGCGGATGCCCCAGCCAGACAGAAGCTTATCCTCAACGATGGGATGCTCATGGGGAAACGGAAGCAAGGCATTGATCTTCTGATCCGTTTCCTCAAGGAGATCGTCAGCAGCTTTGGGATTTTTCAATACAAACTCAATATAATCGGCAGCATAGGCAATATCCCGCTGTGCAACAGTTGTGATATGCAAATGATAGTTCATTGTCTGCGACGGCTCCTTATCTCTGCCATAGCTTCAGAAAATGGACGAGTTTTTCCAGAAGAAAGGTCATCCATGCCTTCATGGAGAAGGCCGTATAACTCACAGCGGCCTGCAAGTTGTTCATATGCCTCAATGCTCATAACAGCAAGATCGCCCTTGCCGTTTTTTGTAATGTAAACAGGCTCAGCATATTCATGGCAGTAATTAGAAATTTCGTTATAGCTGTTGCGCAGGTCTGCGCTTGAACGGATTTTTGGCATAAAAGCACCTCCTTATAAAGAAATTATAACTGAATTTCTTTATACTGTAAATAGGAAAAGAAAAGTATTCAGGGGTTTATGCAGTAAGAATTATACAGAACTTTGATTTGCATTAGAATCTATATAGCGAAAATGTATGGAATTCGTTTAATGACAAGGGAGATAGAGAGGAAAAGCAGTGCCTCCATGGGACAGATGGTATCTGGATATTGCTTCACGAATGTATCTCTATTTTTTCTGATACACTTTTTATTATATGAAAGAGTTCTGATTGTAAATTATATAGTAAAAAAAATGTCACTTTGTGGCATAATGGTGTCACTTTGAGAAGTGGAGGAACATCATGAATCTGGGAAAAGAAACGGAAACTCTTGAATTTAAGAAGACAACTGGTGAAATGAAAGAAGCAATGGTTTCGATTTCATCAATGTTAAATAAATATGGCATTGGTACGTTGTATTTTGGTGTAAGAGCAGTGGTGATGTTATTGGACAGGATGTCTCAGAGTCATCATTAAGGGATGTCTCCAGAGCAGTATATGAAAATATAATAGGAGCAGAGCTTCCGGTTTATGAGCTGGTAGGGACTACACTTCGGATCTATTTTAAGGCACTGGAAAGCGCTCTCATAGATCAGCCTAAAGTCCCAAAGGATCAGAATGAACTTTTGGATGAACCTAAAGAGAACCTTTTAGCTGCAAAAATCATCCGGTTGCTCAGGGATAATCCGAAATCAACTTATGATTATCTCGTAATAGAATTGAATGTTTCACGTAGCACAATAAAAAGAGTAATGGAAAATCTGGCCACTGATGGTTATATTGTGGGAGTCGGTGGAAAGAGATATGGACATTGGAAAGTAAATGATTAAAGCGAAAGCGGCCTCCGGTAATAAATAGCACCGGGAGCCGCTTTCCTGATTCAGTCTTTTTTATAAAATTGTATTTCATAACCATTTGCGCAAAGCAGAATGTCCGGCATCCAGTCAGGGGATCTGCCCATCTGTTCACAGACAGCTTTTATATCAACGCTGGGGTCACATTTGATAATAAGTTCATCATGGACATGCCTGACGATAAAGCAGTTGCGAAGATTTTTCATAGTGTAAATGTCAATACAAAAATGTACATTTTTATATTGACATTTACAAATAAGATTACTTTGTTTCATAAATTAGGAATTTTTATCTGCCTTTGTTTATAGAATTATTCTATTAAGAGAATATTGAATAGATTAATATAAAATAATATAATTTTACAATAGATTAGGAGGGGACAATGAATAAAAAAGATGAGATTTTTATATTAGAAGGAAAACCTAGTATAGCAAAGGCATTACCAATCTCCTTACAACATGTATTTGCTATGATTGTTGCAAATATTGCACCAGCAATAATTGTTGCAGGAGCACTTAATTTATCTGTAGAACAAAAAGCACAGATTATTCAGTATGCAATGATTGCTGCAGGAATTGCTACACTTATACAAGTTTATGGATGCAAATATATAGGTTCACGACTTCCACTTATAATGGGATTAAATTTTGCGTTTGTACCAGTAATAATTGTAATAGGACAAAATTACTCTTTTTCAGCAGTGTTTGCATCAACAATTTTTGGAGGGCTAGCAATAATATTATTTGGTGCTAGTATAATGAAAATTAGACGATTCTTCCCACCATTGGTAACAGGAGTAACGGTTTTAACTATGGGAATATCATTGTATCCAGTAGCCATTAACTATATGGCAGGAGGGCAAGGAACTCCAAATTTTGGTGGATGGAAAAATTGGTTAGTAGCAATAATTACACTGTTGGTTGTATATCTTATTTCAGAGTTTGGAAAAGGGTATTTTAAACTTATGGCAATCCTTATAGGTATATTAGTTGGATATGCATTAGCCCTTTCCCTAGGAATGGTTGATTTTAATGGTGTGTCTGAAGCTAAATACTTTGCACTTCCTGGATTCCTACCTTTTGGAATCGAATTTAAACTTGGTGCAATAGTAACAATGGTAATTATGTATCTGGTTGCATCAGTTGAAATAATTGGCGATATATCATCATTAACCATGGGAGGAATGGGAAGAGAGGCTACCAGTGAAGAAATAACTGGTGGTATAATAGGTAATGGTATTACAGCACTTATTGTTTCATGGTTTGGAGGAATGCCAACAGCTACATTCTCACAAAATGTTGGAATAGTATCTATGACAAAGGTTATTTCTAAAAGGGTAATTAGTATTGCGGGAATAATCATAATAATAACAGGATTTTTACCAAAATTCGGTGCATTAATGTCTACAATTCCAAATGCAGTATTAGGTGGAGCTACTCTTACGGTATTTGCTATTATTTCTATAAACGGTATAAGATTAATTGCTGAAGAACCGTTTACAATGAGAAACTGTTCAATATTAGGAATTGCACTAGCCATTGGAATAGGAATTTCACAGGTTCCAAGCGCACTAGAACATGCTCCAACATTTTTTAAAACATTTTTTGGTAGTTCACCTGTAATTATATCTACATTGATAGTATTCATTCTTAACCTAATAATACCAAAAAAGACTTTAGAGCAAGAGGAAAAAGAAAGAGAATTATAGAAATAGCTATTTTTTAATTGAAAAATCATAAATTATAACTTATAATTTCTTTAGGATAGTTATTGAAATTCAAGCTAGACCTGCTTATCTTTTAGGATAAGTGGGTCTTTTTGTGTATATAGGAGAAACTTGTGGTAATTGAAAAAGTTCTAAATAACAATGTTGTAATGGTTATAGAAGAAAACCATGAAAAAGTAATCATGGGAAGAGGAATAGCTTTTGGTAAGAAGGCAGGGGATGAACTAGATGAAGATAAAATTGAGAAGGTGTTCATTCTCACTAAGGATGAGGCAAAATCTAATTTATTTGAATTGATGGATGAAATACCTACAGACTATCTATATCTTACGGAAGAGATTGTTTCATATATTAAGACTCATATATCTAAGCATATAGATGAAATGATATATGTTGCTCTTGTTGACCACATATACCGTAGCATAGAGAGAATAAGACAAGGTATATACTTAAAAAATGGATTACTACATGAGATTAAAAGGCTGTATCCTGATGAGTATTATTGTGGAGAAAAAGCAGTAAAAATAATTGAAAATTTTTTCAAGGGGGGGGTAGAAATACCTCAAGATGAAGCAGCCAATATTGCATTACATATTGTAAATGCTGAATTAGATTCGGATGGCATTGATAAGATGTATGAAATGACAATGATAATGCAAGATATAATTAATATAGTTAAATATAAATTTAAGATAGTATTTGATGAAAATAGTGTGCATTATTACAGATTTATAACACATTTAAAATTTTTTGCTAAAAGAATAGTTGATCACAATACCTATAATGAAGATAATGACGGAGAACTTTTTAATCTTGTAAAAAATAAGTATATCAATTCTTTTGCGTGTGTGCAGGATATTTGTAAATTTCTTTGTGATAAATATAATTATTGTTTATCAAACGAAGAAATGCTGTATTTGACACTACACATAGAAAGAATAGTATATAAAACAAAATAAATATTGGATGGTTACATTAAGTTGGCCAAACCGGCGTACAGGAGGAGGAATAATGAATAAGTACGAAGAGTTATCCAAATTTATTTTGGAAAAAATTGGGGGTAAGGAAAATATCATAAGCCTTACTCATTGCATCACAAGGCTAAGATTTAGATTAAAGGATGAAAAACTGGCTGATGATGAAGCACTAAAGGCAAGAAAAGATATTGTAACAATTATGCATAGCGCAGGGCAATATCAAGTTGTTATTGGTAATCATGTAAATCAGGTTTATGAAGATTTTTGTAAAGTAGCAGGAATTACTGATGAAAATGACGGCTCAGATAATGAAGAAGCCAATATAGGGTTCTTTAATAAAGTTATGGAAGTAATTAGTGGATGCTTTCAGCCAATACTTGGAGTTTTGTGTGCATCAGGTATTATTAAAGGCCTTGTGGCACTATTACAATTTATACTTGGAGCAGAGTTTACAGCTACTGGAACATACATTGTTTTAAATGCTGTTGGAGATGGAATGTTCTATTTTTTACCTATATTATTAGGATATTCTGCATCAAGGAAATTCAAACTTGATCCAATGATTGGAATGGTAATAGGAGCTATATTAGTATATCCAACTATTCAAACAGATGCAATTGCTGCATTAGGAGAGGCTATAGGAAATATTCCGTTATTAGGAAGTTATCATAAAACCTTTTTAGGTATTCCTTTTGTATCTGGTAGCTATACTCAAACGGTAGTACCAGTTGTTATAATAGTATTAATTGCATCTAAATTTGAAAAATTATTCAAAAGAATTATACCAGATGTAATTAAAAAGTTTATAGTACCATTTTTAGTATTGTTAATAAGTGTTCCATTAGGATTACTTTTAATAGGTCCAGTAGTTTCATTACTTACTAATCTATTAAGTAGTTCGTATACAGTATTATTTGAATTTTCACCAATGCTTACTGGCTTATTAATCGGTTTTTTCTGGATGATACTAGTAATATTTGGTTTACATTGGGCGCTAGTACCAATTTTTATGCTAAATATAACACAATTAGGTTATGATACTATACTTGTTGCACTATTTGGGCATTCATTTGCATTGATGGGTGCATTAATTGCTATGTATATTAAACAAAGAGATAAAGAAGCGAAAGCCATGGTAATACCAGCTATCATATCTGCATTATTTGGTGTAACTGAACCGGGTATATATGGGTTTACACTACCTGAAAGACGTCCATTTATTTTTGCATGTACTGCCTCTGCAGCTGCAGGAGCTATATTTACTGCAATAGGTGGAAAATGCTACATAATGGGTGGACTTGGTATCTTTGGAGTTGTAAATCATATTAGCCCACAAGGAGATGCGACAGGGATGTATTTATCTTTCGTATCAATAGCGATTTCACTCGTTATTGCATTTGTTTTAACTTATTTCTTCTGGAATTATAAAGATAATATTGTAGCAGATAAAAGTGGGGTAAAAGAAACTGATGAAAAAGGGGTAATGGATAAAATTGTAGTTAATTCACCAATGAAGGGAGATATAATAAAGCTAGAAGATGTAGAAGATGAAGCTTTTTCAGCAGGGGTCTTAGGAAAAGGTGTAGGAATTATACCAAAGGATGGAGCTGTATATGCACCATTTGACGGCACGGTTGTGACAGTTTTTCCTACAAAGCATGCACTTGGATTGATTAGTGATACAGGAGCAGAATTACTTATTCACATAGGTATAAATACTGTAAACCTTGAAGGCAGAGGGTTTATATCTCATGTAGAAAATGGAAGTAAGGTTAAACAGGGGCAATTATTGTTAGAAGTTGATTTGGATCTGTTGAAAAAAGAAGGATATAACATTCAGACACCAGTATTAATTACAAATGTTGGTGACTTTATTGATGTAATAGAAACTGATAAGAAGAACATAGATAAGAATGATGTTATATTAACAGGAGTTTTTGCAAAATAATAAATAAAATAATAATACAACTATTTTTGGAGGTATATATGACATTTAGAAAAGATTTTTTATGGGGCGGTGCAGTAGCTGCCAATCAGTGTGAAGGTGCATGGAATGTAGATGGAAAAGGTGTATCTTGCCCAGATATTTGTACTGGAGGTAGTCATACGGTGTCAAAGAGGATAACACCAGAAATAGAAGAGGGTACATTTTATCCAAGCCATGAGGCGATTGATTTTTATCATAGATATAAGGAAGATATAAAATTATTTGCAGAAATGGGATACAAGGTTTTTAGATTTTCTATAAACTGGACAAGAATTTTTCCTACTGGAGAGGAAGATAGTCCAAATGAAAAAGGCCTTGAATTCTATGATAATGTAATAAATGAGTGTAGAAAATATAATATTGAGCCACTTATTACAATATCTCATTATGAGGTACCATTTGCCCTAACTAAAAAATACAATGGTTGGGCAAGCAGAGAAATGATAGATATCTTTGTTAAGTATGCAAAAGTTCTATTTGAAAGATATAAAGGAAAAGTGAAATATTGGCTAACTTTTAATGAGATAAATAGCGCAACAAAACCATTTGGTGGTTTTCTGTCTCAAGGAATCTTAAATGAAGGTACAAAAGATTTTATGAATCAAGTGGATATTCCTCAATTAAGATTTCAAGGGTTACATCATCAATTTGTTGCATCTGCTAAGGCAGTTAAACTAGCACATGAGATTGATCCTAATTATTTAGTAGGATGTATGCAAATATTTGCAGTACAGTATCCATACACATGCAATCCTAAGGATATTGTAAAGGCTCAAAGGGAAAATCAAGTGCTTAACTGGTTCTGCGGAGATGTACAAGTTAGAGGAGAATATCCTTATTATATGGATAGATACTTTAGCGAAAATAACATACATGTAAAGAAAAAAGATGGAGATGATGAAATTTTGAAGGAAGGTAAGGTAGATTATTATACTTTCTCTTACTATATGTCATCTTGTGCTACGGATGAAGAGGCAGAAGAAAGTGGTGGAAATATAATAGGAGGAGTTAAGAATCCTTATCTTGATGCAAGTGATTGGGGATGGCAAATAGATCCAATAGGACTTAGATATTCACTAAATGAGATATATGCTAGATATAATATTCCACTAATGGTGGTTGAAAATGGCCTAGGTGCTTATGATAAAAAAGAAGAAGATGGAAGCATAAATGACTTTTATAGAATAGATTATTTAAGAAAACACATTGAACAAATGAGAGAAGCTGTAAAAGATGGAGTCGATTTAATGGGATATACTCCATGGGGATGCATAGACTTAGTAAGTGCTTCTACAGGAGAAATGGCAAAAAGATATGGATTTATCTTTGTAGATAAATATGATGATGGAAGTGGTGATTTATCAAGGCATAAGAAGGCATCATTTGAATGGTATAAAAAAGTTATTAGCACTAATGGGGAAGATCTAAATTAGTATTGACCTAAAGTATACTTTAACATATATAATTATATTAAAATATAAGGAAGGAGAGCATTAATGTATTTTGCATTAAATGCGCTATGGTAGTTATTATGTTAGGGAACTTTATTTATCATAATCCAACAAAGTTATTATTTGGTAAATCTTCAATCGATATGATGAAAGATGAACTAAATAAATATGGTGATAATGTTTTGTTAATTTATGGCAAAGGATCAATCAAAAATAATGGAATCTATGATAAGGTCATTAATATACTAAAAAATTGTAATAAGAATGTTATAGAATTATCTGGAGTTATGCCTAATCCAACTGTCAAAAAACTTGATGAGGGAAGAAAGGTTGCTAAAGAAAATGATATTGATTTTATATTGGCAGTTGGTGGGGGATCGGTTATAGATTATGCTAAGGGTGTGTCAGCAACAACACATTTTGATGGAAATGCATGGGAACATTTCTATATTAATATGAATGATCCTAAAAATAAGGTGATTCCTATGGGATGTATTTTAACTATGGTTGGAACTGGATCTGAGATGAACGGAGGATCAGTTATAACAGATGAAGAAAGCGGCCTAAAAATTGGAAAGGTATTTGGGGCTGAATTATTTCCAAAATTTGCGGTACTTGATCCAACATATACTTTTACTACATCTAAATATCAAATGACAGCGGGAATATTTGACATAATGAGTCATATAATGGAACAGTATTTTTCTGGAGATGATGATAATGTTAGTGATTATATAGCAGAAGCATTAATGAAGTCGATTATTAGAAATTCTCGTATTGCATATGAAGATCCAAGTAACTATGAAGCAAGAAGTAATATAATGTGGGCTTCTACATGGGCGTTGAACACTCTTATAGGAATGGGCAAAGAACAAGACTGGATGGTTCATATGATAGGCCAGGCTATTGGTGGAGTGACTGATGCTACTCATGGAATGACGCTTGCAAGTGTAAGCCTACCTTATTATCGAATGGTTATGGAAGATGCACCTGAAAAGTTTAAGAAGTTTGCAGTAAATGTTTTTGGAGTAGCTGATAATAATAAGTCCGATATGGAAATAGCTAAAGAAGGGCTTGAAAAATTAGAGGAATGGATGAAAGAATTAAACTTAGTTCTTGATCCAAGAGAAATAGGGGTTAATAACAAAAACATTGAAAAAATATTGGATGGTGTATTTATCCTAGATGGTGGATATAAGAAGCTTACAAGAGAGGAGATAAAAACTATAATATTACTGTAATTAGTTTTGTATAAACTATAAAAACCTATATATCCTCTTGGATTAATATTAAAATAAATATTAATTCAGGAGGATTTTTTTATGGCAAGAAGAAAAATGGATCCAGAACGTGAAGGGTTAATCAAAGGGTTACTACAACACTATCAGCTAAAACATGTTAATGGCGTCTAGTGAATGTTAAGAAATTTACAAGAGGATACTCTGTATAAATAAAAAGATTCAGCATTTTTAGATTTTGAGGTTACAATGCTCATAGTACAATATCATCTTTAATATATTATGGTTATAAGACAATACAATAGACAAAAACAAAAAAATTGACATAATAAAAGCAGGCTATATAAGTAAGGTGACCCAAAAAGTTGGACCTAAAAAATCAATTTTTTGGAGGTCAGTTTTTTTATGGCAAAATATAGTACAGAATTAAAAATGAAAGTAGTGAAAGCATACCTAAATAATGAAGGCGGCTATGAATTTTTAGCTAAGAAATATGGAATTAGTAATGAATCAATTGTAAGAAGATGGATTAACGCATTAAAAAAATATATACATTAATCAAACAGGCTAAAATTATGAAAGAAAATAAAACCATCTATGATAAATACAAGGGATCCGATAACTCTATCTTCAGTAAAATAGCAGGAGCAAGTAAAGAGGAATACTACAACGCTCATAAAGAAGAAATTGATAAATATATTAGGGCAAAATCTATCCTTAAAAAATTAAGTGGAAGTGAAAAGATAGGAACAAAAAAATGGGAGAAAGAAAAGGCAGTCTTACAGACAGATATAAATCATCTTACCTTCAATCAAAAATTCATAAAAGAGGAAATAGAGCAAATTAACCATATCAAATATGTAGTAGGTGAAGTAAATAAAGACTTTGGAATAGATATAAATATTGATATAGAAATAGCATATAAAAAAGCTATTGCAAGAGGGGAAAAGCCAAGTGTTAAAATGGCACTTGAGGAATTTCAAAGGCAGATTAAAAAAGAGGATAGACAAAAAGCATGGGCAAGAGAACATTACAAGAACAAAGACCATAGCCATAAGGAAACTGAGAGATAGAAAAGAGTCTATATTTTTGGTATAATTATAGCAATTAGACTTTGAAAATATGATGGAGAATTGGCTTACAAGCTATAAGCTAAATGCAATAAAGAATAATGGCTTCAAGTTGTAGCCAAAAAAATTATTGGAGGCGCATTTTGTGGCAGAACAAAATAAGGAAATTGTAGTAATCAATGAAGATACGATCAAGAATAAGATTTACCATATAAGAAATCAAAAGGTTATGCTCGATTTTGAACTTGCTGAAATCTATGGATATTCTACAAAAAGATTTAATGAACAAGTTAAAAGAAATAATGAAAAATTTGATGATGATTTTATGTTCCAATTAACTGATGAAGAAGTATCTGAACTTTCAAGGTCGCAAAATGCGACCTTGAACAAAGGAACAGGTAGAGGAAGCAATATAAAGTACAATCCATACGCCTTTACAGAGCAAGGGATTTATATGCTTATGACTGTATTAAGGGGAGAACTTGCAGTTAGACAGAGCAAGGCTTTAATACGAATGTTTAAGCAGATGAAAGACTTTATTATCGAAAATCAAGATTTTATAAGCTCAAAGGAATTAGTACAAATTGCTATTCAAACCAACCAAAATACAAATGATATAAAGCAAAATTCAAAGGAAATATTAGAACTAAATAGCAAGATGGACACCTTAGCAACAAAAGAAGATTTGAAAAAGGTTATGGATAATTTCATAGACCCTGAAACATACAAACACTTTCTTTTGATGAATGGAGATAAGATAGAGGCTGATGTAGCCTATACAAAAATATATAAATCAGCAAAGAAAAATATTTATGTTATAGATAACTATATAGGGCTTAAAACACTTGAACTTTTAAGAGCGGCAAGAGATAAGACTGAAATCATCGTATTTAGTGATAATGTTAAAAACAAGGATATGCTTACAAAAAATATCTTAGATGATTTTAGAAAAGACTATCCTAATTTAGACCTAAAGCTGAAGATAGCAGGTAAAAAGTATCACGATAGATATATTGCCATAGACTATGGAACAGAAAATGAAGCCTTTTATCTTTGTGGAGCATCGTCAAAGGATGCAGGAAATAAAATATCAAGTATTACCAAGATAGAAGAATCATCTAAAGATTTGTATCATACAATGTTTGGCAGAATGTTAAACAACAAAGACTTAAAAATTTAATATGTAATTGTAAAAAATCATAACGATATTCAAGACGGTAGAAGTAAAATCTATCGTCTTTTTTGATTGAAGAAAGGTAGGAATAAATGGCAGAAAACAGAAGATATTATTGGTTAATATAACTTTTATATGTGTATGCTTTCATCTGATATGCCCACCCTATATCATCAAGTAAGCATTATACATTACCATCTGTAGTTTTAACTTTTATCTCATAATATTTAAATCAGTTGTGTAAGTATTATATTTTGATGTGGTATAATTGTATCAAATATTCTACTAATTCTTCTATGCATAAATATCAATATAAAAATATATATTTTTGATCATATAAATATATACACTTCACTTATCCTCAGTGTAGTAATCCTTTAGTTTATATGATTTATCATTGATTTGTGCTACATGGGAATGATGTAATGTTTGATATACTATTGCATTTGATAATACCGGATGCTTAAATATATCATCAATGATTAAAAGTTGATATTAGTTTTCTATATTAATTTTTTTTTGATTGCGCTATTAATCTGTGACATTTTATAATAATCTTAAACTTATACAAAATTATATTGTAGAAAATAGGATAAATAGTATAATATACGATATAAAAGTGAGGTAGATATGAAATTTTTAGATAGATTAGAACAATATAAAACATTTGATTATCCAGCAATGATAAATAAAGATAAGATTATCACATATAATCAGTTATGGACAGAATCAGATAAATTGGCATTATACTTAAAGAAAGAATTTGGAGAAGATAAAACACCTATTGTAGTCTATGGACATAAAAATCCAATGATGCTAGTAGCTTTTATAGCTTGTGTTAAATCAGGACATGCTTATGTACCTATAGATATTTCTGTGCCTATGAATAGAATAGAGGGAATTATTGATTCGGTAAAGCCACCAATAATTATTACTACGGAAGAAGTTATTAAATATAAGGATTATCGTTGCCTAGATATTATAAATGAGGAATATAAAGTTGAAGAAAATATATCAATAACTGTTGATGATTATGTAAAAACATATGATACATACTATATTATTTTTACATCTGGCAGTACAGGGTTACCTAAGGGCGTTAAAATTACATATGATTGTCTTAATAATTTCATTGAATGGGCATTAACGTTAGGTAAACAACCAAAAGATAAAAAGGTATTTATTAATCAAGCACCATTCTCATTCGATTTATCAGTAATGGATTTATATATGTCTTTGGCTAGTGGATCAACTTTATTTGCATTAGATAAAGATACCCAAATGAACTATAAAAAACTATTTGAACAATTAAATAAGTCATTAGCTAATGTTTGGGTTTCAACACCATCATTTGCTGACCTATGTTTAGCAGATGAGTCTTTTAATGAAAGGCTTTTACCAAACTTAGAATTATTTTTATTTTGTGGAGAAACATTAACAAATAAGACTGCATTAAATCTTTTAAATCGTTTTCCAAAAGCGCAAGTATATAATACATATGGACCGACTGAAAGTACAGTAGCAGTTACTGAAATAGATGTTAATAATGAAGTATTAGAGAAATATAATCCTCTACCAGTTGGAAAAGTAAAGCCAGGATCAATGATAAAAATTATGGAAGGGGAAAAGGAACTACCTCTAGGAGAAAGTGGAGAGATAGTAATTGTTGGAAACACTGTTAGTGCAGGTTATTTCAATAACGATAGTGAAAGTAGTTTACGCTTCTTTGATTATATAGATAATGATGGGAGTAAAAAACCAGCATATCGTACAGGTGATAAAGGCTATTTTATAGAGGACAAACTATTCTATTGTGGAAGAATAGACTTACAGATAAAATTGCATGGATATAGAATAGAAATTGAAGATATTGAGAAAAATTTAATGAAGGTTGATGGGATAGAGAAGGCAGTAGTAATCCCTATATATAAAGATGAAAAAGTGAAGTATCTAAAAGCTTATTGCATCTATGCTTATCCAATAGAAAATACACTTGAAACACAGAAAAAAATAAAAGATGAGATGCTTAAATTTGTACCTGAATATATGTTGCCTAAGAAGATAAAGTTTGTAGATAATATACCTATGACGGCAAATGGAAAAGTAAATAGAAAATTAATTCAGGAGATTGAATGATGTCATTTTATAATGGGATAATATTTTTCATAATATTAATACTGGGGCTAATTCCTGCGATAATAATTGGAATCAGAGAAAAAAGTTTAAAGGTATATATATCTATTTTTTCTTTAATAATGATATATTTAGTTTATCGAGAAAATAAAATAGAATTGCTATATCTTATAATTTATATTTTGTTACAGTGGAATATAATAATGCTTTATCAATGGTCGTTGAGAGTTTATGGGCAATCTAAAAAAATATTTTATTGTGCGATTATAGCATCTCTTTTACCACTTATTATTTCTAAGGTAGGTGGATTGATTGGGAGTCATATATTTAGTTTTCTAGGAATCTCATATATAACATTTAAAATATTACAAATTATTATAGAAAGCTATGATGGTATTATAGTAAAAAGTCATATTGTACCAACATTAAACTTTTTATTATTTTTTCCAAGTATAAGTTCAGGACCAATTGATAGAAGCAAAAGATTTGAAGAAGATTTTTCTAGTATAAGGAGTAAAACTGAATACCTTGGTTTACTGCAGGAAGGAATATGGAAAATATTGCTTGGCTGTATGTATAAATTTGTGCTTTCAGATTTACTATATAAGCTATTGATACTTATAGACGATAAGAATAAGATATTATATATGATACTATATGCATATGTATATGGTGCGTATATGTTTTTTGATTTTGCCGGCTATAGTTTAATGGCGGTTGGGACTGGGTATTGCTTAGGTGTAAAAATTCCAGATAATTTTAACAAACCATTCATAAGTAAGGATATTAAAGAATTTTGGAATAGATGGCATATTACATTATCTCATTGGTTTAGAGATTTTATATTTTCTAGATTTATGGTAAGTGTAATTAGAAATAAAAGATTTAAAAAGAGAATAAATGCTGCATCTGCAGGGTATATTATAAATATGTTTATTATGGGAGTGTGGCATGGTCTATCCGTTAGTTATATCATATATGGATTATATCATGGAATTTTATTGGCAATAACTGAAAGGACCCAAAAGGCAAAATTATACAAACAACTTAAGAACAAATTATGGTTTAAACTTTTATCTTGGTTTATAACATTAAATCTAGTGATGTTTGGCTTTTTTATTTTTTCGGGACAATTTACAAGAATGATAAAATTAGCACTGGAATTAATACATTAATTTGAGGAGGTAATATGGAAGAGAAATTATTAAATATTTTAGAAGATATTTGTGATGATGAAGCTGTTAGAGATGATTTAGATATGGATTTATTTGAAGAAGGGCTACTAGATTCGCTTGCTATTGTAGAATTATTAGTAGCTATTGAGGATGAATTTGGCGTAAAAATATCTCCGACAGAGTATGAAAAAGAAGAATTATCAACTGTTCATAAGATAGAGAAAATATTGTCTGACAAGGGTATAGCTTAATATGAAAAAGTTAAGAGCGATCATTGTTGGATTTATCTTAGCACTTTTAGTTATAATTGGTTTTAATCTATATCTAAATTTTCAGATTAAATCTCATAAGGAAGCATTTAGAAATAGTAGAGATCATCAGAGATTCTGGAGTAGTGAGGCTCAAAAATTTGTAATGGATGAGAATACCCTTCCAATTTTTGGATCATCAGAATTAATGCCAGTATTAGATTATAAAGAAAGAGTATGTAATTTTTTAAATTCAGATGACATGAACGTGCTTACAATTGGAGAGGGGAATTTTCAATCATTAAGTCATGCTATGACATTGGGTGCTATTTCTGATGCTATATATTCTAAAAAGGTTGCTTTATTTTTATCACCTCAATGGTTTACTTCTTCTGGTGCTACAACTGGATTTTTTCCTTCAAAATTCGGAGAAGATACATTGTTGACTTTCTTAGACAATAATAATATCAGTAAGAAGAATAAAGAGTATGTATTGAATAGAACTATTGATTTACTTTCTGAAAGCCCTACTCAGAGGGCGAGGGTTTTAAAATATAAATCCGGATATGAAAATGAGTCTATACTTAACGGTATTTATACTAGTGTAATGAGAAATTTTTGGAAATTTAGACAAAAATATCAGGCATATATTAATATAAAAGATTTAAATGAAAAAGTTCCAAAAGTAGATCTTAAAAATATGGATTATTCTAAAATGCTTCAATTAGCAGAGGAGCAAGGTGAAAAGGCTTCTACTAATAATGATTTGGGAATATATAATGAATATTGGGATACCTATGTGAAGTCTGTATATGAAAAAGGGGAAGTTAAAGAAAAGCAACAAGTATTTACTGATTCGCCAGAATATGAAGATTTAAGATGCTTTTTAGATATTGCTAAGGAATTAGGCATTAAGGTACTTATGGTAAATATACCGGTTAACGAAAAATGGTATACTTTCCAAGGTATGCTATGTGATGAATATTACAAAAAAATTGTTAATATCTCTAAGGATTATGATAATGTTGTGCTAATAGATATGTCTGAATATGGAAAAGAAAAATACTTTCATAAAGATATTATGCATCTTGGATGGAAAGGATGGACTAGGATAAATGAAGCACTATATAAAGAATTTAAAAAATAATGATAAAGCTAAAGAATGTGGATATGCATTTGCTACATTTATAATAATTATAACTATTGTGTTATATTTTATAAATGCAAATATATCTAATGCACCAACTTTTATATATAGTCAATTCTAATTTATATTATGCAATAAATGAAATGTTATAGTATAGGCTTATCTCTATATATGATATAATAATAATCAGACTTATAGAGTTTATTTAATTTTGAGAGGTAAATATGGAAAATTCAAAAAATTTTATAGAACATATAATTGAGGATGATCTAGCAAGTGGAAAGGTAAAAGAGATTATAACTAGATTTCCACCAGAACCAAATGGATATTTACATATTGGTCATGCCAAATCAATATTATTGAATTATGGATTAGCAAAAAAGTACAATGGTAAATTTAATTTACGTTTTGATGATACAAATCCAACAAAAGAAGATATGGAGTTTGTTAATTCTATAACCGAAGATATAAATTGGCTTGGTGCAGATTATGAAGATAGGTGTTTTTATGCCTCTGATTATTTTGAAAAAATGTATGATGCAGCTATTACTCTTATAAAAAAAGGGAAGGCATATGTATGTGATCTTAGTCCTGATGAAATAAGAGAATATAGGGGAACGCTTACTGAACCAGGAAAAAATTCTCCATATAGAGAGAGAAGCATTGAAGAAAATTTGCAACTTTTTGAATCAATGAAGGATGGAAAGTTTGAGGATGGGCAAAGAGTTTTAAGAGCTAAGATTGATATGGCTTCCCCAAACTTAAATATGAGAGATCCTATTTTATATAGAATTGCGAAGGTTACTCATCATAATACAGGTGATGAGTGGTGCATATATCCTATGTACGATTTTGCGCACCCACTTGAAGATGCATTTGAAGGGGTAACTCATTCTATTTGTACATTAGAATTTGAAGATCATAGACCTTTATATGATTGGGTTGTTCAAAATGTAGGATTTGATAATCCTCCTCAACAGATAGAATTTGCAAAACTTTATCTAACGAATGTGGTCACTGGGAAACGTTATATAAAAAAATTGGTTCAAGATGGAATAGTGGATGGATGGGATGATCCAAGACTTGTAAGTATATCTGCGCTTAGAAGACGTGGCTATACTCCAGAATCTATAAAACTATTTATCGATCTTGTAGGTGTTTCAAAGGCTAATAGTTCGGTAGACATGGGAATGCTTGAATATGCAGTTAGAGAAGATTTGAAACTTAAAGCCCCAAGAGTCGCAGCAATTCTTGACCCTATAAAGCTTATAATAGATAATTATCCTGAAGATAAAGAAGAGATACTAGAAGTTAAAAATAATATGGAGAATGAAGAACTAGGCACTAGAAAAGTTACTTTTTCTAAGGAGCTTTATATTGAAAGAGATGACTTTATGATAGATCCGCCTAAGAAGTATTTCAGACTTTATCCGGGTAATGAAGTAAGGTTGATGAATGCTTACTTTGTAAAATGTACAGATTATAAAGTTGATGAAAATGGAAATGTTACAGAAGTGCATTGTACATATGATCCTGAAACAAAGAGTGGTTCAGGTTTTTCTGCAAGGAAAGTAAAGGGGACAATACACTGGGTTAATGCAAGAGATTGCTTTGAAACGGATGTTCATATCTTTGATAGCCTTATTGATGAAGAGAAGGGCGTTTATAATGAAGATGGAACAATGAATATAAATGAAAATTCTCATAAGATTCTTAAAAATTGTAAAATGGAAAGAAGCTTAGAAAATGCTAAAATTTACGATAAGTTTCAATTTTTAAGAAATGGATTTTTTAGTGTAGATTCTAAGAACTCTATTAATAAACCAGTATTTAATAGGATTGTAGAGCTAAAGAGCTCTTTTAAATTACAGAAAAATGAATAGAAAAGATAAGATAAATAAGTTTAAAGATATATTGATATTTGAGGCATTATTTCGTATATTATCAATACTTTTAATACTACCATGTATAAAATTTTTACTTGATTTGTTTTGCTATCTATTGGGATATTCATATATTAGCTTTGATATAGTATTAAATAATCTAAATGACTGGAGAATATGGCCTCTAGTGCTAATTTTATTAATTATTGTGGCATTCTTTATATTACTTGAAATATATATATCCATGATAATATTTTATAAGCAGCATGAGGATAATATTTCAATAAAATCTTTACTATATGCAGGTATTAAAGAAATTATTAAAAGCATTCGTATAAAGAGAATATTTATATTTTTTATAGCGATATACTTAGCAATGTTTTCTTTTATGTATAATGGCTTTATAAGTAGAGTGAAGATGCCTCAATTTATAAAAGATGTAATTTTAAGCAATGATAAATTTACATTTTTATATTATTTTGTATTGGCTATTATAGGAATATTTACAATATTATTAATATTTGTATTTAATGAGTACTTCATAAATAATGAAGGAGTTATTAAATCTCTAAAAAATAGTATAAAAAATGTATATGGAAGGTTTATATATATTGCTTTAACAATTATAGGAATTAGGGTTGGAATAGCACTAATTGGTTACTTATTATCATCATTTGTTTTAGAAATTAATAATTTCCTGACTAGTTCAAATACTTTGGGGATAACAGTAACATCCTTATTATTTATGATTATAAAAATATTTGTAAAGGCATTTGTATTCTTAAAGTTTGTTTTTATAGTTGCTAGTATCAGATTTTTCATATATATGATTTATTATAAAAATAATAAGGATAAATGTGATGACTGGATACATGGACTGAATCTAAGATATGTGCCTAAAAGAAGACTTATAAAAAGAATAATTATTATTACTTGTTTGCTAATAATAGGCAATATCATATATACAGGTATTTTGGCAAGAAATAATATAAATAGTATTAATGATACGAATATAACTGCACATCGTGGGGCAGGACACTATGCTATAGAGAACTCGCTTGAAGCATTATCATATGCAAGACTTCTTGGTGCAGATTATGCAGAAATTGATGTTCAGCTAACAAGTGATAAGGGGCTTATCTTATTGCATGACAATACGTTTAAAAGGGTATGTGGTGATGATAGAACACCATATGACATGACATTTGATGAAGCTAAAACGCTTAAATTTATTGATGATAATACAATGACTATCCCATCTCTTGATGATGCTATAAAGGTTGCAAAAGATCATCTATTAAAGTTAAACATTGAGATAAAAGGAAAAGATAGCCTTGTAGAAGAAACTGCTGAAAAAGTGGTAGAAACTATTCATAAGCATAATTTCGTTGGAGAGTGTATAGTTACCGGCCTTAATATTAAGGGGTTAAAGAAAGTAAAAGAAATTGATACTAATATTAAAACGGGGTATATTACATTTGCCGCAAATGATAAAATACTAGACCTAAATTTTATTGATGCAGTCTGTGTAGAGCAAGGGATTGTAGATAGAAAATTTATAAATAAGGCTCATGAGGCAAGAAAGCAGGTTCATGTTTGGACAGTAAACGAAGTTGATGATTTGACAAATCTTTTTGAGATGGGAGTTGACAATATAATAACAGATATACCAAAAGAAGCTGACCTGCATAGAGAAGTATATAAAAAGGCAGATCCAAGAATTCGAGCATTATTGGAGGTATTAGATTAGCTATATGAAGCAAGAAAAAATTGATAGAATAAATTTCTTAGCAAAAAAGAGCAAAGATGTTGGATTAAGCAATGAGGAATTGCTTGAGCAAGCAAAACTTAGAGATGAATACATTCAGAGTATAAGAAGAAACCTTAGAGGACAGTTAGATAGTATACGTGTTAAAGAGAAGGACGGTTCTATACATAGATTGAAGAGGAAAATAGATGGAAATAGGTAGCATAATATTATTTGTCGTACTTGGTATATTTATACTGCTGACAATTGTTTTTTTGAGTGGTAGAGGTACGTTTATTTTAAATGGCCTAGGGTTTAAGTCCGTTGAAGAATTAAAAAGATTTAATCCCAAAAAAATGATAAAGTTCCTAGGGTATTGTATGGTAGGCTTTGACATTGCACTATTATTAATGATAGTTGCGTATATATCAAAATTAGAAATTTTTGCAATAATAGGTGCGATATTAATATTTGCAATCTGTATTGGTGGAAGTATTTATATTAAGTCAAAGCAAAGATTTTTAGATTAGTGGAGGGGATGTTGATGAAGAAAATACTTATTGCATTGCTAGTTATTATAATTATTGCAGCTGCAGTGATATTTTTTGTAAGACCATTTGGATATACAAAAAAAGAGTTAGCAGAAAAATATATAGGATTATCTTATAATTTAACTAAAGAGGAAGCTAAAAATTATTCCATTGAAAATATCGATAAGAAATTTTTTGATAAGGAAGAAGTAAAGGAAATATTTACAGAAAATGGACTTAAAAAAGCTAAAGAGGATGCTTTGATAATCCAGACTATAGGAGTTGCGGAGTTACTTAATACAGATGTAAAGGTAACTGGTATAACATTTGAAGATACTGAAGACGGTGGACTTTATGTTAAATTTGATGCAAATGCTGCAAATAGAAATATAACTGATGGATATACATTCTATTTCAAAAAGGATGGATTGAAGAATAAAATAGATGATATAAAACATAAATAATTTTGTAGCTTAAGGAGTTTGTCTATACCTAATTTACGTTGGGGATGGATACACTCCTTTTTTATATAATTATGTATGAAAATCGGGTTATTTTTAAAATATATTTTATTAATTTATAATATATATTTAATAAAAGTTTGAATTTTTTGTATACTGCTTATGCATTAATAAAAAATCATTGATATTTTAATACAAAATAATTATAATTTAATGGATAGTGCAATAGAATTGCACATTATATGAGGAGGAGACATGTATAAGGTAGTTAAAAGAAAACAATTAACACCTAGCAGTTTTATGATGAGGGTGCATGCGCCTAATGTGTCTAAAAACTGTGAACCAGGTCAATTCATAATTTGTAGAACAAGAGAGGATAGTGAGAGAATACCTCTTACTATTGCTGATTATGATAGAGAAAAAGAAACAGTGGACATAGTTGTACAAGCTATTGGTGCTTCTACAAATGAGATGAGTGAGTTAAATGAGGGTGATTATTTTAATGATTTTGTAGGACCTTTAGGAAATCCAAGTGATTTAATTGAGAAAAGTATAGATGAATTAAAAAAGATGAACATACTTTTTATTGCTGGTGGAGTTGGATCTGCACCAGTTTATCCACAAGTAAAGTGGCTACATGACCATGGAGTGGATTGTGACGTAATATTAGGGGCTAGAACAAAGGACTTACTTACTTATGAAGATGATTTAAGAGAAGTTGCTACTAATTTATATGTTTGTACTGATGATGGAAGCTATGGTGAAACCGGTAACGTTACAGTTGTTTTAAGACGATTAGTAGCAGAAGGGAAAAAATATGATCATGCTGTAGCTATTGGACCACTTATTATGATGAAGTTTGCAGTATTAACATGTAAAGAATTAGATATTCCAGTAATCGTTAGTATGAATTCGATAATGGTTGATGGTACAGGTATGTGTGGAGCTTGCCGTCTAACAGTTGGAAGTGAAATGAAGTTTGCGTGTGTTGATGGGCCAGAATTTGATGGAACTCTTGTTGATTGGGATGAGGCATTAAGTAGACAGAATATATATAAGAATGAAGAAATGGCTATAATCAATAGAGAAGAATATAGAAAAACACATAAATGTTCTTGTGGAGGTAGTTGCTAATGGAAAATAAAAAAATAGATCCATGGGTAAGAGTTGAGATGGCTCTTCAAAGTCCACAGGTTAGAGCTGCAAATTTTGATGAAGTTTCACTTGGGTATAATCCTGATGAAGCTGTTGATGAATCATCAAGATGTTTAGGATGTAAAAAACCTAAATGTGTTCCGGAATGTCCAGTACAGATTGATATTCCAAGATTTATTAAGCATATTGAGGATGGTAATATGCTGGAAGCGTATAAAACTTTAAGCGAATCTACATTATTGCCATCAGTATGTGGAAGAGTATGTCCTCAAGAAAATCAGTGTGAAGGTAGCTGTATTCGTAATAAAAAGGGTGAAGCAGTTGCTATAGGTAGACTTGAAAGATATGTTGGTGATTGGGCGAGAGCAAATGGGATAAAACCAGAAAAACCAGCAGTTCAACTAGATAAAAAAGTTGCTGTTATAGGATCAGGACCTGCAGGTATAGCGTGTGCAGGTGACTTGGCTAAATTTGGTTATAAAGTAACAATATTTGAAGCTTTACATAAACCAGGAGGAGTTTTACTTTATGGTATACCTGAGTTTAGATTACCTAAGCAAGAGGTAGTTGAAGCAGAAATTGATAACCTTAGACATCTAGGAGTAGAGATAGTATGCAATACAGTTGTAGGTAGATCTATAACTATAGATCAACTATTAGAGGAAGAAGGATATTCTGCTGTATTTATTGGAAGTGGTGCTGGATTACCTAAATTTATGGGAATACCTGGTGAGAATGCTAAGGGTGTTTTTTCTGCAAATGAATATTTGACAAGATCTAATCTTATGGGAGCTTTCGATACGGAAAATTCAACAACACCTATTTATAGAGCAAAAAAAGCAGCTATTATAGGTGGTGGTAACGTTGCAATGGATGCTGCAAGAACAGCGTTAAGACTTGGAGCAGAAGTTCACGTAATATATAGAAGATCGATGGATGAACTTCCAGCGAGAAAAGAAGAAATTGAGCATGCAGAAGAAGAGGGAATAATCTTTGATGTGCTTACAAATCCAGTCGAAATAATAAAGGATGAAAATGGATGGGTAAGTGCTATTAAATGTGTGAAAATGGAACTTGGGGAACCTGATGAATCAGGCAGAAGAAGGCCAAGAGTAATAGAAGGTTCAGAATTTGAAATGGAAATGGATGCTGTAATAATGTCACTTGGAACATCACCTAACCCGTTGATAAAATCTACAACAAAAGGGCTTGAAACTAATAAGTGGGGTTGTATTAATGTGGATGAAAATGGAATGACATCAAGAGAAGGTGTCTTTGCAGGAGGAGATGCCGTAACAGGGGCTGCAACAGTTATTTTAGCGATGGGTGCAGGAAGACAAGCAGCTGCAGGCATTCATAAATATTTGAGCAACAAGTAGTATTTATTAATTAATTGAATACTATATTACTTGACTCTTTGTCAAATAATGTTGATAAGATATGACCAATAATATATTATAATAAACTGGAGAATTACGAGAATATATCTCTTAATTCTCCAGTTTATATGTAGTTTTAATATAAATTATTGGTAGTGTAATTTTTTTGTGTAAACCCCTTGATTGAGGTAGTGTAAATTTTTTTGTGTAAACTCCTCAGATTGATGATAAAATCCTAGTTTGCATCTTTGATTTATATAAATTATTTTTTTATACGGATATTAATCGCATTTATTGCTATTATGCCCCGCATTTATTTACAAGAATGAATTATGATGTATGTCAAGAGAGCCCAACGATTATTGAGTTTTTCTTTATCATTTATTCATCTACTTAATTTATACTTAACATAATTATATTAAACTTTTAAGTCTTTATTATTTAATATATTGCTAAACATTATATGATATAAATACTTCGATGATTCTTCTATTTTGATAATGCTTGATATTTTATTTCCTGCATCTTTTGATGATGCTCCACAAAGATAAAAGGTTTCATTGTCTGTTCCATAGTCTATAGCAATATATCTATCATGATACTTCTTACCGGCTATCTTTAGTTTCAGATCTATATTAGGATAGTCTTTTCTAAAATCATCTAAAATATTTTTTGTAAGCATATCCTTATTTTTAATATTATCACTAAAAACTATGATTTGGATTTTATCTCTTGCAGACCTCAAAAGCTCTAATGTTTACGTCCTATATAGTTATCTATTACATAAATACTTTTCTTTGCTGACTTATATATTTTTGAATATGCGACATCGGCTTCTATCTGCTTCCGTTCAATAAAAGAAAGTGTTTATATGTTTCTGGGTCAATAAAATTCTCCATAATCTTCTTTAAATCGGCTTTAGTAGCCATTTGAGATTTTATTTCAACAATATCTTTTGTGTTTTGATTCGTTTGAATAGCAATTTGTAATAATTCTTTTGAACTGATAAAATCTTGATTTTTAACAATAAAATCTTTCATCTGTTAAAACATTCGTATTAAAGCCTTACTCTGTTTAACCGCAAGTTCTCCTCTTAATACAGTCATAAACATGTAAATACCTTGTTCTGTAAAAGCATAAGGAAGTTTTCTACGACCGCCCCAACTTGATGTCGATTTTTTCGATATCAAGCTTTCAAACTCTGGTTTTGTTAATTGGAAGATAAAATCATCATCAAATTTCTCTGAATTATTTTTAACTTGTTCGTTAAATCGTGTAGTTGTATATCCGTAAATTTCAGCAAGTTCAAAATCAAGCATAACCTTTTGATTTCGTATATAATAAATCTTACTTTTAATTGTAGTTTCATCAATAACTACTAATTCCTTATTTAGTTTCGTCATAAATACCCCCAAAAAAAATATATTTTAAGGTAATAGGCTATGGTCTAATATTTTAATTACTACTATGTGCAAATAGCCAATATCCCTTTTCTACAATATGACAGTTTTTAATATATGTAATTATATAAAAAAATATTGCATATTTCCATCTATCAATATCAAAAGATTATAGTTTACTACAATTGGTAATGATTCTGTCTATTGTTGGCTCATCTTTACCTGTATTTATTTCATGCTTGGAATGGAAAAAGTAACCAAAGATTTAAACTAAGTCACCATAATCATATAATTTGATTTCTATATAAACTAAAAATTAAATTTATAATCATCAATCCAAGTATAAATATAATACCTGTATTAATTATTTGTATTCCTATAAATATAGGCAGGATAATGCAAATAATATTTATAATCGTTAATATAATGAAAAAACTAGACCTTATTTTCAATGAAGGTATAAGTAATTTTAATACAGAAAGTACAAATAAACTTACCGTTATAATGATAACAAATAGAGGAAAATATAATCCATATCCAAATATAGTTGACGATAGAAAACTAAATTTTTGGATAATTATTTTTCCAGTTCCTGTACGGAAAGTTAGCCATACATAGTTTCTTCCAATTCCTAATATTAGTATTAATACTAATAGAATTATAGAGATAAAAGGATTTTTAAATATTTTTTTCAACATCATATAAATTCTCCACTAATTAGGGCTGTAAATACTTGTTGACCTAATTAACTCTTAATATAGTTTAATTTGTTAATATTCTTCTAAATTACAATGGTAAATATAATTATTCTATATTTAGTATAATACGTAACTATACAATAGATTTTACTATATATAAATATTTATACTTGCAGAATACATAATAAAAACACATCAATCATATGTACAAAGACCTTTTGTAAGTAATAATATTTACAAAAGGTCTATGTAATCATCCTATATATTTAAGAATAGTTATACCAAGAGGTGGGATATTTACATTTATTGCGTAATCCTTATCATCGTAATCAGCTTTTTGTGCAGTAATTACATCAGAATTTAGAACATTTGAACCACCATATTTTGGATTATCACTGTTAAATATTTCTTTATATTTTCCTTTATATTTAACACCAAGTCTAAAATTATAACGTGCGACAGGAGTGAAGTTAAGACATACAACTAATAGTTCGTTTTTTCTATAGCTCTTTCGCATATAGAATAACAAGCTTTCATTTTCATATGACCCATTTATCCATTCAAATCCTTTGTGAGAACAGTCATAATAATATAGAGCCTTATTCTCTCTATAGATATTATTTAAATCTGATACATAGTTTTTAAGTTTCTGATGAGATTCATACTCAAGTAAATTCCACTGAACCTGTCTATATTCATTCCATTCATCAAATTCACCAATGTCTTGCCCCATAAATAGTAGTTTTTTACCTGGATGAGAAATCATAAATCCTAGAGTAAGCCTTAAATTGGCAAACATTTGCTCATAATCACCAGGCATTTTACTTAGAAGAGATTTTTTTAGGTGAACAACTTCATCATGTGAAATAGGCAGCATGTAGTTTTCGTTGTTTGTATATGCCAATGAAAAAGTTAATTCATTATGATGTTTGCTTCTGAAAAGAGGATCATAGCTTATATATTTTAAATAGTCATTCATCCAACCCATATTCCATTTATAATCAAAGCCAAGACCTTCAGGTGAAGTTATGCCCTGCCAAGCGGTAGATTCTTCAGCAATTTTTAATCTATCTTTATAATGCTTTGAAAGAATTGAATTTAGTTTTCTTAAAAATTTAATTGCTTCAAGGTTTTCTGAGCCACCATATTGATTAGCAACCCATTCACCATCTTCTTTACAAAAGTTAAGATAAAGCATAGAAGAAACTGCATCAAATCTTAGCCCATCGACATGGAATTCTTCAAGCCAATATATAGCACTAGAAATAAGGAAGTTTTGAACCTCGTAACGACCATAGTTGAATATTTGTGTTCCCCATTGAAGATGCTCGCCTTGTAATGGATTTAGATGTTCATAAACAGCACTTCCATCAAATCTTCTAAGACCATGTTCATCTTTTGGAAAATGTGCAGGCACCCAATCAAATATAACACCGATATTTTCATTGTGTAGATAATCTATCATGTATTTCAAATCTTCAGGTGTACCATATCGAGAGGTTGGAGAATAGTAACCGGTAACTTGGTATCCCCAAGAACCATCATATGGGTGTTCCATAAGTGGCATGAATTCAATGTGAGTATAGTTCATTTCTTTTGCATGTTCAGCCAAATATTTTGCCATCTCACGATAGTTGAAAAATTCTCTGCCATCGTTAGGTTTCTTAAATGTTCCTAGGTGGACTTCTAAAATATTTATTGGTATCTTAAATTTATCAGTTCGTTTTCTATTTTTACACCATTCATGATCTGACCATTCAAAATCATCTTCATATACTATTGAAGCAGTATTTGGTCTAAGTTCGCTGAAGGTGGCATATGGATCAGATTTTAGCATTGCTTCACCACTGATAGAACGAATTTCATACTTATATATTTCTCCAATATCTATATCAGGAATAAATATGCTAAAAACACCACAATTATGTATCTTTGTCATTTGATGTAGACGACCATCCCATAGGTTGAAGTTGCCGACTACACTAACTCTCTGCGCCATTGGGGCCCATACTGAAAATTGAACACCAGATACGTCCTCAATAGTTGTCTTATGTGCTCCAAGATATTTATATATATCAAGGCAATCACCAACAGAAAAGTCATTAAGTATACCTATAGGAATTGATGGAGAAAAGTAATAAGGATCTTCTCTTATAATATAGTTTTCTCCATAATAAATTTTTAGTAAATAGTGTCTATAAGATGTAAAATCTGTAACTACACCAAATACTTCATAGTCTATTTGCTCTAGTTCATATACCAAGTCGTTTTTGTCAGGGAAAATAGCTTCAACCTTTGTAGCATTCGGTAAAAAAGTGATTATACATAGCTTATTGTCAAATATGTGAGGCCCTAAAATTTTACTAGGTTCAGTAGTATTTGAGAATTTAACACCTTGTAATAACATCCAATCAATGTTTTTATATAGAATATCGTGCATAAGCTTGCCGTATGATAATTTCATACTCTCCTTTCTCCGATTCTCTTTTTTTAATAATACATTTATGTGAATAGAGTGTCAAGAATATCAATATAGTTTGTAAGTTTTATACAAAAATGGTGCTGGAAAATATATTATATGTATCAATAGCCAAACAAATACATATATTAACCAACACCACTTAGATAAATATTTAATTTTTATATTTTTCAGACATACTAAATAAAATGAAACCTAATATAAATAATCCTATTAAGAAAAGCAATCCATAATTAGGAACATTAAATAAAAATACTGATAATGAAATAAGTAAAGGTCCTAATACTTCAGCAAACTTGCCAAATACACTGAAAAATCCAAAGTATTCAGAAGATTTTTCACGAGGAATAAGCTTACTAAAATGTGAACGACTAAGCGCTTGAATTCCACCTTGCATAAGACCTATACAAATAGCTAGGAAGAAAAATTCTGAAACTGTGCTTAGCTTAAATCCTAGTATACATATAACCATATATGCTAAAATAGCAACCTTTAAGAAGACTGTGTTTCCAAATTTCTTACTTATCATACCGCTAACAATAGATGCAGGGAATGCAACAATTTGTGTAACTAATAATGCGATTATAAGACCAGTTGAATCTAGTCCTAAAGCAGTTCCGTATATTGTTGCCATTGAGATGATTGTATTTACACCATCTATATAAAAGAAGTAAGCAAGAATAAAGAACAGTAGTCTTTTATTATTTTTTATAGAAGTTAATGTGTTAAAAAGTTCTTTTACAGTGTTTCTTATATAGTTTGGTTCAGGTTTCTTATAATATCTTTGATGAACATTTTTTATTATAGGAATAGACATTACCAACCACCATGCTGATGTTATTATTAAATAAATTTTAATTGCTAATGTCGTTGTAAGACCAAAAGGTAGAGTTGTGATTAGAAAGACTCCAACAACAAAAGGTACGCAACTTCCTATATATCCCCATGCAAATCCATGAGATGAAACTGTATCAACTCTATCTTCATCTGAGACATCAGTTAGCATGGCATCATAAAATACATTACAAGCTGTATAGCATATTCTTGATAGAATAACAAGCACTAAAAAAGAAATCCATTCATCTACGAATGCAAGCATTGCAAATAGTGCGACACCAAATATTAAAAAGAAAAGAAAGAACTTTTTCTTTTTGCCTTCAAAATCTGCAAGAGCCCCTAATATTGGCGATAGAACAGCTATAATTACTATAGAAATGGATGTAGTAACACCCCAAAATCCCATTGATTGAGTTTCATTCACACCTGACATTTCGGCTATAGCTACAAAATAAATAGGTATTATAGCAGTTATTGCCATACTATATGCTGAATTTGCAACATCATATAAAATCCAGCTAATCTCTTGCTTAGTAAATTTAATTTTATTCATAATAACTTCTCCTTTAGATTATTATATATAGTTTTTTTAAAAAATAAAAGCTTTATAAATGTATATATTGAATTAAATTTTTTATTATTTTATAATGTAATAAATAGATATTAATACTACATATTTGTATATGGAGGGGCTATATGTTAGAAAATAAGGGTATAGATTATTTAGTAGCAGCTAAAGATGCAAAACAAAAACTTATTGCTTATGAAAAGCAAATAAAAGATAAGGAATCTTTGATAAAAACAAAAAGAGAGAAGCTGATGTCTTTACAGTCAAATCAAAAACATGATATTAATAAGACAGTAGCTGGTAGAAGAAGAAATATTGAAGATATATATGATAAAAATATAGATAGTATACAGAAGGATATCAAAGCAGAAGAAAATAGAAGAAATAAGAGTAAGATGGCTCAAATGAGTAAAAGAATAGCACAGGTCAATGAAAATCTTACTCATCATAATAGTGAATTAAATGAGAATTTAAATGCATTATCAAAAAAATATAAGGTTAGTATTAAATCTAATAGCAAATTGTATTTTGCGTTTTTAGTACCAAAGGGAATAAGGGAGTGTGCAATTGCCGGAGGTATCGTATTTTTATTGACTTCTATTATATTATTATGCATACATTTTTTTGGATTTGAAAAATATAAATTTGTATTGTATCTAGGTTTTGCATTAGTATATGCGCTTATTTATATAGCTAAAGCTAATTACACTGCAAAGAATATGAAATACTTAGAAGAAAGTCGTGCTATATATGACAAAATTGCATCTAACGAAAGGATTATGGAGTTAAATGCAAATAAAATAAGAAATGAAAAGAGCGAAGAAGCATATGACCTTGCAGAATTTGATACAAGACTTGGAGAACTAAAATCAAATTTAGATGTTCAGTTAAATGAAAAGGCAAATAAGCTCAAAGAGTTTGATACTATTACAGCTAAGGAAATTGAAAGTGATATTGCATCAAAATATGTAGATGATATAGATGTAGCAACAAGTGATATAAATAATTCAGTCGAAGAACTAGATGCATTAAAGGCAGATAGAGAAAGGCATGCAAGCTACACAATGGCAAACTTTGACAATGAGCTAGGAGACAATTTCAAAGATATTAAAAAAATTGATGAACTGCTTAAAATAATGAATGAAAATGTTAGGGTAAATACTGTTGAAGAAGCAATCGATGCATATTATCAAGAATAAGATGAAAGAGAATAATCAAAATAATAATACTATAAAGAATGATAAAGATATTGGAACTTTTATAGAAAAAAAACGATTAAAAAAAATGAGAATGATAGGTACCACATTAGTATTTGGTGTGGTGCTTATCATTTCAATATGTTTAATAAAAGTTTCAATTAAATACGGAAATTATAAAGAAATTAGTAGTATAGACAATATAACTACTAATAATTATAACTATATACATTTTAGCGATGGGGTTATAGAATACAGCAATAATGGCATGAGTTACAAAAAAAATAGTGATAAATATGTATGGACTTATGCAGAACAGATTGCTAGACCATTAATTGATACATACGAGAATACGGGGGTTTTAGCTGACTTAGATGGTAATAAAATTATACCATTTGATGATGAAAAAATTGGAACAGCTATCAAGAACGATAAAAAGATCGTTGTTGCAAGAGCTATTGGTAAAGGAGATATTGCAACATTAAGTCAGAGCGGCCAAAATTATTATATAAATATGTATAGGTCTAATGGTGATCAGATACTTGAAATTAGAAGTACATTAGTGACGAATGGGATTCCTATAGACTTTATGGTATCAAAAAATAGAGATAGACTTTATGTGCTTTACGTTCATGTTTCTAATGATGGAAATAATTCAAAACTTATTGAATATAATATATCAAATAAGGATGATAACCAAGATGATAAGGTTGTAAATAAGTTTGAATATAAGAATGAGGTATTATCTCATATTTCATATTTAGGCGATTCTACTTTATGTGTAACGGGAGCAAAGAATATCTATATATATGATATTAATAATAATTTAAGTGAAAAAGTTGGAAATTATATTGATTATACAGAGAATATCTATGTGAGGGATAATGCTTTTATACAGATTGGAAATGTAGATGATACTACTCAAATATCTATTTTAGATAAAAATATGAATGTTCGACTATACAAAAATATAAAACAAGTATATAATAAAATTTGCGTATCAGAAAAAGAGATTATATTTATAAATGATAACAAATTGTCTGCTTATAAATTTAATGGACAGCATTATTTTGACTTTACATTTGATACTAGAATAAAAGATGTAATTGATGCAGGGGATGATTCCTACATTGTAACGTTAGAGGGGAAGATACTTAGGTTAAAACCAAGTTTATTTTAGGAGATATATGGCTAAGAACGAAAAATTAGTAAAAGATATAACTTCTATGGAAGTTGATTTTGCAAAATGGTATACAGATGTTGTTACAAAGGCGCAACTGATGGATTATTCTAATGTTAGAGGTTGTATGATATTAAAGCCAAACGGATATGCCATTTGGGAAAGTATTCAAAGAGAATTAGATAAAAGGTTTAAAAAGACGGGGCATCAAAATGTATATATGCCAATGTTTATACCTGAAAGCCTATTACAGAAAGAAAAAGATCATGTTGAGGGATTTGCTCCGGAAGTTGCATGGGTAACACATGGTGGACAAGAGGAACTTCAAGAAAGACTATGTGTTAGACCTACATCTGAAACATTGTTTTGTGATTTATATTCTAAAGAAATAAGGTCTTATAGAGATTTGCCAAAAAAATATAATCAATGGTGTTCGGTTGTAAGATGGGAAAAGACAACAAGACCATTTTTAAGAACTTCAGAATTTTTATGGCAAGAAGGGCATACTGCACATGCGACAGCAGAGGAAGCGGAAGAGGAAACTCAAGCAATGCTTAATTGCTATGATGAATTTGCAAGAGATGTTTTGGCAATACCAATGGTAAAGGGTAGAAAAACTGATAAAGAAAAGTTCGCTGGAGCTGAGGCTACATATACCATAGAATCTTTAATGAAAGATGGGAAAGCTTTGCAGTCTGGAACAAGTCATAACTTTGGAGATGGATTTGCTAAAGCATTTGATATAACATATACAGATAAAAATAATAAGCAGGCATATGTACACCAGACCTCATGGGGAGTGAGTACAAGAATTATTGGTGCTATTATCATGGTACATGGTGATGATGATGGACTGGTTCTTCCACCAAGGGTAGCACCTATTCAAGCGGTAATTATACCTATTGCTCAACATAAAGAAGGAGTTTTGGATAAGTGCAACGAAGTTTTTAGAAGGCTTGAAGATAATTATAGAATTAATATTGATACTTCAGATAAGAGTCCGGGATGGAAGTTTGCAGAACAAGAGATTCAAGGTATACCACTAAGAATAGAAATTGGTCCAAAGGATATTGAGAATAACCAATGCGTAGTGGTAAGAAGAGATACCAGAGAAAAGATAACTGTAGGTCTTGATGAACTAAATGATAGATTACAGAATATTCTAGATAGTATGCACGAAGACATGTATAACAAAGCAAAGCTATTCCTAGATACTCATATTACAGATGTTCATAATTATGATGAAATGACAGATTTTGCAAACAATAATATTGGCTTTGCTAGAGCAATGTGGTGTGGGTGCGAAGAATGTGAGCAAAAGATTAAAGATGATTTTGGTATTACAAGTAGATGTATGCCATTTGATGAAAAAGATATTGATGATAAATGCGTATGTTGTGGTAAGCCAGCTAAAAAACTAGTCTATTGGGGAAAAGCTTACTAGGAGGAGAATTATGAGTTTATTAGAAAATTGGAGAAATGTAGCATATTCACCAGAAGTTAATCAAAAAAACGGAGGAGCAGATTTCTGGAATCCTTACTTTTTGAAAGAAAAAGCTGTGTATGAGAAATTTTTAGAAAATCCTAATCAAGAAAGAATCTTTACACTAAAGGATTTTGCTGAAAAATATGATTTAGATATTTTTTATGCAACAGGGTTTGTTGACGGTATTAATGACAGTTTAGTTAATCCAGTTGATATTGAGAATATGACTGAAGATACTAAAATTGATTTTAGTCTTAACCTAGAAGTGCTATATAAGAATATGGTTGATGCAAGGGCTGAATGGCTATATCAACTACCACAATGGAATGAAATATTTGATGAAGATAAGAGAAAAAAATTATATTTAGAACAAAAGAAATCTAATACAATTGTTAGAAAAGAAAAGATTGGAAGAAATGACCCATGCCCATGTGGTAGTGGTAAAAAGTATAAAATGTGTTGTGGAAGATAATATGAAAAACACTATAAAAAGAGTTATAGCTGCGGATAATTATGTTCGTGGCTTTTTTGCTTATACTACCGAAATGGCCAAAAAGGCAGCTAAAAAGCATGGCCTATCTATTGTTCCAGCAGCAGCTTTAGGAAGATTATTGACTGCTGCAAGTATGATGGGAATAATGATGAAGAATAAAAATGATAAATGCTCTATCATCGTTGAAGGAGACGGTCCTATGAAGGGATTATGTGTAACTTCGGATGTAAATGGTATGGTAAAAGGCTATGTTTATAACAATGATTTTGAACAATATGCAAAGGCAGATGGACACCTAGATATTGGTGGAGCTATAGGTAATGGAAAACTTACGGTAATTAAAGATACTGGAAGTCGAGAACCATATAACTCAACGGTACCACTTGTTACTGGAGAACTTGGAGAAGACTTAACATATTATTTTGCAACATCAGAACAGACTCCTACAAGTGTTGGATTAGGGGTGTTATTTGACAAAAACACAGCTAATATAATTCAAGCAGGTGGGTTTATAGTACAGGTTATGCCAAATACACCTGATGAAGTTATTGATAAGCTTAGTAAAAATATAGAGAATATAAAATCTGTTACTGAATATTTATCTGAAAGTAATTCATGTGACAAATTAATGGAAGCAGTGTTGGATGGATTTGACTATAAAGTGACAGATGAAACAGAGGTTGGATTTTATTGTAACTGTAGTAAAAATTATATAATTAATCAATTAAAGGGGTTACCAAAAAATCAATTAATTGAAATATTTAAAGATACAAATACAATTGAAATAAATTGCCATATGTGTTCAAGTAAATATAAGATTAATAAAGAGGATATATTATAGAAACATATCATATTAATGTATAGATATTTTTATCTTTTAATGCATAAATTTTTTATAATTTACCTCTTTACTTTATCGTGTCAATTTAGTACAATAATATTATTGAAATAGGAGGGTTTTCATGACACGCAAAGTTGATTATGAAGTACAAAAACAACTATTCAAGGCAGTTTTAGAATTAAAGGATGTTGATGAGGTAGAGAAATTTTTTGTTGATTTATGTACAATTACTGAAATATATTCTTTATCTCAAAGATTTGAAGTTGCACGTATGTTAAGAAAGGATAAGACATATCTTAATATTGCGGAAGAGACTGGAGCGTCAACAGCAACTATTAGTAGAGTTAATAGAGCCTTGAATTACGGTAATAACATGTACAATGAAATGTTAGATCGTATGGGGTTATAATAGTTAGGAAGTATTAAAAAAGTTATTTAAAATTAGTCGTTACCAAAATAAGTGCATATAGAATTGTTGCTATATATTTATTATTTTGCAATACACTAGTTAAAGATATTAGAAAGATTAAGATATCTTATCAATATCTTTATAATAAAACCTAAAGCTTTTACTCTAATAAAAAGAGACTGTAATTAGTTTTGTGTAAACAATAAAGATCTATGTATCCTCTTGGATTGATGTTAAAATAAATATTAATTCAGGAGGAATTTTTTATGGCAAGAAGAAAAATGGATCCAGAACGTGAAGC
>JAEZWQ010000059.1 GCA_023420085.1 Bacillota bacterium
AGTAAGCAAGGGGACACCCCTTGATACCGAACGAGAAAAAGAGAAAAGGAAGCCCTGTAAGGACCTCCTTTATCCGAGTAAAAAGTAGAAGTAATTACCCTACATTCTCATACCCGTTTTACTCCCCCCGTTTATATATTAGTCGTTCTTCAATAACAGCTCGGACACCTTTGTATTTATCTTGGGATAGGCGTTCGATCTACTCGGGGGGAAGGTTGTTGCGTTCGGCGATGGCGTAGCGGACATTTTCGTCTTCGTCTTGGCTTAGGCGTTCGAGCTGTTCCGCGGTGAGGTCGTTGCGGTGGGCGATGGCGATAAGGACATTCGGATTTTCGTCTTGGCTTAGACGTTCTATCTGCTCGGAGGTGAGGTCGGGATGTTTGGCGATGGCGATAAGGACATTCGGATTTTTGTCTTGGCTTAGACGTTCTATCTGATCGGGGGTGAGGTCATCATGTTCGGCAATGGCGTAGCGGACATCCACGTCTTCGTCTTGGCTTAGACGCTCTATCTGCTCGGGGGTGAGGTCATCATGTTCGGCAATGGCGTAGCGGGGCCTCGAATCTTCGTCTTGGCTTAGGCGCTCTATCTGCTCAGGGGTGAGGTCGTCACGCTGGGCTATGGGTTAGCGGACACTCGAATTTTCGTCTTGGCTTAGGTGCTCTATCTGCTCAGGGGGGAGGTCGTCACGCTGGGCTATGGCTTCGCGAACAAACCAATGTTCATCTCGGGAGAGACGCTCTATTTGCTTGGGGGTGAGGGTGGGGCACTTGGCGATGGTTTCGAGGACCTGCCAATTTTTATCTCGGGATAGGCGCTCGATCTGCTCGGGGATGAGGTCTTCACGGTAGGCGATGACGGTACGGACCCTCGAGTCTTCGTCTTGGCTTAGACGCTCTATCTGCTCGGGGGTGAGGTCATCACGTTCGGCAATGGCGTAGCGGACATTTTCGTCTTCGTCTTGGCTTAGGCGTTCGAGCTGTTCCGCGGTGAGGTCGTTGCGGCGGGCGATGGCTTTGCGGACATCTTTGTCTTCGTCTTGGCTTAGACGCTCGATCTGCTCGGAGGTGAGGTCCTTGCAGAAGGCTATGACGTCGCGGACCTCCCAATCTTCATCTCGGATGAGGAGGTCTATTAGCTCGGGGGACAGATTAGGCATTCCTGCTAATTCTAATCGCTCTTCCTTTTTTCTATATTTAGGGTCCTCCAATACCTCTATTCCAATAATTTGTTCTTTCATAAGCTATAATGTTTAGTGGTTAAGTCGGTATGGGGCAAGGGGTGTCCCCTTGCTTACGGGATTACAATGGAGCTTGCGTAATGATTTGTAGTTCTAAAGACGACTTTAATAACTACACTTCTCCCCCTTATGGTAAAGATAGGGGCATCTCATCACATATCCAAATAGACTTCTATGTCTTTGGAGATCCGCCCTGTGGAGACGCAACGGCAACCCGATAGATACCGATCGATTAAGCCCATCGGTACATACAAAGGAAGCTCTTCGTGGGCTTCCTTTTCTTGTTTTGAATTGTCATGAAGCAATTATATCATTTGAATTTCTACCTTTTCCCCCGCTTTCCCGTTTCTCACTTTCTCTACACCCCTCAATCCTCCGGAATGCCCCGTACTCCGCGGGTTGGTTTAGGTGTTGCTGGGTTGGGTGGTGAGGACACGGATAAAAATCGTTACCTTTGTGTATTATGGAGTATTGCGCAATACTTGGCGCGTAGTAACGCTTTAGCATACAGATGAAGCCTTGGCAGTTGATATCCATTTTTGGCGACTATACGTTGCTGATGCGGGACGTTTTTAAGCGCCCCACACGGTGGCGTATGTTTGGTAGGGAGCTGCTGCGCGAGATGTATAAGTTAGGCGTGGACTCTTTATGGATAGTTTGCGTGATATCGTTGTTTATAGGAGCGGTTATCACGATTCAGTTAGGGATAAACCTTACCTCTCCCCTCATCCCTAAATTTACGATAGGCTTCACCACGCGCGAAATAGTGTTGTTGGAGTTTTCCTCTACGGTGATGTGCCTTATTTTGGCGGGTAAGGTGGGCAGCAGCATAGCCAGCGAGATAGGCACGATGCGTGTTACCGAACAGATAGATGCAATGAACATAATGGGCGTGAATGCCGCTAACTACCTTATTTTACCCAAGGTGGTGGGTATGATGTTTATTGTACCCTTCTTGGTGGTTATAAGTATGTTTGTGGGTATCTCGGGCGGTTATATAGCTTGTGGGCTTGTGGGGGATGTACCGCAGGCCGACTTTGTGCGAGGGATACAGTTTTGGTTCCGTCCGTTTTATATCCTTTATTCCATTATAAAAGCGGAGGTGTACGTGTTCCTGATAACTACCATAGCCTCCTACTGTGGCTACCGTGTTAATGGTGGGGCATTGCAGGTGGGGAAGGCAAGTACCTCGGCGGTAGTTAATGGCAGCATAGCCATTTTGGTGGCAGACCTTGTTTTAACCCAACTCCTGCTGGTATAAGCAATGATTACCGTAACCGATATACGTAAGAGCTTTGATGAAAAGGAGGTGCTTAAAGGTGTTTCGGCAACCTTTAAGGAGGGGGAATGCTCCCTGATAATAGGACGAAGCGGTGCCGGCAAAACGGTACTGCTGAAAACTGTTGTGGGGTTGATTACGCCCGATGCCGGGAAGGTGATGTACAACGACAAGGACCTGCACAGCCTGTTAGGGAAAGAGATGAAACAGCTCCGTAAAGAGGTGGGGATGTTGTTCCAAAGCTCGGCTCTGTTTGACAGTATGACGATATTGGAGAATGTGATGTTCCCGTTGGATATGTTTTCGCCCATGAGGGGGGCAGACCGGCTGGCTCGTGCCAAGGAGTGCCTTGAGCGTGTTAAGCTTTACGAGGCCCGGTATAAGTACCCATCCGAGGTGTCGGGCGGGATGATGAAGCGCGCCGCCATAGCTCGTGCCATAGCCCTGAAGCCCAAGTACCTGTTTTGCGACGAACCTAACTCGGGGTTGGACCCCCAGACCTCGCAGCATATCGACGAACTGATACAGGAAATAACCCGCGAGCTGAAGATGACAACCCTTATTAATACACACGATATGAACTCTGTTAGGAACATAGGAGACCACGTGCTTTTTTTGCACCAGGGACGCTTAGAGTGGGAAGGTAAGGGCACCGATATAGAAGCGTGCGATAACCTGATACTTAAAAACTTTGTGTTCCTGAACGATAACGGGTAACCCCCGAAGCGCTTGACTTCCAGAAAAAAGAAATAACAAAGAAATCCTTTATATTCCACCGAAAATACAACAATGGCAATAGCAGACCCCAATACCCAACCAGAGGTGACAACAACCGAGAAGTCCCTCAACTTTATAGAACAAATAGTAGAAAAGGACTTGGCCGATGGCCTTAACAACGGAAGGTTGCAAACGCGCTTCCCTCCAGAGCCTAACGGCTACCTGCATATAGGCCATGCCAAGGCTGTTTGTATGGACTTTGGTATAGCCCAGAAGTATGGAGGTACTTGTAACCTCCGCTTCGACGACACAAACCCAACGAAAGAGGATACCGAGTACATAGAAGCCATAAAGGAAGATATCCAGTGGCTCGGCTTCCAGTGGGAGAAGGTTTACTATGCGTCCGACTACTTTCAGCAGCTGTACGACTTTGCTGTTGACCTTATAAAGCGCGGCCTTGCCTATGTGGACGAGCAGACCTCGGAACAAATAGCGGCTCAGAAGGGGACACCTACCGAGCCTGGCACCGAAAGCCCTTACCGCAACCGGCCCGTGGAGGAGAGCCTGGAGCTGTTTAGTAAGATGCGCCATGGCGAGATAGCCGAAGGTGCAATGACGTTACGTGCCAAGATAGATATGGCAAACCCCAACATGCACTTTCGGGACCCCGTTATATACCGCATTATCCACCACCCGCACCACCGAACAGGGAGGGAGTGGAGCGTGTACCCGATGTACGACTTTGCACACGGACAAAGCGACTACTTTGAGGGCGTAACCCACTCCATTTGTACGTTAGAGTTTGTAGTACACCGCCCCTTGTACGACTACTTTGTGGAGCTTTTGCGTAGCGGAGATTACCGTCCGCACCAATACGAAT
>JAEZWQ010000053.1 GCA_023420085.1 Bacillota bacterium
CATATGTTCATTCATTCTTAATATAACCTTTCTCAAATCAACTACCTCCTTATAAGAAGATAATTATACCAAATGGGACATAATCATTTTGATTATATTAAGACATTATCATTTTTAAACCAGAATCATATAAAAATATTTATTTTCAAATATTGACAACAAAAAAAAGAAATGGTAATATAGGAGTACTGCCGTAGACAGTAGGTATCGAAAGATGTAAGTTTATCGCCTACCGAGGAAACTAATAATAATTTTTTGTCCTCCTACGTATATAGGAGGTTTTTATATTTCCAGATTTGGCAGAAAAAATTAGGAGGTAAGAAAGTGGCAAAGGTTGAATTAAAAAAGCCAATTATTGATGAAATCAAAGGTCACTTAGATGGTGCAAAGACTGTTGTGCTTGTTGACTATCTTGGTCTTACTGTTGAGGAAGATACTAATCTTCGTCGTCAACTTCGTGAGAACAATATAATCTACAAAGTTTACAAAAACACAATGATCAACTTCGCTATCCAAGGAACTGAGTTTGAATCATTGGCAAAAGATTTAAACGGAGCTACAGCTATCGCTATTTCTAAGGAAGATGCTACTGCTGCAGCTAGAGTAATTAATAACTTTGCAAAAACTGCTCCAAAACTAGAGCTAAAGTCAGGAGTTGTAGAAGCTGAGTATTACGACAGAGAAGGAATTAAGGTTATAGCAAACATTCCTTCAAGAGAAGAACTACTTTCAAAATTACTTGGAAGCTTACAATCACCTATTACAAACTTTGCACGTGTCGTTGATGCGATTGCTAACAAAAGAGAAGAAGAGGGTTGCTAATACTCTCAATTAAATTTAGGAGGAAATTAAATAATGGCAAAATTAACAAACGCTGAAATAATTGAAGCTTTAAAAGAACTTTCAATTTTAGAATTAAGAGATTTAGTTAAAGAATGTGAAGAAGAATTTGGTGTAGTTGCTGCTGGAGCAGTTGTAGTTGCTGGTGGCGCTGCTGCTGGTGAAGCTGAAGCAGAAAAAGATGAATTTGATGTTGAGTTAACAGAAGCTGGCCCTAACAAGGTTAAGATAATCAAGGCTGTTCGTGAAATCACAGGATTTGGTCTAAAAGAAGCAAAGGACGCTGTTGAGGCTGCACCTAAAATACTTAAAGAAGCTTGCGGAAAAGAAGAAGCTGAAGAAATCAAGAAAAAGCTTGAAGCTGATGGAGCTAAGGTTACTCTTAAGTAATATAAATAAAATTTCCGCGATGGGCTAATACCCATCTATACAAAATAAATCTCCTATAGAATTTATTAAAATAAGATTTCTATAGGAGATTTTAATTTTATATTATTTTATTCTTTTAATATGTTTATAGTTCTTCTGATACTTGGTGTTTCCACTCATCAAGTATATCATCTATAACAACGGTATATTTCATCCCATTGTCATAAATAATTTTATCCATCTTTGCATTACTAACTATATCATCAATAGATTCAAATATTTTGTCCCCATCATACTTTTTCATATCATTATATTTATTTATATCATAATACCTTAATGAAAGCATACAGTAAAATTTTACTTCCTCATCCTCACTTAATTCATATAATTCTTTAAATAATTGATAGGAATCTTTAAAATTAAGCATTCTAGCTAGGACAACTCCTTTATTAAACTTCACATCAAAAATAAAGCTTTCATCAACAACACTAATTTCTGCTCTTTGTAAAATATTATTATAATGCTTTAAAGCTAAATTATAGTCTTTATTGATTAGGCACTTATCACCTATCATTTTTGCTCTTGTAAGATAGTCGCCCTCTCTGTAATTCTTTAATATATTGATTATAAGTTCAACATCTTCTTCTAAATATAAATTATTCGATCTTAATATAACTTCAATAGAATCGTTTAAACCAAATCCACTTATATCCTCATCAATGCTATTATATACAAATTCTATAAGATTTTTATCAATAAAATCATCATCTATCAAATGAATATTTTCATATATAAAATAGCTTAATTCCTCTATAGTAAATATCTCTCTTTTAATAATATTGGAATAATAAGGTTTGATATTTCTTCTCGGTATACAAAGTCTAAAATCACTCATCTTATCTACCTCCTATACCTATAAAATATTTAACCTGCATATTACTAGGTTTAATAAACAGTCCAAATCCAATGTCTATTATGCTAATTATCATCATTTGCATATCATCGCTAAAGGATATATTTAAACTTAATCGTGTAGGTTTGTTAATTCCCTTTACTAGATGAGCTATGCAAACATCTACTCTATTATTTTCTCCATAATATATAGGCAATACATCATCATTAAAAGTTATAATCTCTATAGGCTCTATATCATCATAAAATCTATTATGTTCATTAAATAATTCGTGTTTTTCACTGCCATTAGATCCATTAATATTTATATATGCACCACATCCTACACTATACTTAGTTTTAACATATATTTTCTTATTCTGATTATACATATTTTTTAAGTATGAATAACCTCCAAGTATAAATAGATTCTCTTCTAAAAATACTCTCCTATCTGTACATAGAATTTCTAAAGAGTTTTTCATATATCCCCCATTAAACGCCTTACTTGTGAGATATACAACATCTAAATCATCTTTCAATAAGTTAGGTAAAATACTCGAAAATCTTTCATCTTTACTCTCATTGTCTAGATCATTATATCCTTTATTTTCAAATCCAATGTCTATAACTTTAATATGTAATTCATCCATATGGTGTGTTATTAAAGCACTGTATAATACTAATTCATCCTTATTCTGATAAATAAGCCCAAATCTATTATATTTGAATGATTTTGTAAATAAAAGATTATAATTTACAAATGATTCCCTATAATCTACATAATGAATTTTCTCTGTAATATATAGTCTATTCAATAGAAGTTTAATTTCATTTTTTAATTTTTGTGAAAATTTTTCAGCAACTATAACTATCTGTGAATTTTTAAGTTCATTCTCATAAGAATATATACAATTTTTTATTGAATCATGAACAGATACCTTATAATCCTCTTGTAACTCAAATGGAGTATAAAGGGCTTTTACTTCTGAATTTTTAACTTGAATAACAAATATATCTTTCATATTACACCCTAGGCTTAAAAATATCCAAAGCCATATCCTTCATTCCTTTATATTCTCCAATCAATTTGCTTAGTTCTGGTAAATCATTACTTTTTGCATAAATTATATCATTTAATCTGTCAAATCCATCCTTATATATTCCATGCTTAGTTCTTTTATTATTTGTATAAGCATACTCTTCTGAAAATAATTCATTAATTGGATCATAAATCTTATATATTATTGTGTCTCCATAAAACATAGGGATGGCAACAACATATATAGAATCTGTTATCTTTTTAAGCTCTACTTCTTTATATAATGAATCTTTTTCTCCTTTATATTTATATACAAATACACCATGATTTTTAAATGTAAGTATCGTTTTATCACTTAATTCAAATGGTAAAAGTCCTTTAGATTTAAATCTCATAAACCATTCAGGATACATACCAATACTTACAAGCTTTTCTAATTGCTCTGATACATACATTCTAATTTCATCTGTATAATCATTTTCACACGAAAACCTTCTAAGCATCTCTAGCAATTTTATCGCTGATAATTCATCCCTCTTTTCCCATAAATGAATATATAATTTTGAATTACCAAACTCTCCATTTTGATTCAGTAGAAATTCGCAATAATTCTCTATCTTTTCATAAAATTCTCTATCATTTATTAAATTAAATCTAAGCATATCATAATTTTCAATTTCATCTTCTAATGTAAGTTCATGCTGTTGATAAAGGAACATTACTAAATCAAAATCTCTAACCCCATTGAAATATAAATGTAATGCTAAGTCCCTTACTAAATCTGATACAACATAACCCTCAGATATTATGCCATTAAATAAATTAAGTTTTTCGTCATTATCAATTATATCAAATCCTTCTTGTATAAGACTTTGGAGCGCTACCTTATATTCCCCAATTTTTATATATTCTGAGATTAATTCATTTTTATTTTCAATCAAGTCTATATCAAAGTCTAATATATGGTTTGATATTTCATCATTTAATGCATAGTATTTAATAAGTTTTGTCTGTATATCTTTTTTATAGTAACTTCTTAGCCACTTTTTCTTATTTATCTCCTCAAGAGTTTCCATGCTTGGATTTTTATTTTCCATCAATGCAACTATATGATTTTTACCAATGTTAAATGCATTTTTAACATCACTATTTAGAAACATTATTCTCTTGTACTCAACAATGTTACTATCTGCCAATACTATTGTATCATCATTATATTCTGCTAAAATTAAAAAGTTTGAATCAGGTATCCTTGCATCAGCAATCATATTTATTGGCCATACCTCAATTAAGTTTGATAACCTTGACTGTACAATAATTAGTTTCCTGATTCTATCATCTTTACAAATAAATCTAAATGCACAATATATATTTAGTAAACAATGGCTTAATACCTTGTCCATTATAATTCCTGTTGGAAATTCATTATATATTTCCACAAGTTCATCGCTTATTCTTCTTTCTCGTAAAGCTTTTAATGCATATGCATTCATATCTGATTTATAATGATCATATATATGCGTTATATTGTTATAATTTTTTATTATGTTATAATACAAAGATTGCTTATTCTTATCTGTAAGCATCTTGTTATCTCTAAAATATATATATATTTCATTTGGTAAAAGTTCACTATAACAGTTTGGCATTGAATATAAAAAGTACTCGAATAATGATGTTAATCTTATCTTATTCTCAACCCCCAGCCTATACCATAGAAATGCTGTCTTATCCATTCTATTCCCATGTATTAAGAGTGAGCATATTACTTGTAATATTTTTATATCTCTTCTTTTTCTAAATTCATCTGTCAATATATGGAATAGTTGAGAATAATAGCCACTCACATAGTTAGTTTTGTTTATTATATACTCTACTATCTTCTCTGATAATATTTTTTTCCTATACGCCCAATATAAAACTCTAACTTCAATATAATCTGTTTTTAATATAGCTGTATCATATTTCTCAATTATATTATGTAGCTCCATATATATAAATGGACTATTACAACCTAATGAAACAATCTTTTTTAACCATATATAAAGCTCATTTGCAGTCTTATTTTGTCTTGCTCTTAATTTATAACAAAACCAATATATAATTCCAAGATCTAGTTCATAAGATCTTATCTCTAGCTTATTTGCAGCTTCATTTATTTCACTCTCTGTATTCATATGTATAGCTTTTATGTACATATAGAGAGCATCAAAGAATTTATCGTCATGATTGAACTTATCCTCCAATGTGTCAAAGATGTAATCACAGCGTAGTTCATCTTTTGAATGATATGCCCAAAGATATTCAACTGATTTTATTCTATATTCAGGTTCTTCAAATGTTTTTAATTTATTTATTGCCTTCTTTAAACCTTCTAAAAAAATTGTCTCAGTATCAATCTTAGCAGAATATCTAAATATTAACTTTTGTATGTCAGCATAAACATATCTGGCATCTTTGGTTTTAGTTACAATCTTCTTTAATTCTTTGTGTTTATCGTCTTTCCTCTTTTTATCACCAATTGCTATAAAAAACTCATTTATATTGCTTTCGTTTACTGTTAATTCTCTATACGCCTCCCAAAGTATTCTAGCCTTAGAATTTTCGGCATACCTCTTTCCAAATTGTTCAGTAATAAATATCTCAGGGGTTACATCTTCTAATGAAATATCTTCAGATATCTTTGTTGTATTTGAAAATAAGTTAAACTCATAAGGAATTTTTATATCTTCTCTATCAGTTATGATTGTAAACTCTCCATTAAGAATCTTAGGTTCTTTTACAAGCATATTATATTCATATTCTATTTTTGTAACATCCTCATAAATGGTCGCATTAAATACAAATCCTGGGTCAGATGCTCTTACCCTTCCTTTTGTACCTGTAACTCCATTTATCCAAAAATCTCCTGAAATAGGATAATTTATATCTCTATCAATATATATTTTTTCTTTTACTATCATAGCTACTCCAAAACAATGAACTTTATATAAGCAATATATGATAATAATATCATAATTAAAATAACAAATAAAGAGCATAGCAATAAAGCATATGCTCTTTAGAAATTATAATTTATCAATATTATCTTTTTCTAGTAAATAGTGAAAATACTAATAATAGTATAACTGCTCCTAATACAGAGAATAGAAATCCTCTAACTGTAAAAACATTTAAGCCCTGATTCCCTGCAAATAAATAGCTACCAATAAATGATCCTAATATACCTACTATTACATTAGCAACGGCACCCATTCTGGAATTTTTTCCAACTACTATGCTAGCTAGCCAACCAATGATGCCTCCCATAATTAGGAAAATAATAATACTCATAATTTCCACCTCCAAAATAGATATAATAATTATATCACAAAAACATTATATGGTAAAGCTAATGGTGGTATATAGTTTTAATAACTGTTTATTTTTGATATAAACCTTCAATATTACTGATAACCCAATCATAATCTTTAGCTTCAATTATAGTACCACAATATTCGCATTTAGCAGATCTATTTATATCAATTGGAGCTCCACAACTTGGACACTTCATTTGTTTAATTTCACCGTTAACTTGTGGGGCAGTTGCATTTAATGGCCTTACAAGATGGTACCCATAACCCATGAATACTTCTTTATTTGGATCTCCAGACACAATATTGTTATAGTTATCAATTGTATAGTCTATAACTCTTGTTTCTACCATTACATAAAGGTGTTGAGTATCATCATCTTCTTCATAATCAAATAACTCAATGTTCAAAACAGATATATCTTTAATTATATTTTTTCTTCCACTAGATATCAATTCTCTCAATTGATTCTCAAGCATCGTATATAATTGTGGAGATAAATAAGCTCTCATCGGATCCCACTTTTGTTCTTGCCAAGCATTCTGCATTTCAACATACACTCTTGCAATTTTTTCTTTTAGTATATCTTCTCTAAAATTCGGATCCCTTTTATATAGTTTCTCTAAATTTGTAAAATTAGGTTCTCGTACAAATCCATCTGAGTAATTATCAATTTTTTTACCTTTCATTTTTTGATATATTATAAGGATTAATATAAATATAATTAATCCTGATCCCATTCCTGAGAATCCAAAAAATGAAAAAGGAAAAAATCCAAAGTCATAATCATCGTCATCATCATAGCTACTATAGTTTCCTCGTCTACTTCCAAACGAAGAACTATCTCGCCTACTTCTAGATGAAGAACTTCCTCCACTGAAATGACTACTTCCGCCTCTACTATAAGAAGTTCCACCTCTAAAGTTTCCTGCATCTGCATGAGTTTCTTTACTAAATTGAACTAGAGTAAAAGTTATTAAACATATTGTTAAAAGCAGTAGTAAAAATTTTTTTATTCTTTTCATACTATGTCACAATTTTTAGCTGATCATTATCTTTTTCATATGGATAGGCTATATAACTCTTAAACTTAATGTTCACCCTATCTCCTACCTTATATTTCATATAGGCTTCAGACTCAGCGACACATCTTATTTCTTCCCCATTATCAAGCTTTAAGAATATATCAGTATTTTCACCTAAGAAATACATATTCTGAATAAGGGCTTCAACTCCCCCAGTCTTATCAATAATTATATTCTCAGGTCGAATTGCAATAATAGCTTTATCCCATTGGAATTCAAAATCTACATCTATATAGCTACCATCAAGATAAGCCTTTCCATCCTTCTTCTCAGCACTAATTAAATTCACCTTTCCAATAAAGTCTGCAACAAATTGATTAACCGGATTATGATAAATTTCATATGGAGTTCCAACTTGCTGAATTATTCCTCTATTAAGTATAACAACTTTATCAGACATTGTCATCGCTTCTGTTTGATCATGTGTGACAAAAACAACTGTAATATTTAATTCTTTACTAATTTTTTTAATCTCATAACGCATACTATCTCTTAATTTTGCGTCTAGATTTGATAGTGGTTCATCTAATAATAATAATTTAGGTTCAGCAATCAATGCACGTCCTAATGCTATTCTTTGTTGCTGACCTCCAGATAACTGAGATGGCATCCTATCTCTATATTGTAAAAGATGTACAATATCAAGTATTTTATTTACCTTTTTTTCACGTTCTTTTTTTGGTACTTTTTTAATTTTTAATGGATAAGCTATATTATCAAATACATTCATATGTGGCCAAACTGCATATGATTGAAATACCATCCCAATCTCCCTCTTTTCAGGTGGGACAAATTCATTTTCAGAGCTTACCACTTTATCATCAATTAGAATTTCTCCATTAGTTGGTTTTTCAAAGCCTGCAATCATTCTTAATAATGTAGTCTTTCCACATCCAGATGGTCCTAATAATGTAACAAATTCTCCATTACTAAACTCTGAATCAAATTTATTTATAACCTTTACATTTCCAAAGCATTTTTCAATATTCTTAAGTGTAACTGTTGACATCCTACCTCCATTAAATAGAAAATTTACCTTTAGTTAACTTATTAAGCAACCAATTTGATATTATGACAAATAATAGAATGGCCGTTGCTATAGCACTTGCCGTTTGTTGAGAGTGGTATGCTTGATAATTATACAACTCAACACCCAATGTTCTCGTAGAGTTTGAGAACAATAAATTTGACATTGTAAGTTCATAGAATGCAGGCATAAAAATCAAAAACCAACCTGCTACAATACTAGGTAATATCAACGGAGCTATTATATCTTTAAATCTTCTTAACCATCCTGATCCTGAAATTTGTGCAACTTCCTCCAAATCCATTGAAATCTGTGAAAATGCTGATACTACAGTCCTCATACCCATAAGCATATATTTTATCATATACGCTACTACCATTATCCAAAGTGTATTATAAATATTTATCTTAAATTTACCTGTCATTGTCATTATAAGTGCAAGGGCTATAACTATACTTGGAGTTCCAGATCCTACAGTAATCAAAAAGTCAGGTATAGATCTACCTTTAACTTTTGTTCTTTTTAATAAATATGCCATTACACATACAATAATTAGTCCTAGTGTAGCTGCTATCGCTGCAGATATTAATGAATTCTTTAATGAGTCTAATATTGAAGATCTAGAAAATACTGTCTTCCAGAATTTTAGAGTCATGTTGTCTAGACTTATTGTCTTCCCCATATTCACAGTAAAACTTGTTAATATAACTGTTAAAAATGGAAGAATAACTATAGCAAACGAGAATAAACTAACTAAAATGCTTATTGGCCATCTCCACTTTCCTAAATCTACAATATTCGGTCTCATAGACTTTCCAGATACAGTTATAAATTGTTTTTTATTTACTGGTATAGTTGATATATACATTACTAATAAAGCCATTGCCATCAATAATACAGCCAAAACTGTAGCATCACTTAATCCTTGCTGATCCCCAATCTGCACATACTCAAAAATCCTTGTTGTTACTGTATATATTTTACCTGGGGCCCCTATTATTGAAGGAATTCCATAGCATGATGCCGCAGATACAAATACCAATAAGGCTGCTGCTACTATACTAGGAAGCATTGTAGGTAATGTAACAGTAAAAAGCGTTTTTATCGGAGAAGCCCCTGATATTCTAGAAGCTTCTTCTAATGTCGGATCCATCTTTTCCATCGCCCTAGAAATAGTTATGAATGCAAATGGGTAATAGAAAGTTGTCAATACCCATATTAGTCCACCCATAGAGTATATATTAAATGGAGCTTGAGATAATCCAAATACAGATTTGAATATATTATTCAATATTCCAGCATTTGGATTTAGTAACCTTAACCAAGCCATTGCCCCAACATATGGAGGCACCATATAAGTCATTACAAATAAGGTTCTAAAAACTTTTTTACCAATTAAATTTGTCCTACCTACAAGCCAAGCTAAAGGGAATGCAATCAATGTGCCAAATATCATTGCAAATGTAGAACTTATTATTGTATCTCTTAGTGCTGACCAGTTAAGAGTGTAAGAATATATTCTTCTAAAACCCTCTAATGAAAATGATCCATTTGGAAACACTGATTTATATAGTAAGTATACTAGTGGAAGTACTTGAAATATTAATAGTAATCCAATAATTATAAATATTACTAACCACTTTATGTCAAAATATCTTCTCTTCATTTATCCTCACATTATTTTTTAATAGTTACATACTCTTGAAATTTATTTCTTATTGCATCTCTTTCTTTATAAACTTTTTCCCAGTTTACACTTATTGAATTAGCGAGTATGTCCTTAGTAGGTTTAGCATCAAATGGTATATTCTTAGTTTCTTTAAATACTGAATGCATCCATGCTTTCGTAATATATGACTGTCCTTCTTCTGTTAAAAACCATTCTGTGATTTTTTTACAAGCTTCAATATTGTTATTAGCTGATTTATCTTTAGCTATACTCATAATTGGTGAAGGAATAGCTATTGTTCCATCTTTTGGATATATAACTTCAAGTTTTGATCCTTCTTCTTCACGCTTTTTAAGTATAGACTCTTCTAAAACCATTATTGCATCGCACTCTCCAGTTTCCAATTTTGAAACAGATACACTTCCTGATTCAACTGGTATATTTAATTTACCTAACTTATCAAAATACTCTTCTCCATATTTATCAAGCAAACCTGCAACAGATGCCATAGCTGATCCTGAAACAAGTGGATTCGGCATAGATAATCTACCTTTTAATTCTGCCTTATTTGCAAATTCTTCAAATGAATTAGGAACTTCATTTAACTGTTTCTTTTCTGGGTTATATGCTAATATCATATTTGATACACGCACTGGATACCAATATCCATCTTTATCGTAGTCAAATAAAAAATTATCAGTATTATCAATTTTAATTGGCTCTAATAGATTTTGTTCTTTTAATTCTAAGGCATATGAAGGCTCTGCAACCATAAGCATATCGCAACCAAGCTTACCTGCAGAAATCTCAGCAGCAACCTTTGCTTGTAAAGTTCCTGTTCCCCCTTGGAAAAAGTCAACATCATATTCTGGAAATTTTTCATTCAATGCCTTTTTTAAATTATCTACTATATCTTCATACATTGAAGTATATATCATAACCTTTGGCTTATCTTTTTTATCATCACCACATCCTGTAACACTAATAGCCATCGCACATGCAAGAGCAACTGCACAAAACTTCCTAAAAAATCTCATCACTTTTCCTCCTAATATAAATTATAGGTTAATTTACAACATTGAAAAATTGTTATAAATTAGTTTTATTTAGATAGCCGTAGTTATGAAGATAAGTCTAATAAAATTGTAGTTACGACTTTTCTAACCACCTTTATGTAATTATAACATATTTAAAGAATTAATTTAAATACATTTTATTTTATTTATGTAGATTATGTACAAAATAATTAAACATTATAACTAATATTTATTAAAAATATTAACTGATATAAACAGAAATCCTTACTAGAATTGTCATAAATAACAAACTAATAAGGATCTTATATTACCTATTATTTTTTAATCTTATTATTTCTTTTATTATTTTAAATCCAATGAAACAAGTAAAGATGATACCTATTATTGAAACTATAACAAACCCTTTCTTTTGAATATTCACAACTGTATATACTTTTTCATTAGAAACTTTATCAATTGTTAAACTTTGATTATTATTCTGATTATTATTCTGATTATTATCAATATTTACTCTCTTACAATTAACAAGTAGCCTCTTATTACTAATTGGATAAGGATGACAAGTAAGTAATGTTAAAATATCTTCATTTTCTATTTTAGCTATTTTATCATTTTCATACGGCATTATAACTTCTTTATCATATACCTCATATATCAATAAGTTTCCAAGGATATCTAAATAAATTCTATCTCCACTTCCAAGTGAATCAATATGTAAAAAATGTTCAAAATTATAGAACCCTCTATGCGCAGCTATTACTGATCTTGTTCCATTTCCACCAGTTGGAAATGATGTTCCATTAACAACAGCTGCTCCTATCTCTAAATGTCTTGGTGTTGCATCCATATATATGGGCATAGCAAGATCAATTTTAGGAATTTTTATTATGCCAATAGACTGATCTTCAAGTATTCCTGAAAGTGGACTCTTTATTTTTAAATTTTCTTGTTCAAAAGGATCAACAAAACTTTCCCCCTGATTATCAGGAAGTGTTGCATTATACTTATCTGCATCTTCAACAAGCTTTTTCTTACTTTCTTTACTCATTGAATTGGTATAATCAATCCAGTTTTTTTCAACAAATTTCATTCTAAAATCATTATAAACATTCTTAGTGAATGGTAGAGTAAATATTATAATCCCTATAAAAATTATCGTTAATCCTACAAGCTTTTTATACTTCATTCTTTTTTTTCTTCTTTCTTAGAACAACAATTCCTAGCACACCAATGATGCCTATAATAACCATACCTGCTTTTATATATCTTTCATTACTATTTGTCTTTATTTCTTCAATTTGCTGAGTAGCATCATAATCAATTCTATGTCCTCTTACAAGTAATCTATGCGAATTAATCATATATGGAGTACATGTAAGTAATGTTACATAATCATAACCTTTAACTATTAATAAATCATTAAAATTTGAAGGTTCTATTACTTTTATCTGGTCTACTTCATATGCAAGTGTTTCATTTATATTTGTAATATAAAATTTATCCCCTTCATTTAGTTTATCTAAATCTGTAAATAATTTTGCTTCCGGAAGTCCTCTATGAGCAGTAATTACTGAATGTGTATTATTACCTCCAACAGGCAATGAAGTCCCTTCTAAATGACCTGCGCCTTTTTGTAATACAGTTTCATTACTTCCTGCATACATTGGTATATCTATGTTGATTTTAGGTATATTTATATGACCAATCATTTCATGTACTTCTAGCATTCTTGCATATTCTGCTCTTCCTTCTTCTGCACGTTTTTTGTCATAAGGATCTTCAATATTAATCCCTCCATTAACCAAGCTATCATTGAATGCATAAGCTAATCTCATTCTTCTTTCTATTTCTTTTTTCTCAAGCTTAGTTTTTTCAGATTCAAATGAGCTTACAGCCTTAGACGCACCTATCTTATAATAAAATCTACTAACTACAGGGTACATTAAAATGCAAAAACCTATTATAAATAATACAATAAATGGTAAATTAGATTTCTTTTTATTTTTTCTCTTCTTCATAACACACTTTAGCCCTACAGTATTTACTATAGGGCATATACTATTTCTTATCCTTATACTTGTATACAATAGTTCCCGTAATAACTAATACCAGTCCAAATAACGCTGATAAAATTAATGATATATCCCCAGTATTAGGTATTTCAAATGGTGGTTTTGGAGGTATTGATGGTGGAGGACCTTCCGGAGGAACATCTGGTGGTCTTCTCTTGTTAACAACTTTTATAACCTCTCCTTTGGATAAACTATTTTGATTTATATCAAATTCTATAGGTTTATCTATGCTCTTATACGAAATAATATATCCATCCTCATTATATACAGGAACCTGTGTTTCGTATAGTCTATAATTGCCATAAGGTAGATTATCAAAAATAAACCATCCATCTTCATCACTAGTGCGAATCATTACCTTACCATTTTCAAGTATATCTTCAAATACTTTATTTCCAAATACATCTTCAATAAGGCGTTGAACTTTAAATTTTGCCCCTTTTAATGGTTCTCCATTTTCATCTACCTTTCTAAACCTCATGCCTCCATTTGGTGGACGTTTGTTTATCATGGTAACTGTAGTTGATGAGTCTTTTTTTACATCAACTATATCTGAATATTCATTTACTATTTCAAATCCATCTAACGCTTTAACCTCATGAAATCTATATTCCCCTTCAGGTAAATTGCTGACCCTAATTTCTCCAAAGCTATCTGTATACAATATAGGATCTTCCCCCTCATTTACAGGAATATAAGTACCTTTTTCTTTATCGAGTTTCAACTTAACGACTTCAAATTTATCATCAGCTATCTTTCTCTCTAATGTGAATCCAACACCCGATAATTCATTACCTTTACGTTCAGTATCTTGATATTTTATCAATCTTAATTCATAATCTAAGCCTGATTTTGGATAAATCTTTAATTCATTACTTCCTTTATACGGTAATGTTATAACGAATGGTACATCTTCAATAACCTCTTGATAGACATTATTTATAAATGCAACCTCTCTACCATAATATGTTCCATCTTCCAAATTAGTAATTTCTACCATTCCATTATCATCAGTTTTATTTGTAATAATAGCCTTACCAAATTTACTATCAAGTTCTGTGATAGAATTATTTTTTAGGTTTGCCAGAATTGATTGGTCTGGGTATTGTGCCTCTGTCTCTGATAACTTCCATATCATAAATTGGGCACCAGATTTATATTCAATTTCTGTATTATCACTTTTAACCCCTTCGGTTAATATATGCTTTACTTGATTCTTATATTTTATAATTTTCAAGGTATTATCACCAACTGCTTTAACCGGAGCTATAGATCCTATTACTATAAATAGTAATATTAATAACTTTATTAAGTTTTTAATCTGGATTTTTTGAAGTTCCCTCATAATCACCATTCCCATATCGCTTTTTTAAATGCTTTATTTTTAGATTATTTAATATTAATAAAATAATAAATATAGATATTCCTATAATATATTCCTTATATTTTATAATTAACATTTTTAAAATATTTTCACTCTTAACCTTGTCTGTCACCCTTCTTAACTCTGGAGTATATGGTATCCTATGTCCCCTAACAATAAGTCTTTGAGAGTTTATCATATATGGGTGACATGTTAAAAGTGTAGTATAATCTTCACCCTCAATAATTTTTAAGTCTTTGACATCCGTTGGATCAATAACCTTAATTTGATCTACCTCATAAGCATGAGGTTTATCTAAAACTTGTATATAAAAAACATCTCCAATTTCTAGTTGATTTAAATCTGTAAAAAGTCTAGATGATGGCAATCCTCTATGCGCTGTTATAACACTATGTGTAGATTCGCCCCCAACTGGAAGAGATGTATTCATCATAAATCCAGCATTTTGTTCAAGAATATCCTCATCTGTTCCTGACCTAATTGGTAGTTTAATATTTATTTTAGGTATGTCGATTGTACCAATTAATCTACCATATGAAAAAAATTCCGGTAACTTCCCATCTTCAATCATCTTTGCAATTGTCTGACTTCTGCCAGATGAAAAAATTCCTGGATCTGTTGAAGACAATAGTTTATTATATTCTATAGCTTCTTCTATTATTTCCTTACCTTCCTGTGTAGGTAAGTTTTCTAGCATATTTTCATATTCTTTAACAGTAGATTCTTGTTTTAATGAATAGTATTTGTCTGAAATTATAGGATAAATGAATATTGATAATCCTATAAATAAGAGTATTACTAAAAAAATTTTTGAGGTAAAAAGTTTATCTATGTACTTTTTAATTTTTTTCATATTCCTCCTATCATCAGATTATCCCACAATCAAAATTGTGAGATAATCTGATGGGGCAATATACATTGCCCATCATTTATTATCTTTCAGCATTTCTTTTTCTTAATGACATTGCTGCAATAAGCATTATACCAAGACCTACAACTGTAAAGATAACTGTACCGATACCACCAGTTTGTGGAATTGATACTTTTTTGTTGCCAACTTTTAATGCATTATTTTGTTGCTCTGTACCGTCATATTTAAAATCTACATTTACAGTTGAATATGTGTTAGCTCCAACTTCAAAAGAAAGATCTTCTCTTGTAGCATAATCTTTAGGTGCTTGTTTTTCCACTAAAGTATACGTTCCTTCTTTTAATCCGCTGATTTCAAATCTACCTTTATCATCAGAAGAAAGTATTACTACATTTTCATCTGTATCTGCCTCAACCCATGTATATGTGTAATATGCATTGTTAAAAGCTTTATCCCTTGCCTCTTTCTTTGTTGCTATATCTTGTAATAATTGTTCTTTTTCATCATCATTTTCCCTTGCATTATATGTGTCAACTGATGCTTGATATGCCTTTTCTGCAGCTGTATATGCTGCAAAATCATTAGCTACTATTGTTGCTGCCTTTCTTGCAAGGAATTTATTTTCACCATTTTTAACTACGAACTTAGCTCCAGCAAGTCTATCATTTGTTGATGAATCTGCTTTTACAAACTTCTTACCATAAGTTACGATACTTGGTTCTTCTGGATTTATTGGAGGTGGGTTGTCATTATCTTTATTATTTGTAACTGTTAATTCACCATCTTGTCCTCCCCAAGTAGGATTACTAGCATTAACACGCTCTCTTACTTTATACTTTGCACTCTTATCAAGACCAGTGAATTCAATTTCTGTTTGACCTGATTTAAGAGTTTTTGTATCTACAACTTTCCATTGCTCTCCAACTTTTTTATATAGGTCGAATATAACATCTGTTTTAGTTGTGCCTTGTCCCCAAGTTTTTGTAACTTTTATTTTTCCTTCACTAGTTGGAGGAGTTTCTGGAGATTCTTCATTTTCATTTTTTGGTTTATTAGAATATTCTAATACAACATCGTTCTTGTCTGGAACGTCAGCAACAGCATCGCTGTTAACTTCTGCAGTATATTTTATATCAATAGTTAATTCATTATCATTGTTATTAATCTTAGCAAGACCTTTTTCATTTAATGCTAAAACAAATCCTGATAAATCTGATGTTAATGTATAATCAGCTGCTTCTAATGTAATTGGTTCAGCTGAACCAGTAACTGTTATCTCAATATCATTGTTAAATGTTAAACCTTTTGTCATAACGTCTGACCATCTAAAAGTTTTATATTTAGCTTGAGGTTTAACTTTTGTTTGAATATGATAAGGAACTGTATCTCCAACTGATACTGATGTTGGCTTAACTTTTTCAGTTTCTTCTAGTCTATCAGTACCAGCATTAGCTCCAGTTGAACCACCAAATCCATTTTGGAAATCCTTATCTACACTTGGTTTTTCTTCAGTATTTTTAGGATAAATGTGAGCATTCTCAACTACACCATTTTCATTTACTAAAGGAAGCTTAATTCTAACTGGTACAGCCTTTGTAGCTGACAATTCTTCATTATTAGCACCTTTATAAGTTGAGAATTCTTGGAATTCTTCAATTTCAAAATCACCTTTTAAATTAGCTGTATCAAATCGTTTTCCATTTGCTTCTGTCAATCCACCAAGAACTTTACTTAAATCATTTTTTGTAAGATTCTCTATGTCATTATCAGTTCCTGTTCCATCAGCTTTTACATATTTACCTTTTGTGAAGTTTCCACTAGTTTCTCCTACATACTTCCATGCAAAATAAACTCCTGCAACTTCCTTTGCATTTTCTGCTCCAGTTAGTTTCTTAAATGCCTCTAAATCTTGTGTCCCATTATATCCTTCTGGTCCATCGGCCTTCCAGCTATCAAGCGCTTGCTTATCCATTACTAGCTTATGTAATGTTACTGTTTGAGTTGTTTTTTCTGGTTCTTCAGCCTTTACAGACATCGCAAAAGGTGCAATAGCTGTAAAAGCTAAAGCAGCAGCTGTAAATAAGCCAAGTAACTTTTTCTTTAACATATTATCTCCTTATTATCTTTATTATATTTCGTTTACGGTCGACACCCACAATTTTTAGTGGACTGGCAATCCACATGGTATTGCTACCAAGTGAATCACCTCCTAATCTCTTTTATTTTTTAGTTTTTCCACCAATTTTTTAGTATTCTGTTTATTAATGTAGATAAGGATTACTCCTGTTAATACCATACCCAAAATAATTAACGTAGGTATCTGAATATAGTATCCAGTATTAGGAATATTCATTTTTTCATTTGTAATATAGTAAACAGGATATAATCCAATATCTGTCTTAAGTTGTTCATCTGGTTTTATTTCTTGCCTTTCACCATTTATGTTTCCAGATTTATCCAAACGATATAACTTAACTGTATACCTACCATCAACTATCGGCTCATCAATAGAAACTAAAATCTTGGTAGGCAGTAATTTATATCCACTAGGAGCTTTTATTTCCTCCAATAAATAGTTTCCTTTTTCGATATTATTGTAGGTAATATATCCATACTCATCTGTATTAATAATTTGTTCACTATCTTTTATAGGTGATGAATTATCATCTAATTTAGATAACCTAAATACTGCATCTTTTAGAACAACTTTTCCATATGTATTATCCTTATCTAGCTTTAGTATTTTGAATCTTCCATATGGGTTCTCATCTTGAATATTCTTTGCAGTTATTTTAAATGCACTCTTATCATCACTCACATAACCATCTTTAATATTATATGTAAACTTTGGTACCGTTACAGACGATTCTGCTTTATATCCTTCAGGCACTTCTTTTTCTATACCTTCATAGAAATACATCACTCCATTACTATCATATGCTGGAAGATCATTATTTTCATAGTGCCATTTATTCTCTTTATTAAGCACAACTTCCCTTAAAATAGTCTTTTTATTTGGATCTTTTTGAGCATTTCCATCTTTGTCAAGGATAGGGACACCTTTTTCATTTTTCAAAGCTTCATATCTTAAAACTTGAAGAGTAATATTCAAATCTGGTGTTTTATTATAATCAATTATTTCTCCTGATTTTGTCACCCACTCTTTATCAAGAATAATTTTTGTATTAGGCGCTTTTACAGAAGGTACTGGGAAATATCTAACATAATCACCTATATCAGGTTTTGGATATAATATAGTTTCTTCTGAGTTTGCAAGATAATAATTATTTGGAATAAAATCTTTGCTCTCAGTATCTATATGAATCCTATATCTAAGTGTTACTTCTTCATCTGTTCCCAAATTCAATCCAGTTATTTTTATTGCTGGCTTTCCATTATCACCTATAATTCTTTGAACTTTTACTCCTTGGAGTAAGTTTTTATCTTGAGTTGCTTCTATCTTCGGTCCAGAATTATACCCAATATTTTTATCAATGAAAGGATCACTCATTCCACCTCTTTCATTATTCCTTAAGACTATAAATCTCGCACCTCGATTTTTAGCCTCTATAGCATGGTCAATAGATGTTATCACACTAAAGTTTCTATTTTCTCCTCTTAGATATACACCTGATGGTGGATATGATTTAGAGTGATCTTCTACTAATAGATATTGATATCTTCCATTTTCATAGGCATTATCAACCCATTTTCCTGATTGTTGATCATAAATTTTTAGTGGTTGACCAAATGTATCAAGTTTATATTCAGAATAATTTTTGTAGTTCTGATAAACTAAACTATTAAAAGTATTTCTACCTGCTTGATATGCATGTATACTTATTCCATTGCCTCTATTATTTCTTATGCCTCCGTCTTTTGCTAAATAGTTTCCATGGTTATCAGATATATAGAAATCACCATCATTTAATTCTGGTCCAGAAGCAACAGTAAACTTATCATCAGGATCATGTAATATAATATTTTTATCTCCCATTGGATCAATAACTGTACCATTTACAATTGAGTTATTCCTAAAATGAGTTTTTAATGAATCAATATAGCTTGTCAAATGATCTGGCTTATCTGCTTGATAATATCCATCTTCACCCTTAGTTGATATTCCAGTAAGAACTCCCTTCATAATTCTAAGAGATGTTTCACCTTCATCTTCTTTTTCACCAGAAATTGGATCAAATCCATTTATATCTGGGGCTATAGCAACGGATACAACTTCCATATCTTTATGAGTTTCTTGTAAATATCTACTTACGGCAAGTGTTGCTATACCATGGTTATCAATCCTTACACCATTATCCGTATAGTAGGCTGTATCTCCTTTTAGTCTATATGTATTATTGTTATAGACATATTTACCCAAGTAGAATGATTCTGCCCTTGCCCCAGAATTGACTGGAACTAGGTTTTCTTCAAGAGATTTTGAAGTATCTAATGGATAATTCTTTAGTTTCAAGCTAGCAACCGGTGCACCATCGGATAAGACTACCATAAGTTTTTGTCTCTTTTCCATATTGGTACCTTTTTCATTTTCTGGATAAAGTAAATCAGTGGCCTTTGCCATACCAATGGCTATATTAGTTTGTCCATTATTATTAACTCCATATAAGTAATAACCGATTTCTCTCTTAGAATGAGGTACTGTATCAGATCTTGATGAATTGTACTCAGGTGTCGCTTTTGCTAAATTATCCCTATAATTTTTACCAGTTAATTCCATAAATGGTCTTTCTGGATACTTCATCTTACCTGCTGCAGCTTTTGACGGCTCAATCGCTGTTCCAAAGTTTACTATACCTATTCTAGCAGTTGGATAAAGTCTGAAAATTTCATCTATTGATTGCTTAACAGTGTCTGAAAGCCAACCCATCTTTTCTTTTCTAACACCATTTTCAGCTATCCATGTTTTATTCATTGAAGGCGAGTTATCTAGCACAAACATGACGTCTAAGTCACCACTTCTACCTCTTCCATAACCTTCAATAGTAAGTTTCATATCAAACATACCTGGAACATCAGTCTGATATCCACTCTTACCTACAATAGAATCTTCATATTTAATTTTATATGGTTCATTTTTTTCATTTAATGATGTTGTTTCAACATTTAATACATCTGGATCTGTTTTTATAGATGTTGTAGAATATCTTCCACTTCCATTTTCTGCATCTGGAGAATAGTTTTTATAAGTGATTGGGTTATTACTATAACTTATACTTTCATCTTTTGTATTGGATACAAACCATCCTGTTCCGTCATATGATGCAGAGAATACATCAGACTCATATCCATCAAGGTTGTCTTCTGTAACTACATATTGATATCTATAACCATTGGCATCAAATCTTGGTATTTTTCTATCTACACCATTATCTGAATATGTAACAAATGTATATTCAGTAAAGTTAGCGCTTTTATCTGTGTCAACATTTGCAACAGCCAATTCTTTTATCGTACCATCTACAGCAATTTGTTTTAACCTTAATGTGATTGTTGGTTTTGATTGATTATCATATATATTCTTCCAAGATTTTTGCACATGGACTTTTGTAGCCTTACCTTCAAGTTCTACATAACCTATATGATCTCCAACTTTTCCACCATCATCTATCAATGGTAGAGCTCTTTCTCCATAATACCCCTTAACTTCTAACGTGTACTTCTCTTTATCCTCATCAACATGGGTAGTAAATTTATATCTAAATTCTTCTCCCATATTCATCCGTGTAATATCAATTGTACCTTTTTTATTTAAATGAGCTGTAGCTGCATGGAATCCATTAGATTGAATCATTTGCTCATCAACGTTATCGATATCAGCAAGTCCTGTATCATCTCTAACTCTATTAGGATCGGTTGACTCTTTTGTCTCATCGACTAATTCAAAAGCAACCTTTAGTTGTCTTTCAAAGTCTTGTCCAGTATCCCATAAACCTCCTCTATCTCTAAGAGGTACGACCTTTATTGTCCATTCAATATCTTGACCATCATTTATATATTGTCCACTTGCTTGTACTTCTGCATACTTATCTCTTCTAAGAACAACAGTTTTTACCTCACCCTTATTCGGCTCATCTTTAACTGTTAGCGATGATTCCATCTGACAAAGGGAAGGTTTTTGATAAGCTTCTGTATTATTATATGTCTGAGACAAGACATTTATTGTATATCCTTCACGTATTTTAGAAAAGTCTGTTATATCAGTTTCAAATTCATACTGCACATACTCTGATACTCTAAGACTTTGATCTTCACTTGTGGATACTGCTCCTGTATCTATTAAAGTACCTATATCACGTACAAATTCATTTCCATTAGGGTCTGTTTTTATATTAGCCTTAAACCATGTAATAGATCCTTTTCTATCAAATCCAGTTATATAATTATACTTATTAGAATAATCAGTTCTTAATCCTGTTATAAAAGAGTAATTATCTGTAACACTAACAGTAAATTCCTTAGTTGCATTATTATTTTGTCCAGCTGCATCATATACGTACTGGCCACTCATAGGATGCCCACCAACAGTAACAAATGGGAAAGACTTACCTAGAGAATTTATTGATAGTAATTTAGCAGGTCCTAAGCCTTCACCAACTAAGACGCTCATAGACATCTCTTTTTTTATCTGATCAGAAGATAGGTTTGTACCTCTGACAGTCCAATATATCTTCTTTCCATCATCAGATATTCTTGCGCTTATATTTACCTTATGTCTACCAATCTCACAAGGACTTATAAACTCTTCACTCTTACCTATTGGCTTTGGTGCAGATAATGCAATTATAGTTCTCTGTCCTATTTCCTTATCAGGAATATTTATACTATCAATAATAGGATCGAATTTATATGATGTATCAAGCTTATGATTTGTAACTGACTCTGCATTATTTTTAGTCGAATCTATATTCATCTTAAATTCAAAAGGTTGCATCTTCCTTGTGTCAAATTTTATACGATATTCTTTTTTAGCTGCATCAAACTCTATCTTATATGACGGAGGATTTTCCATTAGTTTAGTGAAATTAGATCCCTTTTCATATATTTGAATAGTTGGCTTATAAACATCTGATAATGGTATAAGACCTGAATCATCTGGTTGTCTAATTATAAATGTTGTATATCCAGGAGTCTTGATTTCTTCAACAGTTCCTCTATAATTCCAATGAACTATGTCAAAATCATCATCATTTCTTCCTTCACCCTCACCATACGCAACAAATATCCCTTGTTTTTCCTCATTCGCATCAAGAGTTTTTGAAGCAGTTTGTTCTGGTATAATCTCTGAAACATCTGATGAAACAATCTTTGTTGTTGCATCAAGGGTATATTTTGTAGCTCCATCTATACCTTCTGCAGTAAATGAATAAATATATTTAACTGCTTTATCTGTCAAATCATAATCTTTGCTTCTATCATCTCTAAAAATATAGTAGTCACCCTCTTTTTGCCATACTCCCTCTACAGGTGTTTCAACTTGTTCAGAATTTCCTACTTGAATTATAAGTTTAGGTGTAGAAGGCATTACCAATTGGCTTACTGGAACTTTCAATGTATTTATTGTCCCACGTTTAGAATTTCTTGGTTCTGATGCAAATTTATCAACCGTCACTGTCCATGATGTTGTCGTATTTCCTTTATCATCTTCAAATGCACTTGCATCAATCTTTATGCTTCCAGCATTTAATATTTCAAATTTATTCCTCTTAACAATAAAGTCTACATTGTCAGTCTTTTTAGCACTTGATATTGTTGCTGATTGACTCTTTTCATTAACAAGGGTTGTTGATTTATTGGTATCAGCATATTCAACTGTATATTTTCCATAAGGTAGTAAATGTGAGTTTTGTCCTGTCACTAAATCTGTAGACGAACTAATGACCTGAACGCCCTTTTCATTTTTGATTATATAGTCTACATATCCAACTTTTTTATCTGTACCTTCTTCGATAGCAGATACAGTAATTCTTCCCTTGTCACCATTAATTGGCAGTACAAGTTTGGTTCTTACTACAGAATTTTCTTCATTTCCATTAATCTTTTGTACTGCATTACTTTTTGAATAGTCACTATCTCCTGCGAACTCTGCTCTAAATTCTCCAACTCTCATTTGGTCGATGTATATCATACCATTTTGATCGGAAACTACCTGCAATGGTCGACCAGAACTTGTAAGAGGTTTATTATTTATGTTATCAAAGAATGAAATACTTTTGTTTGGAATGGGATTACCCGCTTCATCTTCCACTCTAATTTCCCAATTTATAAGTCCAGCTCTTTGTAAGATGGTACTGAACCTTACATTCTTAGAAGTGCTTTCTATTTTCATATTCTGATCTTGAGCTAACTTATAACCACCTGGAACACTAGTATTTACTAAAGTATATGACCCTGGATTAGGTCTTATTGTATTTTTCTCAATCAATCCTAAACTGTCACTAGTTAAGATTAAATCAGCTCCACTTTGATCTTTAATAAAATTTCCTTCATTATCTTTGATTTTAAATTCAACTCCTGATACAGGTTCACCTGAAGAGTTCTTTACCTCACCAAATATGTCAAACATAGTTGAAGATAGGGGCATTGTGAAGTTTATACTTGTTGTAGAAGCTGTAGTTCTACCTAAAGATCTTTCTCCATTAGAATATCCATTAGGCACTTCTGTTGTATAAACCGTATATAGCCCGGCTGGTGGTCTATTAATCTCAACAGGCCCAATATTTCCATTTTTTCCAGATGTTAGCTCAACAATCTCGCCTGCATTAGTAATATCTTCACCACGAGCATTTTTTATTCTAACTTTAACTCCCTCAACACCGATTCTGTTTGAATTTATAATCTGACCAGAAATAAAAACCTTATTAGACGACGGCATAACTATCTGATATTCAAAGGTTTTTACCGTGTCATTACCAGTTAAAATTATTGGATTTACCTCATTTTTCAATCTCCAATTACTTGGTAAACCACTTATTATTACGTTATATTCTCCATTTGGTAAATTATTAAATAACGCTCTCTTACTACTATTATTTGCTATTATTGGCCCTCTGACTAGATTACCGTTTGTATCATATAAACTCACATTGACATTAGGCAAACTTTGTCTACTAGGTGGTAAAATACTTACATCTAATGATTGTAATTTACTTACAGGATTAAGTAGAACTCTAACTTCTGAACTGGACGGTGATTGGAAAATTGTATCTTTTTGAATTTCAAATCCAACTGGTGGCGTAAAGTCACCTACTCTATAGTTTCCAGTAGGTAATTGATAATCAACCCTATTACCTGCTGCATTTCCTGTGTATTTTGAATTAGAGTCTATTTTTATAACCTGAACCTTCTTCCCATTCATCTCTGAAATAGGCTGGTTTGTTTCCGAATTATAGAATCCTATAGTAACTCTATTTAACTTTACATCTTCCTTAACAATATCAAAAGATAATGCATTATTACTTGATGGTGTTATATTTATACTCTGCGGAGAATTAGTAACTCTATATCCACTAGGAGTGCTAACTGTAACACTATAGTTTCCTTGCTTTAGAGCTTTTCCAGATAGTTTTAATTCTGAATATGGAATACTTAAATTTTCTCCATTACCATTAATATTTATAATAATTTGATTTTCTATTTCGTATCCACCATTAATTGCAATAGATAAATATCCATTTTCAGTTCCACTATCTGTTTTTTCATATACTATTGATGGATTAACCTGTCCTGCATAGAGAATCCTTATATAACCTCCCGGAAGATTATAACCTTGTATTTGAGGCATAGTTACTAATAATTGACCGAAATCCTGTGATGTACTAATTAAAATTGATCTATTCCAATCTCCTTTTGGAGAGGGTTTAGTGGAATAGCTTTGGTTTCCTACCCTATATTGAATTTGTCCCTCATAATCAGGTATAACAACCGGAACATTTATATTTTTATTCGTTGCTGGCGTTGGTCCATATTTAGGATAATCATCAGGTTCAGGATTAGGTGTTACTGTTTCCTCTTTTGTAATTGTAAATGTAACTGTTGAAACATTATTTTGTGTAACATTTACACTTTCCGTTTGCTTATCAACTTTATATCCTGAAGGAATATTTTTAATATCTAAATAATAAGTACCAATATCTAGATTAATGAATGATGTGTTAGGATAGCTTTGACTCATAATAACTGATCCATCTTTTTTAAGATCAAATATTATGCCATTTAAATTAGCACTATTATTATTAGATAGATTTATATTTATACTGCCTTTAGGAACTATTGATTGTTCTTTTTTTATACTTACTCTTGTACTTACACTCCCTCTCGTTGCATTAGTTGTTGTCTGAATCCCATTTTTATTAGAAGTATAGATATTAACATTAAAAGTGGTATCCGCTGATGGCTCTTGAATTATAAAGCTATAAGTATAAAATCCTTTGTTTTCTCCAGGTGAACTATTATTTTGAGACTTTGGAGATATACTTGTTAACTTATTTGCCATTGATGTTGCACTCCTCATAGGATTGCCACTATCATTACCATTATTTACATTAACACCCTGAAATTCAAATGAGTGAAATGATGAATTAGCATTATATCCAGTCAAATGTCTAACAGTTATATTAAGCGTTAGAGTTCCATTCCCATTATTAGATACTGTTATAGATCCTGGCTTTATATTCAATCCATTACCTTGTATTCCATTTTTAGGACTAGTAACTGTCCACTTGTCTGAAGCTGCTCGACTTGACAAAGAACGCCTATTCCTATTTAATATAGGAGAATTATTTTCACCAAAATTTGCTTGCTTTTCAGATTCTTCTTTCTTTAATCTCTCAAGTTTTTCTCTCTGAAAATCTTTTAACTCTTTTTCAAATATTTTAAAAATTTCTTTATCATTAATATCTATAGTATTAGTAGGGTTATCATAAACAAGTTGCTTTACATTATTATTACTTTTTGAAATATCATATCTATTCTCAGCTAACTTCTTTATATAACCATCAATTTCACTATTCAAAACATCTTTTCTATTACCAAATGATGATGAGTCTAATTTATTTATGGTCGATTCATTTAACTTTATCTTACTTATTTCATCATCAAAAAAAGCATATTTATCAATTCCTTCAATAATTGTTTTGCTAAAATCAATCTCATTTTGCTTATATAATTTAATGAAAGAGAATGCATATGCTCCAATCTTTTTTAATTTTTTAGCTTTTGTAAAATCTATTTTCTTAATTTTTTCTATATTATAAAAAGCTAACGAATCAATATTTTCAACTTCTTCATTATCAATTTTTGCTGGAATCACTAGCTTGATATATTTATTTTCACTTAAAAATGATTTTTTTATTCCCTCAATCATTTTTTTATCTTTATTGAATATAAAATTTTCAGGCTCTGTATTAACTAAGTTCTTTTCTATTTCACTCAACATTGATTCATCATTATTCGCTCTTACAAGAGAACTTGATAAGGGTAATAATATCTGTAGTATCATGAAAATAGAAAGTAATAGGCATGAAATCTTCTTCTTCATCATTCCTCCAAAGTTATGTATATATATTACAAATATCGTATTGATTATCACTATCTTTTTATATAGTAATAAATACTATTTTTATTGTCAATAATAAACTTATTTTACGTCTTTATATATGTGTTTATAAAATTATGTTTACTCTTATTTTTGTATAATAATACTACCCCCCCCTTGATAAAATAATAATAGTTGTATTATATATATTAATTTTCTAATAAATTATTTCATCTTTTATGCACTTTTCCCTATAAAAATTATTACATATTATTTTTTGTATTATTTTTTCTATATACATATGTTAAAAAAGTCCTATACGCAATTAATGTTTATATAAATTGCATATAGGACTTCACATTTCTACTTTTTAAATTTTTACTATGTTAAAATGTCACTTTATTTCTTCCCTAATCATTTTCATCGCCAATTGAAAATCATAATTATTAATAATATTAAGCTTTAGCTTACATTCCTTACCATCATAAAAGCATTCGATAGTATCAATACCATATAGACTCAAAATATTAATTAATTTATAAAAATTATTATGATTTAATATTATTTTTACTTCTACATCTTCTTTATTATTATTTATTTTATTTTCATTATAAATATCAACTTTACTTATTTGATCTAATCTTTCATATTGTACCATTTTGCATATAGCCATTATAAGTAACAGCAATGATTTCTCCATTTTATTATCAATGCTATCTAATTTTTCCTGTTCTCTTTTACTATCAAATATTTGCATATTATTACTAATCTTATAATCTAATACATCTTTCATAAGATCAATTCTTTTATTTAAACAATCAAATATAATTTTATCAATATTATCAATTTCTCTTCTTATATCTTTTATATCCTTCATATTTTCCTTTTCTATTAATAACTGTCATAATCTAAAATAAATCTTAATATTAATCTCACTGTAATTATAACAAAATCATTAAATATTTTCTATTTAGATAAGCTCTTCTAAATATACCTCATCATAGAATAAGAGTATCTTAGAATTATCTAAAACACTCTTATCAATATGAACTAAAATATATCTTGTTAGAAAATAAGGCTATTCAAATCCATAACCTAATCTATCTATAATTTCTTTTATATTATCAGGTTTATTATCACTTATTTCGACAATATTATCTATATTATCAATATTACTTATAGGTTTACTTGAGTATAGGCTAAATATAATTTCTCCTTTCTTTATATATTCACCATACTGTTTATTTAATTTTATTCCTGCTGTCATATCAATTGAATCTTCTTTTTTCTCTCTTCCAGCACCTAAAATTACGCTTAACTTTCCAATTTCTAAAGCGTCTAGCTTAGATATATATCCATCTTTATCGGCAAAAATATCTAATTTATTTTTTGGTTTTTCAAAATCAATATGAGCATCATCGGTTATCTTTCCACCTTGATTTCTTACTATTTCAACAAATTTTTTAAGTGCATTCCCTGAATTTAGCATATCAAGAGCTATCTTTCTACTATCTTCTACACTGATTTTTTTAGACATAGCAATCATTGCAGCAGCCAATTCGATACACACATTTGTAAGTTCTTTATTGCCATTCCCAGAAAGCACTTCAATAGCCTCTTCAATTTCAATATTATTACCAATATTATATCCAAGAGGTACATCCATCTGAGTTATATAAGCACTTACCTTCTTATTAAATTTTTTACCTATTTCTATCATTATTTGAGCTAGCTTTTTTGCCTCTTCAACATTTTTCATAAATGCACCGCTACCAACTGTAACCTCTAAAACAATTCCATCCGGATTAGTTGCAAGCTTTTTGCTCATTATTGATGAAGCAATTAGAGGTATACTTTCAACAGTAGCTGTAGCATCTCTAAGTGCATATAATTTTTTATCTGCTGGTGCAAGATTACCTGTCTGTCCAACAATAACAGCACCAATCGAATTCACATTCTCTATTATACTCTCAATATCCAAACTTGTATTGTATCCTTCTATAGCTTCAAGTTTATCTATCGTACCACCTGTATGTCCTAATCCCCTCCCACTCATCTTTGCAACTTTTACTCCTGCTGCAGCAACAATAGGAACTACGACTAAAGTTGTTTTATCTCCTACCCCTCCTGTAGAATGTTTATCAACTAAAAATCCTGATACTTTATCAAAATTTAATACTTCACCTGAATTTAGCATTAATTCTGTTAAATTTGTTATCTCATCTATATCCATAGAATTAATACATATTGCCATTAATAATGCACTAGCCTGATAATCAGTTATACTTCCATCCAAATAGCCATTAATAAAAAACTCTAATTCTTCTCTTGTAAGTTTATCCCCACATCTTTTCTTTGAAATAATATCATAAATTCGCATAACCTACCTCCAACTATTATAATTCTAATTCGCTAACCAACCCATCTAAACCTAATTTTATATCATTATAGGTTTCATTAAAATCACCAGTATACCATGGATCTCTTACGTCTCTATTTATATTAGCATATTCAAGTATTCTTTTCACCTTATCATCTTTTCTACCTGTTATTTTTCTTATATTTCTTATATTTGCCTCATCCATACCAATAATATAATCATATTCTTTTCCCATTTCTTTTGTAAGTTTAGTAGAAGTAATACCTTCATATCCTATATTATATTTATCTAAAATTTCTCTCGTTCCTCTATGAGGTCTATTTCCTATTTCCTCATTTGAGGTAGCTGCAGATGAACAATGTACAAAATCATTCCAGTTATTTACATTTATCATATGTCTAAAAATAGCCTCTGCCATTGGTGATCTACAAATATTTCCATGACATACGAAAAGTATTTTAATCATATTCGCATTTCTCCTTACATTCTAGTCTCCCTTTTATTTGAAGAATCTTTATAACTTTTTTATGAACTCAGTATAATAGTCTTTCAATATAATAAAGATAACTCATTATCGGTATAATAGCAATGCTATAGTAATAATAATTTTTAGATAAGAGTAGGACGAAGTATAATCTTGAATACTATATAAAAAAGGCTAAGGAAATAGAAAGAACGGGATGTCACATACTTGGTATAAAAGATATGTCTGGGCTTTTAAAACCTTATGCCACCTATGAACTTATTAAGGAATTAAAGAAAGAAATAAAAATTCCTATACATCTACATACACATGATACTACGGGAAATGGAGTTGCAACTTGCTTGATGGCAAGTGAAGCTGGTGTAGATATAATAGATACGGCTTTTAATGCAATGAGTGGATTAACTAGTCAACCTGCCATGAATTCTGTGATAGCAGCTCTTGAAGCTACTGAAAGATCTACAGTTATAATAGTTTATAGATTTATCTTAGGCTAGATTAGTTAGGAGAAATAATGAGTTTATTAGAATTAATGAAAAAGAGAGCAAGTTATAGGGATGAATTTACTGATAGGGAAGTTACACTTGATGAAATGAATTACTTGCTTGAGGCAGGTTATACTGCACCTAGTGGTTGTAATCTTCAAACTCCTAGATTTATTGGAGTTCTTAACAGAGATAAGGTTAAAAAGATAGCTGAAATTTACGGACATGATTGGGCTAAGACTTCAACTGCATGTATAGTGATAGTTACTAAACCTTTAGCATTGAAAGGTAAGGGTCAAAGTAGATATTTAGAAGATTTTGGTGCAGCTGCACAGAATATACTATTGTCTGTTGTGGATCTAGGATTTGCAACCACATGGATACAGGGACAGATAGAGGGTGAAAAAGCTTCTGCGATAGCAGAGGTGTTAAATGTCCCAGAAGATTATACCGTTATTGGTTATTTTCCAATCGGAGAACCTAAAAACAGTCTAAACTATGTAAAAAAACAGGATTTTTCTGAAAGATGTTTTATAGACACATACGGAAGTAAAAAATAATAAAATGCACAAAAAATACACCTTTGAGAATACAAAAAAATTCTCAAAGGTGTATAATTATTTTATAAGGTAAACTAATGGAGGCAATAATGGATAGAAAAAAGCAATATTTAATATATTTTTTAATGTTTTTATCTCTTCTAGCCTTTAAATTTATGGCAGTTTCTCACACGATAGAGGATTTTGCTATAAAACTACATTGTGAGATAATTGCTAATAGTAGTAATGTTGACTTCATAGTTATTATGTTTAATATAATTATCTGCATTTGTATTACTGTTAGATCTGCTGAAATAATAGCATCAAGCAAGGAGAACATAATAGCAATATTGAAAAACTTTGTAGATAATTCATATCAGTTAGTTTTTATACAGATGAAGATGTGTTTATCTGTAATGATTGAGGATTTTATTGCTTATCTAGTATGTTTGATACTGACCTCATATATATACGGAGATGCGATAACATTTTCTGGAATACTAATTGTTTTGGGTATATTAATTGTATTTATGATTGTTTACATGTTAATTAATACTTTTATGATACTATTTATAAATGAAAGTCATAATATAGTATTTGTTTACTTTATGAGTTTGTTGACTGTAAATGTATTAATATCAATAATATGGAGAATTTATGCTAAGAATTGAAAATGTAAGTAAGAAATATGGATCAAATGTTGTTTTAGACAATATTAATTTAGAATTTAATAATGGTAAAATTTATGGGCTTATAGGAGCGAATGGATCTGGAAAGAGTATGATTTTGAAAGTCCTAGCTGGTTATGTAATACCAGATACTGGAAAAGTCTATCAAGATGATGAATCCATTATAGGTTGTAAAAAATTTATAAAGAATGCGGGAATAATTATAAATAATCCAAAGTTCTTGGATGATAAAACATTGATTGAAAATCTAAAGTTTATATTGGAATATTGCAAAAATAAGGACAGAATAAATCTTGAACGATGGATTGAATTTTATAAATTAGAGGAGTTCAAAAATAAGAAGTATAAAGAATTGTCTATGGGTACTAAGCAGAAAATGTTGCTTATTCAGGCATTTATGGATAAACCCGCTATATTGCTACTAGATGAGTGCACAAATGCCCTAGATAGAGAAAGTGTATCGAAGACGATTAAGTATATAAAGAAACAGAAAGAAAGGGGGAAATTAATAATCATGACTTCTCATATTGATGGGAAGTTAGCGGAAATTTGTGATGAAATAATTGAAATTTCTGAAGGTAGAATAGTTAATCAATTTGAATCTGAACTATAGTCAGCTCGGGGAGGTGGTATTATGAACAGGCTAAGAAGACTATGTATCGCCTTAATTATTTGCGTATTTGTAATTGGCTTTGTAAATGCAAGGGATACAGAAAAGTTAAATGCTGTTAAGCTTGATACATATAGTGACACCTTTACAAGGTATTTAAATAAATATACTAATTCTGACTACAACATGAATCTTTCAGAAATGAAGGGGGATGAGATTGTTAAACACAGAATGGTAGATAATGCACATAATAATGTGAGTGATTGGAAGTGGACTCAGGCTGGGGAAAATGAAGCTTGTCCAACTACAAAAGCATATGAAGGAAATCAATATGCTTTAAGAATGAACAGATCAGCAGCCTTACCAGGATCAATGATTGTTTATGGAGTTTGGTCTCCAGACATGAACTAAACATATATATAATAAGATAAGATAGAAGCCGAGCTGACTATAGATTAGGAGAAAAAATGCTAAAGAAAAAGTCTATAATATTATTTTTAGTAGTATCATTTATAACATTTATGGTGCTGGATTTTGGAGAGTTATATCATTTTTTAACTCACGAAATTTATGCAAAAAGAAGTATGTTTATAACCTTAGAAATATACCTATCAAGATATCAACCAATGATTATACTTAGGGATGTAATGGGACTATGGGGATTACTACTACCTTTTGTAATAATATATTTTGTTCCATATTACAAAAAGATAATAACAGAGAAGCATATATATAGCATAGGAAAAGATAATAGCATATATGAGCGTAATAGTGTATTAAAAAAGAAGATAGCATTAATAAATGTGTTAATATATGCTATAAATGTAGGTATGTATACAATAGTGAGTATACTATACCCAATAATATTTAATCCAAAAGATATAAAACCACCTTTTCCAGTGTTTTACGCATTAGATAGGGTAAATTTTATAATATTATTCCCATGTGCAATGCTTGTAGTATATCTATACACATATTTTTTACTGACAGTAAGTGAAAATACGACATCAAATATAATGCTAATGATATTATTTGTGGTGATTTACTTTTTACTTGCCTATCTAACAGTTATATTATTTAAAGAGACTTATTCTACTGTATCATTTGCATCAGTATTAGGATTGAAAGTATCGTACTTATCTATATTGATGAGTTTTATCTATCCATTGATACTATACTTGATTGCCAAGTTTGAGAAAAAAGAGATAGTTTATAAGTAAGATGATGAAATCTATTGTCTAAATAGATTAGGAGAAAAAATGTTAAAGAAAAAGTCTATAATATTATTTTTAGTAGTATCATTTATAACCTTTATGGTATTAGATTTTGGAGAGTTATATCATTTTTTAACGCATGGTATGTATGCCAAAAGAAGTATGTATATAAATCTGGTGTTATATCTATCAAGATATAAACCTATGATAATACTGAGAGATGCAATGGGGCTATGGGGGTTACTATTACCATTTGTAGTAATATATTTTGTTCCATATTATAAAAAGATGGTAACAGAAAAACATATATATAGCATAGGAAAAGATAATAGCATATATGAGCGTAATAAAAGATTAAAAAAGAAGATAGCATTAATAAATGTGTTAATATATGCCATAAATGTGGGGATGTATGCTTTTGTTGGATTAACTGTTTCATTAATTTTTACATTTGCAGATAATAAACCGCAGTTACCAGTATTATATTCATTCGATAGGATAAATTTTATAATATTATTTCCATGTGTAATGCTTGTAGTGTATCTGTACACATATTTTCTACTAACGGTAAGTGAAAATACGACATCAAATATAATGCTAATGATATTGTTTGTGGTGATTTACTTTTTACTTGCCTATCTAACAGTTATATTATTTGAAGAAACTTATTCAACTGTATCATATGCTGTGGTATTAGGATTGAATGTATCGTACTTATCTATATTGATGAGTTTTATCTATCCATTGATACTATACTTGATTGCCAAGTTTGAGAAAAAAGAGATAGTTTATAAGTAGATAATTAAAAACTCTGTAGAATAATGGATAAATGTCCATATTCTACAGAGAATTTATTTTTTAATTAAAGCATCTAGATGCTTATTTAATGATTCGATTAAGTTTGTATAAATTTTTTCTCCCGTTAGATTATTATTTATACCTTGAAGTATTTCCGTTCCAAGCAAGTTTTCAAATAATATTGTATTAACTTTTACATTTCCTGCATAATGAGTTCTTTTAGAATTGCTATGTAAAGAATTGGAGAATGCTAAGAATGGATATTTTTTGTAAACTTCTCTATTGTAATACATATTGTTAGTGGAGTTATTTCATTAAATCCAACTTCATCAATGACTAGTAGTTTATACTTATAAAAGAGTCTTAGTTTCCTTCTTCCACAGCCTAATCACTATAAATCAATATATAGTAATTATCCAATTCAACCATTCTGTCCACTCAACATATTAAATATCCATCCTGTCTACTCAACATACCCAATATCTATTCCGTCAACTCAACTCTTCGGATGGATATGTTCCCAAGCATTGATTTTACAAGGATTTCCGCCAACTTGAAACAGACAAAAATTACACCTCATTTTTGAAAATCCCTTGTTTTCAAACCTTTCCCTTACATCTACTTCCGTGACATCAATACTACGCACTCAACATGAATATTTTTTACGAACGGATCATCTAATTCTCATCTCTATTCTTATCTTCTTTCCAACGCATCAATTCTTTCCTTGCTTCATCGGGACTTTGAACTATACATTGGAAAAAATTTTATATGGCTTGTTCAATTGTCAGATGATTCGTTTCCAATATTTGCTCTGCCTGACGTTTCACTTCTTTATCAATTTCTATCTTTATTGTTTCGTAAACCATATCCTCTCCTCTACAATATTGCCAGATAACTGTCCAGTCTTTCATTCACATACCCTGCAAACAGTTTTTCCATCGCTCCTAAATTATGTTTTACATAATACTCATCAAAAGCATTATAGTAAGCAACCCTATCTGTAAATTTAATATCAATCGGAGGATATCCTGCTTTCATCAGTTCCAGATTTACCAGCAGACGCCCTGTACGGCCATTTCCATCTATAAATGGATGAATGCCTTCAAATTCAATATGGAACCGAGCAATCCTGGTAATGATATGCTCAGTGCTGTTTCTATAAGCTTCCAGCAGCTGCTCCATCTTAGGTTGGATCAGATAAGGCTGTACCGGTTCATGTTTTGCCCCCATAATTCTTACTGGAACTCTTCTGTAAACCCCGCGGTCCTCTACTTTATCCGCCAGTACCAGATAATGGATCTGTTTTATCACGCTCTCTGATAATGGCACCTGCTCACTGACCAGATCCCGCACAAAGTAAAACGCTTCTTTATGTCCGACTGCCTCCATATGATCTTTGAGCGACTTTTGATCAATCGTAAGACCTCGCAGCACCAGATCCGTTTCCCGCAAGGTCAGCGTATTACCTTCAATTGCATTGGAATTATAGGTATACTCCACCACAAATTCTTCTGTAAGACGCTCTGCCTCTCCTTCTGTTAGTGGGCGCCTGGTATCCAATTCCTCTTTCTTTAGGTCTATCTTCTCTAACAGACTTTCTGAAGACCTGTATCGGCCATCTTCCGGTTTCTTTGCATCTTGCGGAATTTTCCAATTGCGCCCTTCACGGATAACCCCTGGGATTTTCCCTTCTGAGCACAAGATTCTTACTCTTCTGTCTGAAATTCCCCATTTCTCTGCTGCTTGTTTCACTAACATATACATAAAGTCTTTCACCTCACTCAGATAATAATATACCTTATTATCGGAATAATATCAACGCTATCGGAATAATATTTATCATTTATCGGAATAATAATAGAGTAGAGGGAAGAAATTAATCTTCGCCCTCTCATTGCACCGTACGTACGGGCCTCGTATACGGCGCTACATTTATATGTTAATACAACTTATCTTAGATAGTATTCAAGAGGTTTGACCAGTCCTGGTCTTTTCTCTTTTATTATAGCTAGAATATCTGCATTAAGTAAGAAGTTTACTACATTCCCATTTGCTTATTTATATAGTCCAAGTCTTGTATTCGATACCGAATAGATTTGCTCATCTTTTATATTAAGCTCTACTGAATTACTATTACTAGAGAGTATACTTTTTAATTTTTCGTTATCAAAAATCTCTATCTTATATCCTCTCCCTCGTTCAGAATTTATTTTTAAAAGTTTATTATTATTTGCATTTATAGATTGAATATCTGAGACGATTGTTCTTGATGTAACTCCAAGCCTGCTAGCTAAGTCTTTACTCCTTATATATGTATCAGTTTTAGAAAAATATTCTAAAATTTTCTTTTGCCTATTAGTGAACATTAGAACCTCCAAATAAAACATATATTAAACTGTATATAATGTTAAGTTTCAACTTTTCCTATTCAAGTGAAATTTTTTAGCCAATAAAAATATAAATCTCTTTTAAGAATCTTTTACATATCAAAACCAGTCATATATTAAAAGGAGTTGATGATGCATAGTGCTATCACAACTCCGTTTACTTAGAACAAAAAAACTGTGACATAAGTGTATACCACTTACATCACAGTCTCTTTCTTTTAACCTTTAATCACTCTTACTATCTGAACAAAAATAAACATCAATAATGGTGCCACAATCAAATAATATAACATCATTCTAGTAGCTACGCTATTTCGTAAAAACTTTATTTTCTTACAGATTAATTTATCCAAAAAATGAATTATAACTATTATTGCGACTAATACTAGAAAATAACAGAATATTCCTGTATAACTAAGCACACTTTGGTTTCTTAAAAGTTCAGAATTCTCCATATCATACTCCTTGTAATTATTATAAGACAAACACCGAAAAAAACAATAAATTTCTACATTTGCTATTTATTTGTCATTACACGCAATAAATTTATACTAATATTTTCGTATACTTAGCCTTGTCTGCTTCATACATCTCTCTATATTCACTGCATGAATCTATCAATTGTTTATGAGTTCCTATACCAATAATTTCACCATCTTTAACAAACCAAATTTCATCAGATATATGGACTGCACTCAGTCGATGTGATATTAAAATAATACTCTTATCACTCTTTAATTTAGAAACAGTATCATAAAGTTCTCTTTCTTTTTCAATGTCTAACGATGCTGTCGGCTCGTCCAATATCAATAGTTCAGAGTTAGTATTTATCGCTCTGAGAATAGCTACTTGTTGACGTTGACCTTGAGATAAATCAATATTATCCTCATCCAGTTCGCTTCCTAATCTTTTATTAAAATCAAAATTAAACTTCCATCCAATCTTATCTACATATCTACTAATTTTATCATGTTCAACTTTATCAGAACAATTTATATTCTCATATGATGTGAAGTTCGATATTAGCTTAAAATCTTGAAAAACTACTCCAGCCTTGCTATCACTATTGAATGTTAGTTTTCCACTCTTAGGAAGTAAAAGCTTTGCAATATTATTAACTAGAGTACTCTTGCCAGCTCCATTATATCCCAATATCAATATAACCTTATTTTTATCAATATTAAAACTTACATTGTTTAATACCATTTTTTCATCATATCCAAATGATATATTATCAGCTTTAACAATTTCTTGTTGATCAGCATCTATATCAGCTTCAACTTCTTCTTTCTCAACTTTCAAAAATTTATAAATGCATTTAGAATAATTTGAATATCTAATGTAGTCTATAAAACTTTCTCCAATTGTAGAAATCGCAATTGAAAATTGGTAAATCGAAACAGCAATAACACTAAATTCAGCAATACTAATACTTGACTTAGATAGTAGAATCAGACTATATAAAAGAGCTATTATATTTAGAAATACTAGAAAGTACTCATCCACTAAGTTAAAGATACCAATGCGATTGTAAAACTCCTTAAACTTACTAAACATATGGTTATTATTTTCTCTATACTTTTTTAGTAGAGCTTCTTCCAAATTATTAGTTTTCACATCCAGCATATCATCTTTGTTATACATTAAAAATTCGTAATACCATAACCTTTTGTTTATGTCAGATAAGTCGTCAAAAAATGCAGTATCTTTTTGCATATGTATATAGTGCAAGTATAAGATACATATTAGCCCAATCAAATATAAAATTGATATTGTCCATGAAGCATATTTTACAAATACTATGATTGTTACAATAATCAATGGTATTTGATTAAGCATATTGAATATAGATTCAACCATATTGTTTACTGAATCTTGACTCTGAAGTGAAAATTCCATCTGCTTGTACAATGTCTTAAATTCTGGAGATATGACTTTCTCATATTGAACCGTCATTGCCTGCTCTAATATATTCTTATTTAGTTGCATTATATACTTATAGCTATATTTGCTATTAAAAAGTTTATTGACCTTAGATATTAATGTCATAAGCAGTATTACTGCGAATATAAGTATTACTTTACTCAAATTATTTCTAAGCGAGAAATACCTCGTTAACTCCTCTGTCCCAACAACTATACAAATTGATAATATTGCATTTGAAACAAAGCCCATTATAAGAGTTAATAAAAACAGCTTATTTTTCTTCCAGGAATTTAATATTAAAAATACTGAAACTTTCAAACTATCCATCTATCTTCTCCGTGTTCAGTTGTTTTGTGATTTTAACTATATTTTTGTAGAATGAAGACTTTTCAATAAGTTCTTCATGAGTGCCAACTGCTTCAATTGTATGATTATTTACAATAACTATTTTTTCGATTAAATCTGATACTCCAAGTCTATGTGAAATCATTACATAGCCTCTATCTTTTAAGATATTATTAATTATTTTTAAAACCTTAATTTCGTTTAGAGGATCGAGTGAAGAAGTTGGTTCATCCAAAACTACCATTGCACTTTTCTGAATTAATGCCCTTAGAATAACTAATAATTTTTCATTGCCTCCAGATGGTACAAATGCATCCTTATAAAAAGATATACCAAATTTTGTATCCTTATCTATAGGTAAGTTAAAATCATTTATAAATGTATCAAATACTTCATTATTTTCGTCTATGTCGTTTCCATAGTTATCTTCAAGCGTACCGTTGAATAAATGACTATTTTGAAATACTGATGAGAAGATTTGTTGTCTTTCTTCTTTGGAAGATGGTCTACCATTTATAGTTATCTCTCCACTTTCTGGTTCATAAAGCCCTATTAAAAGTTTTATAAATGTTGTTTTACCAGCACCATTTTCTCCCATTATCGCAATCTTTTCTATGGTGTTAAATCTTATATTAACATCATCTAAAACTCTATTATCGCCATATGAGAAGCTAACATTCTTAAACTCAATATCTAAATTATGGCTTTTTATCTCTTCTATGTTGCTTTTATGAACCTCATCTAAACTATATCTATAATAAAGCTTTTTATTACTTTCAAAGTCGGCAATATATTCAATAAGATTATTGCTACTTGAATCAAATAAACCCTTCATAGTAACTAATAATATAAGATCACTTATAGTGAACCCCTTGGAATTCACTGCAATGACAAATAGAATAATGTATACAATTACTTCAAACATGGTTATACCAAATAAAAGAAGTGTATTTATATTCAATCTCTTAGCCACTATTTTTAACGATTTATTTATTACGCTATTATAACGATCTAGTATTAGCTTTGGTAATGGAAAAATTCTAACTTCTTTTGCATAACTATAATCAGTTGCCAAATTATTAAAGTATTCTAGTTCCTTATCTATATTTCCATTTTCAAGTTCAGTATCTATATCAAATTCATTTAATATTTTTTTCACTGGATAAGCTAATAAAGCGTTTATTAATATAAAAATAAATGCTATAATACTAATCTTTATAATAACTACCGAAGATACTAAAGTTAGAATTATTCCTGGAATCAATAAAATAGAGGTTTTTAGAATTTTTTGATATCCTACCGAATCTCCTCCAAAGAAATTTAATGCACGATTTATATTTGTTAAAAATTGTGAGTTTTCAAAGTTAATATAATCTTGCTTAAACGCCTTGTCTATGTACTTTGTAGACTCGTTAATTCTACTAACAAATGCATTATTATATAACTTCTGCTCTAAAATTGTTGATATACCCTTTGTAATCAATATTGTTAAATAAATAGCCAATATGATGTATATGATATGCTTAATTGGAAGTTGTTCTCCTTCCACTAGTGAAACTATATATCCAAAGCTGTAGGTAGACATAAAGTATGCTATTATTACAGCAATATCATATATTAAAATTTTTCCTATGTTTTCCTTAATAAAGTTTGTTATAAGTTTTTTCATAAGACTAACTCCGTATCTATACAATATTTTATAGTATCGATAAAATGTTCTTTATCTAAAATATCAACAAATTTTTTTACACTTCTATAAAATACATTTATTACCTTCTCACTTATCACTTCTACTTTAATACTATTCTCTATATTGATATTTTTTATTATATTAATTCTATAGTTGCTCATTTTCTTTTTAAAAAAAGCTTCATCATGAACCTGTATATATTTATCACTTATTTGTGTTAATAAGTTATCTATAAAATACTTTTATAAAAGTTAAAATAAGATTACCCAATTTGTTGCAGATAAATGGTTACACTTTGCATAAATTAAGATAATATTATTTTAACTTTTATAAATGCAAATTGAAGAACTAAACAAGGCATTAGCTACATTGACAAAAGAAGAATGAGATTTAATGGAAGCCATCTTCTACAAAGAAGAAAGTTTAAGGTCAATTAGTAGAAGAGAGAAAGTTATACATCAAGCAATCAGTGGGAGGAGAGATAGGATTTTAGAAAAACTAAGAGAGATATTAAAAGATAAAATCTAAAAACTAGGAAAGGTTAAGTGTCAAAAAGGTGCTTAACCTTTCTTTATGGAAATGAAAAACAAAAAAACGACAATAAAATGTCGGTTTGTATTTTATAAATGTCGCGAATATGATATAATAATTACATTAGAGGAGGATTGCGATGAACCAATATATTGAATCGGAGACGTTGGAGTTAAAAGAGAAATATACCGATACGATTACAAAGGAAATAGTTTCATTTCTTAATGGCATAGGTGGAACTATTCTTATTGGCGTAAAAGATAATGGCATTGTAATTGGTGTGGACAAAATAGACGAAATTCTTAGAAAAATATCTGATATTATAACGAGTCAAATAGAACCAAATCCACAAGATGAAGTCAGCTCGGAACTTAAATTTGACGAAGGAAAAACTCTTATAGTGATTCATATAAATAAAGGGCGCCATCATATTTATTGTCAAAAGAAATATGGATTTTCTTCTACTGGATGCACAATAAGAATAGGAACAACCTGCAAAGAGATGACACCGGAACAGATAAAAATCAGGTATGAGAAAAAGTTTATAGATAATGAATACATGCTAAAAAAAAGAGCGAATTCATCCAATCTATCATTTAGAGAACTTAAGATATATTATTCTGAAAAAAATTACCATTTAGAAGATAAATCCTTTGAAACAAATTTAAATTTAAGGAATGAAGCTGGAGAATATAATTTGCTGGCAGAATTACTATCGGATAAAAATAATATTCCGTTTATTTTTGTGAAATTTAAGGGGACAAACAAAGCTTCAATTTCTGAACGAAGTGATTATGGTTATGGATGTATTTTAACCACATATGGAAAAATAAAAAACAGATTGCAAGCTGAAAATATATGTATTTCTGATACGACAGTTAGACCAAGAAAAGACACATATTTATTTGATTTTGATTGTGTTAATGAGGCAATTTTAAACGCCTTAGTTCATAACGACTGGACAATTACAGAGCCTCAGATTTCTGTGTTTTATGATAGACTGGAGATACTATCACATGGTGGACTTCCTAGCGGAATGACAAAGGAACAATTTTATGACGGAATAAGTAAACCAAGAAATGCAACATTGATGAGAATATTTTTAAATATGGGACTTACAGAACATACTGGGCATGGCATTCCAACGATTGTAGAAAAATATGGGAGAGATGTTTTTCAAATTGAAAGCAACTATATTAGATGCACGATTCCTTTTGAAAAAGAAGTAATTGACCAAATAGACAATAAAAATGTCGGTTTGAATGTCGGTTTGAATGTCGGTTTGAACAAGACTGAAAAGAAAGTAATAGCACTTCTGATAGAAAATCCAGGATTAAAATCAGTTGAGCTTGCAGAAACAGCAGGAGTAACAAAGAGGACTATTGAAAGAACATTTAAATCTTTGCAAGAAAAGAAGATGATAGAAAGAATAGGATCAAAGAGGGATGGAAATTGGATTGTGGTGAGATAAAAATGTGATTTTAGATTTTAGGTATAGAAAGATAATTCTATACAGTAAGGATGAAGAGACGATTACAGGTATGAAGATTATTTCAATGGATACAGATTCTCTGAATAAGATTATTGAAAATAAAGTTAGGTATAAGTATTTGTATGATGTATTTGATAAGTACCATGAAATGCCATTAGTGACAGTAGATTGGCATTATGGGATGATAAAAGCGGCTACGGGAGAGTATAAGTCTTAATTACAATATAAAGACTAACTATTAAAAGTCAAGTCTAAAGTAAGAAAATTTTGAATGAATTGCATAAATGCATTTCAGATATAAAAGAATCACAAAATGATTCTTAGAACCTTGAAAACTGCATGACAAACAGAGTGTCATTGATGACACTCAAAAAAAGGAGTTATTTACAGAAGTAAATTATTAGGCACTTTTATATGGCTGTCCTGATTTTTCCATTGCGTAAATCGTTCTTACGAGTTTCTTTTTGGAACTTTCAGTAAGCAGATGCGAAAGTCTCGTAAGATGTGCATTAGAAATTGCGTCTGAACCTGGAAATTCAAAAAGGAGAGCATATATAGAAGCCATGTGAAGTGTAGGAACGAGCTTTTCCAATTCGGGAAATAGGATACATATAAGTCTGGAAATAGAAGTTTTTAACTTTGCCCGTTCTTTTACCTTATCAAAACGATAACGAGTGAGTGACTTTAATTCCACATTGTAGTATGATGTATCAGAGTAGGACTTTAAGTTCATATCAGACATCATCATAGTAGCAATGGTACGGGAATCAACTTTATCCGTTTTCGTCTTTCTAAGGCTTAGACTTTTTCTGTAAAGATTGGTATGTAACGGATTGATAAC
>JAEZWQ010000006.1 GCA_023420085.1 Bacillota bacterium
TTACTAAAGGATATAGATATATGAATGAAGTGACAAAGAAGAAAATTAGTTTAAAATTGAAAGGTAAAAAGAAGACTGCAACACACATAAAGCATATAAGGCAATCACTAATTGGAAGAAAGCTAAGTAAGGAACATAAGGAACATATAAGTCAGTCAATGAAAAAGAATAAGCCTCAACATGAAAAATAGTTGAGGCTTTAATTAAATATATGCTGTTGGAATGATTATATATTCCTTTCACGCTCTAAGATAGCAAATTTATCAATAAATTCATTTAGATATTCCATTTTATAATTAATACATTCTCTTCCATAATCTATTAGTTCTTCGTTGAAGTTATATTTATCCAAGAATGAAATAGCCTTTCGATTTAATTTGTTTGCAAAAGACTTTATATCATTTGGTACAGAATAAGTATTAATATAACTCTCAATATCAAATATACTATCTATTTCATTCTTTATATTATCTTTATCTTTTAATATATTTGTATTATTATCTATATTGTCTATATTATCTATATTTGTAGATACATTTTGTATCACATCTTGTATTACATTATGTTCAATATTATTTTTATCATAAGTAGTTTTACTTCCTCTTTCTAATTTGGATATGTATTGCTTAAATTCTATAATATCATACAATGATAGTTTGTTATATTCATTCACTTTATCCCAATTAATTTTATATTGATTGGGAATATTTCTTCCCTTTATTTTAGTACATATAACATCTATCAATTTATTAGCATACAATGCCTCAATAACACATCTTACATCGTTTTTATTTTTCAAATTCAAATATTTAGATATATCATCAATTGTCATTTGAAAATATTCATTTTCTAATTTTCCTTTATTTCTATAATAGGTTTCTTTTTGACTTAATATCATAAACAGCTTTAAGCAATCACTATCTAATAGGTATATAAGAATTGTTGGACATGGTGTAAATTTATTATCTATATTAATCATTTCAATTATTATTTAGTTATTATATCAGTTCGATTCAATTAAGGAGTATAAAGGTAGGAACTGATATACTACCTTTCATATACTTCTTTGCTATCATGGCAAATATACGACCTACGAATTAAATTTACCACTTTTTAGGTATCTAAATTGAAAAAAAATCAATACGGAATTGGATTTACAATCATTAACACAAAATAATCTTATAAATTATCTCAATAAATCAAATGTTATTAAAAGCTAGATATTTATCAATTCACATACGTTCGTTTGCTATTTGATATATTATTCATATCTTTGTAATACTATTAATTAAAACAGTAATATATGAAATATGTAGCTTATTATAGAGTTTCAACAAAACGACAAAATTTAGGATTGGATGCACAACGTAATACAGTTATCAATTATATTAATAATATAGGAGGTAGCTTAATTAATAGTTATGAAGAAAAAGAAAGTGGTAAATGCAATAACCGTATTGAATTGACTAAAGCCATTGATTACTGCAAAGTTAATAATGCAACATTAGTAATTGCTAAGTTGGATAGATTAAGTCGTAATGTATCTTTTATCTTTGCACTTAAAGATGCGAATATAAAATTTTATTGCTGTGATATACCTGAATTAAGCACACTAACATTAGGAATATTTGCGACTATTGCACAATCAGAAAGAGAAACAATAAGCTCTCGTACTAAATTAGCATTACAGGCAAAAAAAGAAAAGGGTATTAAGTTGGGACGTCCAGATGCAAGTATAACAAATGATATGCGTATTAAATCTGCTGCGGCTTTAAAATATAAAGCAGATAATAATACGAATAATAAACGTGCATACACTGTTATTAGTTCGTTAATTGAGCGAAATATGACATTACAATACATCGCATCATATCTAAATCAAAATGATTTTAGAACGTCTAAAAATTGCTTATTTACTCCTATTGCAGTTAGTCGATTAATTAAAAGATATAAAAAATAAGGTATTACTAATATTAGTAATACCTTTGTTATTGTAACCATTATAAGTATATTATTCAATTATAGATTTTATTCTTTTCTCAGTATCTTCAATTTCATTCTTCAATCTCTTAATATCCTCACTTAGTTTGAATAGTTTTTCTTTTTTCTTCTTTAATTCATTAGCTTTTTTAATAAGCTCTATCTTTTCACTATCACTACATTTAGAGCTGTTGGTTATTTTGATAATAAGTACATTTAAAGCATCAAAAGTTTTTTCTTCTCGTTTCAACCTCCATTCTTTTACTTTGAAGAATTTTCTAAGCTCAGTTGCTTGCTCTTTTTCATCTTTCTTTTCAAACTCTATACGATTATAATTATTCTCTGATAAGAACTTTTCATAATATTCACTGTTTCGATAGCGCTTTAATTGATAATTTGCCATAATATGATAGTATTTAGTTAGTAATGATGCAAATATAGTAAATTATTTTATATATGTATATATGTTATTCATTTTTTTGATTTGGGTAATAATATTCATAGGCAGTAACTTCTTTCATGGTTTTGGGATAAATGAATTTTATAAATTCAGAAATAGTATATTCTGTTGTTTCTTTTCCTTTTTTTGTTCCAAATTTGATAAATACTTTTCTTTCTTTATCATAGATAACATCATTATTTATATTGCTATAATATGGATAATAATAATATCTATTTCCTATTTCAAGTGTATCATAATAATCTCTTAGTAACATTATATATTGCTTTTCACTTATAACACTTTGTATAATTGTATTATAATGAAGTAATTCATTAGCTCTTGCACTTTTTCTCAAAAATGAAAACTCATTACTTCCATCAAAATAGCATACATTTACTATCACCCATTGCGTAGTATTATATAATACTATTTTTTCAATATATTCTTCAAATAGTTCTTTCATTTCATTTAGCTGCATCCCATTATACATTTCATCAGTTATACATTTATCCTTTGATAATATTTTAATCTGCTTATTTAATGAATAATTCTCTTTTTTGATACGTTCTATATTTTCTTCAATTTGCCTTATTTGTTTTTTTATACGTTGATGTTCTTTTTCGGTTATATTATCATCAATACCATATTTAATAGCTTTTTTTATGTATTGATTAAATTCCTCATTAATTTTCTTTATTGATAGATTTTGCAATAATATTATTTCTTCATTTTTCTGCAATTGCTCTTCTTTTGATTTAATATTAATATCACTATTTTCTATAAGTCTTCTCATTAATAATCGAGATTTTGCCATATATATAATCAATCCGTCTATTTTTGGTGCATTAATTGTTATTGGATTGATACATTTCTTTTTCCCAATTGAAAATGAATATCGTGAGCCGTAACATACATAAGAAAAATCTTTGTCTCTTCCTGATTTCTTATAAAAGAAATTACTTCCACAATGCCCACAAGTAAGTAAACCTTTTAATAATGATATATTCTTTTTTGCTGTATCCTTATTCTTTATATTTTTATCTATCTTTTCATTAGCACTATAAAAAATATCATCACTAACTATAGCTAATGCTTTATTAGTATATTTAATTTCTTCAACTATCTTTCTATTTTTTCTTTTTCTTATTTTATCTTTATTCTTAGGGTCAGGCTCATGATATGTTGCCTCAAATATACCTATATTTCTTTTTGCACGTAATATCTGACAAACTGAATTTGGATGCCATAAATTTTGTTTCTTATTCTTTGTTGCAGGTGCATATATATTGCGTGAATTTAGTAAATGTGCTATTTGTACAGAGGTCATATTGTTTAAATAGTAAGCATATATTTCTCTTATAATAGTAGCTTCTTCTTCATTAATATGAAGATATTTATTTTCATCTATATTATATCCGTATGGGCGGCTTCCATGTGTCCAACATTGTTTTTTTACCTTTTGTATTTTTCCGCCCATTTGTCTTTCTGTTGATAATTCTATTTCATAACTTCCTATAGTTGCTAAAATATTTAGTTGTAATTCAGAACCTAAATCACTTTTATCTGTTGTGACATTGAGATTTTGTTTTTGAAAATATAAACTCTTTTTGCAATCATCTCTAAAATATGAAATAAGCTCCAATATATTTGTAGTCTTGCGTGATAATCGTGATAACTCGGAAAATAGTATTATATCAAATTTTTCTGTTTTTGCATCTTCTTTTAATCTATTTAAATCATGGCGTTCTTCTTCATCTTTAAAGCCTGATATTTGGTCTTCATAACTTTCTACAATTGTATATCCCATACTATTAGCATAAGATTTTAGTTCCTCATATTGCCTATCTGTATTTTGTTTTTTAGTACTTATTCTGATGTAAATTGCAGCTTTCATATTATCTTTGTGTTTATAATTACATCTGCAAATATAGCAAAAAATATAAAAGGTTACTTGAAAAAGATAATACATATCGATATGGATGCCTTTTATGCTTCTGTGGAGCAAAGGGATCATCCTGAATTGCGTGGTAAACCGCTTGCCGTGGGGCATGCCGAGGA
>JAEZWQ010000014.1 GCA_023420085.1 Bacillota bacterium
TTGCATAATCGTCCACAATAACCTCTCCAGCTACTTGGCAAGTATTCCCAATGATAACATGATTCCCTATTTCACAATCGTGTGCAACATGGGAATAGGCCATCAGTAGGCAATCTGCCCCTATTGATGTAAGGCCTTTGGACATTGTGCCTCTATTTACTGTGGCATACTCTCGGACCACTGTTCGGTCTCCAATTATAGCAGTAGACTCTTCGCCAATAAACTTAAGGTCCTGAGGTATTCCCGATATAACTGCATAAGGATGTATATTGCAATCATTTCCAATTCTTGCTCCCGAGCGAATTATAGCTCCACTGTGAATATGGGTATTTGAGCCTATTACAACATTGTCTTCTATAATAGCAAACGCATCCACAACAGTATTTTCGCCTAATATTGCTTGGGGATGTACTATGGCCTGAGGGTGTATATTCTGTTGCATATCGTGCATTTTAAGATTCGGATTGTTGTTTGTTTTTAATGATTTGAGCCATAAACTCACACTCACACACCAACTTTTCTCCAACAAATGCAAGTCCTCTCATGTTGGCAATACCTCTCTTTAACGGAGTCGTTAACGTCACCTTAAATAGAAGTGTGTCTCCTGGAACAACTTTTTGCCGAAACTTTACATTATCTATCTTCATAAAGTAGGTGGAGTATTCTTCAGGATTAGAGAGCTGATTTAGTATCAAGATTCCTCCAACCTGAGCCATTGCCTCAACTTGCAAAACCCCTGGCATCACAGGCTCATCGGGGAAATGTCCATTGAAGAAAGGCTCGTTATGTGTTACATTTTTAACGCCAACAACGTGTAGTTGCCCAATTTCCAGTATTTTATCTACCAATAATATTGGGTATCTGTGAGGCAGTAACTTTTTTATTTGATTGATATCCAAGCGGGGTAATGCATTAGGGTCATAGTGCGGTGCTTGACTTTCGTTTAGGCGGATATCTTTTCTAATAATCTGGGCCAATTGGGTATTAATATGATGCCCTGGGCAGGTGGCTATAATTCTACCTTGGATACGACGCCCTATAAGTGACAAATCTCCAATTAAGTCGAGCAGTTTATGTCGAGCTGGCTCATTGTCAAAAACTAAGGGTATATTGTTGATGTATCCCAGCTGGTCTGCGGGTTTACATTCTACCCCCATTGTTTGGGCTATAAGATTTAGTTTTTCTTGGGGTATTACCTTATCATATATCACAATTGCATTATCTAAATCACCGCCCTTAATTAGCCCATGTTCAACCAATTGCTCTATTTCTTTAACAAAGACAAACGTACGAGCTGCTGCTATTTCGGTTGTAAAATCACCAAGCGATTCCAAACTTGCATATTGGTTGGTTAGTATTGGGGAGTCGAAGGAAATTAACACGTTAACTCCAAAATCTTCGTCGGGCAACAGTGTTATAGAACTTCCTGTTTCTGGATTTCTAACCTCTATTTTTTTCTTTACTATGTATAGGTCCCGAGGCAGATCTTGTTCAACAATTCCAACTCGCTGTATTTCGCGAATATATTGTATTGCACTACCATCTAAAATTGGGAATTCAGGAGCGTCAACCTCAATATTGCAATTATCTATACCCTGAGCATAAAGAGCAGCCATGGCATGTTCAATGGTAGAAATCTGGCAGTCTCCTTTGCTAATAACAGTCCCGCGTTGCGTCTTGGATACAAATTCTGCTAAAGCTGGTATTGTTGGTTTGTCTGGAAGGTCCACACGTGTTATTTGGATTCCATATCCCTCCGAGGCTGGTTTGAATGTAATATGAATATTGAGCCCTGTATGTAGCCCTTTCCCAGATAAAGAAAAAGATTGTGCTAAGGTGTGTTGTTTATCCATATTATATCACTTTGAACTATTGGTTTGGTGCGTTGTCTTTTCCTCGGAAATAAGTCCCAAATGCTCTTCGAGTTGTTTGACTTTATTTTCGAGTTGACAGATTTGCTTGTATAACTCAGGAAGGCGCCTATGAATTGCCATCGACTTCATGGCCGCTTTTATGGGTTGGGCAGGTGAGCCAAATAAAACTACACCTTCATCAACTACACTACTAATAATACCAGTTTGGGCCGCTAATGTTACACGATCCGCAGTATGGGTATGGCCTGCCACGCCAACTTGTCCGGCCAATTGGTTCCATTTTCCTATTTGTACGCTACCGGCTATGCCACACTGAGCAGCAATAACGGTATGCTCTCCAACCTCGGAATTATGCGCTATTTGTACTAAGTTGTCCAGCTTTACGCCTTTATGTATGATAGTTGAGCCTAAGGACGCTCTGTCTATACATGTATTAGCACCTATTTCCACGTTATCTTCAATTACAACATTGCCAGTTTGAGGAATCTTTTGAAAGCCCTCTTCGGAAATAGCAAAACCAAACCCATCGGCACCTATAACTGCTCCCGAATGAATAATACAGTTGCTTCCAACAATGCACTCTGGGCATATTGTTACATGCGTATATATGGTTGTGTTTTCTCCAATAATACAGTTGTCGCCAATATAAGTAAACGGCATAACTACGGCTCCAGAACGTACTTGTGCCCCTTCTCCAATCACCACATACTCGCCAATATACGCGGTACTATCAACTTGGGCCGATGGCGAAATTATCGCACTGGAACAAATTCCCGGCTTGGGTTTTAGGGTAGTGTCTTTTAACTGTAGGAGTTTTGCTAAGCACTCATAAGCATTTTCAACACGTATAAGCGTAGTGTTATATTCCTTCTTGGGGACAAAGTCCTTATTTACCAAGACAGCCCCACAATGAGTAGTATAGAGCCAAGGCTCATATTTCATATTGGACAGAAAAGAAAGGTGGGTAGGGGAGCCATTTTCTATCTTCCCAAAACCTGTAAGCTCTACTTCCGGATTTCCTTCTACTGTCCCTCCTAAGTAGTCTGCTATTTGTGCTGCTGTAAATTTCATTGCTAACTTAAACTATTGAGAATCAGAGAAGCCTTGTTCGCGTAAAGCTGTTTCCATTTTTATCTGTAACAATCGGGCTTGTTCAACTATTTTTTCCTCAAAAAGGGTACTGGAATCACAATAAATCAAGGACCGTGAAACGTTCACGAGTAAACCACAATCCTCATTCATCCCATACTTACAAACCTCTTCAAAATCACCTCCCTGTGCTCCAATACCAGGCACTAAAAGAAAACTCTTTGGGGCAATATCTCTAATAGCTTCAATGTATTTAGACTGGGTTGCTCCAACAACAAACATAAGGTTATTATCATCTCCCCATGTTAATGCTGTTCTTATGGTTCGTTCAAATAGCCTTTCGCCTGTTTCGGGGTTTACTATCAAGTGTTGAAAATCTTCACTTCCCTTATTGGAGGTTAAGGCCAATAGAACAACCCATTTCTCGGGGTATTGTAAAAAGGGTATAACACTATCGGAGCCCATATAAGGGGCAACTGTAATCGCATCTGCCTTAAAAAAGTCGAATGCCGATTTTGCGTACATATCCGACGTGTTACCAATATCTCCTCGTTTGGCATCGAGTATAACAAATACCTCGGGGTAATTCGTTTTTATATACGAAATAGTTTCTTTCAGAGCACTAATGCCGTATGAACCCAATGCCTCATAAAATGCAATATTAGGTTTATAGGCAACAGTATATGGCACTGTTGCGTCTACAACTTTCTTATTGAAGTCGAGTAGGGGATCTTCTGTATTTTTTAAATGCTCTGGTATCTTTTCTAAGTCTGTATCTA